>CAYXCW010000011.1:15319-44768 GCA_964463555.1 uncultured bacterium
CCTTGCTGTTTCAATTATCAAATCGCCAGCAATGCCTGTGGCTTTGGGTTGGGTAGAAGCAAACAAGCCGCTGGAAGCTTTACCATCGGCAGAAGTGCCAATCAGTTCGACGGAATCGGTGGCTTTTATCGTCAGATTTCCCCCATTAGCTTGCCCAAAGGTGCTGGCGCTTACCTGCGCGCCATCCCGAATAGTCAGCCTTGCTGTTTCAATTATCAAATCGCCAGCAATGCCTGTGGCTTTGGGTTGGGTATCAGTTGTCAAGCTTCTGAGAAACTCACCGTCAGCTTTTGTGCCAATCAGTTCCACTGACTCCGAGGCACGTATAATTAGGTTTCCTCCTGAATTGCTGCCCTCAGTCAGGTTCAAAATTGCCGCACCATCGGCAAGCGTCACGCGCCGTCCCTGCACCTGAATACTTCCACCTCCACTGCCACTGGCATCCACTGAAGCTGCATTTGTAAGACTAATATCCTGGAAATTCTGCACTCCTTCATATCCCAATTGCCAACCTGAATTTGTTGGCATAAGAGTAACTAAACTCCCTGGTGCTACACTTCCTAGTTCAATTCGTCCAGAGGAGGCCGTCAAATTTCCCCCGTCCAGGGTCAGGTCACCGCCAACAAGGGCTAAAGTTTGATTGGGTAGTACCCCAAAACCAATCGGCCTATTATCTCTAATAATTACTAATGTGTCTGGGTCGATACTCAAATTATGACCCGCGCCTTGGACAGCGATCGCACCATTTAAGCCAGAGCTATTGCTGCCAAATTGCAAACCAATCGGCACATTAATCGTCAGCAAAGGTGGCGCATTAGTATTAGTAGCACTGAACTCTATCCCATCGGCAAACCTAATGCTACTCGCAGTACTCGCCAAAAAAGAACCGCCAATATTCAATCTGGCATTTGGCCCAAAAATAATCCCATTCGGATTAATTAAAAATAAATTAGCAACACCGTTAGCGCGAATCAATCCATCAATATTAGAAATATTTCCCCCCGTAACGCGGCTGAAAATATTTTGAATCTCTAGCGCATTGTTAAAGAAAGCCTCTGCACCATTAGGAACGGAAAAATCTTTAAAGCTGTGGAACAAATTCGTGCCTGCGGTTGTTCCTCCTTCAATAATGCTAGTATTTCCCTGTTGCATCACGCTGGAATTGACTGGTAGAGTGGCATCCGGGACAATTTGTGCTGTTGTAGCGTTGGAATGCAACAGATAAAAGAGGATACTGCTGTTAAAAAGCCAAAAGCGGAATAGAGGCTGTTTCATGCGGTTAGATACTTACCTGGTTGTGTGCAGATTATCAATATTTCAAATTTATTTATCTAGCCAAGGAAAGATTTTAGCTGAATCTATACTCTATCTTGGGATAGATGCGATCGCTGCGGACGCTGGTGTTGGGGCTGTTTTTCTCGGTTGACATCAGTTTTCTCCGGTTCTGTTTATCTCATGGGTGGAACGGGAGTCTGTTTATGCAGCACCGTGCGATCGCGCGGCGTGCTGGAAGCATATCGCTGCATAAATCACCTTTGCTTAGACCCATTAGATAAATAGACCTTCCCAAAAACTCTTGTGGGGTAGGCAGGAAAGCTTGCCCTCAGCAATAATGAACCTACAAAGGAAACAGGAAGCTTTGAAAACAGCGAGATTACGTGCGATCGCCACCTCACCGAACCATCTTTTTGACAGCGGCATCAGAAACCCGGTTTTTTGAAAAAACCGGGTTTCTGGCGCACTCGTGGAGGCGTTAAACGTACAAAATATAAATATCCCAGTCAGCCTTCGAGCAACGCAGTCATGCTACCAGAAATTACCCCTGGCACTTTGATCGACAATCGGTATCAAATTCAGAAAGTTCTCGGACAGGGAAGCTTCGGACGAACATATTTAGCCTCTGACACCCAGCGTTTTGGCGATGCTTGCGTTTTAAAAGAATTTGTACCTGTAAGCAGAGCGGAATATACAATTAACAAATCCCGCGAATTATTCGAGCGAGAAGCTCGAATATTATACCAGATTAATCATCCTCAAATTCCTAAATTTTTAGCTTGGTTCGCAGCACAAGAACGGTTGTTTCTGGTGCAGCAATATATTAATGGTATAACTTACTCTCAACTATTGTTAGAACGCCAACAGCAAGGTCAGTCGTTTTCTGAAGCGGAAGTTACCCAGTGGTTAAAGGATTTGTTGCCAGTTCTAGACTATCTGCATCATCTCAATATTATTCATCGGGATATTTCTTTAGAAAATATGATGCTAGCTCATAATCAAGCGCAACCTGTGCTAATTGATTTTGGGTTGGTTAAGGAAGCGATCGCCAAAATCGAGTCTACCGATCTCAATGCTCAAAACCATTATGATCAAGCTTCGATTGTGGGAAAATACGGATATGCGCCACCAGAACAAATCCGTCTGGGACACTGCTATCCTTGTAGCGATCTTTACGCACTGGGTGTTTGCGCCCTCGTGCTTCTGACTGGGAAAAGACCAGATTTGTTAGTGGATGAATCCTTAGAATGGCAATGGCATTCTTATATTAATATCGGCGATAATCTGACTCAAATATTAGATAAAATGCTGGCGGAGAAACCTAAAGAGCGATATCAGTCAGCTAAAGAAGTTCTCGAAGCTCTCGCTCCAGTAATTTTACCCCAGAATCCAAGGGCGAATCTGTCACTGAAAAAAGTGTCAATTAATATCGATCTAGCTAAGAAAGAGCGCGAAGTAGCTGAAGTTGTTGAGTCGGATGAGTTTAAACTTTTAGAACAAAGGGCAAATAAGCTGAGGAAAAGGACCGAAATAGATGGTGGTGAGGGGAAAAGAATTGATCGACCTAATCAACCGCAATTAAAAGCAGAAACTCCCAATTTGAATACTGCTTGGTTAGGGCTGGATCTCGATCCCCCCAACCCCCCTTGCCAAGGGGGGCTTAAGAGGGAGCCGAGCAATATTACTCCTGCGCGTCTGGAGCCAGTATTTTTAGATCGTTGTCGGCAAGAATTAAGCCGTTGTATGGGGCCGATGGCTAATTTACTATTGGAAGAAATATTGACTCAATCTCCGCAATTGACTCCTGTGCAATTGGTGGAAGCTTTGGCGGCAGAAATTCCCAACGTAAAAAGAGCGGCAGAGTTTATCAAGAGCATCCAAATCCCTGCCAAAGCTGAGAAAGTTAATATTTCTGGAACGGATATAGGTTTGCGATCTGCGCTTCTAAATCCAAAATTTTTAGAGCATTGTCAGCAAGAACTCAGCCGTTGTGTGGGGCCAATGGCTATGTTTGTATTGGAAGAGACTTTGGCTCAATCTCCGTATTTGACACCCGTGCAATTGGTGGAAGCACTGGCAGCAGAAATTCCGGATGCGAGGCGGGTGGAAGAGTTTAGAAAGCGGATTAAAATTCCCGATCAAGCTTAATCCCGTAGCCAACCGAACCGAGGCAGAGCCTCTAGATCTCGTTCCCAGGTTGAACCTGGGAACGAGTGATGGGAGGTTCCACCTCCCTTCGCTTGGTGCAAGATCTGAGCATATATAAAATCTATCTTTGGATAGATGTGTAAGTTTGTTTAACCCTTATAAAGAGGCTTCTGTATTTTTTTAGGGATTTTTCCCAACACCTGCATAAAGCGATCGCACTTCCACCCATTAGATAAATAGAAGAGTTGGTTGGCTGAAGTTTTGGTACAAACCAACTCGAAAAAACTCACTTGAAAATCAAAGGAGAAATCCCATGTCTAGCGCAATTCTCAATCAGTTTGTCCAAGACATATCACAAGATACAAATCTGCAACAGCAGCTTAGTGAGGCCACAGATCGGGAAAGTTTGGTGAATAAGATGGTAGAGCTTGGTAACGAAAAGGGCTACAGTTTTACTCCTAGCGAAACTGAAGAGTGGCTAGAATCAATGGATAACCAGTCAGGTGCTTCAGGCGAGTTGTCGGAGGAGCAATTAGAGGCTGTTGCAGGAGGAGCCGGTGCAGGAGGAGCCGGTACAGTAAAAGCAGATTGGTTTTGGCCCCCCTTTCCCCCCCGGTAGGTGCATTGACAGTCCTTGAAATCAACAATGGTGCGATCGCTTCTCTTTGGGTAGATGTGTAAGCTATTTAGAAGCTATTGGGGAGGCTTTTGTACTTATTTGGGAATTTTTAGCCTCAACTTACCCAACACCTGCATAAAGCGATCGCACTTCCACCCATTAGATAAATAGAAGAGTTGGTTGGCTGAAGTTTTGGTACAAACCAACTCGAAAAAACTCACTTGAAAATCAAAGGAGAAATCCCATGTCTAGCGCAATTCTCAATCAGTTTGTCCAAGACATATCACAAGATACAAATCTGCAACAGCAGCTTAGTGAGGCCACAGATCGGGAAAGTTTGGTGAATAAGATGGTAGAGCTTGGTAACGAAAAGGGCTACAGTTTTACTCCTAGCGAAACTGAAGAGTGGCTAGAATCAATGGATAACCAGTCAGGTGCTTCAGGCGAGTTGTCGGAGGAGCAATTAGAGGCTGTTGCAGGGGGCGGATGGTTTGAGGAGGTGATGAAGCAGTATAAAAAGAAGAACTTTAGTCCAAGATAACTTTCTACTCTAAAGTTCCCGAACCAAATACTATATTCGGCACTGTGTTTGCTTTCAGGTGCTTTTGCTATTCATTAGACCTCTTGGGGAATTAGCATAAAACTTTAACAGGTTATTGTCTGGTGTTGGGTTTAATTACCTCAATTCAACCTACTTTCATGCTAATTCTTATAATCGGGCGATCGCTCCTCATCTTCCCTGTGGAGAAAGAGCGATCGCTCTCCAATTTGAGCATAACTTTGCTATTCTCGTTCAACCTGGAAACGAGTTAAGGGAGGTCGAACCTCCCTACTTCTAACCAGGGATTAATTAATCGTTCTTTCATCGCCAAAATCAATGCGATCGCGACTTTTAATTCGATATCGCTCGAATCTCTTAATTGCCATTGCTAAACTCAGCTTCATGCGAGTAAATGCTTCTGCTAAATTTCCTACTTCATCGTTCGATACTTTTTCAAACTCAGCCTCCATATCGCCAGTACTCACCGCTTCCGCAACTTGGGCAATCTTCTTGATCGGTCGAACAATAAAGAGTTTCAGCCAGAGGTTAGTTATGAGTATTGTTACGGCAAAGACTATAGCTACAACTCCCATCACTAAAACAAACGATTGACGCGCATTTTGCAAAACTTGACTCGCTGGAACAGAAACAATCTGAGTGCCGATAACTTCATGTAAAGGCCAGTTAAATCCATTAGTTGTACCATAAATGTCAATCATCTTTTTAGGTGCATCCTCCGGTATGCCGTGACATCTCAAACAACTAGATTCAGTCAGCGATAAGGGACGAGCAATATAGAAAAAATCTTGATTTCCCACCCCACGAAATCCTTGCAATTCTTTGAGAGTTTGATTTTGCCGGAATTGTTCGACAATCGCTGTTTCAAAAGCATCTGCCTTATCTTGAAGATTAGAGGGATTGAGCATGGCAGATTTATAGTAAAATCCTCGATAAAGATCGTCGCTCTTTTGGAGATTTTCAAAGATTTTACGCACTGAATAAGAAGGGATGGTCTGTGCTAAAAACTCATCTGATGTTGACCGGGTAGTCAATTCTGGCGCTACTTCAGTACTTGTGTATTTCCGGATAGAGTTTATCGTTTCGCTCAGCAACAAAGCCTTTGAACTGATTTCATTTTGAGCTTTGTAATTCAAAATGCTAGCCAAAGCTAACCCGCTCAGAATAATTCCCACTATAAACACGAGGGAGAGTAAAAGAGTTAGCTTTTTAGCTAATTTGAAATTGTTGAAATTGAAGAGTTTGTTTAGCATAGGTAAATACAGTTTGTGTAGATAAACAAAGGAAAGGAGTGGTTATAGTTTGGGTTTCTAACTATCTGGTTCGCTCTCTTCTGTTTATCTAATGGGTCTTGCGTGACGTGATTTATGCAGCGAGTGGGTAAAAAAACCGGGCTTCTATGAAAAATCATCGCTTTGGAACGAGAGATCGCACCAAGAAACCCGGTTTCTAGGATCGTCGCGCGTAAGTCATAATAAAATATCTCTTTAGATAGATGTACAATTATATTTACCCCTTTTACCGAGGCTTTTGTATTTTTTTCGGGATTTTTTCCAACACCTGCATAAAGCGATCCAGGTTGCACCCATTAGATAAGTAGAAGAGTTGGTTGACCTCAGATCTTGCACCTACCCGCTTACCCACTAGGGAATCAATTCCCTAGCTAATAGCGAAAGCCCTCCTAAGAAACAAAATCGCCAAACCCTTATGAATACAGGATTACGGGAATTTTTGTTTCTTTCATCCATAACGGGTTGCGATCGCGTAGCGTGCCGGAGGCATATCGCCGCCCGTGGGACGCTCTCAAGAGGACTAAATGCTTGCTATAGATTTCAGTCCATTTCAATGGACTTTCGCTATGAGCCGTGGAATTGATTCCACGGCGGGTGAGTAGGTAGGTGCAAGATGTGAGTTGACTGAAAGTTTTAGTAGAAACCAACTTAAAAAAACGAACTTGAATATCAAAGGATAGATCTAATGTCTAGTGCAACTTTGGATCGGTTTTATCAAGAAGTAGTGTCAGATACTACTTTGCAACAGCGATTTCAATCGGTAAACGACCGAGAAGCTATTGTGAATACAGCAGTCCAGATAGGTCAAGAAAAAGGATACAATTTCACTTCAGAAGAGGTGGAAGATTGGATTAATACCCAAACAAACAGTCCGAGTTCTGGCGAGCTAAAAGATGAGGAATTAGAGACTGTAGCTGGTGGTGGTGATAAGCCAAGAGATGATTTTAAATAATAGTTTGTAGAACTGCGGGAGACAAGGAAAGGATTTTGTCAAAACTTTCTTTGTCTCTATTCAATTTAAGATTTTACTAAAAATCTTAAATTCTCTTCAATTCAATGTCAGCTATGAATTAACAGGAGATAGGAATGTATACTTTTAATCGGCTAAATAATGCTTTTACAGCATTGCTGTATCAGCCATTTACTTTTTCTCTATTTCGTCCTATGTTGGTAGCTTTACAACCAGGAGATTCTTTAATAGCGATCGCAGCTTCCGACTCTAATAAACCTATTGGTTTAGCTCTGGCACAAATTCTACCTCAGAGTAATGATGCTCTAGTATTTTCTATTTTTGTAGAACCAAACTATCGTTCTCAGGGTATTGGCGCAGATCTTTTGGCTTACTTGGAAAAAGAGTTAATTTCCCAAAATTGTACCAGTGCAAAATTGATTTACACCTCCGGTCAACCAACAACGGTTGCGTTGGAACGTATTCTGCAAAAGCGTAATTGGACACCTCCTGCACCACGGATGTTAGTATGCCAATCTACCATAGATAAAATCGTTAATGCTCCCTGGATGGAAAAAACAGAAATACCAGATGCTTACAGCATCTTTCCTTGGGGAGAAATTACTCAATCCGAGCGGCTAGAACTTGAAAAACAGCAAGAAATATATCCTTGGATTCCAAAAACTTTGATTCCTTTTGGGCATGAAGAAAAATTTGAGCCTTTAAACAGTTTGGGTTTGCGTTACCAAGGAGAGGTAGTAGGATGGATGATAACTCATCGCATTGCACCCGACACCATTCGCTACACCTGTGGTTTTCTGAGGCCGGATCTGCAAAAAATGGCACGATTTATTCCTTTACTTGTTAAGGCGATTCAACTGCAAGCGAAAGCTAATATTATCAATTGCAGTTGTGCTGTATCAGTGAAGCGAGATTCTATGGCTAATTTCGTCAAAAAAAGGATGTCTCCCTACTTGACTGCTCTTAAAGAAAGTAGAGAGTCAGTGAAATTATTAATTGAAGGTTAGAGCAGTATTAGACAGGCGATCGCTCTCAACTTAAAGGAGAATTTTGCTGCTATGTTAAAACCGCTCTATATTATGCAGCAATCGTCAGATATGGATAACACTATGCAATTTAGCGTCGGCTTAGTTGTCGTATGCTTAATATTGCTAATTTTGTTGTGGTTAACCGATATCATTAAACGATAATAATATTTCGGCAACGGACATTCATCTGTAATCAACATTTTTGAACTGGAATCAAACAGAAACCCGGTTTTGTGGAAAAACCGTTTTGATGTAGAGACGTTACATGTAACGTCTCTACATCGCTGCCAAGTTAGGCGGCTTTTGGCCCCGTCGTGCGTAAGTCCCAATTTCTTAAAAAGATTCGGATCGGAATCTTAATAAAATACAAATTATGATCTTTGATAAATTGCTAATTCTAGATAGCCAGTTTGCTTGTCTAGTTCTCTTGAAAAGATTAAATCTTTGCTTTCTCCTATAACAATCTCAGCCGTTGTATAAATCAAACAACCATCAACTAAATGCCCTCCCCTAGTTATC
The DNA here is from genome assembly GCA_964463555.1 of uncultured bacterium. GTDB lineage: Bacteria > Cyanobacteriota > Cyanobacteriia > Cyanobacteriales > Aerosakkonemataceae > Microseira. Next base: position 23,730 of record CAYXCW010000011.1, read on the forward strand.
CCTTGTGAATCAGAAATAGAAATATGTAAATGAATTCCGTTGACTGAAAGAGTACCAACCAGAGAAACTATCTCGAATTTATCAAGCAAGACGTTACTTTCATTTTGATTGGCGAATCTAATTGTTGCCTGTTGAAGGCTACCAACGGCGGTTAATATAAATCCGGCCTCAATATTGTTGGCGACGACAAAGTTTTTCAGGCTTTTTTTCAAATCTTGTTCTGGCTTCAATCTGAGCGCGAAAGTTTTCATAACTATATGGTAATTACATTTGAGTTGTTGTGAAAGAGCATTTTTTTAACAAACCACAGAGGCACAGAGGACGCAGAGGAAGAGAAGAAAGAGAAAGTTGGGTGAGTAATTATTGTTATATTACTCTAATTGTCGCGCTACTAATCGAGCAAATAAGCCACCTCGACAAACTAATTCTTCAAACGAACCTACCTCGACTAAACGACCCGATTCAATTACATAAATCCGGTCAGCATTGCGAATTGTACTCAGTCGGTGGGCGATAACTACTCTGGTAGCATTTAATTTATCTAAACTTTCAGTCACAATAGCTTGGGTGCGGTTATCCAAAGCGCTGGTAGCTTCATCCATTAGGATAATCTTTGGTTTCACAACCATTGCACGGGCTATTAATAACCGTTGTCGTTGTCCGCCAGAAAGATTCGTACCACCTTCGCTAATAACTGTGTGCATTCCCATCGGCATTTGTTCGATATCAGCAGCTAACCCCGCCATTCGCGCGGCTTCCCATGCTTCTTCTAATGTTACCAACGCGCCACAGGTGATATTGTCAAACATTGAACCAGAGTTAATTCGACCGTTTTGCAACACTACTCCTAATTGGCGTCTTACTGCTTGAACGTCTAATCCTGCTAAATCTTGACCATCGTAATAAATAGTCCCACTTGCAGGGGTTTCAAATCCCAATAACAGGCGAAATACTGTTGATTTCCCGCTTCCTGATGGGCCAACTATGGCGATAAATTCCCCTGGTTCTACATGGATGCTGACATCATTGAGGATTAAAGGGCCATCTTCTCGGTAGCGGAAGATAACGCGATCTAAAACAATTTTACCTGTTAATCGACCGGGATCTGCTTTAGTTGGATCGGATTCGGGCGTACCCTGGACAATCGGTTTTGCTCGCTCCCACAAGGGTACAATTCCTAAGACATCAGTCACAGTATTGCTTAAGTCAGTTACGCCAGAAATAAAAGTGCCAAATGCTGAATTAAACGCTATAAATGTCCCCATATTTAGTCCGCTATCGCCTGTTGATTGCGCCATTTCTATAAACAAAATCGCAAACCAAAATAGCAGGATGGAACTTACTAAAGGCAGCGCTTCGTTAAACACCGAAACGCTGTCATCAATGCGTTTAATATCAGCTTTTAGTTTGATGTGGTGGCTGTATTTTTTCGCCCAAGCTGCAAATGCTCGCCCTTCTGCGGCGGACACTCGCAGCTTTGATACTCCGTTAATTAGTTCTATTGTCAGTCCGTTAATTTCCCCATCCCCTGCTTCCTGCTGTCGTTCTTTGCGGACTAAAAGTGTGCTTGATACCACCGTAACAATAACCGCTATTAGAGTTAATCCCATTCCTACTAAAGCGAGTTGCCAACTGTAAACAAACATCAGCGCTAAATTCAAAAGGGAAAATACCGCACTCAATAATGTGCGTTGCGTTGCTCCGCTAAGTTGACTGCGAATTTGGCTGACTGCCATTAAACGAGTTAGCAAGTCACCTGAAGAGTAGCTACGGAAAAATGCTGGTTTTAATTTTAACAGTCGATCCCAAACCGCAGGCTGTAAGGAACTATCGGCGGCGTTTTCTACTCGCAGTGACAGAATTGCCTGAGCCATGCCAAATGCAGACTTGCCAATGGCTGTAGCAACTAGCACCAATCCAATTTGCCATAATAAGATGCGATCGCTATCAGGAATGGCATCATTTACTAATATCGCCGTCGCTTGCGGCGTCACCATCCCTAACAACGTTCCTAATAATCCCAGTACAATTACCGCGATAATGTTTTTTTCGTAACCTCTCGTTCCAAATCGAAATAGTTCGACGGCGTGATGCACAAATGGCGGTAAAGGTCGATAGAACATGAAACTTTCTGGTGAAAGCGTCTGTGCTACCGCTAGTGTGACTCGCGTTCGAGTTCGCTCTACTGGATCAAATAAAATATAGCGATCGCCTTTTTCTGGTAATAATGCAACGGGTCTTCGATCCTCGCGGGTGTAAGCTAATAAAGCGCCATATTCCCGTTTACACCAATCTCCTACGAGTAAGACGCGACGGGTGCGAAATTGGGATGCGCGCGCGATCGCTTCCAACGGATCTTTCACCCGACTGAGATCCTCCGATTGCGCGGGAGGATATATTGTAATTCCCATCGCTCTACCTACCGCACCAGCAGCAATTAATAGCGGCGTTCCTTGTTCAAATACCTCGGTTTTGCGAGGGTGCAATACTCCCGTTAACTCTCCTAAAGCAGTTGAAGCTATTTGAAGGTTAAGATTTTCCCGGTGTTGAAATCGCCTCCATTGTGCTGCTTTTTCCCGCTCTATTAGTAAGTTTAAGTAATGGAAGCAAAAGTCGTGTAATTGGGCGAGCGGTAATTGGTAATTGGTAATTGGTAATTGGACAGATTGTTGGTTTTGAGTTATCAGTTGCAGTTCAACTTCTTCTTCTGCTTGCAGCCACATTCCGGGTGCGAGGGGAAATATTGGCGAAGTTGGGTCTAACTTTAGTTGTTCGATACCCATCCAAGAGGTTTCGCCTTGTTGTAATTTTACCCAGGTAACGGTTTCTGGATCGGTTTGTAAGGCTTGTCCCTTTTGCAAATACAGGTATTGTTCTCCATCTGTTTGTATTGGGTTATCTGGTGTGGTTAAATTGTGTGCGATGAGGGATTTTCCTAGATGGTGTATCCAAGTTTGTATGAGAGCGATCGCTTCCTCATCACCTACTACCAATCCGTCCAATTCCAGCGCTACTAATTCTGTTTTTTCCAGCGCTACTGCCAGAATACCGCGTTGCTGTTTGGGTGTGGCGCCAAATAATGCTTCGCCTGCATTTACAGTGAATAAATATCGGCGACTTCCTTTTGGTTCTTCGCCTTCAAATAAGGTTGTAAAAACGGCTAAGGAACCAGATTGAACTATCCACACTTTTTGCGGATCGTTCAATAATAGTAGTTCGTTTCCTTTGATTTGATTGGGTTTTTGGATTAGGTTAACCATATAGGAATACCATTTGAGTTGTGAAGAATATTTTTATTGAACCGCAGAGGAAAGATAACCGAGGCAGAGCCTCCCGTTTCCCTTGCGCGCACAACTGTGCCATTCTTTTCATCCTTCTATTGTGCCGAGTTAATAATCTTGGAGTCCTCTTGAGAGGACTTTTGCTATTAGCCAGGGAATTAATTCCCTGGCGGTTGAACGGGCAAGTGAAAGATCTAAATATAGCTTCCTTTCATCCTTCCATTGTGCCGAGTAAGCGAGCGTAAGTTCCTTCTTGTTGGCGTAATTCTTCATGAGTTCCTCGCTGGATAACTTTGCCTCGTTCGAGGACAATAATTTCATCGCAATCGCGAATTGTGCTGAGACGGTGAGCGACTACGATGCAGGTGCAACCTCGTCGTCGCAGGTTTCGATCGATAATTAATTCTGTTTCGGCATCTAGCGCACTGGTTGCTTCATCTAGTACTAAAATTGCCGGATTTCTGACTAAAGCTCTGGCAATTTCTAAGCGTTGGCGCTGTCCTCCACTCATGTTGGTTCCGCCTTCATTTAAGACAGCATCATATCCTCCTGGCATGTTTAAAATTAGGTCGTGAATTGCTGCATCTGTACAAGCTTGTACTAAGTCTATTTCTGGTACAGTTGAATCCCAAAGGGTGAGATTTTCCCGCACTGTTCCAGCGAAGAGAAAGATATCTTGTTCGACCATTGCGACTGAGTTGGCGAGTATGGAGCGGGAATAATGCGATCGCACAACGCCATCAAACAAAATTTCTCCTTCCCAAGCTGCATAAAGTCCGGTGACAAGTTTAGCAACTGTCGATTTCCCAGAACCGCTACCGCCTACAAGCGCTACCCGTTGACCGGGTTTTAAAGTTAAGCTCAACTTGTCAATCAAAGGGGGTTCTAAGCGACTGTAACCAAAGCTAACATTGCGTAATTCAACATAGCCTTCAAGTTGAAATGAGGGTAATTGGTGATTGGTAATTGGTAATTGGTAATTGGTAATTGCCCCTCTGCTCACCTGCTCACCTGCTCCCCTGCTCCCCTGCTCTACTTCCGAGTCAACGGGGTTTTGCAATACGTCATCGAGTCGGTTTAAATCTGCTTCTAATTCTTGTAGGGTACTGCCAAAATTGACGAGGTTATTTACGGGACCAAGAAATTGTTGGGTGAGAGTTTGATAAGCGACGAGCATCCCAATGCTTAAACCACCGTTCATGACTCGAAAGCCACCGATGATTAAGATGGAAGCTGTGGCTAAAGCTGTCAAAAATGTGGGTAATGTTGATAGGATTTGAGTGGGCAATGCCAATTCTTGTTGGGCGTTGAGCATTTTGGCATAGTATCCGGCAAACTTAGAAAATAAGTCAAATTCTAAACCGCTGGCTTTGACGGTTTCAATTGATTGAATTCCACCGACTGCGACTCCACCAACTTTCCCGCTTTCTTGTGCAAGTCTGGTGTTAGCATCGACGCGACTGCGGGATAAAGATTGCAAGGAGAAGAAGTTTAAAGCGGCAAAAGCAATAGCTACGCTTGTCAATACCCAGTCGTAAAGGAACATAATTAAAGCGTAGAAAACCATCATCACCGCATCGATGACTGTAGTGGCAAGTTTTCCCGATAAGATATCTGCAACTTTGTCGTTAAGTTGACTGCGGCTGCTAATTTCTCCGGCGAAGCGTTGGGCATAAAATCCCACTGGTAAGCGTAGAGTGTGCCAGAGAAATTGTCCTGACATGGAAACAGAAAGTTTGAGCAAAAGTCGCCGCAGGTAAAAAAGTCGCAGTTTTGCGAGTAACCCTTGTGCGATCGCTGCAAATAGCATTACCAAAATTAAAGGTCTGAGCCAGTCTGTCCGGTTTTCTACGAGTATTTCATCGATAAAAACTTGGGTAAATGCGGGGACAGCTAGACGGGGGATAGTGAGTAATAGTCCTGCTATCAAACAGAATGCGATCGCTCCCCTAGAACTTTGCAAGCGGGAACCTAAAGTCGAGACAATGCTTTGTTTTTTCCCAACCTTCTTAAACTCCGATCCTGGCTCAAGAATTAGAACAACTCCGGTGTAAGCTTGTCTAAATTCTTCTAAAGAAACTGTCCTTTTACCTGAAGCCGGATCGTTAAGGTAAACCCGATTTTTTCTCAACCCTTCTACTACTAAAAAGTGGTTGAAATTCCAAAAGACAATATAGGGAGGCGCAACTGTTTTTAAGTCTTCAAAAGGCTTTTTAAACCCTTTAGCTTCCATACCATAAAGTCGAGCTGCTTTGAGAACGTTAGAAGCTTTGCTACCATCCCGCGAAACTCCGCACTCCCGTCGCAATTCGGGAAGCGGTTCAATTCTACCGTAGTATCCCAAGATAATTCCTAAAGCAGCCGCACCGCATTCAACTGCTTCCATTTGCAAAAGTGTAGGGGTACGGACGCGCGTCGGTCGGCGTTTTGGTAATAGTTTGTTCATGGCAAATAAAGTCATAATTCAGTAGGTAATTCGTTAAGGCAATTTCCAATTTCAGATTCTTTTAAATCTGCAATCTGCAATCTGAAATTAATAAACACCAGTCAAAGATCTGAAAATAGGAATAACGTAAGAAATGGGCGCTTGTTGCCCAATTTGTACTTTAACTTGTGCCGTAGTACCAGCATAAATTTTAAGCGGTGGTCCATCGGAGGAAGACCATTTGTAACCACTAATAGTATTTGGATCTCGTTCCAATTCCACATAAACTTGCACGGGTGCGCCACCACTACGGGAAACATTTTCGGCGAGGTTGTTTGCTAATTGTTCGTTACCGATAATTGCCGACATGTCTTGATTAGTTACCAAGAAAGGGGAAACTTGCGTCACTTTTCCCACAATGCCGCCGTAGCGTTCGCGTTTAACTATACTAGGAGTAACTTGTACGGTCATGCCTGGTTTAATTTGTTTACCATCTTTATCAGCTAAGTAAACAAGACTGACCATTTTTTCATTTGGGTTTTCCGCTTCTAGCGATCCCAGACGCATTCCAGGATTGAGAACTTGACCGGGAGCAGCGCTAACTTCTAATATTTTGCCATCATATTGGCTAATAATTCTGCTTTCGCCAGATAGTTGCAGTTCTAGCTGAGCAATTCTGCGTTTCACTTCCTGGATTTGATTAGTTTGATTGTTCGATTTTTCTAGATCTTGTTGAGCCAGTTTGATTTGTTGGGTTTCCAAATCTTTAATTTTGGTTTTGATTTCGTCAATTTTGTTGAGGTTTTGCAGGTATTCCCGTTCGTTGTTAGTTCGCTGTACTTTAAGTTCCTGGATATTGTTTTTGATTTCGTTAATTCGATTGAGGTTTTGTAGGTATTCCTGTTCTGTCTTGGTTGCTTGGACAGCGATTTCATGGATGTTGTTTTTAATTTCGTTAATCCGATTCAGGTTTTGCAGGTAATCTCGTTCGCTATTGGTTTTTTGAACGTCGAGTTCCTTTAGTTGCGTTTCGATATCCGATACTTGCGTTTGAGCGTCTAAGAGTTCCCGTCTGGCTTGCAGTAGGACATCTTGACTAATAGCTCCTTCTTTCTGAAACAGTTTACTACGGGTTTCAAAGCGCTGTTGTAGAGTTTGCATTAAAGATATAATCTGTTGCTTTCGCTGCTCAAAACTTTCGCGTTTTTCTGCGATCGCAGCCAAAGTCTGTTGGCGCAGTACGGGTGTAATTTGCTCTCGCCGCAGGCTTTCTTCCAAGCTTTGACGTTTTTCCGCTAGCGCCGCCAGCGTTTGTTGGCGCAGGATGGGGGTAATTTGTTCTCGGCGCAGGCTTTCTTCAAGGCTTTGGCGTTTTTGTTCTAGTGCTGCGATCGCTTGTTGGCGCAGCATCGGCGCTACTGACTCTCGCCGCAAGCTTTCTTCTAAGTCTGCTTGTTGTTGTTTAAGCGTTCTTAATTCGAGAGCAATTTGTTGCTTTTGCAGTCTATTCGCATCTTGATTTTGTCCTTGCAATTGAGCTAATTTCGCTTTTTCTTGCTCTAGTTGTTGTTGAATGGTGGATTTATCAATTGTGCCGATTTCTTGACCTTTTTTAACTAGATCTCCCGGCTTGATATTCAGCTTCATCAATTGACCATTACTAGGTGCTTGAAATTGGACTACACGGCGGGGTTGAATTAACACGCCTTGACCATTTACAGTCAGGGGAATTCGCCCAACTACACTCCAAGTGCCAGCAACGACAATTAAAAAGCCAATTGTACTCAGGGGTAACCAAGCTTTGGGGCTAACCACCTGCATCATTTGGTCGAGTTGTTCTGGTGAAGATAAGCGATCTAGCGCTTCTTGAGAAAAAATTTTGTTCTGTTTGCTCTGCATAAGTTAACCTTCCTGCGTTCTAATAACTAACTTTTAAACGTTTAAGCATCCAATTAAATCTGGCACCGCCCAAGGTAATATTGTCCATAACGTCCAAATCAATTTCATCAGAATATTCAGAATTTTGAGCTAGCCTCTGTCCTACCCGATAGGCACTTCTGCCGTATCCTAATCGATTAATCAGTCCTTGAAGTCTCGCCGAAAGTAACATAGCAACTACGCGGTAAAAGCGAGAACCCATAGCAGGGTTTTGCTGGAGTTTGATGAATAGTTGTTGTCTTTTAATTGTCAAAACTTGTAAATTTTCCCTCGCTTTGAAAGTATAATTTGGCAGCCGGATATCGAGTAGCGCCATTTCGCCGATAATTTCACCCCTGGTAATTTGGGCAATTTCGTATCCGGGTGAGGAGTTGTTTTCGCTGTCGTTTTCTAGAATTGAAAAAAGGCGGGCAAAAGAACTGTTGCTATTTTCGGTGAAGGAAACCGACACACTTCCCCGCAGCAGCAGGTAAACATTTTCCACGGAACGCCCCGCCTGAATTAAGATAGTATTTGTGGTAATTTCTTCAACAATACTGTGTTGAATCATCCAGTCAATATCGCTGTCGTTTAGTTCGCCAAATAGTAGGGGAACGTCTTGTAGCGGTGGAATTTTTAAATTCTGACGCCGCGTAAATTTTTTAATCAACCGTTCAAAACGGTCTAGGAGAAGGATAGCGATCGCATGATAAAATCTGCTAGCAAATTCCAAGTCTCTTCCCAGTTTTTCTAGCAATTTATTCTGAGGTAAAGCTAAAACAACTGAATTTTCTATCGCCTTAACTGCGATCGCTGAAGTGCTAATATTCAAAAACGCCATTTCACCCAGCACTTCCCCACTAGAAAAGCGAGCAATTTCCTGTTCCAGGTCGGTATCATCTTCAAGTGCGGCAAAAGCGCTAGCTAAAGTACTTTCCTGATTTCTTTTAATCGAAGCGCTCAAAGTGCCTCCCAACACGATGTAAAAGGTATCAATGTTCCTCTGCTGGCGAATCAGCACAGTACCTCGATTAACTTGTTGTTGACGACCATTTGCGGTCATCCAGTTAATATCGCTATTACTCAACTCTTTAATCAGAACTTCTGTCATAGCCGGTTATTTTCAACCTCAATAAAACTTGCCAATGCCCTCTCTAAAACCTGAAATGTTTTAACACATGATGTGTTTGGCAATTCTCTCTATTGCTTGACTGATGGGATGGTTGGGATATTTCAGGCAGAATATGCCGCTACTAGCAAGTCGCAGCATATCTTCTGACTCTGGAAGGATTCCTACCACTGGAGTTTGATAAGTTTGTTCGACTTGTTGGCGCAGATGCTCGAAGTCGTATTCTTTTAGTGCTTTATTGATTGTTAGTAACAACTTAGGTACTTTCAATCTGCGCGCTACATCTACGGTGACAGCAGTCCCCTGAAAATCTTGTTGGTCGGGTCGCAGTATAAATAAGACAATATCAGAAGTGGTCAACGATATTAAAGTTTCTTGGTTTAAACCAGGGTGGGTATCGATAAACAGGTAGTCGAGTTTAAGCTGTTTAATTAAGTCACCGAACCCATCTAATAGCAGTTCAACATCAAAACGTTCGCGCAATATGCGAGAAATATCGTTGACTTTGACGCTAGAAGGAATCAAGTAAATACCGCTACGGGAAGTTGCCACGTTTTGCAGTACGGAGGTAACATCGTAGGCAGCATCGGCGATCGCACAACGCCCCCAAAGAAAATCATTCAGGGTGCGATCGCATCTTTCTTGGTCAAGGCCGAATAAAATGTGAATGCCAGGAGATTGGATGTCAGCATCGACAATCCCAACTCGATAACCTTTGCGGGCAATCGCTGTGGCAATGTTGGCTGTTGAGTTGGATTTGCCCGTGCCGCCTCGATACGAGTGAATAGAGACAATTTTTGACATAATTAGTCCCAGGGGTGAGAGTTTCTAGCTATCTGGTTCGCTCTTGTTATTTATCTAATGGGTCTTGCTTGACTCGATTTATGCAGCAAGTCGGAAAGCTGCTGCTAAAAATCAGCCGAAAAAATTCACAAGCGCATTGCTTGACATTTTTGACTACTTGTGAATTAGCAAAAATCTAGATTTTGTATCCAGCTAAGAATACTTAAAAAATAAATTCTTATATGTTTGACATCATATGATTAGATAAATCTATCACTTTATGTACGGGAGAGGCAAACTGATTGTGCGTTGGCATTCAACAGATAAAACAAAGAATCACTATTAAAAAGCCAAAAGCAGAGTAGATGCAATTTCATCAAATATCTCCTCACCTCTATTAGCTGTCCACTGCTCCCAATGCTTTGAGCGAAGTTTTCTGAATTTCATTTAACCCAATTACACCAGCAATGTTCATGTTTTCATAGAGGCGATCGCATTTTAAACTTCGCACGCATTCGCCTGTCTGAACATCCCACAACTTAATCGTTTCATCCTGACTGCCACTAGCTAAAATTTTGCCATCCGGACTAAAACTAACTGACCAAACCTCACTTTTATGACCTTCTAACACTTTCAGACACTTTCCGCTTTCTACATCCCACAATCGCACGCAACAGTCATTACCGCTACTAGCCAAAATCCGACCATCTGGGCTAAAGTTAACAGTACGAAGTCCAGCTTTATGTCCTTCCAATACTTTTAAACATTGCCAATTCTGCACATCCCACAAGCGAATCGAACAATCAAAACTTCCACTAGCCAAAAGCCGACCGTTTGGGCTGAAACGCAATGACCAAACAGCGCTATTATGCTCCTGCAAAACATTGAGACATTGACCGCTTCGGACATCCCACAATCGAATAGTGTTGTCATCGCCACCACTGGCAATAATCGCACCATCTGGACTAAAACTAACATCAAAAACCCAACTAATATGCCCTTGTAATATTTGCAAACATCGACCATCTGCAACATTCCACAAGCGCACTGAAAGATCGAAGCCACCACTTGCTAGAGTCTGACCATCTGGACTAAAACTTACAGAGCGAATGCCACTGGTATGTCCGTGCAATATCTTAACGCATTGTCCGTTTTGGATATTCCAGAGGCGAATAGAAAGGTCAAAACTACTACTAGCTAAAGTATTATCATCTGGACTAAAGCTAAGAGAGCGAACCCAACTGGTATGACCTTGTAGGGTTTTAAAACATTCACCTGAAGCTATATTCCACAATCGCACAAGAGCATCAGATCCCCCACTTACTAGGAGGAAATTATTTTTAATCGTAAATTTATTGCTATCTTCTTTGACTTTGTTTGATAATTGAAAATTACTAACAGGAATATCATTTATATTGGAAATGTAAATCTGACTAAAATTAACTGTCCATACGCCGCTTTTATGCCCTTGCAATAATCTTAGACATTGCCCCGATCGCACATTCCACAACCGCACCGAAAAGTCTACACTCCCACTCACCAAAAGCTGACTATCGGGACTAAAACTAACCGAATGTACCCAACTGCTATGCCCTTGTAAAGTTCTCTTACATTGTCCTTTCTGCACGTCCCATAACTGCACGAAAGTATCGTGACCGCTACTTGCCAAAGTGTTACCGTCGGGACTGAAATTGACTGTCCATACGCCACTTTTATGTCCTTGCAAAGTTCTGATGCGTTCTCCAGTTTTTACCTGCCACAATTGCACAGAAGTATCTTCACTGCCGCTAGCTAATGTGCAACCATCGGGACTCCACGCAACCGATCGCACTCCTTTAGTATGTCGCTGCAACACCATAAAGCACCGACCATCTCGCACATTCCATAACCGTACAGAGGTATCGTGACTACCACTGGCTAGCACCTTACCATCGGGACTAAATCTAACGGAACCTACAGCACCAGTATGCTCTTTTAACACTCGGCAACACTGTCCTGAAAGCACATTCCATAAGCGAATTGTAGTGTCTGAACTGCTACTAGCTAACATTCTGCCATCGGGATTAAAGCTAACTCCCCAAACCCAATCTGTGTGACCTTCTAATACTTGCAAACACTCCCCAGTATGCACATCCCACAGTCGTACTTGCGTATCAGAACTCCCACTAGCTAACATCCGACCATCTGGACTAAAAGTGAGCGCCCAAACCCAGCCTATATGTCCTCTTAATGTCAGTAATTGTTGCTCGTCTGCAACTTGCCACAAGCAAATTTTACCTTCTACATCGCCGGTGGCAAATAGACTGCCATCGGGACTAAAGGCTGTCTCTATAACACCGCTTAAAGTTTCTGCAAATACCGATCTGGCTAAATCTGCACCTTGAAAATTGACATTTTTTAAACTGGTTCGTCGTAAGTCAGCTTGCCATACAATTAATTTGGAAAAATTAAACTTTTGCAGATCGGCTTTCAAATAAACTAATAAATTAATCAGGTTTCCTGTCATGTATCCTGACTGTATGGGTACTTGTTCCTGCTGTTGCTGAAGCAATTCTTGAAACCGCGCCTCGATTTGTTGCTGACCGCCTAATTCTATTAGTAAACGCTCGGCTAAGGGCTGCAAAATCAACCGTTCCTGCATCTTCAAAACGTAGTCTTTAGCAGTCGCTTTAATTAAAGCATGAGTTTGCAGGTCTGGTAGAGGAACTTGAAGATTTAATTGTTTTTGGGTTAATTCTGCACAAATTTTTCTAATTAACCGTTCTGTAACGTATTCCAACACTACTGGTTGCAAACTAAATTTATTACCGCTTTGCTCGATTAGCGATCGCCTTAACAAGGAATTAATAGCATTGGGCAGCGATCGCTTATTATTGCTGGTAAGAATGTCTGCATTTAACTCTAATACTGACTGTGGTTCTCGGTTAATTCCTAACCACAGCATTACCTCCTGTTCTATAGAATATAACCGATTAAACTGCCGATCCAAAACATCGCGAATATCCTCAAAAACTAGCATTCCTAGTTCAGCATATTTAATAACTTCGGCAATTCTGCCATCAAATAGCTCTTGAGTTGCTGCTGCTACTAATTTTAATGCTAGTGGGTTGCCCCCATAGTGTTCGATCAGATGACTCCACTCTATCTCAGAACCAATAAACTGTCCTTTATGCCGAAATATTTCTCGACCTTCTGCTATATTAAGTCCCTTGAGCAAGAGCGATCGCACTTTGGCTTTCTCTCCTTCTAACAAGGCTATTTCTCTCGGCTTTTCCCTAGATGTGAGAATCAAACAACTCTGATGAGGTGATTCTCCAATTGTCATTAATAGTTGACCGTATTCTTCGTAACCTTCTCGATACTGCCCTGCTGGAGTTCCACTGCTTAAAATGGTTTCGCTATTATCTAGAATTAATAGGCAGCGAGAGGAGCGCAAACAATCCATCAATTTTGATATTCTTCCATCCAAACTATTGGGCAATATTACGTCTTTTTGCAGAATTGGCAGCAGAAATTGCAGTAAGCTTGTTAGTAATTCCTCTAGAGGTGGAGCATTTTGCAAACTTCGCCACACTACCACTTCAAATTCTGGTTGAATTTGTAACCCTAGCTTTACCGCAAGAGCGCTTTTGCCAATTCCACCAATTCCTAGTAATGCCACCAAGCGACAGCGGTCTTCTAATACCCACTGTCGCAGTTGCATTAGTTCCTCTTTTCTACCGTAAAATACGGAAACATCGATAGCTGCTCCCCAATCTTGTTGTGGGTTTTGTTGGCGAGTTTCTAACTCTGGCAATGGTGAGGTAGGTCGGCTGTAGTCAATTTGGGATAACTCTAGCCCAAAGCCTTGGAAGATAGACTGCAATGAACTTTTGTCTACAGGTTCCGATCGCCCCAATATTTTAGAAATAGTGTGCAGGGCTAAACCAGTGCGATCGCTTATTTCTTCCAAGGTAAAGCGATCGCCAGCATTTTCCTCTTGTTCCACTTTCGCTTTCGCAGCTTGCAGTTTGTCCCAGCCGTGAAGGGTCAGTACAACACCCCGATGCCGTTTTGCTTTTTGCTGTTTCATCAGTGCTACCTAAAGCGAGTCTGAAGCTTAGATTGCCTTCATTTGGAGTGTCATAATTGTGTAATTACTGATACAAAACGTTTTTGAGCCGAACCCGAACTTAAGTATAGTTACATCTTGCACCAGAGCCAACAGAAATAAATTTCTGGCTGAAAGCTAAAACCCGTTGAAACGGGTTAAAACCTTGATTGTAGTTAGCTTTAGCTCACTTAAGCTTTCAGCCCCAAATTTATTTGGGGGCTGTTTATCGGGTAGGTGCAAGATCTGAGTATAGTTACTCAGAAACGCAACTTTACAATATTTTACCAAGCAATTGCTTAAGTTGAAACTAACTTGACAATCTTGCCTATTTCAAAAAAGTTGAAAAGTTTTAAATGGAGTCAGCTGATTGAGAATCCTTCGACTTGGAATCGGGTGGTCTGGGTTGCTTTTAAGTAAAACTACTTAATAAAGAGGAGAACTCCATGAAACAACGAGAACAGATCGTTCAAAAATTCTCAACTTTTCTCAGCTTTGGCGATCGCGGTAGTACTTGTCAATCTATGTGGCAAGCAGACCCACAGTTAGAACGGCACATGAAAAGTTTAGTGCAATCAGATCCAGAAGCTAAAGAAGAATTTTGGGCCAGATACTTCCTTAAACAACTCAGAGATGGATATCAAACGGAAAGTAGCACCAAAATCGGCGATCCGGGAAATCGAGACACCAATTCCCAAGCTCTAAACATTTCTATTATAAACACCTCAAGACACCTATCAGCTTACTTACAAGAAGCTTGTCTTTGGGCGGCTCACAAAAGCTACCAAAAATTTAGTTTCCTCCGCCATAAATACCCCCTTGAAGAATACTTCCAGATAGCTTCATCAATTGCTAACCAGCCAGCAAGATTGCTCAAAAGTTATAATCTAGAACATCCTCGTTCTAATATCGAAGGTTATGCTAAAATAGCAATATGGCGCTTTGTCAGAGATAAAATTTATCAACAAGACTTAGAAGCCAAGCGAAGAAAGTTTAGCGATTATGGCTTATTAAAAAATTTGACTAATAAAGAACTCAAAGAAGGTTTAGCATCTGAGGTAATTAACCAACAGCAAATTGACTTATACACACTAGCTTGGAAATGTTTCAATGAAATTTATCAGCCGCAACAAAGCCTTGGCAGTTCCAGTCTAGAACCTCCCACCCAACAACATCTGAAACAAATTGCCGAATACTACAATCGGCGGCTGCATCAGCTAAATTTACCAGCTTCCCCAACAGACGGGGATCAAATAAAAGAAATGCTGGCTTTCTGTATAAAAGCCGCGCGCAACTACCGAACCGGGCAAATTATTCCTCTAGAAGACTACAGTAATCTGTCCGATCCCGTGCCTACTTTTTGGGATGTTGCGATTCAGGAGGAAGAGACGCAACAAGTGCGGTTACTTGTATCGGGATTGTTTGCCGCTATTCCGGAAGCTGGACAAACAATGTTGATACTTTGGCAGGGATTAAACTTAACTCAAAGTGAAATTGCAGCAGCAATCAAGCATAAATATCCTGAATTACAAAAGCAGTATCAAGTTGCTCGACATATAGCGAGATATACTAAAAACATTTTAAGCGACTTTGCCCAAAAATGGAATTTAATTAATCCAGATAACTCTCTTGATAAAGAAGAGGATTTACAAAGAATTAAAGAGTCTTTAGATGAGTGCTTGGAGTCACACTGCAAACATTTATTATGCTTGATTTTGTCTCAAGTTAACGACAAAATTAAACTGAAAGAATCCGCAACGGGGGTGAAGCAAGATTTAACCAATGCTTTTATTGTTCAATTAGAGAACGAGCTAAAACTTCCGACAGATACGCTATCATCAGCATCTAAAAAAGTATCATTTTTTGTGCAAAATTGGCTACATCAAACTGACGAATTGTAGATTGAGGTCATAGCGATCGCGCGCTTTAGCAGTTCCCCTCTTCTACGGATAGCGACTTGGTAGCGATCGCTACGCTACTGAATTACACGATGGATTTGAGAAATTTTTTTGGCGTTCGCGCAGCGTGCCGGAGGCATATCGCTGCATAAATCACCTCCCCTTCCACCCATTAGATAAATAGACCTTCCCAAAACTCTTGTAGGGTAGGCATCCTGCCTGCCCTCAGCAATACTTAGCTTACAAAGGAAACAGGACATGCAATTTGATTTTTTGCTCAAAGCTTTGAAAACATCGAGATTATCTGCGATCGCACAAGCTGCAATCCTTGCAGTAGGCGCATTCACAGCCCTGGAAATCAACCATCGAGCTGAAGCGTTGGTATTTGCAGGCAACCCCAACAATTACATAGTTAAACCCGGTACTGGCTATGACGGCGTTGTCAGTTTAGATGTCAATCGAAACGGAATTTCTGATTGTATGGGTTCGCTGTTACCAACAGGCTTGCACATTCTTACAGCTGCCCACTGTTTTACTGACTTTGGCGCTAATCTCGATAACGTACTTCCAGTATCTTTCGAGCTACCCACAGGTACTGTTTCTATAAATGTTGCCAAAATTTTTATCCATCCCGAATGGGGCGGTCTTTTTGATATAGAATCCTTTGGTGCTGATATCGCAATTTTGGAACTAGCATCTATTGCACCTGAAGCAGCCCAACGGTATGACATTTACCGGGATACTGATGAAATTGGTCAAGTCGGCGTTAAGGTTGGGTATGGTGATACCGGACAAGGCAATTTAGGAAGTACTATTTCTAGCCAAAATAAGCGCTCTGGTCAAAATATATACGACGCTCCAGGGGAAATTTTGAGTAGCGTAATTCCCGTTAATATACTTCCCGGCGCAGTCTTAGCATACGATTTTGATAATGGAAAACCTGAAAATGATGCCTTTGGAGTTCTTGGTATTCCCGATTTAGGGTTGGGTCTGCAAGAAGCTATTTCAGCCCCCGGTGATGATGGAGGACCAACATTCATCAATGGGTTAATTGCGGGAGTGACATCGATTAGTACATGCTTGGGTTTTAATTTCGTTAACTTTGGATGCTCAAGTCCTCCTGATGTTGATAATGTCGGAAACTCTAGTTTCGGAGAAATAGGCATTGATACCCGCGTGTCAACCTATGCCAGCTATGTAGATGATGTTTTGGCAGGCAAGGTAACTCCCACCAAGCAAATTCCCGAACCTAATACTATCTTTGGTACTGTCTTTGCTTTGGGTGCTTTTGGGATTAGTTCGCGTTTCAAGAAGAAAGCCATTCCTTCCTAGTTTGGGTTGAGTGAAGCGAAACCCAACTTTTGCGTTGGGTTTCGTACCTCAACCCAACCTACAAATTGGTTCATTTTTCGGTTTGGCAAAGGTGTTATCCCAGAAAGCGGGTTTCTCAGATAGTTGGAGAATTAAGACAAATGAAATACTTTCATAAAATTATTGCATCGGCAACTATCGCTACAACAGTTACTTTAGGTATCTGTTCAATAAGCGCAGAAGCGGCTACATTCAACATTGGAAAAAACTTCACAGGCGTCACCCAGAGTATCCCTTCTAGCATAAGTGGCGCGGTGGGAACTAATCAAATAGTTGAATTCACTAACAGTGCGTTTACTGTCTACGACAAAACAACTGGCACGCGCCTGCAACAGCTAAGCGATATGCAGTTTTGGACAGGCATAGCTGGCATTGAAACAAATAGCTTGACCTATAAACCAAGAGTAGTGTATGACGTTGCCACTGGGCGCTGGTTTGCCGCAGAAATAGAAAGCTTTTCGACATATGACTGGGAATCTGATGTGACAACGGTTACCAACAACTTCTTGCTGGCAGTATCAAATTCTTCCAATCCAACTGCGGGTTGGACGGGTTTTAAAATTAATATGCCTGCGACGGTATCCAATACTTCCACTTCTTCCCCTACAACTGCCAACTGGGGGGATTGGGAAATTATAGATTACGATTCGCCTGAACCAGATAGATTGGCAACTTATCCGACTTTAGGCTTGGATGCTGATGGCGTGTATCTGTCATCAAATCGTGTGGATGGTTTGGGTTCTGGTAAAAGCGTCTCAGTAGCATCTATTCCAAAAGCTGACCTTTTATCGCCAACACCAACTGTAGCCAATGCTAAAATTTTGGGGGATTTAGATAATTCCCAATATGGTTTTAGTATTCAGCCAGCATTGGATTTTGGTGCTTCAGATAATCGTGCTGCGTTGCTTGGCATCAACCATCGCCTAATACCTAATATTACGGTTTACATAATAGGGGAACCCAGTAATTTGCTCCAGCGTTCTAATGTATTGAATTCTGGCAGCAGTTTGGCAAGCATTTCCCCTGGGGTTGATATTCAAGTGGATAACTATTCCTCTCCCTACTGGGCAACTCAACCTAATTCTGTAGGCGTTTCCAGTAGTTTGCCAAATTCCTCGACTCGCTTCGTCAGTAATTTGCCAACGATTGAGGTTCCAGATAATTCTTCCCCGCCTCGCTTCGTCAGTAGTTTGCCAACGATTGAGGTTCCAGATGATTCCCCGCCGTCTCCCTTCTCGCGGATTGCCGAGATCGATACTCGTTTGAGTAGCAATGTTTTTGAAGTTGGTAATAGCCTTTGGGTAACTCACAACATCGGAGTTGAAGCGGACGCTGGTCTTCTGCCGCGCAGTGGCATTCGTTGGTACGAAATCGATGAAAGAACTAATGCCGTACTTCAGTCTGGCACTATTAGCGATCGCGACTACGATTACTTCTTGCCTTCGATTGCTGCTAACCAATTTGGCGATGTTGTTATTGGTTTCAACCGTTCCGGTGGGATTAGTATCGACGGTACAGGAAAGAATGAATTTGTTAGCAGTTATGCTGTGTTGGGTCAAACAACAAATGGAGTCACAACATTCGGCAATCCTTTACTGTTGAAAGCGGGATTAGATAGGTATACTCCGGAGATAAATCCTGGTTTTGGTCTTCAACCTTGGGGCAGCTTCAGCGCTACTGCGGTCGATCCCAGCGATCCGTTTAGCTTCTGGACTTTCCAAGCTTTTGCTGATAAATCTAACCCCAATTTGGGCAGCAGATGGAGTAGCCAAATTACTCAAGTTAAAGTTACTCGCAGCGTACCCGAACCTGCTTCTGTGTTTGGTTTATTGGCATTCGGTGTATTGGGTGTTGGTTCTGTTTTGAAGCGTAGCGCAAAGAAACCGGGTTTCGTGGAAAAATCGTTGCTTTGAAACTAGAAATCTCAGCAAGAAACAAAGGTGATGACTGGCGAACGCTGCATAAATCCTCCCAGTTTCACCCATAGATAAATAGAAGCAAGGTAATCCGAGTAAAAATCGGTTTTCAAGGAGTTTTTACCATGATTCTGCGTTATCGGGGCAATTTTTACGAGTCAAATGCTCAAAATTTTGATAAAGTTGCAACAAAAATAACGGCTAAGTATCGCGGGGCGAGTTATGAAATTCAATCTTTGCCGTTAAAACTTAGCTCTCAAGAAACGGTGAATTTGAAGTATCGCGGTGTTAATTACACAGTTAATCAAGCATCAATAATTGCAGCGATCGCATCAGCCATCGCGTAAGCAATCCCGCCATATTTCGCCACAAGTATCGCTGTTTATTTAAACCATCAAATCTAGGTATGCGGATATGAAGCTCATTTACCGAGGTCACATCTACGACTACACACCAGCCCCAATTCCACCTTATCGTCAGCCGCGTGCGTTGAATTGGCGCTATCATCATCGGGGCGAACAATACGAATGCACACCAGCCTCGATTCAACCCTATCGTCAGCCACGGGCGTTAAATTGGCGCTATCAATTTTCGGCAGATATCTGATATGAATTGTGCCAAAGCTGGCTGAGATTTTAGTGCGATCGCTGCATAAATCCCCCCACTTCCACCCATAGATAAATAGAAGCAAGGTAGTCGGAATAAAAATTAACTCAAACCCTTGTCCAGTCTTAATACACAGCCATCCAGGTGGAAAAAAATGGCATATAAACTTGTTGGCTACTATGAAAATTGGGCGCAATACCGTCCAGAGGGGAAAGGAAAGTTTTTACCAGACCAAATTGACCCCTCACTTTTAACCCACATCAATTTTGCCTTTGGATTCTTTGGCTTTATTACCAGGAGTGTCGATCCGAAAAATCCGCGCCTGACGGGTAATTATAAAATCGAACCCGTGGAATGGAACGACCAAACGGTATTGTATCCTGCCCTCCAGAAATTAAAGCAAAAAAATCCCAATCTCAAGACGTTACTGTCGATTGGCGGATGGAGTTTTAACGATCCTCAAGATACTAACGGCATCGGCACTTTTACTTATAAACTGTTTAGCCAAATGGCAAGTTCTGCTGCTGGGAGGAAACAGTTTATTGACTCGGCGATCGCATACGCACATAAATACGGATTTGATGGTATCGATCTTGACTGGGAATATCCAGGCGATCGCGCGAGAGGTGGCACAGATAGCGACTACGATAATTTCCTCGCCCTTCTGAAGGAATTTCGCAGCGCCATTAATAACGATAAAGGGCAAAAACTCCTATTAACAATAGCCTCACCTGCGATTAAAAAAGGAGAAGCAAAAACATCAGAACAATTCTTTGCTTGGCTAGCCCAATGTGCCGGGTATCTCGATTGGCTCAATGTAATGACCTACGACTATCACGGCGCATTTCCTGACGATAAAGTTACGGGAGTTAACGCACCCTTATTACAAGATTCTACTCCCGGAGGAACGTTTAGCGTCAGACATACCGTAGAAGCTTATCTAGCAGGTGGTATTCCCAAGGAAAAAATGGTTTTAGGAATGCCTACTTACGGTCGAACTTTTAAAGTAACCAGCCCGCTTACCGATACCGATAATGGGCCTGGAAAGCCTTATAGCGGCCCAGGTGCTGCGGGAAAAGCAACTCAAACACCTGGATTTTTAGCTTATTACGAAATCCTTGAGCGTCTATCCAGTGGTGACTTGAAACGAGGGTGGGATCAAGCTACTTTGACTCCTTACGCCTACAGTAAAAACGGCGAGTGGATTACTTATGACGATGCGGAATCACTCGGTTATAAGGTCAGTTATTTAATCGAGAAAGATCTGGCAGGCGCGATGGTTTGGGCGATCGACAATGACGACTTTTTTAATGCTGGTTCCCTGAAGCAAGAAAACGTTTCTCGTGCTTTAGTCTCTAATCTCATTTCTTCGCGTTTTCCTTTGATAAGCGGCGTACAATTGAATCTGCTTCATCCAGAAACAAGACGACCATTGCCTAGATGGTCTAAGGATGAACTGGTGCCTGATATTGGGTTATCCAAATCACCAGCCGTGGCAGTGTTTAATGGTCAGGTTTACTGCGTCCATGAGGGATATGGAGATGATGGGAACCTGTGGTACTCCATGTTTGATGGCAAGGTGTGGTCTAAGGACACAAAATTGAGCGCTCGCGGCGAGGGCGA
>CAYXCW010000011.1:44868-73108 GCA_964463555.1 uncultured bacterium
TTGATGGCAAGGTGTGGTCTAAGGACACAAAATTGAGCGCTCGCGGCGAGGGCGAGTATGGGACAACTGGGACACCAGCCTTGGTTGTGTTTAATAACAAGCTTTATTGCTTCCACCAAGGAAGGGAATTAAAAGGTCAGCTTTGGTATACCACTTTTGACGGAAACAGGTGGTCTAAGGATCAATTTGTGCCTGATATTGGGTTATCCCAATCGCCAGCCGTGGCAGTGTTTAATGGCAAGCTTTACTGCGTTCATGAGGGCATGAAGGATGAGGGTTGGCTGTGGTACACCACGTTTGATGGCAATAACTGGACAACGGACACAAAATTGAGCGCTCGCGGCGAGGGCGATTATGGAACAACTGGGACACCAGCGTTGGTTGTGTTTAATAACAAGCTTTATTGCTTTCACCAGGGACGGGAATTCAAAGGGCAGCTATGGTATACCACTTTTGACGGAAACAGGTGGTCTAAGGATCAGTTTGTGCCTGATATTGGGTTATCCAAATCGCCAGCCGTAGCAGTGTTTAACGGTCAGCTTTACTGCTTCCATGAGGGCATGGGTGACCAGGGTTGGCTGTGGTACACCACGTTTGATGGCAATAGCTGGACAACGGACATAAAATTGAGCGATCGCGGAACATCCGGAACGCCAGCTTTAGCAGTGTTTAATAACAAGCTTTACTGCTTCCATCAGGGACGAGAAAACAAAGGGCAACTATGGGTGACTATTTTGTCCCATCAAGGCTGGCATCAATTACGAGGTGCAAATTCATACTGCCATTGCGCTTGTCACAGCCACGATTTAAAGCAAAAAACTTCCCATAGCCATAAGATGAAAATCGATGAAGGAGCGCCCTATTTCTATGCAGTCCTGACAAAAAATGATGAATCGTTTGATTTCCCAACTGGTGCAGTACTGGAAATTAAAGCACCGGATGGAACTGTTTATAATCGCGAGGTCAATGAGAAAAATCTACTGGTGATGATGTACGGTTCTTCGATTCAGTGTCTTATAGTTAAAGACCCAATGCCAGGATATTGGCTGATGTCGATGACGGCACCAGAGGGAATAGACTTCCACTGTGAATGTAATACTATTCCGTCTAAAGATGTGTACGATACGGTAACAACTACCCTGCGTTCTTCCGATTTGACAACACGGCTTCAGAAAAGGGATTTGGTTATTGACGATCCACTTATTGTCACCTTGGCTTCAGGGTGGATGGGTCTGGCAGGGATAGCAGGAATATTCGCCAAATCAGCCTTTTCCATTACAAGTATGTTTGCGTCCCTCGCGGCAATACCAGCGCTGCCAGCACTGGCGACAGCAGCTGGAGTGGGAATATTAGCAGGCGTAGGACTCTACTGGTGGCTTAATCCACAGCAACAGCAGCAACAGGGGTTAGAACTGATCCAGGCAGCAAAAGGTAAGAATACCAGAAAACAAACAGCAGCTGTTCTCACAACAAAGGCACAAAAGGTAAACGACAACTCCAAGAAACCAGAACTTAGTAAAGATTTAAAAGATGCTATTAACGAGGCCGCCCAACACAACAGAGTAAAAATATTTTCTGAATTGCCAGAAAACAATGCTATGTGGCCTCCTTTTCTAATTGCTTTTCCCAATACATTGCTAGGATTTGACACTTTCAGTGATTTTATCGCAGGGCTAAGAACCATATTTATGGCAACCAGAACAACAACAGAAAATTTTGCCGTGCAAGTAACTCTTAATCAAGAAAGAAGTGCATGGATTAGAGTTGATGGCAGTAATTTATATCTAACTGGTTCAAACAACGAATCACATGATATAAATGCTAACGGATGGGACACAATCCAAGATGTAAATTATAGAAACATGGAACGTGCTGAATTGTCTTTGGATTCAATCGGAAATGCTGCAATTCAATCAAGACGCTGGACAACTCTCCCCCAAGACCGGCAACACAGAACATGGGGACTTTTAGCTTTTGTTATCTCTGAAGCAGCAAGGTTTGAAGTGATCGAACGTGTTGTTAACACTATATTTGATTATAGCATTTATCCGTGGATAATTTTTCAACCAATTTTAACGTCGTGGAGAAGGTTATCCAATCAAATGCAATTAGTGCCAGTACCACTGAATACAACCAGAGAATTTGCTGAAAGTACAACTGAATACAATGACGAAACCAGAAACAGAGTAATACAAATTCATGATGAATTAAGCAATCAACAAAACAATTTAGGATGATGAACAAGTAGATTTTTACCAAAGTTTCAAACAGCCTAATAAACAATAAAATCCAACTGTACAAAGGAGAAGAGCGTGATTACTACCTGTGACGAATCTTATACTGCCCAATCAGGTGAAACGCTAGCAACGATCGCCGAGACAGTTTACGAAAATGAGGAGTTATCGACGCTAATTTACGACTTTAATCGCGACGCGATTGGAGAGAATCCAGAACATATTGAACCGGGAACGAGACTTGTCATGCCTCTGCAAACGAGTCAAGACTTTACCAATCGCGTCATTGAACTGACTAACATAGAGCGCAGAAAAGCTGGTTTGCGCGATCTAAAATTTAATTCTCGGTTGGCAACTGCGGCATACAGAAACAGCCAAAATATGGCACTGCAAGACTATTTTAGTCACACCCAACCCAATGGCGGGACGATGGGCGATCGCATTAAAGCGACAGGCTATCAATATTCCAGGGCGGCGGAAAATATTTCTGGGGGTCAGTCTACACCAGAAGCCGCAGTAAAAGGATGGATGAATAGCCCCGGACATCGTGCCAATATCCTCAAACCCGAACTGCAAGAAATAGGCGTCGGTTACTATTTCCTAGCCAAAGATACAGGCAAAGTTAAGTTCAAACACTACTGGACGCAAGTTTTTGCCACACCGAGATAATATCATTTTCCCGTCTTGATGCTACAGATCCGATCCCCCCTAACCCCCCTTGCAAAGGGGGGAACCGAAGAAGTTAAAGTTCCTCTTTTTAAGGGAGATTTGGGGGATATAAGTATCAGTTAGCGTGCGAGAAGTCAAGTAGCAATCGATTTTTTTCGACAAAAATTTTGTGAGGTATCTATGAATCAAGATACTTATTTAGAACAAGAAAGCACAGAAACTATCGAGCCTTGCGAAGATATCAACGAGATTAATAACGACCCTGAAGAAGTGCGTCGGGCGCAAGATGAAGCAACTCGCAGTCTCGGAACTAAAGTCCAACAAGCACCAGGTTGCTCAACCGCTGTACTGAGCGGTCTTTCTAAACAAATCATCGAGGAGATGAACAATATTGAACCCGGTTGTTTGGTGAGTTTTGCTGACTTAAACGTCCAAAATGGTGCGGCTGTCAATCCCTTTCTTCAGCCAAAAGCTAAAGCAGCATTGGCGCGTGCGATCGCAGATCGGGGTCGCACATTGGTCGTCAATTCCGCCTACCGAACGCTGCCTCAGCAATTGATGCTGTATAACCAGTATAAAAGTGGGCGGTGTGGGATTGCGATCGCAGCGCGTCCAAGTACTAGCAATCACGAAGATGGTTTGGCTTTGGACGTGCAAGATCCAAGGGGTTGGGAACCTTATTTTATCCGACATGGCTGGCGACCTTTGCGCGGCGACCCGCCTCACTTCGATTATAAAGGCGGGGGAAGAACGGATATTAGCAACATTGCGGTCAAGGCATTTCAGCGACTTTGGAATCGGTATAATTCTAGCGATCGCATTGCAGAAGATGGTGACTGCGGTGCAACTACTTTGGCACGACTTAATCAATCGCCCATCGCCGGTTTTGGAGAAACAAATAGCACCAGGATATTGCGGCTAAATCAACCTTTTATGGAAGGTGATGATGTGCGTAAAATTCAGCAAGCCTTGGTCAAAGCTAATATCAACGTCAACGTTGATGGAGTTTTTGGCACAGATACCGAAAACGCCATCAAACAATTTCAACAGCAAAAAGGTTTAACCCCCGATGGTATTGTCGGCACAGCAACCCGATTAGAACTGGGATTATAAACCTATTTTCCAGCCTACGTAGGCAGGCTTAGTTTGTGTAGCCCCACCCTGAAGGGTGCGGGCTACCCCAGGTGCAAGATATAAAATTAGGAAACTCGCCAAGAGTCATTAACAAAAAATCCAAACAACTTAAAAAACCAGGGTAATTATGACTAAGAACATCTACGCCTTATTAGTTGGAATTGACAACTACCATCCCGACTCAATTCCACAAGTCCCGCCATTAAAAGGCTGCATTAACGACATTAAAGCCGTAGAAGATTATCTGCGGGAGCGAATTGTAAAAGACAGCGAATGGCAACTGGTAGAACCCGAAGACCAACCCTGGATACTTTTAGACAGCGATGCCACACGTCAAGCAATAATTGATGGATTTCAGCAGCATTTGTGCAACGCTGATAGCGATGATGTTGTATTGTTTTACTACTCCGGTCATGGCGCTCAAGAAAAAGCCCCAGAGGAATTCTGGGAATTAGAAGCAGACCGTTTAAATGAAACCTTAGTTTGCTACGATAGCCGCACAGAATCAGGTCGAGACTTAGCCGATAAAGAACTTGCCTATCTCATCTCTAAAGTTGGAAGAAATAATCCTCGCGTCATTATCTTTCTCGACTGCTGTCACTCCGGTTCGGGAACTAGAGATTTACCTCCAGAAGTAACCGTGCGTCGCGCAGTAGTAGACTCGCGGGAACGACCCTTAAACAGCTTTATTTTCGCTAAAGATGAAGCAGCATTAAACGAATTATTAACTTCTTCGCGCAATCTGGAAAAGAAAACTACTGGCCTAGTATTACCGCAAGGAAAACACGTTTTATTCTCCGCCTGTCGAGACTACGAACTAGCCAAAGAATACCTCGCAGAAGATGGTCAACATAGAGGAGCATTTTCCTACTTTTTACTCCAAACAATGCACCGCACCAATGGGAACATAACTTATCGAGATTTAGCTAGAAATATTAATGCCTTAGTCAGCGGTAAAGTCAAAGAACAATCGCCGCAAGTTGAAGCATCCGATCCAGAAGATCTAGACAGACATTTCTTGGGTGGTGCAATTCAAGAACGTCCTATATACTTCACCTTAACCCACAGTAAAAAGGATAATAGTTGGATAATTGATGGCGGTGTTATCCACGGTATTCCTAAACCATTTGACTGCGAACATACCTTATTAGCATTTTTTCCTGTAGGGAGTAGTCCGGAAACATTACGCCAACTTTCACAAGCTTTAGGTGAAGCACAAGTCATTCAGGTATTACCAAACCACAGTCTGGTAAAGATTATTAATGGTAGCGATCGCTTACATCAAAACGAAAGCTATTGGGCAGTAGTAACCAGTCTACCATTGCCTCGGTTAAAAATTTACATTAAAGGCGATGAAAATGACTTGCCTGGTGTAGAACTGGCGCAACAAGAACTGTTAACAGCCGCACTAGGTAATAAACCGTCATTATATCTACATCAAGCAGATGAAGCTAAGGATGCACATTACCATCTGCTAGCCAGAAACGGTCAATATTGGATTACCCATCCTGAAGATGACCGTCCTTTAGTTGCTCCAATTCCTGAAACAAATAATGGGGAAACTTACACTAAAGAAAATGCCCGTCTAGTCATTATTCGTTTAGAAAATATCGCTCGGTGGAATAACATTCTGCAACTTGCCACTCCTGCTACCAGTCGGATTAAAACCGATGATGTAGAAATGGAAATTATCCTCCGTTCTGGGCGACAAGAATCAATTCAGCACGAGGGAAAAATATCTTCATCAGAGATGCGGATAGAGTATACTTATGAAAATGGAGATTGGCAACCGCCAAATATTCAAATTAAGCTGACCAATCATAGCGATCGCCAACTTTTCTGCAACGTTCTGGTGCTGTCAGAAAGCTTTGCAGTAGATGTGCCGTTCTTCGATCGAGACAGTAGCATTGTCCTTGACCCAAACCAACAGGAAAGCAGTTTTCCCGATCTGCTGTTTCAAGTTCCAGAACGATTTGTTCAGGCAGGTATTACTGAATACAAAGATATCTTAAAGCTAACGATCAGCACTACAGAATTTGATGCCAGTTTGCTCAAGCAAGATGGATTATCTTTACCTCAAACCAAACGTCATGTAGGAGGACACCAGGGAACTCTTAATCGTTTAATGGATGCAGTTAATACTCGCGAAGCCGTGAAAGCTAAAGGCAACTATGATGATTGGATGACCAAAGAAGTAACAATTACCATTGTGCGACCCCAGGATGCTAAGGAAATTCAAGCGGGTAGCAGCACTTTATTGCAAAATGGTCTAGTCGAGTTACAATCCCATCCCAATTTAAAAGCAAAAGTTAATCTTACCACCGTACCGCAAGCGAGTAGAGATTTAGGAAATCTCATTGTACCGGCAATGTTACGGCAAGAATCTGATATTTCTCAACCATTTCAATTTACCACAGGTCTAGGCAACGATCCAGGATTGAGTGCGTTGGAATTAAGTCAGGTAGAAGATTACAGGGTGGTGACGCCAAAATCGCCTCTCAAGTTGCTGGTTAATCAAGAATTAGCTGAAGATGAGCATATTTTGCCTTTTGCCTATGATGGCGAATTTTTCTTGCCATTAGGAAGAGCTAAAAGAACTAATGATGGAAAAACAGAAATTATTATAGAACGGTTAGTCAACCCAACATCTCGCGATCGCAGCTTGCGGGGTTCGATTCGGATTTTCTTTGAAAAGCTAGTCAGCACGAAGCTGGGAAGACCCTTTGAGTATCCAATTTTAGCTGCCGTAGATTTTGACGAAAACGATAAACCAATCTACCAAAAGAATCAAGCGATAATTCAAGCTAGAGTCGCTAAAGCTAAACGAATCATCCTCTACATACATGGCATTATCGGCGATACTGAAAACATGGTGACCAGCGTGCGAAAAGCTACCGTAGAAGTTCGCGGTCAACAGCGACCTCTTCAAGAATTGTATGACCTTGTCCTGACGTTTGACTATGAGAATATCGAAACCACAATCGAAGAAAATGCGCGGCACCTAAAACAACGATTGCAAGCAGTAGGTTTAAAACCAAAACACGGGAAACAGTTGCACATCGTAGCTCATTCGATGGGTGGTTTGGTTTCTCGATGGTTTATCGAACAAGAAGGGGGAAATCGAGTTGTGCAACACTTAATTATGTTAGGCACGCCAAATGCTGGTTCACCTTGGCCTGGGGTGCAAGATTGGATTTTTACCGCTCTTAGTATCGGCTTAAATCAACTTTCGGCAATTGTTTGGCCTACGAAAATAGTCGCTAAATTACTCAACTTTTTGGAAGAAAAAGACTATTCGCTAGACCAAATGCAACCAGATTCTGCTTGTCTCAAACAACTGGCAGCCAGCCCAGATCCTCACGTTCTCTATACAATTATTGCCGGTGACAGGTCGATTGTTCCAGGAGCTACAGAAGTTCAGCCAAATCAGCGATTCTCCACAGGAGACGCTGGGCGATCGCCTCTACTACAGCGCCTGCTTCATAAACTATTCGATCCGTTAGTAGATAAAGTTGTAGATTGGACATTTTTTAGCCAACCTAATGATATTGCCGTTACTGTTACCAGCATCAAAAGTGTCAGCTTAAAACGCTCGCCTAAACCTCGAATAGTACTACCAGATACCGCTTGCGACCACCTGACTTACTTTAGCCATCCTGCGGGGTTAGAGGCACTGGCACAAGCACTTTATCCCAGACAAAATCCGATTATCCGATCTCTGACAGCGCTCGCTGCGAATAAAAATTTTGCACGGGTAAATGGCGTAGTTATTAGTTTGATTGCCTTATTGATTGCAGGAGCAGTTGGCTTAACTGCTGTGTGGAAAAACACTTCCCAGCAACAACCAGTGCGGCAGAAAAACAGTCAGGTTTTAGTAAAAAATCAACATCTAGTGTGAGGAAAGACTATGAAAAATTACAAGAACACCTATTTCATATCAAGGGAGAGGGAGGCAACAGAGGAGTCGAGAAGCATTTTTTGACAGAACCGATGTTAAGAGACTTGATATTATGCCTGAAATTAAGCGATCGCTAGCTGTGGTTATCGGCATTAATGCGTATTCCAACGGTATTCGGAAGTTGGAAACAGCCGTTAATGACGCGGAAAAACTTGCGAAACTCCTAAAAGAAAAATACCAATATGAAGTTCTCCTATTGTTGGATGAAAATGCAACTAAGGCGCGGCTGAACGATTTGTTAGAAGATTTTGAAGATAAAATACTGCGTTTAACCAATGGAACTGAACTGCAAATTGAAGCGAACGATCGCCTGTTGTTTTACTTTGCAGGTCACGGTATCGCTTCAGAAGTACAGAACAATACAGATGAGCTAGCGGGCTATTTAGTACCCCAAGATGGACAATGGGGTGCTAAACGCACCTGGCTACAGATGCAAAGACTGCACGACGCCCTGATTCACCTGCCTTGCCGTCATTTGTTGATTATCCTTGATTGCTGTTTTGCAGGGACGTTTCGTCGGGTACGTCATCGCGAGGCGGTGCGGCGGCAAAAACTATGTCGCGAAAACTATGAGCGCTACCTTTCTGGTTATGCTCGACAGGTAATCACCTCAACAGACGAAAAAGCTGCGGATTCCCTCTTCGGACAACGGGACAAAGATATTTCCGGTCACTCCCCCTTTGCAGAACTCTTACTCAGGGGATTGAATGGAGAAGCAGACCTCATCCAGGATGGTGTGATTACCGCCAGGGAACTTTCTTTTTATTTAGAAACCGAACTCCCTAAGAAAACTACTAAACAAACCCCAGATTTGATAGAACTCAAAGGCCATCAACAAGGGGACTATATCTTTCCCCTTCCTGATTTTGATATCAATCTATTACGCACAACCTCCAAACCCAGCGAAAACACGAATCCTGATAGCTTAGAGTCAATTGAAGAAGATAGCTATAAATTATTTACTAAATTTTTATATGACGACAAGCTGCTATTTCTCACACTGGTGCGTCAGTTAAATATGTTATTGGGCGCTGAAGAATTGACAAAATCTAGATTGAATCAAGCCGAAGCAATTACACCTTTTATCCTCAAGTATATAAATAAACTCGGACAAAATCTAAGGAAAAATCAGATGATTAATCAAGAAGACGATAAACAATTGGGTGAAATTAGTGAAAGTATTACTCAAAAAGCCGACTGGGAATATGAGAAGTTAGTTAGGGACGATCCCGCCTACGCCAATACAATTCGCAATGTCATGCTGCGAATGGTAGCAGTAGATAGAGGTGAATTGCCTCGCAGACGAGTATCAGATGATGAACTTGTATATCTAGACCCAGAAAATACCAGAGTGAAGCAAGTAATCGCTCGATTTTGTGCCGCAGGTTTGCTAGTAAAAAGACAAGGAATTGAAGGCAACTATTATGTAGAACCTGCCGATGATATTTTAGTTGACAAATGGTCAAAACTTTTGTTGTGGAAACAACAGGAATTGAGAAATCTGCTGCTGCAACGAGAGTTGACACCTATCGCCTATCAATGGGCAAATCAAAAGCAGCAAGATAAACAAGCTTTCCGCTTGCTTTGGAATAACGATGCTCGCCTGCCATTAATCAAACAAATATGTGAAGAAAAAGATAACTGGTTAAATGCTTTTGAGTCGGAATTTGTCCAGTGCAGTATCGAGAGAAAACGACATAAACGCCGTCGTATTATTGTGATGATTGCTGGAGCGATCGCATCCCTCTATGGTTTGACTATTTTTGCTTTATATCAACTAGAAGTTTCACGTTTACAAGAAAAAGCAGAATTAGTAAAAACTTTACTTCCTACACAGCCTTTAGAAGGACTCGTCCTGGCTATTCAAACAATGGGTGAAAACAAGTCTTGGCTGCCGTGGAACATACTTAAACCAGTTGAGGACAGCTTAAAGACAGCAACAAATATCGCCAGAGAAAGCAATTATTTCCAAGTAGATAAGGGTATTGTCCATTCAGTAGTCATTAGTCCAGATAACAAAACAATTGCTGCTGGAATTAGTAACGGTAAGTTATACCTCTGGAAGTTCCAGGAGCGTCCCACTCTTCAAACGTTAGCTGCACTTAATAATAGTATCAATTCCGTTGCCTTTAGTCCCAAAAATTCTAATATTATTGCGGCTGGGGGTAGCGACGGTAAGTTACGCATCTGGAACTTGCAAGGTCAACCAATTGGTAAAACACTTGCTGCACATAAGAATGGGATCAATTCAGTTGTCTTTAGTCCCGATGGCAACACAATTGTCACTGGGGGTGGTGATGGTCAATTACGCCTGTGGAAGTTGCAGGGTCAGTCAATTGGTAAACCATTGACAGTAGGTAAGTCAGGTGTAAGTTCAGTAGCAGTTATGTTTAATCGGAAAATCAATAGTACGATCGTTGTTAGCGGTAGTTTGGACGGCAAAGTAAGCCTGTGGAATGTAAAACAGGGTAAGCAGATTAAAGCCTTTTTTGCCCATAACAATGGTGTGACTTCAGTATCATTTAGTCCCAATGGTCAAACTATTATCACTGGAGGTGGAGATGGTCAGGTACGCCGTTGGAAGTGGGGAGGTCAGCAGATTGGTAAAACATTTACAGCCAATGAATTTGGTGTCACTTCAGTAGCGTTTATTGATGATAAAACAATTATTAGTAGCAGTATGACAGTGAGGCGGTGGGACATGCAGGGTAATCAAATTGATCCGCCGTTTCGGGGTCATTCGCGTTTGGTTAAGTCAATGGCAATCAGTCGCGATCGCCACCTACTTGTTACTGGTGGCGATGACGGCAAGGTAAAATTGTGGGACTTACAGGATCGGCAGAAACCCGAACTGGAAATTGCTTGCAAGCGCTTGCAGTATCATTCTGTACTCGTAGAGCCAAAAAAAACATCTGTGCAAAAAGCAGTTAGCGATACTTGCAAAAAATATTGGTAATTGGTGCATCAAAATTGGCAAGCTGGATTAGTCCTAACAATGGCGATCGCCGCTGGCGGTATCTTTATCTACCAGAGTGCTTCAGATCGAACTGCCTACGAACAAGGTGAAGCCGCCTACCAAGCAGCTGATTGCTCAACGGCTGTAAAGCAGTTCGAGCGTTTCATCGGCAGAGATCGCTTGATCGATCCTCGTAGTTCCTAACCGAAGCGATAGCAAGGCTAAAGTATGGAACCTCGGCAACAAACAATTGTTTCTTGGAGCGATGAGTCATCAAATGCGATCGCACGAGACTCCCCATCCTCCAGTTACATCACTTCCAGGATTGAGGACAGGATGGCTACCTCATCGGTGGAGCCAACTGCCGCCATTTCTTGAATATCTTGCTCCAGATGATATTCGGCTTTGTTCGGTTGTGAAATCAGAACTGTATTACGGAGCATATAAAAGTACCAGGCGCGATCGCAACTTAGCTAACTTAAACCGCTTCTTTAGCCAGTTCATCAGCCTCTCGTTTGATGACAACGCTGCTGCAATTGCCGGACAGGTTCGCGCTCAGCTAGATGTAGTAGGAACACCTATCGGTTCCAATCACCTGCTAATTGCTGCTATTGCCCTCTCCAACGACCTCACCCTTGTGACTCATAATACCCGCGAATTTGGTCGAATCAACGGCCTAAGGTACGAAGACTGGG
Source organism: uncultured bacterium (assembly GCA_964463555.1). Taxonomy (GTDB): domain Bacteria; phylum Cyanobacteriota; class Cyanobacteriia; order Cyanobacteriales; family Aerosakkonemataceae; genus Microseira. The sequence continues at coordinate 56,515 of CAYXCW010000011.1, forward strand.
AATAGAGTAATTACAGATATTGCACCTAACGGTACAAACCACTAATACACGGATAGGTAGTACCAGAAAAGCCCGCGATCGCCTGCCAGAAACGTGGCTAATATTTATTGCTGTAACAATTCAAAGCAATTTACAAGGCGATTTCCGCTTGAGTATCAGCAACTTTCTCTCGATTTATCACCAGATGTTGAATAGGAGTATAATGTGCTGATATTGCCTCTTTTCGCCATCGCTCTAAATCCTTCATCACATCTTTAATTGAGGGTAACTGTATAGGATTAGGAGCGGACATTAGCTCCTGATGATGCAACAAACATTTGTAATAAAGCTCTCGTTGCTCAGCAACGCTTAACCGCCCTTTTGATTGTTCTAAAGTAGCTTTAATCCGGTCGTTTCCTGCTTGAGTGTTAACAGACCAGCCGTGTCCATTGAGATAGTCCCAAGCTTTTTTAAGGTCGGGGTGGAGAGGAACTTGGATTTGAGAAACAAAAGGTAACCTTTCTTGATTCCCAACGGAACCGACTAGGCTACCATCGAGGGAATTGAGAGATTTTGTATTTTTAGCAATAAATTGAATTTGCTGCCAATCCCACTGTGTAAGGTTGAGTTTATCCACTTGTTTGATTAATCCTTGTGAAGTTTTCTGTACCGTATATTTAACTAACTCAAGATCGCCTTTTTTTAAACACAGTTGCCCTTTCCCATCCTCCAGATTCCGCCTGCGACTAATCAAATAATCTCCAACTTGAATTTCATCGGTTTTAGCCTTTTCCAAAATTTGATTGAGCAAACCCAAAGCTTCTGTTTGACGAAAGCTTTCCAAAGTAGAAAGTGTACCAGCAGGGGCAAGAGAACCAAGCGCCGCAGCTAAATCCCTCAAATCTGTTTTAGGATCTGGTAAACCTGACTCAAGGCGATCGCTAACCATGAGAAATTCTTCTTTCTCAGCTGGTAGCATAGCTTTGGGCGGGGTTTTAATCGCAACTTGGTTATTTTTTCCGATGGTAAATTCCATCAGGGGATTGACAAAATCAGTCAATTCGTCTTGTCGATGGTGTATGCCGATGAGTTGTCCCTGTTGCCGGATAACAAACGCATCCGATTTGTAAATTTTGGTATCATTTCCATCCATCTCGCCATAGGCATCGATTAACCCTAAAGCAGCTTTGGCAATTTTTTGAGTTTCTTGCTGCTGAATTGACTTACCTAACGCTGTTGCAATTCCATTCGCTCTATCGATTATAATCGGCGCTAACAACCGACTCTGCTCAACGACAGTTTCAAAGAGTCGGGCATAAATATCGCTTAATTGCTGAACTCTGGGGTCGAACATGACAATCGATTTAAAAGGATTTGGTTTTGATATTTGACAAATACTAATTCGTTATCGAATCGGATTTCAAGTAATTCCGGTTGATAAGTACTGGGGTTGCCATCGCAATAGAATGCTCCGGTTTCTCGGTTATAGGAAAACACGAGGATACCATCATGGTAATGAGCCTCTTCACAAGCGGGAAATTTCACAGACCATCTGGGATAATGTTTGAACTGTTCAATTTCAGCCAATAATTGATCGGTCATCATAAAAACCCTTTATAAGCATCAAGAGGGAGAGGGGCTGCACCTGCCATCGCAGGTTTCTGCGGCAAAGGAAATAGCTTTTCCACTTCTGCAATTCGCTTGTCCAAATCGTCTTGAGTAGGTCTTCTTTGGGTACTTCTTTGGGTCAGTTTCATAACCATGCTGTCCCATTGTGCTGAGTTATTCCCCTCAATTTGTTGAATAACTTTTGGCACTTTTACCTGTTTTAACAGGGGAACGCTGGCTTCCTCTTTATTGCTGTAAGCCGGATTGATGAAAATACATTTACCTGGAGGCAGTTTAAGAAACTGTGCAGGTTCAAATAGCTTGCGAGTCTTTTCTTGGTCGGATACAGAGCGACTGGATTTACCTCCACCCGTACTTTTGGAAACTTGCTTATATTTGATTTCCTCATCTCCCAGGTAAGCTGAGAACATACGGGCAGATTCTTCCTCCCCTGGATTAAAAACAAATTTTGTGCCACATGCTCCCAAAATTGCCTTAGCTAACTCTTTCCCGTAATACTTTTCTAATTGCCCCATATTCTGCCAGCCTAAAATGCCACAAAAACCTTCAGAACGAGACTCATTCAACCATTTGAATAAATCTGGCAGAAATAGGCTGACTAATTCATCCAAGACCACAATGAGAGGGTCAAGGCGTTTCTTAGCAATGTTGCGAGCTACAATCATGTGTAGGACGCTACACAGTAGGGGGCCAACTGCATCGCGGCGTTCTCTGTCCATGCCAAAAATAATCATTTGCTTGCCTTTAATATCTAAAGGCAAAGTGGTTTTACCGACAAAACATCCCAAGGTATTCTTCTTCATAAATCTGGTAAACATTAACGATGCAGTTCCTGCAATCCCAGCAACGGTTTTTTCCGAACCCGCAGAAGAGAATAGCTGACCAAAAGCAATCCGAATCCAAGGATTGAGATTAGCAGCCATTAATCGGTCTACAACTTTTTCAGAAGAAAGGATAGCAGCAGACATCATAATGTCAGGATACTGAGTGCCTTTAGTCAGCATTAAAACTGCTTCGGTAAGCTGATCTCCTGCTGGCCCAAAAAAGGCATCCTCGTTTCCTGTGGCATTTAATTTGAAATTTTTGTTAATAACCGTTGCCATTTGTCGCGCCGTTTCTCCATCGGTTTCATCCCTTAAGAAATCGATGGGATTGCAAACTTCGCTTTCTCCAAAGCCAGGGGCAAAAATATGCACGTCATAGCCTTTCTTTTTGGCATAACTTGCTACTTTAGCTTGGGAGGGATATTTGAAATCATAAAGAACGATGGGAAATCCTTGATCGATGGCAGAGTAAATCATTGGGTTAATAGCAGAAAAAGACTTCCCACTCCCCGGCGCGCCGATGACGGCTGTACCTCGCTGTACGTCCGGAACGTATAATGTTACAGCACCGCTTTCTTCTTTCTGGGTTGGTGGGGTTTTAATATTTGGATTGGGCTTGAATTTGTGCTTGCCAATATACAAGCAGGCGCTGTCGCATTTGGGCGATTTGATTTGTTGAAAGGCTTTCTTCTTGGCTTTAGCAATTTCTCGACTATTTCCGAAATAGCTGGTTGCTAGCTTTCCTTTTTTACGACCCGATAGTTTGTCTTGGAAAAAGACAAACAGCATAACGCCTAGCAAAAATATACCTTGAGGTGTGAGAAATTGGCTGGTGTATTTTCCCCAAGGATGATTGGGGTTTTGAAGTTGATTAACAATTTCAACGGGCTGGTTTGACATGGGTATTTCCTTCAAGTTTGAATTGGTTAACTAGGGCGAACTCGCTGCCGTTATAGCAATAGTCGAATCGGGTGCTGACTGACTCTTTGGCAAGCCCAGTAGTGGTAATAGAGATGCAGGGTTGTTCGTTTTTCCAGTTGTTAGGTAAAGTCTCAATTTGGGGGAGCAATCCCTGAGTGGGAAGCAGACTTTTAAATATGGGGCGGTATTGCGCTTGGTGATTGCGAATGTAGCCAGCTACGAGGCATCCACCGATGCCGCATAGTTCGGGAGGAAAGGCGATGAAAAAGATGGGTTGTTTTTGATTTTTGACTTGAATTTTTAGGAGTTTAATTTTTGCTGTATCCGCTAAGGTGGGATTTGAGTAATTTTCTTGAATTGCTTGCTCAATTAATTCGGGAAAGGCAGTACTTTCCTGCCATTGGGTCAGGGAATTATCCTGAGATTTTATCAACGCCCAGAGCGCAATAGGTGTGAGGATAATTCCCAGAAGAATCGCTAAGTTTTGGCGCGGAATCTGAATCAACACGGTATGCTAACCACCTGTCAAATTGATTTTGAGGTATTGCTCTGCTATCTGACGACCGTATTCCTGGACTGTTGTCCCTTGCACGTTGGAGATTTGTGCGTTGATAGGAATGGCTTTGCCACCAAAAAAGATTTGACCGACTCGTTCGAGTAAGGGTGTTCCCGATAAGTTTTGTTCGGCTTGTTCGATTATTTTTTTGATGTCTGATTCCCAGATTCGACGTTGTTGATTTAGGGGGAAGGCAGCGAGTAGCGCTTCTTTTGTGACGGTTTCTTTGTTGGCAATTTTTGATAGGATTTCCCGTCCGCCTGGGGTTTGGTTGAGGACAGCTTGTACATCTGTGCGATCGCTCCTCAACCCAAAGCGACCCAAAGGCGCTACACAAGAGGACTGACACTGGATCGAGCCAACCGCACCCCCATTCCCCGGAAGCCGACCCGCAGTACTTTCAACCGCTTCAATTGCTTGAGCCATCGCCGAAGGGATGGCGTTGACTGGGTTCTTTGCCACCATTGATCTGCCCAAGCAGACCAAATACTCCCCTGACTAATTGGGTTTTCTCGATCCACAGCGCCCTGTTAAGACGTACTTTGGCTAGTAGAGGGTTTGAGTCTGGGTTTAAAATTTTTCCAGATGGGTACGGTTACCCCAAAACCTTAATTATTACTCCGGGCATATCATAAGTAAAGCTATTTGTCAATAAAATCAATAATAATTATATTATTTTAGCTAATGGCTGAAAAGATTACTATGTAAGCAATAGAGGCGAGGTGATTCTTTTTATGGATATCACAATATGATTGCATTAACACAAAACTTTTCGCATAATAGGTTCAGCGATTAAATATTAGGTTCTTGACCCGTCCTCTATTGACGACTGGGTCTAATTTCGTTTATTTTTGAGTAGACACGAGGCGTGGAAGAGAACCTGATATTTAATCGCTAAAAAATTTTATGTTTTCTAAAACACCTCGTGTTCCTTGACGTTTCAAGCTAAGGAACACATTTAAATGACACGTAAGCAAATCGCTAAAAGTGGCGAACGTTTTCACTTTGCTCTCTACAAGCAAGAGCGGCTGAGGCAGGCTACTTGGAGTTTCAATCTTTTGATTGGGTTAAATGTGGCAAGTGCTTTAGTTAGCTTTGTTGGTGTTCTTCTATTGCTTTTCGGAGATGCTTCGGCAGCGGCGGTTACGACAGTTAGCGGGTTGACCTTTGGGACGGTTAATACCTACTGGCTTAAGTGCTTTCAGGATGTTAATAACCGCTTAGATGATACCAACAATAATTCAGAGAAGGAGAGTAACGAGCCTAACTAAAGGCAAGTTCTATGATATTAAGCCACTATTTTTTCAATAGTGGCTTAATTCCACCAAAAAATACGGATATTAACATGAATATCCGTATTTAAAAAGTACTGTCAATATGTAAATGAGAGGCAGTGTTACATAGCTATGGCCAAAAAACCCATTCTTCATTCTTACTCAGACTACCTTGCTTTTCAACGTTTGATGTTAATAATTGCTACTCTATTGCAGCATCCCGGTATAGGTTATTCTGACTTACTAATAGAATCGAAACCGGGAAATTCTCATAATGCGCTGGAAGCAGTGCAAACCCAACTGCAAAAATTAGCTGATTCTCTGGGAATTGAACTGCCAGCAGGCTATCCTACTATTCCAACTATCAGAAAAGATCTAGAAACCTTGAAAAACTACACAATTCTTGAGCGACACATTTATCGCTGGGGCTATTACCTCGGTACTGGTGTCATGAGCCGAGAAGAATTGAAAATTGCCTTCAATTCCTTACAATCCCAAGCAGAGTATCAAGGACATCCTCAAGTAAGGCAAGTTTACCAAACAATAAAAAAACGCCTTCGAGGTTTGGTTTTTGAAGAGCAAGGAGATTTCTTTTACCCTGTGCGGGCTTACCTTGATCGTCCAATCATTTACACCGATCCACAAGAGATAGTTGCAAAAGGCAAATTCCGTCATAACCTATTTTTTGGTTTGGAATTGGTAGAAAAAGCAATCGCTACTGGACAATCAATTGAACTTTATCGAAACAGCGAACCCTATAATGATAAAGTTGGTTATTTGCAAGTTTATCCCCTGCAATTGTTTTACCACAATATTGCTTGGTATCTGCTTTACGAAGAATGCAATACAGAACATTTAGCAGTAGAAAGGGTAGATCGTTTCAAAAATTATTCTCGAATTATTGACTTGAAAGGAAGAGGTGAGAAAGCTCAGTGGAAGAGTCTTAATCTGGCTTTAAAGTTAATGTCTAATGGCTGGGGAATTTATCTTGGTCAGCCGGATGAACAACAGCTAGAACGTGAGGAAAAATTAGAATTTAAGCAAGTGAAAGTGAGGTTTTATCCCCCTGTAGCAACATTTATCCTTGAAGGAGAAAGCCGTCATCATAGCCAAAAAGTATACCCTAGTTCCAAAGACAGTAGTGAAAAATATAGTTACGTTGATTATGTGGTAAAACTGCCTCCTCGTTCTTTTCATGAATTTAGTCGCTGGATTTATACTTTTATGGGAAATGCCCTAGTACTATCTCCACCAGAGTTAGTAGAAAAGCATCATAAACAGGCTCAAGCTTTAGTAGAACGCTATAGCGCGCCGTAAAATGCAGGATAGTACCAGCAGCAGTAAAAGCTTTTTTTTATCACTTAAAAACTGTAAACATGCCAATTTACATAGACAGGTAAAAGGTTATATTACTATGAACACAGAAATGAAAGAATTGCTTGAAGAATGCCTCAATAAACTAGGCTATGATAAACTCAAGGACGAACTGAATCGAGTATTGTCACTTCATAATGGAGAAGAGGTGTTAACTATTATTGTAAATGAAGGAGTTCATCCACATGCGTCAGTTCACGATCGTGGAGAAGTATATATAGCTTCAAGGGGGAATTTGGATTTTAGCTCTAAAGAAACATCTGAAGAAGAGTTTAAAAAAGTCCTAACTGGAGTGGCAAGTAAATTAAAGTCCAAAATTTGGAAAAAAATTTACCTCGTACCTTTTGGCCCATCGGTTTTAGCAATGCAAATTAAACTTCTAGTTTATAGAATTTCGCATATTGAAACCATAGATGTTTTACATGCAGGAAATGGTGTGTATTACGACCTAGAGATAAATCAAAGAGATATTGCGATAAGCTCTGATATTGCACCCAGGATCTAGACGGAAGTTCTCTTTTGAGAAAACTTCCACATAAATAGCTTTCCCAAGCTGAGGTAGTAACTTTTCCGGGCTTTCGTTCGAGCTTGATGGGAATGCCTGGGTCTGGGACTGGGGTGGTAGTGGTAGATGAATTGAGGACTCCATCCCAGTTGAACATCGTCACGAGTACGTCGCTGGTGAATTTTTTGATCGTTTCGGGTGTGCGATCGCGCGGCCCCAATGGTGCGACAGTAATAACATTCCCATCGGCTAATTGCACCAGTGAAGGCGGGTCTTTGTGCGCCAAACGAGAAGTCGCCCCATAATTGAGAATTTGCAACAGTAGGGAAATGACACTGATAGCCAGCCCGGAAACGGCAACCACCGCGATGGGTGTCGAGACGGACTGACCGTAGGAAAGCAGTCGCAAGGGTTCTCGTTGGGTAGGGGTTGATTTCGCCATTTACGCTCTCCTGGGTAAAAAGCTAATCAATTTGTTAGCCGCCGCACGCATCACAATGACGCCGCCACTGCTAGCCCAGGCAGCACTTTTATGCAGTTGCAGCAGCACGGCGATACCGCCCCCAGCAGCGAGTCCGGTAGCGAGGAAAGGCGCAACCAGGCCGATAAAAGCCAGAAAAATCATTGGCTGGCTGGCTTGAGCCGTGGAGATGAGGAGTCCGGCTAAGCCCAGAATGATGTTGAACGACAGTTTGGCAATGCCGACGGAAAAAAAGCCAGTCAGCCAGCCCATAATCGCCTTGCTGCCGAAAGGTAAAAGTGACCCACCCACAGCCAATGGCCCCAACAGAGCAGTAAGTAGGAGGGAGAATTCCAAACCCCATTGGTAGGCGTTATTCAGAGCTAAAAGCAGGGAAGTGACGAAAGTGGTCAAAATCGCGCCAACGGCGGCGGATGCACCCGATAAAATTTGGTTGGCGATACCAGGCAAGCCATCTCCCTGCGCTTCTTGAGTTGCTTGGTCGATTTTGCCCAGTTCTTGCATAATCCAACTACCTGCGGCTCCCAGGTAGCTGTCGCCGCTGTCTGGGTCTTTGAAAAGTTCGGGGAATTTAGATTCCAACTCGGTTCTAGCCTGGGTGAGGCATTGCACAACCTGTTCGTTGCTGAGGTTGGCGGAACGGCATTCTTCAATCGCACTCCCCACGGCAGTTTGCATGGCGGCGTGACCCAATGCTTGTTGATAGGCGGCGGTTAAATCGGCATCGGCGGCGGTAAACTCTAGAACAAACTTGTTGACGGAATTGATGTAATCGCGCAATACAAGGGTGCTTTGAGCCAGAATCGCACCGTTATTGCTGAGTAAAAGTCCGACCACAAGAGGCCAAATTAATTCTGAAAAAGCTCTAGCTTCATCGCCGTTAAGCATTTGCTTGCCCCACTGCACAATGAATAAAACCAATGAACCGACAGCGAATAAAATGCCAACCCGACACAGGGCGGCATAGAGTCCGCCGTTGAGGGTGTTTTGCCACAGTTCGTCAAAACCTTGTGCGACTAACGAACCACCTCCGGCGGCATTTTCTAACAGGTCGCCTGCGGCAAAATCGGCGATGAGGATGGGAGTTTTCATCTCACTGATTGGGATTGGAACCAATTTTGATCGCTTGCATTGTCCATCCGGTAAGTTCCATGTTGTATGACGTGAGGCCATTCATATGCAGGCGATTGGTTGCCTGTTGTTTGGCTTGTTTTTCATCGATTTGTTTCAACATGGCATTGGTTTGTAAGGTATTGAATTGACCCATTAAGTTGTCAGAACGCATTTGTCCTAACGTCGAGGCAATTTGAGGCATCTGATTGGCAATCTTTTTTAGAACATCTTGAGTTGAAACGGCATTTTGAGCCTGTTCCCCTAACTGTTGGGTCGCCTCAACAGATTGCTTAGTTAGCTCAATTTGTTCTTGCGTGCGTTGCTGTCCTTCTGGCCCCGTACCTGCGGCAACGGTTGCTTCAACAATGGTTCGCCAAACCTTTTCCCCGTTGGTGGCAGCGGCGACTACATCGTTGCGTTCGGTGGCATCTCCTTTGGTAGCAATGCTTTCTTCCACCGCTTGTTTGCTTTCTTCAAGACCGGGGATATTTAAATCACCCATTGCTTGTTCCATCGCCGCTTCGATGTCAGCTTGCAAGCCTTCTCCAAATTTGTTCGCAGCAGATTGCAACCGTTCTTGGATTTGATTAAAGTAGCTGGTAAACTGTTCCCAGAGTTTGCTGAAAGGATTGTTACTGCCGAAATCGAATCCCTTCGCTTGACTGGGAGGTGGGGCAGTTACAATCAATCCGACGCTGAGTGCGATCGCTATAATTTTAGTTCGAGTTTTCATTGACTTATCCTCCTAACAAATGTGGCAATTAAGCCACTTTATGTAAATGTTTTACTTTGGCTTTTTCTTGGGCTGCTTTTAGCAATGCAGCAGCTTCCCCAGTCAGGGGTTCGCCTTTAATCATCTGGACATATGTCTCTGAAAACCTCACCAGTCCGGTGAGGGGGTCATCTTTATATTTGTTAAGGTATAAGGTTCTCAACTCCTGCTCATCTGGGTTGTTAGCAACAGCAGCCAGCAAGCAATGAGCGGGATAATATCGACAGAAGGTAAACTTGCTATTTTCATCCAGCAACCATTGAGAATAGATACCTTCTTTCTTAGGAAAAAAAGATTCTGTAGAGTTCCTAGAAATAATTTCCGGAGGGTATTTGAAATATTTGATAAACGGTTCAACCGCCGAGGTTTGAATCCGACCGATGAGGCGGGTGGTGAGGTTGGCAAAGATTTTAGGAGCGGCTTTACTTTGGTAGATACTATCGGGTTCTTGGGCAGATAAAATAACTCGAATTCCTGCCTTAGCTCCGTTGGCGCACAGCCTTCCAATCAGTTCAGAAATTGCTTCAAACTGGAATAAAATAGGAGCTTCATCTAGAAAAAAGATACTAACTTTTGAACTGAGGGCGCGGCGAAGGGCGGCAGCATAAGCACTTAAGGCAAGAATTGCTGCATCTGCTTCGCTACTTAAAGACCGCAAAGCAAAGACAAGCAGTTTAGCATCGGTTCTAAAACTGGAGGGTTTACTAATAGATTGACCCACCCGACTATTGAGCCAAAATCGCAGGCGGAGTCTAATTTGATCTAATGAAGCCAGAATTTCTTGGCTGTTATTTGTAATAGCATCTAAATTAATATAGCCGGGTGAGCAATAGTTGTAAAAATCTTGCAGGGTTGGGGTGTCGTACCATTCTGGAGTCCCCAAACCTTTTTCAATCGCTTGTTTGTAGCGCATTCTGATATCGTCATCGGCAAAAAATGTTTCAATTGCCAGGGTCAGAATGCTTTCGATATTGCTCACCATCGTCGGGTCTACTCCCACGGCATTAGTCCCTAGCACCATCGTAAACAAGGCTGATTTGAGAAAATCTTTAAAGTCGGTGAGTCGTTCTTTTTGCTGCTCTTTCTCTAAACTTCTTAAATCAGGTAATTCAAATAAATTATTGCTTTCTTTACTGATATCGAAATAGCTGCCATCGCTACCCATAAACTGGGTATAATCGGTAAAAGTAGAACTGCCATCTGGTTTGGGATAATCCAGCGCCACGACGGGAATATCTTGTGCCAGTGCTGGGGTAAGAAGTCCGGCAACTAAAACAGATTTACCAGCTCTCGTTGTGCCAAAAACTGCTAAGTTTTTATGGGATTTATACAAATCTAAATAAACAGGAGTTCCACCTTCTTCAGCAATCAGTTCAAATCCGCTTTCATCTCCGGTTGCTGTTTTAACTAGGGGCATTAAACCAGGGACTTCATTGCTAAAGTAAGGCAACCTGCGATTGAAGGGTTTGGTGAGGAGATTTTCCCAAACAATAGGGAGGCATTGCAGCCAAATTTTCCAGGCATATTCCCGTTCTTGCACGACCACAGCAGGACGTAAAAAACAACTGGAAATATAGCGACAAGCTTCGTCTAATTTGTGCCGTTCCTGGCGATGAACTAAAAAAACAACGGCACAGTGGATGGGAATGCTACCGCGAAATATTTGTTCTTGAGCAGCAATTGCATCCTCTACATTGAGTTGCGCTTTCACGTCTACGCTGTGATGTTCGGCAGAAATTGCTGAACTGACAATAGATTGTTTGGTAATTCGCTGTAAGGCAGTTTTGGCTAGTGCTTCATTCGCTTTGGATAGCTGGCAAATAATTTCTGTATCTGCTACTTGCTCTCTAGCTAAAACTTCCCAAAGGTAACGCAACTGACTGTATTCATCCAACCAACCTCCTGGTTTTTCTGAGAATATCATCGTCCCCATATAATGGTTTTGCAGTTTGACCCAAGCTCGATCTAAAAATGGCAGAGATGCTTCTTTTTCAATCAGTAGGTGACGGATGTGGAAATCGCTGGTTGCTTTTTCTCTCAAACCTTGTTCGTCTAAGGTTATTAAATAAGGAATCTCTGGGGGCGTAGTTTGATTGAATTGATCCCAAATAGTTTGCCAAATTTCTTCAGAGGATAGGGGTTTAATCTGAAGCCCCATTTTGTTAGATAAAGTTTGCTCCCACAACAGGAATCCTGAATGAAAGCTATCTTTCAGGATGGTTTCGATGCGTTGAAATCTCACGGCGTGGATTTGTCCGGTAAACTGATGCCAGGTTTTCTGTCCTTGAAGCATGAGCTTTTCTACCAAGTCGGTGGTTTTGGTTTCTTCAGCACCAGCAACGGTGTAGGTGCAATAGAGTCTGAAAAATTTGGTTTTGCGAATGCCTTGCTGGGTTAATTCTCTAATTCTCAATCTTTCGGAACGGGCGAGGAGTTTTAACTCATCTTGAGTGCAGTTTTCTTCAATAGTTTTGAGGGTTTGTTGTCGGTGATAGTCATCGGTGAAAGACCCGATATGTAAGGTTAACAGTTCTCCTTTGGGCAGTTCTTTCAATCCGGCTTCAATTCCTGCAAAGATGGGGTAAACTTGTGACTCTGGTAATGAGGAGTGAATGCCCTTGCAATCAAAGCAAAATTTAATCTGGAAGCTATCTTTTTTTTTGAGAATGATGGCACCAATATCTTGACGACCAGCGAGGGAAAGGCGACCGATAGCAGCTAGATGAATTAGGTCTTCAAAGGGAGTAAGCCGCTTAGCAACGGCTTTGGTTTCAATGGTTTTAGTACCGAGTTTGTCGGCGGTAGTTTTCTTATTCATTTCTGCTTTTTAACGAGGGATTGAAAATGCTGATAACCCCGGACAATGCGCGGAACTCGGACAAATTTTCCCATCCAAGTTTTGTTAGAAGATAAAGTCCACCAGCTAGCCCAGCCCCAGCCGATAACTAAGCAAGTAACCAGCCAAGAAGCATTGAACAAAACTTTAACCAGGAAATAGGTTAATAGAGCGATCGCAGACCAAGGAAATACCTGGTCGGCTGGGAATGGGCCAATTTTGGGTTGTTCGCCCAAAACGCGGTTGACGGTTCTAAATTGTTGGCGGGGAGATGACATGATGCAATTAGGGAGTACCGCCACCCGTACCGACGATGAAACCTGTAAGGATATCGCCCATGACGACGGTAATCAAGATAATTAAGGGAGTTCTAGCCAGTTGTTGCCAATCTTAATCTTGTCTAGCAGCGTTAATAATCCGCACTAAGGAGATGGCAAGATACAGCAGAAATAATGCTCTTAAAACGTTGAAAACTAGCTCAACAATGGTGGTATCGATGTTAGGAAATGCGCCTTGCATCCATTGTTGGGCGTTGTTGAGAAACTGGGCTTGTGCGGGTGCGGTTGTTAAGTCTAGTAGGAAGATTGTGCCAAGTAGGGTGAACGCTAACCCGTACAGTTTGATTCCCAGTTTTCGCTGTAAGGTGTCAACTTTGGTTAGTACGGCGTTGGATTGTTTGGGGAATGCGATCGCAATGGCAGTCAATAACACTAGGCTAGAAAAAATGAGCCGATGAATTGAGATTTCGATCGAGAGGATAACCGTAGCCGCAGCAAGTAGCAACCCGATGGTATGGGTTCGGTTTGATTGCTGCCGTTTGAGGGGCATCACCTCGATTTCTGTTGGGTCGTCAAAGTACCTGATTTTGGTCATAGCTTTGAGCAGAAATTCCTTTGCTTACCGTTAGTTTTAAGGGTTTTCTGCTGGCTGTTGCGAGTAACAAAAAGTGTAATTATGCAGCTATTTGTTTTTAAATTGAGTAACTTTTGATGTATCAAATATATCATCTGATATATTTGCATATTTCTCTGTTTGAGTAATTATATTGGTTGCTAAATAACTGGATTGTAAGGTATTTGTCTGGAGCAAAATAGTGAATTAAAATGTTAAAGATCGGGATAAACATGGGATAATTATGAAAAAGTAGATCGCAGAGCGGCTCAGATGACGCGATTCATTTACGATCAATTTGCCAAAGATTATTTATCGGAACTGCTATCTCCTTTAGGAGCAGTTATCCCCAGTCGTGACGTAGCTTCAGAAGTCCGCGAGATTGATGTTTACTTTACTCCATCTACCCCAACATCAGATTATGTCGAAAACCTGGGATTGTTGGGAAAAACGGCAACCACTGCCGCCCTTTTTGAACCGTTTCGCAATCCTGTTACGGTCAGCGAGGTGCGTAGTTGCTTGAGTAAATTGTTGGATGTAACAGCAGAATTGGAGCGCAGAGCAAGGCGTGAAAATACTCGGTCTGAGGAAGCAGAATTACCAAAGCTATGGATTCTGACTCCGACAGCATCAGAAACCTTATTAAATGGGTTTAATGCCACCCCAGACGAACAGAACTGGGGTAAAGGAATCTACTTTCTAGGGGAATATTTGCGGACGGCGGTTGTGGTTATCCATCAATTGCCAGAAACAGAAGACACCTTGTGGCTGAGAATATTGGGTAGGGGAAGGGTACAGGAACGCGCGATCGCACAGTTGAGTGCCTTATCAGTCGATCACCCAGTCCGATCGGTTACACTGGAATTATTATATCAACTGCAATCCAACTTAGCAGCGAATCAAGAACAGCAATTAGAAGTAGAAGATCGGGAGTTGGTTATGGCTATCGCACCATTGTTTCAACAGCAATTAGAAGCAGCAGAACAACGAGGGAGACAAGAAGGAAGAATTGAAGGAATTCAACAAGGAATTGAACGAGGGATTCAACAGGGAAGAGAAGAAGGACAGCGCTCGATTATAGAAAACTTTCTGCGGGTACGGTTTGGTGAATTAGATGCACTTTTGGCTGTTTTTTTAGCCCCGGTATCGGCTTTACCTGCTACCGAATTTACGCTGTTATTGCTGCAATTATCTGCACTGACTGGTGACGAAGAGGGAATTGAGCAAGCTAGAAGGTTGCTAGCAGAAAAAGTCCTGAGAATGCGGTTTGGTCAATTAGGCAATACGGCTGAAGCTACGCTGCGCGATATGGCTGAAGCCACGCTGCGCGATCGCATTCCTGATCTGGTGACAAACTTACTGGCATTGCCTCCGGAAGAGTTAGCATTATTGTTGCAACAGTTGCCTCAATTGTCTGATGAAGAACTGTTAGCTAGACTGTCCAATTAGACTCGTTAAAAAGAGTATTAGAGATGGCGATCGCTTTATCTTCTTCATTCGGTCTGGTAGCATCGTCCATCTGCTTGACGCTTTCCATGACTTTGACCGCACATTTGCGAGTCAGGGCTAAAGCATCTCCAAACAAATCGCCCACTGCTGTGACAGCTTCTTTAGCACCTCGCACATCCTGATAGGGGTCATCGGAGTTGGGGAGTTGAGGGACTTTATCGACTTCAATATAGATATCGATTTGTTCATTATCAATCTGACTCGTACTTTTGATAATCGGCACAGAAAGCACTCCGGTTTAATAAGAACAGGTCTTGTCTAGATGTTACTGCTTAACACGGAGGTATTGGCCTTCTCCTAGCCTCTGGGATGCTGTGGCTGAGGGAGTTAAAGAATTTTGGCATTTTGGGGGAGTTGGCGGTGTTGGTGGTTACACTCGATCGGTATGAGTGCTGAAGGTTACGCACAATGGATGAAAATCGTATCCAAGATTATCTCAATCTTATTCAACAACTGCTGAATTGTCCTAGCGGTGAGGAACCAGAGATTTTACAGGCAAACTCCGATTTGCTGGATTTGGGGTTTCTGCAAGTTTGCGAGGGAGTAGCGGCACAGTTTGCAGAGGAAGGAAACGAGAATGCAGCTAATTTTTTGCGAAATCTTGCCAGTCAGCTAGGAAAATTTTTGGGCAAAAATGAAGATGTAGATGACGATAAGTCAGAAGATGAAAATTTCCAAACTTATCGAGATTTTATCCTAGAATTATTGCAAGCAGAACGATATAGCAATAGCGATGTGGCGATTATTTACCCCATGTTAGCGCAACGGCAAAATTCCCTCAATGCAGGGTTTTGTGAAAGTTTACAGCAAGTGGCTGAAAATTTAATTACCGAACACCCAGAAGCAATTGAGTCAATTCTCTGCGATCTCGAAAATTTGAGCATTGATATTATGAAGTTTCCTTTGGGGAAGAAAGCGAACAATATTGAAATTGCTATTACAGGGTTTCAAATAGTTTTAATGAATTCGGAGCCGGGAAGTGAAAACTGGGGGGGAACGCAAAATAATCTGGGAGAAGCCTATCGTCTCAGAATCAGGGGAGAGAGGGCTGATAATCTTGAAAAAGCGATCGCATCTTACACCACCGCACTCCAAGTACGCACCCGCGAGGCTTTCCCCGAAGAATGGGCAATGACGCAAAATAATCTGGCAATTGCCTACTCTGACAGAATCAGGGGAGAGAGAGCTGATAATCTTGAAAAAGCGATCGCATCTTATATCGCTGCACTCCAAGTTTTCACCCATGAATCTTTTCCCGAAAAATGGGCAACGACGCAAAATAATCTGGGAGGAGCCTATCGTCTCAGAATCAGGGGAGAGAGGGCTGATAATCTTGAAAAAGCGATCGCATCTTACACCACCGCACTCCAAGTCCTCACCCATGAAGCTTTTCCCAAATATTGGGCAATGACGCAAAATAATCTGGGAGCTGCCTACTCTGACAGAATCAGGGGAGAGAGGGCTGATAATCTTGACAAAGCGATCGCATTTTTCACCGCTGCACTTACCGTCTACACCCGCGAAGCTTTTCCCGAATATTGGGCAACTACGCAAAATAATCTTGGAGGAGCCTACTGTCTCAGAATCAGGGGAGAGAGGGCTGATAATCTTGAAAAAGCAATCGCATCTTATATCGCTGCACTTACCGTCTACACCCGTGAGGCTTTTCCCCAAGATTGGGCAATGACACAACATAATCTGGGAGCTGCCTATTCTAACAGAATCAGGGGAGAGAAAGCTGATAATCTTGAAAAAGCGATCGCATTTTACACTGCCGCACTCAAAGTCCGCACCCATGAGGCTTTTCCCCAAGATTGGGCAATGACGCAAAATAATCTGGCAATTGCCTACTCTGACAGAATCAGGGGAGAGAGAGCTGATAATCTTGAAAAAGCGATCGCATTTTACACCGCCACGCTCCAAGTTTACA
>CAYXCW010000011.1:73208-94029 GCA_964463555.1 uncultured bacterium
GCTGATAATCTTGAAAAAGCGATCGCATTTTACACCGCCACGCTCCAAGTTTACACCCGTGAGGCTTTTCCCCAAGATTGGGCAATGACGCAAAATAGTCTGGCAATTGCCTACTGTCTTAGAATCAGGGGAGAAAGGGCTGATAATCTTGAAAAAGCGATCAAATCTTTCACAGCCGCACTCAAAGTCCGCACCCGCCAAGCTTCTCCGCGAAACCATGCTGAAACCTTATTTAATTTGGGGCTTGCCTATCGAAAAGTTCCCAACTTACAGTTAGCTCATCATACCTTTGCTGATGCGATTAATACGGTTGAGTTCCTCCGAGGTGAGATTTATTCTGGCGATGAAGCTAAGCAGAAATTAGCCGAAGAATGGAATAGCCTTTATCGAAATATGGTGGAGGTTTGCCTAGAACTAAAAAACTACACAGAAGCGATAGAATATGCCGAACGTAGTAAAGCACGTAACTTGGTTGAACTCCTTGCCACCCGCGACATCAAACCTAAAGGCAACATTTCCGAAACCGTTTTCAACGAACTCTCGCGCCTGCGTCAAGAAATTTATACTGAACAAAGACGACTGGAAATTGAAGAAAGAAATCGCAATATCTCAACCGCTATGATGCCAGAAACCAGGTTTCTGGAAAACCGCACTCACCTCAATCAATTACAGCAACAACTCAATGAATTGATTACCCGCCACATCAAACCTATCGATCCTAACTTCAGTCTCACCCAACAAGTTGAACCAATCCCCTACAGCGAAATACAATCTTTAACAGGTGAAAACACCGCTATTCTTGAGTGGTATATCACGGGCGATAAATTTCTCACTTTCATCATCACTCCGCAATCCCCAACACCCATCATCTGGCAATCTTCAACAGCAGACTGGGAAAAATTGATAAAGTGGGCAGGTGGATATCTTCAAGCATACGGTAAGAAAAAGAAAGACCATTGGAAGCGGCGACTGACTGTGCGATTGCGTCTGCTGGCGAAAATTTTGCATCTTGATGAGATTTTAGAGAATATTCCGAAACAGTGCGATCAACTCATTTTAATTCCCCACCGCTACCTGCACCTGTTTCCCCTGCACGCCCTACCTGTCAGCCAAGAAACTTGGTTGCAGTTTAACCCAAATAGCAATTCCTCACCCGCCAATTCTTATCTGTTAGACTGCTTCGTTGGTGGAGTCGGCTACGCACCCAGTTGTCAATTGCTGCAACAAGCACAAATGCGACAGCGCCCCAACTTCTCCCACCTGTTTGCGATCGCTAATCCTACCAGCGATCGCTATTTACTTGAACTGCAAGCCGCTAACATCCGTCAGCAATTCCAATCTAATGATTTCTTAGCAAAAGATGATGCTAACAAGGACGCAATTCTCAACGGTAAACTCAGCCTTGCTAACTGCGCCCATTTCGGATGTCACGGCAAGTTTGAGCCTGACTCGCCTTTGGAATCAGCCCTGAAGTTGGCAAATAAACAAGATTTAACACTGTTGGAAATCTTGAATCTTGACCTAAATCAATGTCGCCTTGTCACCCTCTCCGCCTGCGAAACTGGATTAACAGAATCCAGCACCAGCGATGAATATATCGGCTTACCTTTTGGCTTTCTCTTAGCAGGTAGCCCTAGTATGGTTAGTACCCTTTGGGAAGTCGATCAACTCGCCAGCACTTTGTTACTAATTCGGTTCTATGAAAACCTAGAAACTCTGTCAACGGTTACTGCTCTCAACGAGGCACAACAATGGCTGCGTAATTTGACCTCAGAGGAGCTTGAAGCTGAATTGGAACGCCTCAAACCCCAAATCGATCAAACATTTGAACAACTGCCTTTAAAGGAACGCACACGCTATGTTAATGCTCCTCTGAATGGCGCACGTAACCGCAAGCCGTTTCCTTTTACTGAACCTCATTACTGGGCTGGCTTCACTGCCATCGGTGTTTAGCAACCTTTACAATACTCGTCCAGACCCTTCGTACTGATGTAAATAAGTACCAGTGTTAGTGGTACTGCTGGGTAGGCAGCGACCGCTATTAGCCACCCCAATGCAACCGCAGAACCTTGACTCAATACCTCTTTAAAGGCTGGCGTACAAATATGAGGACGCAATTTATCGGCTGATTTTTCTAACCAGCTAGGCTCATTCTGGTCTTTTTCACTTAGATCGTCCGATAATTCTCCTCTCTCAATTGCTACAGTTTCGGCTGCAAATTCTAAATCACCTTCACACGCCTTAAGCACATCAAGGGCTTTCAGCGCATCGGGATATCCTTGTAATTGGGAGCGGTACTGCTCAATTTCTGCTTGGGTAACGGTAGTCATTGGGATAATAGCGATCGCGTGAGTGAGCAATTCTCATTTTGCCAGAAGCTGTGCTTGCTGTGCTTTAAGAAACAAGCTATATAGCTTACTCAGTTCTCAAAGTCAACCAGTTATGATAATTTTACAGCACAAAGAAAAAGAGCAAAAACCAACCTCAAAAAGTAGCTCATCTCCACTAGACCTGTTGCAAAAGTGGATCTTGCGATCGCATAATCCCCTATAAATTGTAATCGCTCTCAATCAATCATCAGCTAAAAACCTCAAACAATAGTGAAAACAGACACCCATTCACTCCCCATAAATATCCACATTACTAATAGCAAAGACAGATTCATCAGCACTAGAAGAAGGAAGCGCTTGCAAATCAGCTTTATTTCGCATCGATTCAACCCGATCAGCTTCGCGAATAGCCAGAGGCTTAATTTGCTTGCGTTCTTCAAGCAGAGTTTCAGGAGATATTTCCAAAGGGGGAAGCGAAGACCCAATTGGCGCATTCTCATCGGGAAACATCTGATAAAAAGTAGTAGCCGCTGCTCGTTCTACAATCGTTTGAATCTCAGAGCCAACACAGCGTTGTGTTCTTTTAATCACCTCTTTTCTTGACTCGTGAGTATAAGGATCGCCTCCATTTTTGAATCGATCATCGAATCGAGCTAAGTGGAGATTAAAAATAGTATTGCGTTCGCCCCCATTGGGCAAATCTACTTTGTAGATGTAATCAAAACGTCCGGCGCGGGTGAGTTCTGGTGGTAACCATTCCATGCGGTTAACGCTGGCAATAACAATCGCATCGCTGGTACGCTCTTGCATCCAAGTCAGCAAAGTTCCAGCCAGTCTTTGACCCAAACCACCGTCGTCAAACCCCGCAAAAGTTTTATCAAAATCATCAAAATAAATTACAACTCGATTGAGCCTATCAGTGAGTTTCAAAAGTTTTTTCAATCTAGGTTCAGCTTCATTACCATAACCTCTAAAATTACCCCAATCTACCAGAATGAGAGGAACTCCAACAATTTGAGCGCAGACTTTAGCCGCGTGGGATTTCCCAGTACCAGGGGGGCCAACAAGCAATACTCCTTTTGGTACTTTGAGTTTATAGGCTTTCGCCAGGGGACTTAATAATCGTTTGAATTTTTTAAACGCTGCCAGCATTTGATCCAAACCACCTAAAGGGACTTGAGGTGCAGGTAAAAATTCGATATCATAGAGTCGATTGAAAAGTTGGACTTTGTAGTTAAATAACTTTTCTGCCAGTTCTTTGGCATTTTGGGGCGAATGTCGGTGGTGAATCGCGGTGATGGCATTGATGATATCTGAGATATAAAGACCGATACTGCTGTGCGCGATCGCTTCCAATTCTCCTATACTAAGGTGCGGTGGCAATCCCTCGACAGCTTCTAATTTGAGAGCGTCTATAATTTCGTGAATTTCCGGCAATTCCTGAGTGAATAAAGGAATTTGTGGCGCAAGTTCTGGCGTAATTTCTGCCCTAGCTCCCAAAAGGATGGTAGTCTTTCTCGTTGTTCTGCTGTTTGTATAGAGTAGATCGCTGCTAGACAAATTCAAAGCTTTTTACATTTTATAACCGAATATGTCTAACTTTGACCTTGGCAATCTAACGGAAAGCCAAAATTATTTGGGTGCAGTTGATAGTAACAATCCATTTGACATCTACAAATTCAATCTCAGCGGCACGGGGAGTTTTCAACTTACTCTCGGTGGTCTTAGCAATAATGCTGATTTAGAATTCCTCAATAGCAAAGGGGAGGTTTTATCTAGCTCTAATGCCAGTGGCACAAATTCGGAAGAAATAAGTTTTGATAATTTTATAGTAGGAGCCGACTATTTTGCGCGCGTTGTTCAAGTTAGTGGGGTTACTAAATATAGCTTAGACCTGAATTTTATAGAAAAAGCTAAAGAATATAACCCAAATAGCCAGGTCGATCCGCTGACGGGTTTGCAGATTGAATCTGGATATTTTACGGTAGGGCAAACTGGAAAAGTTGGGGTTGATTTTGTATTTGATGGGGGTTGGTATAAAGGCGAATTAGCTGTTTTCAGCTTAGAAGGACTGGATAAATTTGAGCCAGGATCGGCTGAGTTTATTAAAGAAGCGGCAAAGCGATCGCTTTCCAATTCCCCCCAAGGTTATGTAGTCATTTCTGATGCAACTGAAGACGCTAAGGCAAGCGGCGGTTTAGGTGACGGGAATTATAACGATAGTAAATATCTGGGGATCAAGACGTTTGATATGAAGCCAGGGGATAAATTTGGCTTCATGTTAGTGCCGAATGGAACGGTGCAGCAGGTGTTTAACGATCCCAATATTGGGGGTGCTGTTCGTCCGCTATTTTCTTTGGTGACTGCCAATCCTAATCAAGCATTTCATACGGGACAAATTGCCGATTTCAACGGTGCGGGTAGTGTTTTTGTCATGGAAGATCAGCGGGTTGATACCGGATCTGATAAGGATTATAACGACATTATTTTTAAAGTAACGGGTGCGACAGGATTGGCAGTAAAGTTGGATGAAGTGATTAATCCTGCTAAAGATTGGCGGGATTCTGAACAAGGTAAGAAATTCATTGATTCTCTTCAGCCTGAGTCACCAATCGATCCAACGCCGCCAGTAGATGCGACACCACCCGTTGATCCAAATCCACCCATCGATCCGACACCAATCGATCCAAAACCGCCTGTAGATCCAACACCACCAATAGATCCGACACCAATCGATCAAACGCCACCCGTTGATCCA
Source organism: uncultured bacterium (assembly GCA_964463555.1). Taxonomy (GTDB): domain Bacteria; phylum Cyanobacteriota; class Cyanobacteriia; order Cyanobacteriales; family Aerosakkonemataceae; genus Microseira. Next base: position 78,297 of record CAYXCW010000011.1, read on the forward strand.
ACACCAATCGATCCAAAACCGCCAATTGATCCGACACCAATCGATCCGACACCAATCGATCCAAAACCGCCAATCGATCCGACACCAATCGATCCGACACCAGTTGATCCAAAACCACCTGTAGATCCGACACCAATCGATTCGACACCCGTCGATCCACAACCGCCAGTAGATCCAACGCCACCCGTCAATCCAACACCACCAATAGATCCGACGCCCTCGAGCGACCCAAATCAGCCTTTAATTGGGATAATTGATACGGGGTTCAGTGGGAATAATCCTGATATTGATTATCGGCGGGTGGTGTTGGGGAGCGATCGCATCTCTAACGACAACAACCCCCTACTCTCTCCCGGTGAAGGAAACGAACACGGCACCCATATTTTAGGCTTGATTGCTGCCATTCAAGACAATGGCATTGGCATCAATGGTATTAACGATAAAGCCCAAATTTGGTTAGGGCGTGCGGTTGGTTCTGGGGGATGGGCAGATTCACTGATAGAATTTGTGGATGCGGCGCGTGCTTCAGGGCAGCGCAATGCTGTTGTTAATCTCAGCTTAGACTTAACTCAAATTAACCCGGATGGTAGCGTCACCACGCGCTATGAGTTGACGCCCAAAGAACGACAAGCAATCGAATATGCGCGTCAAAATCATATCCTAATTGTCACTGCTGCTGGTAACGATGGCGGCGTGATGTCCGTTTTAGGGCAAGCATCTCAGGAGTTTGACAATATTATTACAGTTGGCGCATCCAATGAGTTCGATCGGGCTAACTATTCCAGTTATGGTGCGGGTTTAGATATTTTAACTGAGGGTGGTTCGCTCGATCATCCCGTGCTGTCTACAGTAAAAGATGGCGTAGGTATGATGGCGGGAACTTCCGTTGCAGCAGCGAGGGCGACGGGTATAGCGTCTTTAGTATGGGCAACAAATCCCGATCTTAGCTACAGACAAGTAATTGATATTCTCGAATTGACGGCGGTGGATGTGAAAACGCCGGGATGGGATGCAGAAACAGGCGCTGGATTATTAAATGCTGTAGCAGCGATCGAATTAGCGAAGAAAACAACACCGCAAACTTATACGCCTTTCCCTTGGGTAGCACCATTTACTTGGGATGGAGAAGGGAAAGTAACGCCTAGCGATCGCGCTGCGAGTGGAGGAAATACCCTAGCTACAGCTGCGGTACAACTAGATCCTAACTTCTCCGATAGCGATACAGTTGATGTCAATAATCGCGAGAAGTATTATGAAGTTACTATTGAGCAACCGGGTTATTTACGCTACACAGTAACCCGGACTAACGGAACAGAATGGTTGCCATCTGTAGAGTGGTTGAGAACAGATGGCAAACCAGTATCGCGTCAATTTTCCTTCGCACCTACTGGTATATCCGGAGGTGCTGCTGGAGGCGGTGGAGATCCAAATCCAGCTTCGATAACCAGGGGTATATTTGTAGATCCTGGAACCTATTATCTCAAAACCAGTCTCTCTTATCAAAGTCCTGAATTTTGGCTAGATCCCCCTGTTCAGTACACCACAGTTCAGAACTACGACTTATCTGCTGCATTTATTCCCGATTTGCCTGCCACTTTTTCCGGCGCTGCACAATTTAAAACCCCGGATGGACAGAGGGTTGCTGAATTAAATATTTCCAGTCAAGTTAACTACGATCCAGTCAATCCCGACTCGGCAAAAGTACAGTATTGGTTGGATGTCAGCGAGCCTGGAAATTTAACCCTCAAAATAGGTTCTAGTGCTGATAAAATCGGTCTGCTAGCTAAGAAAATAATCGGGCAAGGAGATGCAAATAGTGAGGGTCAGATATTGTTTTCTAGTGGTGCAATTCGACCCGATCAAGCTCAGTCACTCCAATTATTAAATCTGAACAAAGGGCGTTACTTGCTAGAAGTTTACCCGCGTCGTGGGTCGAACAATCAACCTTTTATTCAGCCTTTCACGATTAATGGTGTTTTCTCTCGATTGGCACCGAATCCTGGTGAAGGACAAGTTCCAAGTAATGCCGGAGCATTTTCTAAGACTGTTACGAGTAATGGGGTAGATACTCATTACTATGCTAATGGTTACTTGAGCGTGCAGCCGAGTGGTTATGCAACTTGGTATACTTACGGTGCAGGTGTTCCTTTACCAACAATTCCAGGAGCAACACAGCCTGGGACATCAGTTCCGCCATTTTCTACATTAGGATTGGGAACTCCTACTCCAGTAACAAATGTACCGCCAGACTATGCGGGAAACAGCTTTAATCAAGCACGCAATATCGGCGTACTTAATGGCACTCAAACTTTTCAAGATTTCTTAGGTGATGCCGATCCATCTGACTATTACCGCTTTGAATTGAATAATGATAGCAACCTGAATTGGCGCGTAGATGGCTTAACTCCTGGCGTAGATTTTCAACTGTATAAGGCGACTAATAATGGCATTGAATTGCAGTGGAGTACAAATACTCCTGCGCCGAATTTTAGCTCGGATATGGCTGGTACATATCCAGGTACTCCAGGCACTTACTACATCCGATTGAAACCTTTTGCCTCTGGTGGTTCTAACTATAACTTTAGTTTGTCTGCCATTCCCAGAAACACAGCACCAGAAAATTTGCAGTTTAATTTAACGAGTAATAGCTACAGCGTAGGCTCAACTGTTGAGCTAAATGGTAAAGTTTTCGATCGCAATGGTGCCAATGACATTTCTAGAGTAGATTTCTGGCTGAAACAGAATGGTAATGATTGGCAGTTTTTCAGCCGCAATCAAAGTTTGAACAGGGATGCTCAATGGGCAAATTTCTCTTTGAGCGTGGATGAATTAGCAACTGGTAACTATGAGTTGAAAGCGACAGCTTATGATCAGTCTGGTGCTGCAAGCAATACTTTTACTGGTGCATTCCAGGTGACAGCACCTTTTAATATTAATGCTAGTCGCTCGTTCCCCAATGGCAAGACGCTGAGTGGTGATATGCTGGCTGAATATAATCGGCTTGTATCTCAAGGTAATTATTTGGGCAATCCTAGCTTTGTCGAGACGAGCGATCGCATTACTTACTTTGGTACGCCAGTTCGGCGATCTTTCTTCCAGCAACCAGGTCAAACAAGGGGTTATTACTCTATCTATCAGAGCAAATACGGTACTTTCTCTTTGGGTGGCGCAATTGCTGATTACTACACAAATACTTACTTTAACAGCCCTAACGATCTCAATGGATTGTTTGCAGTAGATTCTGGTTTAGGCGTGCCAATTTCATCTGTTATTAGACAGGCTGATGGCAGCGAAGTGGCTTATTTTGAAGGAGGAATGCTGACAAATCGGTATGGAGTTGTCACGCCAACTTACTACCTGAAAGATCGGTTTGATTTGGTAGGTCAAGGTGCGCCCAATGGTACGGAGTTGCAATGGAAGAATGACTATGGGTATTGGAATCCGTCAACTGTAGGACAGCCAACTGGTTCAGTTCGTCGCATTAATAATGGATGGATTCAAGAGTTTAAAACTAATCCTTCGGGCGATATAGACAATATTTTCTTGCTCAAAGATGGTCAGTCAGTTCTGGGAGGTAATGATTCAAATAACATTCCTAATGGTGGCCCATACCGAGTTCAGGGAGGTTTCTTGAATGCCTACCGCTCTGTAGGTGGTTATGAGCGACAAAATGGTGGTTTAGGCTTCCCAACGATGTCACAGTTGCGATCGGATTTGAACGGCTATGAACTTTATCAAGCGTTTGAAAATGGCTTTATTGCGAAGACTTACGACGGTCGCACTATTATCCGAAATTGGCAAGGGCAAGATATCCAGCCTGAATTTAACATAGTGGCAGGATTTCGTTATTTTGAAGAACCCGTTGGTGGTACTCAGTGGCGGTCTACATTCTTCCGTTGGGATCAAAGCCAAGGCAATATGCCGCCTGGGAATTTCTATGGAAATCTTGCTAATAGGATTGGTGTTCTCAATCTTGGCGAGAACCGACGCAGTGACGGTAAGAATGGCATAAATCAAAATTGGGGTGCTGGTTCTCCCAAGGTTGATTCGCGCATTCCCAACGATTACTTTGCTGTCCGCAGCTATACTCAAGCTAAATTTGAGGCAGGCAAAACTTATGTGGCGCGAGTCAGGGCAGATGACGGTTTCCAACTAAGTGCCAAGCGTGCGAATACAGACGAATGGGTTTACATTACTCCTAAAGATCAATGGCAGCAAGCTTACGGCGCATACAAGGAGATTCACTTTAAAGTTCGCCAAACTGGAATGTACGATTTCCACTTCCACCACTATGAAGAAAAGGGTAATGCTTACATCGATCTTTCTTGGGAAGTGATAGGAGGTGGATCGCCTACTGGCGGTGGCGATCCGGGTGGCATTTGGGTAAATCCTCCAGAAAATGCTGAACAATTCGGTAATTCATCTGCTTACACCACAGACAATCCATTTTGGCCTGGACTTGCACCATCAAGTATTACGACATCATCTGGTGTTAGTGGTAGACTAACTGATTCGCTAGGAAACTGCACTTGGTATGCTGCTGGTCGTTTACTAGAATTAGGTTTTAACGGAGATGTTGTGCGACAAACGTTTTCGGGTACAGGTCGGGATGCACAGAATTGGGATGATATAGCCAATCGTCAAGCAGACATAATTGTTATTAATGGTGAGACTGTTGATGGCACGCAGGGTACACCTGAAGTTCAAGTAGGGGATGTTGCTCAATGGCAACGTGGCAGTAACGGTCATGTAGCTGTTGTTGAACAAGTTGAACGAGATCAAGAAGGCAAAATTGTGTCAATTACAATTTCAGAATCCCATTATGTGAAAAACGGAGGAACTTTAATTGATGAACGCCAGATTCAGCGAAATAATCAAGCCCTTGCCAATGAAACATGGAGTCAATATGCTACAAGTTGGCCAAATAATTTCATCAGGTTTCCCACATAAGTGAGGGAAATTACTAGAAATGCTGATCGGAGTGCAAGCAAGCACTCTTTCCATCCAAAGTGCGATCGCATTTGCAAATCATGTAAAAATGCGATCGCCCTTTTCGTAATGTAAGTGCTGGTGGGGATGAGAGTACGATCGCCCTTTTCACAATGTAAATGCTGGTGGGGATGAGAGTGCGATCGCCCTTTTTGCGATGTGAGTACTGGTGGGGATGAGAATGCGATCGCCCTTTTCACAATGTAAGTGCTGGTGGGGATGAGAATGCGATCGCCTTTTTCACAATGTAAGTGCTAGTGGGGATGTGGATGCGATCGCAAAAGCGGATGTATGCAGGTGCGATCGCGCTTGTGGGATGTGAGTGCTTGTGGAGTTGATGAAAAAGCGATCGCGAGTTGTTGTGTTGGAAGAGTGCGATATACCTGCCTTCCGAGCCGAGAGCGCACCTACGCAGACCTTGCCTATCTATGTTGGATGGGGGCTTCTGTGCGTGTTATTACGGGTGCGCCGAGAGCTTTTATCTCCATTTAACGATACTGAAAAGCCCAAATATACGGAAATTTACGGTTTTATATTACTTCTTAGTTGAGAGAAAATTGGCATAGTGGAAACGCGGAGAAAGGGATGAAGGAGCGATCGCTATTTTGCTTAACAGTCATCTTGGCAATTTTGGGCATTAGTTCCTTGCCAGTCTTGGCAATTAGCGACTCCCAACGGTATCCAACAGCAGCAGAAATTCAGCAATTAATTAGACAATTCCGCCGAGACGCATTATCACCCAGTACGATGTGTTGTAATGGCTCAGAAAAAGATCCTCGTTCTCCAGCAACGAGACGGCTTGTAGATTCTTTTGTCAGAGCTTGGTCGCGAGTCAATCCTGAGATTGCACCTTTTTTAGGCAGATGGGTTAACAATAATGAAATTATCACTGTTTATCCATCAAATGTTCGGGGGAGAGGGTGCGTTATTTTTTCCATCATTGGAGAAGATTTTTTTAGTATAGGTTCACCCTATAGAGGACATCTAAGGCTTAATGATGGAGAGATAGCAAACCGTATGCTTGTGCGTCAACATAACCAGTTTGGCACACCTTTTATATTAATGACTGGCGTTTACGAACGAGTTCCCAATTATCGTCCTTATGGACTAGCATATACTCCCGACCCACCTGCACCGTTTCTATCAACAGACGTTCCACAAGCTAGAGCTAGGATTCTTCAACAATTTAATGCGGCTGGCTGTACTGCTTCTCTGCCAAAAAGACGGTAAAAACTACTTGTTAAACATCTTATAGTGAGGAAAGGTAGATGCAAGTGCGATCGCTATTTAGTATGAGTATCATTTGTACTATTTTAGTTGGCGGTTCTTTAGCAGCTTTTGCTCAAATTAGACGATATCCTAGCCAAGCAGAATTGCGGCGTGAAATTGCAGAATTTCGTCAAACGATCCCCTTATTACAGCAATCCGGACAATTTGGAAGAGGTCGGCGCAATCGGGCTTTAGAACGTTTTACTCAAGCTTGGTCAAGAGTAGACCCAACCATAGCACCTTTTTTGGGTACTTGGCACGGACAAGAAACTGATTGGAATATTTATCCCTCAAATCTTAGAGGACGTGTATGTATTATTTTTCGTTCTCCTGTCGAAGTTGCTCCTAACGTCAGCTTTGGTTTGGGATATGCTTCCAACGGTCAACTTCGGACTAACGAAGTTACTACTACTACCGGAAGAAATGCGTTTGTGTTTATCCGAGAAGGCAATTATTTAGGCATAGTTAGTGTTGATGACAATAATCAAGCTAGTTTATCTCCTTATAGTGCTTTTTCCGATGCTCTTAAGCCTCCAATAGAGTTACTTAGCAATTTGTCTCAATCGACAAAGACTACCATTATGCAAAAATTTAATGCATCTGGCTGTACTACTTCTCTGCCTAATAGGAGGTAGAACAAAATTATTGAATTATGCTTTAGTTTTTATAAGTAAGGAGAAAATTGATGAAAGGGCGCTCGATACTTAGCTTAATGGTTTGTTTGGGAGTTTTGGGTACTAGCTTGCTACCAACTTTAGCACAATCACGCTCTCGACGATATCCAACCAATGCAGAAATTCAGCGAATAATTAGAGAATTCCAACAAAGAGCGTCTTCAAGACCTTTTGCAGGTGAGTGTTGTGGTGGATGGGAACCTGATGACCGCACTGCGGCTCAAAAACGATCGCTAGAGTCTTTTGTCAGAGCTTGGTCAAGGGTTAATCCAGATGTAACAGCTTTTTTAGGCAGGTGGGTGAATAATGATGGAGAGATACTCGTCTATCCCTCAAATAGGCGGGGTCGTGTCTGCGTTATTTTTGCTTCTCAGTTACCAAGTTATAGATTTGTTGTGGGTGTTTCAAATAATCGACATATTCGCCTTAGTGGTGATTTAGCTAGGCAGGTGCTTATTAAGCAAACAAACAGAAGTGGCAATCCTTTCTTATTGGCAGTGTCTGTTTATAGCGACAACATAGCAAGAGCAGAGCCAGGATCTGATATTTATACACATCCTCTAATTCCGGAACCACCTACACAGTTAACTGTAGCATCTAATCCTGCTGAAAATACCATAATTATTCAACAGTTTAATGCTGCTGGCTGTAGTGCTTCAAGGCCAGATAGACGATAATCAAATGGTATTCAGATCGCATTTACTTTATATGAGTCAGGAGAAAAAATGAAACCTAGATCGCTATTTCACTTGATGTTAAGCTTGACAGTTTGTAGTGTAGTGTCTTTACCAATTTTAGCCCATTCTCAAGTAGAACTGACACAGCGCCAAACAGACGATAAAATACAATTAACAGAGACTTAAGCTGTTATAAAGGAGATACTTAATGAAAGGGCGATCGCTATTTGGTTTCATCGTGAGTGTGAGCCTGTTGGGAATTGGTTTGTTCACTAGACCGCAATTTACAATTGCGACTCCAGCACCTATCTTTAGACCGATTATTAGGAATGTTCAAAACCAACTTCCCAGAAGAATGATTATGCGTCTGCCTGCTTCTTTAGATATTACTGGTGTCAATGGAAGAATACGTATTTATCCAATTTTAGAGCCTAATTCCAGAAGCTGCTTTGGGAGAAACTGTTTTAGGATATCTCTAGCTTCAGAACCAGATTGTCAAGCCAGAGCTTGTGGTTTGGGATATATTGCTACTTTTCGACCCAGTTCAGATTATGCTGATATAGTGCAATCCCTTGGCGATGAACGATATAGAGTTACATCATCAATAAGTTTGAGAGAGGGTATTCGTGGAACTTACGTTTATGCCGATCCAAGAGGTGTGTCAAGTGGCCCTTTTTCAGCGGTGATCTGGAACCAGAATGGTCAGACTTTTATAGTGAGCCTACCCTTTTCACAGCAAGAGAAACAGAAAATTATTAACATTGCAATTTCAATGGCTAATGAGCCTCCGATTAGGAGCATCCGATAAAGTGTGAAGGTCAATTTTTTGCTGTACTTATCGCGTTGTTCGCGCTAGCTCTTTCGCAACAAGGATGCGATCAGCCACGGTTTAACTCTCTTTGCAGATCGTCAAAGTCTACAACGAATGTATCTACTTGTTCGCGAGCTAAAGCTGCCAGAAATTCCTGACGATTTAAACCCGCCACCTGAGCAGCTTTCTCCTGGGAAATTTCACCTTTTTGATACCAGTAAATAGCAGCGGCTAGGCGCAGATCGCGCACGAACCCTTCTGGGGAAAGGCGACGGGCAGAGAAGACTTCTTCAGGTAGGTTAATGGTAATTTCAGACATCGGAGTCTCCAATTATCAAAGTCCCCTGTATGTATTGCTCACGTTCAGCGTAGCACGTATCGCCCTGGTGGCGAGAGAGTGTGCAATTGTGGAATGTACGTAGGGTGGTAAGCCGGAGTGTTAGCGATCGCGGTTGCTTTGAATTGGCGATCGCTACTCAGTTTTCTAGCGGGCATCTATGTTGGTTGGAAGCTTCTGTGCGTATTATTACGGGTGCGGAGAGCGCTTTTGTCTCCATCTGACAATACTGAACAGCCTGAAAATAGCGAAATTTACGGTTTTAAATTACTTTGTAATTGAAAGAAAATAGGGATGGTGAAATTGCGGAGAAGGCTATGAAGGAGCGATCGGTAATTGGCTTAATGGTTAGCTTGACCATTTGGGTTACTGGTTCTTCATCAGTTTTGGCACAATCTCAGCGATATCCAACAAATGCAGAACTACGGCGATTGCTCAGAACTTTCAATACAGTGCCATCTAGCGTAAATTCAGGCACAGAAGATAGAAGGACTTTATCTGAAAAACGATCGCTCGAATCTTTTGTGACAAGTTGGTCAAGGGTTAATCCAGCAGTCGCGCCTTTCCTGGGACAATGGGGAGGAATAGAGGCATCAATTAGTATTTTTCCTTCAAATGTAAGAGGGAGAGTATGTATTATTTTTATAGGCTATGAAGGAGATCTGAGTTCTGCCGACTTCGATATAGGCAATGTATCCAATGGTCAAATTCGCACCAGTCGCTCTTTTGGTCGAGCGTTAATTATTAGACAAGGAAATCGCTTGGGATTAGCAGGCATTTACAGAAATGGGGCAGATATTTCGGCTTATGAGTTCCCCAGACCTCTAAGAATTCCAACAAACTCATCATTACTTAACTTACCAAACGCATCTAGGATTATTCAACAGTTTAATGCGGCAGGTTGTAGGACTTCTCTGCCTAACAGACGCTAGATGAATCGAGTTTTATTCAATGAGGTAAAAGTTTATGAGAATGCGATCGCTACTTAATAGAATTGCAAGCATAACAATCTTGGACATTGGTTTGTTGGCAATAATGTCGTCTCCGGCTATAACTCAGGAAATTCAAAGGCTTACCCCATCGCCAGGAATTAATATTGGTAGAGTTCAATATCTTCGTGCAGAAAGAGTGCGAGATCTCCAACTTGAACAGGCATTAATTCGCGAACGCTTCGTAGAACCTAACACAGCATATACGTCAGTCTCGTATGTTTATAACAAAGTGGATTTAAACGGCGATGGTAATCCGGAAGCAATAGTTTCTGTTCTCTCACCCGGAGTTTGTGGTACAGGAGGTTGTCCTACTTACATTTTCCGGTCGAATGGAAGAGGCTATCGAGAAAAAGTTTATGAAAGCCTTACCTACGGCAAAATTACGATCGCACCCCAGAAAACTTCAGGGTGGAATAATTTAATCAGACTTTATCGGAATTGGGAGCGAGATAGATGGGTTTTTCGTTATGGTATCTTGCGGTTCAATGGCAGAGAGTACACAGGTATACGTAATCTGCCACGCAACTCAACTATAACTGGCAGAGTTGCATTAGCATCCAATTACGAACATTCTCTGCAACCCTAGTGGCTAGGTAAAAATTGAGTGGTTAATTGTATTAAGAGGTGAGAGGTGTGATGGAGGCGCGATCGCTATTTTACTTAACAGTCATCTTGGTAATTTTGGGCATTACCTCGTTACCAGTCTTGGCAATTGGACGCTCCCAAAGATACCCAACAGCAGCAGAAATTCAGCAATTAATCAGACAATTTCGTCAACAGGCATCTACCCCAGCACCAGAAGGTAGCATATGTTGTACTGGTTCAGAAAGAGATCTTCGTTCTTCAGCAACAAGAAGGGTGGCAGATTCTTTTGTTAGAGCTTGGTCGCGAGTGAATCCTGATATAGCACCTTTTCTCGGTATGTGGGTCAGTAACAATTCCTCTGTAACAGTTTATCCTTCAAATGTCCGGGGAAGGGCGTGCGTTATTTTAGCTGGTAATGAAGACAATTACGAGTACTTTAGTACAGCCACGTTTCATCAAGGACATCTCAGACTTAATGATGGAGTACTAGCAAGTCGAGTACTTGTGCGTCAGCGGAACCAATTCGGTACACCTTTCTTGTTAAGCACTGGTATTTACGATCGAGTTCCCAATTTTACTATTTATATTGATGTGTTGGCATACATCCGCGACCGACCTGCACAAGTTCTATCATCGCCGAATCTACGAGAGAATTCTAGAATTTATCAACAATTTAATGCGGCTGGCTGTACTGCTTCTTTGCCAAATAGACGGTAAAAAATAATTGTTAAACATCTTATAGTGAGGGAAAGCATTTATGAAAGCACGCTGTTTAATGGTGATTTTATTAGCCTCTATACTGACGGGGGTTTTAAACAATTTTAAAGCAACGGCTCAGAGCAATACTAATTTTTATTTACCAATAGAACAGATTCTCAATAGACTAACCAGAAATTGTGAAAGCTCCGTACAAGTTAACTATCGCTCTCAAAAACTTATGTCCTCAGATCGACAAAATTCAGTTTACATTGAGGCTACTCTCACAAGAAGTGGACGAAGAGGGAGTCGCCTAGTAGCTGGTCAATGTTTGGATACCAATCTTGAAACGCCAGTCGCGACAATGATTGTGGAAACCCAAACAGGTGTAAGGAGAATTAACTTACTATCTATTCCAAGATCTGGTTCTCGTATAAAAAATTATCATGCAATTTTACACCCTGTTTCTTGGTCTTCAAACAATAGGTATTTAATACTCAGGATATTTTATATTTCTGCTCCAGAAAGTAGTACTAATCATTTGATAATAGATTCTAGGAATAATTATTCGCCAATAAACATTATTCCTTGTGCAAATTCTCCTATCGGAAGCGAATTATTAGGTTTCCGCTCACCAACAGTAGCGGTTTTTGAATGTAGTGGCTATGGAGATCCATCATATTTTGAAAGCATTGATTTACAGAGTCGCAATATTAGGAGAGTGAATAGTGCAGAAGCTAGAGGTAGACTTCAATCTTACGGAAGGGTATCATCTCGTTTTCAAATTTTGTCACGTCCTTAACAATTTTGGTAAGTTTAGTGTGAAGTAAGTTTAAGAGGCATCAAATTTGATATGGCTAATCTGAATAGGTTTATAACTGCTACTTTAACAACTTTGAGTTTGTTTATAGGAACGATTGTATATTTATCGAAGCCTGCCTCTGCTGATGAAGTATACATAGATAATAATTGTCGTCGAAACCAGGCACTACCACAAGATGACAGATTCACTATCTTCTACAGTTCACAGATTAGGGTTAACGGTCAGGATTATTGGTTTTATGCAGGTCGTTACCAGGATGGCGCAGCAATTTTTTGTATTTCCAGAGTTAATTTTAGGGAAGCAAGTACTTTGAGTGCAAGACAAATACAATATCAATTTATTGAAAAGATAGTTAAAGTTCCGAATCGGAATGCTACTTTTATCGTTACGGTAGCGGAAGGGAATGGATCTCCTGTACCTTTGACAGATTATAGGTTAAATTTAAACAACCCTAACAGACCAATATTGACTCGACTGCGTAGGAGGTTAGGCAGGATGTAATAAAAAATGATAAAAGCACTCTTGAAATATTGAGTTTTGATGAAAAGGAGAAAATTGATGAAAGGGCTATCCGTATTTAGATTCATAGTAATCTTAGTTATTTTGGGTGCTGGAGCATTACCCGGTGAGGCTCAAAAAGGAGAGCTTGAAAGCTTCCTTTATTTGACCAGAGTGAAGCAAATCAATAGAACACAAGCTATTCGTTCCGAAACTTCTCATGATTCAAGGCTTGAAAGAGCTATTCTTCGACAAATACCGAGAGAATTTGCTGACAATATACGATACTACTACAACCGTGTTGATTTAAACGGGGATAGCAGACCAGAAGTATTGGTTCAAATTAATGGACATGGAGTTTGTGGTTCAAACGGTTGTCCGACTTTTATTTTTAGGAGCGTGGGGCAGGATTACCAATTAGTTTCAGAAATTGCTTTGACTGGTAGCCCTGTTATTGTAACGGCACAAAAAAGTAATGGCTGGAATGATTTAATAATGCGGCCTGGTCACATTTTAGACTCTGGTTATCGCTTAATGCGATTTAATGGCAGAACATACCCAGCCTCACCCGGAGAGGGGCTAACAGTTCGTCAAAACTCAACAATAACTGGTAGAGCCTTTCTTTCTGATGTAAGCTCAGGTAGTGGCATAGCTCTTAGAATTGGGGGTTCGGAAACTAGCACAGCCAGAGCGCTGAATACAGGGCGATCGCCTTCTTCCAGACAGCAGAGAGCAACTACACAATCGCGAAATCCTGATGCTTCCTTAGTAACAGCAATCAGAAATGCCGAAGGTGTTGACAGCGAACTTTTTGCTCAAATTGAATACTTTTTTACTGAAGTAGATCTTAACAATGATGGGAATAAGGAAGTAATTGTCTATACAGCTAGCTTTCGCTGTGGAACTCATGAATGCCCCGTCTACATCTTTACAAGGAGTGGCACTGGTTATCGTTTGATTGGAACAACAGCTTCTGAATCTAATAATGGACAAATAGCTGTACTTTCAAGCAGAAGCAATGGCTGGCTTGATATTGCAACTTCTGTGTACGACGCTCAAGGAAGGAAATGGAAGCTACACAGATTCAATGGAAGCAGCTACCAAAACACTTACCAAAACTTGAATTCAACCCCTAGCAAAATTGTTTTACGCCCTAACCGTGGATCGGGCATTAGCCTTGCTCAATCAGGAATAGCTTCCTCTCAAACTGTAACAGGGCGATCGCCTAATTCTGGACAACAAACGGCGAGAGGGCGATCGCCAAATCAAGCGCGTTCAGCTACTTCGTCTAATATGACTGCACGACCCCAAGTTCCAACTTGGAATCAGTTTGTAGCCAGTTTAAAGGAAGGAGAAGATTATGTTGCCTCTGATTTTGACCTGCCTCCAGAATTTAGGAACGGTTATGTTTATCGAGTTCAGGGTGCGAACTGGATTGGTGTATATATCCTAAAAGCAGGATTACCAAGCTATCCTATTCCAGGTATTCCAGGTACTTCAGCGATTAACCAAGTTACTTTTGATCCAGATCGTTATATCCAATCAGGACAAGCTATTTACTTGTTTTGGAATTTAAGTCATTCGGCTATAGCATCTGCAAATGACGATCAGGTTAGATTTCCCGAAAAAGGGACAGGTTGTTTGGCAATTACCTGTTTAACAGCTCCTTCGATGAGTAACGCTCAAATTAGCAGTATTTTGCGTTCAGAACGAGGGGTTAGTACAACTGCATCTGCAACGTCCAACACTCAGCGATCGCCTAATTCTGGACAACAGACGGCGGCGGGGCGATCGCTTCTAGTAGCTGCTAATACACAATCAATTCGCGGCGTTACTGTTCCACCCGCTGAAAAAAGTCCTAGTCGGCTACCAGATGGCTATGGCTTCTTTCTTGATAAACCCAATGCTAAAAAACTAGATGATGGAACATTGATATACAGCTTTGATGTCTATAACATGGGTTATGCTGATGGCGTAGTTGAAGTCTACGATGCAAGAAATAACTTGATCGAAGTCAGAGGAATTGAAGGATTTAGAAATCCTGCTACTAACTTATACGCTTTCCCAGTAGAAGGAGTCAACAGGCTTTTCAGACTAGCTACTGAAGGATATGGTCTTTTCGATTTGAGAAATGCATTCGGTAGAGCGAAAAAGACTGAAATTAGAAACATAGCTATTCCACGTGGAGGACGCTTGATTTTCACGAAGAATAGCGAACGAGCCATAATATATAACCAAGCAACTTTCGTAATGGGAGTTTTAGCTGATTCAGTATTATCGAAATTTCCTAGTGGCAATGATGCTACTCTTAAAGCAAATATTCTGTCATCTCTTTTCATCGAAATTCAAAAAGAACGAGTTGGTAGCTTGCTCCGAGATGGGATGTTTCTAACAGCGCAAGATAGCCGAAGAGCTTTTGCCAACCAAAGTTGGATTGAGGAGCAGAACTTATCCAAGCTAATGGAAATAGGCTCTAAGGTTCTTGCACAAGAGTTGTTGAAATATGGAGCAGAACGCACGGTAGTTGACGAGTTAGTTTTAGGAAAAAAATTAAGTTTTTGGGTGACAGCCGCAGAAAGTACTGTAAAAGGTAGCAATGCCTTTTTACAATGGCTTGATTGGGAGCGTTCTCGAAAATGGGAACAAGCAGACGGGCAACCTTTTGGTATCTCTAATTGAAGCTGATTATGACTAACTCAGGCTTAAGTAGCTTTCAGTGGTAGGGTAAAGCTCAAGCCGGATCTTATATTCGATTTGAATCCATTCTCATCGCGAACATTACCACCCCCCCTAGATTCTCTCCACGTTCTTACTCTATTCTTTCATCTGCTCTACCTCTGCTGCGGTGTTTCTTTTATTATTGAGCAAGAGCGGGGACAGAAACCGGGTTTCTTCAAGAAACCCGGTTTCTCAAGCACCAAGGCTTGGTATTGCGATCGCTAAGTGGGTATAAATAAACAAGAACACCCAGATACCCCACTTCTTAATCCAAAGGATTTACAGACGATTTATCTGGGAATTATTTTGCACAATCCCGGTACTCAATCTGTTAAAATAAATGTGTTGCAGGCAGCAAGTCATTTAACTAAAGATTCACCTTATATTAAGTTGCCAAATTATGTGTAAAATTGAGATAATACGGTTTATTCTCGATCGGGCGATTTGCGTAGCGTGCCGAAAGCATATCGCAAAATTTGGCCTTACAGGTTCAAATACTCTTTTTTGACCTCACTTAAAGCACTATCTATCCGGGAATTAATCTCCTCGAAAGTGCTGATAACTTGGGCATCAACTTGATGAGCTTGCACTTCACCGGATTTAATCTCCAGAACAACCGTCCCATCTTTTTGAGAGATTAATAAATCCCTCTTCCCTGGATTGA
>CAYXCW010000012.1:0-8075 GCA_964463555.1 uncultured bacterium
GGTTAGGGGGGATCGAACCGACAATATTTGTAACTAGCAACTTGCGTTAGCTAATACCAGAAATAAATCTCCCATTAGCAATTAGCCATTAGCAATTAGCCATTAGCAATTTGAGTTAATCAGAAACCTCTGCCATTTCAATCGCGCGCCCATAATAGTCTTTTAGCAAAAAATTAAGCCGCCAATCGCGGCGAATTTTGATCGATACTGGAAAAACAGCAGCTAAATAGGTAAAACGATAGATGGATATTAGGGCAACAGATACCGCGCGCTTAGACTGGACAGGAGACGGACTGGCAATTGGTTTGTTTGAAGATGGAGTCGAGTTAACCGGCGATCTAGCGCAATTAAACGAGAAATTCGGCGGAATTTTGCAGGAATTGATTGCAGAAACCGAATTTAAAGCCAAAGAAGGCAGCACCGCTTCGTCGCGTATCGGGGTTAACAGTCCCGTCCGCAAGATTATTTTAGTCGGGTTGGGTAAGTCAGAAGCGTTCAAATTAAACACTTTGCGGCGCGTGGCGGCATCGATCGCGCGGGTGGCGAAAAAGGAAAAATGCAAAACCTTGGGGATAAGCTTACCCGTATGGAATGAAGATCCGGCACAGACAACGAGTGCGATCGCAGAAGGCATTCTCCTCGCCCTACACCAAGATAACCGCTTTAAGTCAGACCCAGAAGACAAACCACCCCAAATCGAACAAGTCGATCTGCTAGGATTACCAGGTCAAGATGAAGCAATTTCCCGCGCCCAGAAAATCTCCACTGGCGTGATTTTAGCACGAGAATTGGTAGCCGCCCCCGCTAATGAAGTCACGCCAGTAACAATGGCAGAAACAGCACAAGCGATCGCCTCTGAATTTGGTTTAGCCGCAGAAATTTTAGAACGGGAAGACTGCGAAAAGCTAGGCATGGGAGCATTTTTAGGCGTCGCCCAAGCATCGGATTTACCACCAAAGTTTATCCACCTAACTTATAAACCAGAAGGAACCCCGCGGCGGAAATTAGCAATTGTGGGGAAAGGATTAACCTTTGATTCGGGTGGTTTAAATATTAAAGGTGCGGGTAGCGGCATCGAAACCATGAAAATGGATATGGGAGGTGCAGCTGCAACATTAGGGGCGGCGAAAGCGATCGCGCAACTCAAACCCGATGTCGAAGTTCACTTTATCACCGCTGCGACCGAAAATATGATCGGCGGGCGCGCCATGCATCCGGGCGATATTCTCAAAGCATCTAACGGTAAAACCATCGAAGTCAACAACACCGACGCCGAAGGGCGTTTAACCTTAGCAGATGCTTTAGTATTTGCCGAAAAATTGGGCGTCGATGCAATTATTGATTTAGCCACGCTAACGGGTGCTTGCGTCATTGCTTTAGGAGACGATATTGCCGGATTGTGGAGTCCCGATGATAGCGTCGCCAATCAACTATTAGCAGCCTCCGAACTGGCAGGGGAAAAAATGTGGCGGATGCCCTTAGAAGAGAAATACTTCGATGGTTTAAAATCGCCAATTGCTGATATGAAAAATACCGGGCCTCGTCCAGGTGGCGCGATTACCGCCGCCCTTTTCCTCAAGCAATATGTCAAAGAAACCCCTTGGGCACATTTAGATATTGCTGGACCAGTTTGGGCAGATAAAGAAAATGGCGTCAACAATTCCGGTGCCACAGGTTACGGCGTTCGCACATTGGTAAATTGGGTGATGAGTTAAGAGAATTGAGAAACCCGGTTTCTTTAAGAAACCGGGTTTCTGCGGACGAGCGATCGCACTGTGGGCAGAAAATTTATCCAGGTTTTAAGCATCAATCCGGTTATTTTTATAGCAACCGCCAAGGCAATGACAACGTAATTAATTCTTCCAACGCTGGATGAATCACCCTCCTTTACCTAGCCCCTAGCCCCTAGCCCCTAGCCTCCAGCTATAAATCTGCGATCGCAAGGCTCACTTTTGCACAAAAATGATAGCGATCGGACTTTTCACGGCAAATTGATCGGTTCGCTTGTCAGACAAAGTGTCCGAACTCCGATCTGGTTTCCCTGCAAGGGTTTGGGGGACTCGCCGTGAAAGGTCGCTGTAGTGTATGCGATCGCTATCTAACGCCAAATATGAGCAACTACCCAGATTTTTCCTCTCACGGCTATCAAGTCAAACGCGAACTAGGGCAAAACCGCGCCTGCGGTAGAGTTACCTACTTAGCAACCAATAAAAAAACAAATTCCCCAGTAGTGATCAAGCAATTTCAGTTTGCCCAAACAGGTGCAAGCTGGTCAGACTACGACGCCTATGAAAAAGAAGTCCAACTATTACAGCGTCTAGATCATCCCAGCATTCCCAGATATTTAGATTCCTTTGAAACTCCATCGGGTTTTTGTCTGGTTCAAGAATACAAATACGCTCCTTCCCTCGCCCAACCCCATCTATTGAACCTAACAGAAATCAAGCAAATCGCCATCGCAGTTTTAGAAGTTTTAGTTTACTTGCAACGACAACAACCAGTTGTCATCCATCGAGATATTAAACCGGAAAATATTTTAGTTAACTGGCAAGAACCGATCAAAATCTACCTGGTAGATTTTGGCTTTGCCCGCATTGGCAGCGGAGACGTAGCCGTCAGCAGCGCCATCAAAGGCACGTTAGGGTTTATGCCGCCAGAACAATTATTCAACCGCCAGCTAACAGAAGCATCAGATTTATACAGTTTAGGTGTCATGCTAATTTGCTTACTGACAAATACAAAATCAACCGAAATCGGCAAATTAATCGATGATGCGTATCAGATTAATTTTAAACTTCTAGTACCAAAAGTGAATCCCTTGTTTCTCGAATGGCTAGAAACAATGGTGACGCCCAACCTGAAAAATCGCTTTCCCAACGCCGCCGCTGCTTTGGAAGCACTACAACCGATTGATGTCGTTGCCAAGTTCAAAACACCAGAAATATCAGAACATACTATCAAACGCAAACAGCGAGTAAGATTAGCCGGTTTAGTCGGCTTTGGTATTGTTGCGTGGAGTATTGTCACCATAAATTTCAGCATGTCCCATCAAGCATCCATCAGGCATTTGCTCGAAACCAATCAATGTCCAAAATGCGATTTGACTGGGGCAGACTTGAAACAAACTAACCTGAAAAATGCCAACTTATGGGGTGCAAAATTGACAGGCGCAAACTTAGAAGGTGCAGATCTAACAGGTGCCAAACTCGGTTATGCCAACCTGGTAAATGCCAACTTAGCAAATGTCAAACTCGGCAATGCCGACCTTAGAGGAGCAATCATAGCAAATGCTGAGCTGAGAAATGTTGATTTGAGCGGTGCAAAACTAGGTTACGTCAACTTAGGACGTGCCAACTTAACAGGTACTAACCTAACCGCTGCTAACCTATGGAATGCCTACCTGGGAGATGCCGATCTCAGACGTGCAAAAATGGGGGATACCGATCTCAGACGTGCCAACCTCAAGGATGCCAATTTAGAGAATACCAACCTCAAGCGTGCCAACCTGGGAGGTGCAGAACTAGAGTTTGCCAACCTGGGGAGTGCTGACTTAAGCGATACCATTTTATGGGATGCCAACTTAGCCAGTGCCAACTTAGCGAGTGCAAACCTGGGAAATGCCGACTTAAGAAGTGCAATTTTAAGAGATGCTAATCTCACCAATGCCAATTTATCAAGTGTCAACCTAGAACGTGCCTATTTAGGCGAAGCAAAGCTGATAAAGGCAAATTTAACCGCAGCGAATTTATCAGAAGCTAATTTAACCGAAGCCAACCTGACGAGTGCGATTCTCACCCGTGCCAACCTAGCAGGCGCTGACCTAGAACGTGGGAAATTAGAAGCAGCAACCCTAGTCGGTGCCAACCTATCCAATGCCGACTTAAAAGCCGCCAATTTTAAAAGTGGCAACCTATCGCATGTCAATTTACAAGGTGCTTACTTAAAGAGTGCCAATTTAACCAATGCCAACCTCACCAATGCCAACCTCACCAATGCCAATTTAACCAACGCCAACCTCACCAATAGCAAAATTACTCGCTTGGGAGCCAAAAACTAACTAAACCTAGAAACCTCCCTCCTCTAGTTCCCAGGCGGGAGCCTGGGAACGATAATATTGAGGCTCCGCCTCTGGCTAGAAGATTTCAATTGGCAAACAAAGTACGTACACAGAAACGCGGTTGATAAACCCGCCTTGCTAGTCAGTACATTTCCCGAAAAAACATCCGGAGATTCCCTGGCAACTCTTGTAATAACTATTGTAAGGTCAGGGATTAAATTAAAGCGGGATATTAACATGAACTTATCCAAATTATTCTCATCTGTAGGTTTAGCATCAATGCTGGCAATGACGACCATCATCGCGTCGCCAAAACCCAAAGCAGCTATTGCACAGCTAGCTGAAGAAAATTCTATTGTTTTAGTCAATCTTGGCGAAACATTTGATGCTGAAATTACCACCGCAGACAGCTTAGTTGTATCGCATATTCCCAACCAAATTGTAGAAGAGATTTATAGCAGTGCTGTTTGGTTGGCAGATAGTTTGAACGCCACTGATATACAAGCAAATGTCGAGCAGCGATTAAGCATTCCCACTGTAACTCAAGAGTCAGATGGGTTCAAAGTTGTTCAAGTACAAGAACCCGAACAGAAACCAGCGTTTTCGGTTAGAATCAAGAGTCCAGAAGAAATTTTTCGCTCGTTGTCGTTCTATGTTTTTATTGGCTTTGTGCTGTTAATCGTGGCGATAATGTTCTTTGTGGAAGTCCTCAAATTTATCGTTTGGCTGATCTTGTTGCCTGTGAAGATTTTATTATCCCTGTTCAGATAGCCAAACCCTTCAACAGTTGACAGTTGACAGTTGACAGTTACCTATCCTTCAAGCTTATAGGATTGTGAGCGAGGTAAATTAATTTTTTCTTTCCCCTTAAAAGGGGGAGGCTAACAACCAATTTTTTCTGGTAATGCTACGTGGTGAGAGTAAGATTGAACGGAAATGTACTGATAATATTTAGGTTTGGTTGAGTAGTGGGATATGCGATCGCTCTGTTTTACCAGATGCGATCGCATTTTTTCAGGGAATATGGGCATAGGTAATGGGTAATGGGTAATAGGTGAATCAGGAGGCTCTGCCTCGGTTATCAGATTACCCATTACCCATTATCAAAGCTCTAACAATCCCGGTGGCGGGGCAATTTCAATCCGCTTTTGTTCTAAATCTACTACCGGCACAATTTCTTGAACAAAGGGAATCAAAACGGTTGTTGGCTTGGATTTGCTTGGCTCGTTTTCTTCGTTAGAATTATCGGCTAAAGCTTCTGCCTCTGCTTGATGGATTTGCACTTCTAGTAAATCGTTCCCGGCTGGAATTAGATCCACTACAATACCCAAGTTTTCGCCCGTAAGTTGGTTGAAAACTTCCAAACCAATTAAGTCGCGAACGTGATATTCGTCTTCTTCTAAGATTGGGCGATCGCTTGCCGGTACCATTAACTTACAATCGCGCAAAGCTTCAGCTTGGTTGCAGTCTTCCACACCCGCCAGTTTGATTACATATATCCCCTTATTAGGAATATATCTACCGCTGAGCAATTCTACAGTTTCGAGTTCAGTCCGATCTGGTCGCAATAGCCACCTTTGTCCCGGTTCTTCAAATCGTTCGGGAAAGTCAGAATTAGAATAAACTCGCATCTCTCCTTTTAAGCCTTGAGGCGCGACAATTGTACCGATTTCGATCCATTCATCAGATGTGGGATTTTGGATGTTGGGTATTGGATTGGTCATGGGACAGGTAACATTAAGCTTGCAGCATCAAGTCATGCTCTTTCTATTGTCGCTTGCTTGGGGGCGTTGGGGTGAGAACGCTTGGCGCATTGAGAAGTATACTGAAGAAAATTGTTTGTTCATCATGCCGTTTGCTATCGTTACTGACCCAATTCCCCTAGTAACCGACGATCGTGGTGTTGTCCGCATCGGTAAAACTCGTGTGACACTTGATACAGTTATCTTTGCCTTCCTTGAGGGTGCTACGGCAGAAGCAATACTAGAACAATATCCATCGCTTCAGCTTTCAGACATCTACTTAGTAATTGGCTACTATTTGCGACACAAAACCGAAGTAGATACCTACCTTTTAGAACGTCAAAACCGAGCCTTAGAAGTTCGTCAGGAAGCTGAGAGACGTTTTAACCCCGTTGGAATCCGCGATCGCTTGCTGGCGAGGCGCAATCAACAGGGATAGTTCGATATGCTGCGATTTCTAGCGGATGAGAACTTTAATAATCAGATTGTTCGGGGGATTTTGCGCCGAAACCCTGATATTGAAATCGTTCGCGTTCAGGATATTGGTTTATCTGAAACAGATGATCGAATCATTTTAGAATGGGCTGCACAACAAGGTTTGGTAGTTCTGACTCATGATGTAGCAACGATGGCAGACTTTGCTTATGAGCGAGTAGCAGAAGGTTTATCAATGCCGGGAATTTTTGAGGTGAGTCGTCGCGTTTCGGTGGCTTTAGCAATAGAAGAAATTTTGCTCCTAGCTGAATGTAGTCTGGAGGGAGAGTGGGAAGGACAAGTGAGATTTTTGCCTTTACGTTAGGAATGCGATCGCATATAAATCCCCTCCACCACTTTCGCCAGTCTTTGCATCCCCACCTCAATTGCTTCATCCGTAGCCGTCAAGCTAATTCTGATACACTCTTGCTTATGCGCCCAATCTTCGCGCAAGCCTGGAAAGAACGAACTACCGGGAACAACAATGACACCCACCTTCTTTAATTCCTGGTATAAATCCCAATCAGTAATCGGTAAATCTTGCAACCACAACCAGGCAAAAATCGCTCCTTCGCCGCGATGCAAAAACCAAGGCAGATCTTTAGGCATGGCTTGGTCTAGGGTGGATTCGACAACGGTAAACTTGCTTTGATAGTAGGGGCGAATCGTGCTGATGGAGATATCGGCGATCGCACCAGAGTTGATCGCGCGAGTGGCGATCGCTTGTCCATACCGCGAAGAATGGATGCACAAATTCGTCTGAAAGCACTCCAATACCCCAATCAACTTCGGATCGCCAATCGCAACGCCAATTCGCTCCCCTGGCAGTCCAGCTTTTGATAAGCTAATGCAGTGCAAAATATTCTCGCCGAAGGCGGGCGTCATTTCGGTAAAATTTAATGCTGGGAAAGGCGGAGCGTAAGCCGAATCAATCAGCACCGGCACATCGTAAGCACCTGCCAAATCGGCTATTTTTTTCACTTCATCATCGGTCAGAACGTTACCTGTAGGGTTGCAAGGTCTAGAGAAAATTACGCAACCTGTAGTTTCATCTATTACCAGTTGACTGAAATCGGGTCGATATTTAAACCTGTGAGATGCTTCGTCAATATCCAAAGCCGGTTTGTAAGCAACTAACGCTTCTGGGGTTAAAGTAACGCCTCCATATCCGGTGTAGTCCGGACTCAGGGGTAGAACGATTTGTTTGAGGTCGCCGCTTGCAGTATATCCGCCGAAGGCATTGGCGGCGTAGAAGTAAATGCTTTGACTGCCGGGGGTAATTAAGATATTGCGATGGGTGAGGTTTAAGTCATAGCGGCGATTGAAGTCGGCAGCGATCGCATCAATCAGCGGCTGATATCCTTGAGATGACCCATAGCGACAAACCACCTCGCCGTATTCCGAACTCGCTAAGAGCTGTGCCGTGCAATCTCGCCATAAATGCTCTACTTCGGGCAAAATCACCGGATTTCCAGCGCTTAAGTTAATAAAATCTTGTCCCTTCCCAGCTTGCAATGTTTCGATGATGTCCTTCATAATTGCGCGCACGCCGGTAAGTTGGGACATCTGAGTGCCAAATTGAGACAGGGCAGGGTTCATAAACATTTCCAAACGCCGCTTGTGCTATTAATTTTACGCTTCTTCCTTTGCAGTTGTCAGGAGCAGAGGGTATCGATTGCCGCCAAATGAGAAACCAACTGAGAAACCGGGTTTCTGGCTGCGATCTTTGGTTTCCAAGCGACAATTTTTCAGAGAAACCCGGTTTCTTGGCGCCATTGCTCAGCAACTTAGAAACCGGGTTT
>CAYXCW010000012.1:8175-89856 GCA_964463555.1 uncultured bacterium
CTGGCTAAGAGCGGTGGTTTCCAAGCGACAATTTTTCAGAGAAACCCGCTTTCTTGGCGCCATTGCTCAGCAACTGAGAAACCGGGTTTCTGGCTAAGAGCGGTGGTTTCCAAGCGACAATTTTTCAGAGAAACCCGCTTTCTTTGCGATCGCAGGCAGTGAAAGCTTGAAAGTCTACCCTTGTGTTGCTTAAACAAATCGACCCGAGGGGGAAATTTTTAGATTTTATTAAAATTGTCTAAAAAAAACCTAACTTTCCCACAAATGCTGTCAAGCTATATCGATGGACACGAAAGAGGCATCAGCAAAAGGCTAGCGATTAAATCAGCCGTTTCCAGCGCCCAAGAAGCTTTGGACAAGTTAAAAATGAATTGTTCCGGATTGACAAGTACAGTCCGTCCAAGCTCAGCTTTCGTGCCCCACAGTTACCTATAAATTTCCTATGGCGAACGACCATTCCATGACCGCAGCCCAAAAACTACAACAAAAACTACCCCTTCCCCTCAAACCATTAGCAGACATAGCTTATAACTACTGGTGGAGCTGGACAAACGATCGCATTTCCCTGTTCCGCAACATCGATCCCGAAGCATGGCATAGCTTGAAACACAACCCGGTGGCACTGTTGGGATCGACCAACTATGTGAAACTCACCCAGGCGGCAAATGACCCCGTGTATATCAAGCGAGTCAAGGCACTCGCTGAGCAATTTAACCGCTACATGACCCAAAAAGATACTTGGGCAAGTACCGTCGTACCGCAAATTACGCCAGAACACCCGATAGCCTATTTCTGCGCGGAATTCGGCGTCCATGAATCCTTGCCGGTTTATTCGGGCGGTTTGGGCATTTTAGCCGGGGATCACCTCAAATCTGCCTCGGATCTCGGCATTCCTCTAGTTGCCATCGGGTTGATGTACCGCCAGGGTTACTTCCACCAACGCTTGAACCGTCACGGGTGGCAAGAAGAAAGCTACATCGACAATCCATTTGACCAAATGCCCCTGGAATTGCTCAAAAACGAGCAAGGGGAACCGATTACCGTTGAAATCGGAATTCGCCAGCGGACTGTTAAATTGCAAATCTGGTTGGCGCAAATCGGTCGCGTCAAGCTGTACCTGTTGGATACAGACCGCCACGACAACGACCCGATCGATCGTTGGTTGACCGGACACCTGTACGGCGGTAACCAAGAAACGCGCATCGCCCAAGAAGTAGTGCTGGGCATCGGTGGCGTCAAAGCTCTCACCGCCTTGGGGATCAAACCATCGGTTTACCACATGAACGAAGGTCACGCCGCCTTCTGTACGCTGGAAATTGCGCGGGAAGAAATTAAGAAAACCGGCAAATCGTTCTACGACATCGAGCAAACAGTACGCCAATCTTGCGTTTTCACCACCCATACCCCAGTCCCTGCGGGGCACGATGTCTTCTCCCCCGACTTGATGGACTCCTACTTCGCCAATTATTGGCCCCAACTGGGTCTATCTCGCGAGCAATTCCTCGCCTTGGGCGCGCGTCGTTTGGGCGACCCTTGGGAACCGTTTGGCATGACCGTCCTAGCGCTGCGCCTCAGTCGCGCCGCCAACGGCGTCAGCGAACTCCACGGTGAAGTTTCCCGCAAAATGTGGCAAATTCTCTACCCAGACCGACCGGAAAATAAAGTCCCCATTAGCCACATCACCAACGGCGTCCACGCGCGTACTTGGACGGCACCCTTGCTGGGCGACTTGTACTCCGAATACTTGGGCGAAGATTGGTCGAGTCGCGTTGCCGATGCCGAAATGTGGGCAAAGGTAGACGAAATTCCCGATGAGGAATTGTGGTGGCGTCACCGAGTTCTGAAAGAGCGGTTAATAGCACATACTCGCTCAAAAGTCAAGGTTTCGCGCCAAAATCGCGGCGAAGACCACGACTTGATCCAAGCTGCCGAAAACCTATTAGACCCCAACGTCTTGACGATTGGATTTGCGCGACGCTTTAGTCCTTATAAGCGCGGTCATCTTTTGATGCGCGATGCCGAACGCGCCTTACGGATTTTTGGCAATGAAAAACGACCCGTGCAAATTATCTTCGCGGGTAAAGCTCACCCCGCCGACGAAGAAGGTAAGCGGATTATTCAACGCTTGATGGATTGGTGCAAGCATCCAGCGATTCGTTACCGCGTGGCGTTTATCGAAGACTACGATATCTACACCGGGCAAAAATTAGTCCAAGGCGTAGATGTTTGGCTCAATAACCCTCGTCGTCCTTTGGAAGCTTCCGGTACTAGCGGACAAAAAGTTTGCTTCAACGGCGGCATTAATTGCAGCGTGTTAGATGGCTGGTGGTGCGAAGGTTATAAAGTGGGAGCGGATGGTAAAGGTCTAAACGGTTGGGCGATTGGTGAAGATGCTAATACCAGCGACCAAGAGTTGCAAGACCGGATCGATTCGGAATCGCTCTATAAATTATTAGAGGAGGAAATCGTTCCGCTCTACTACGACCAAGATGAAAACGGCATTCCCCACGGTTGGATTGAAATGATGAAAGCGTCGATTAAAACCAATTCGCCGCTATTCAACACCGATCGGATGCTGGTGGATTACGTGGCTCAAATGTATGCCCCCGGAGCTAAGGTCGATGCAGCGCCAATTTTAGCCAGCGTTGGTGCTTAATTATGTAGGGTGCGTTAACGCAGTGTAACGCACCATCGTCTAAATTCCTCATTTTTCCTGCGCGTCTTACTCTTCGAGAAGACGCGCTTGCTGTATATAGTGTTTAATTAGCGATCGCAAATCCACGATACCAATTAGCTAAAATACACCAATTACCCATTACCTATTACCAATTACCTATTTATGATTTGGCAAGCTGATTTTTATCGGCGTCCGTTAAAGGATAACAATGGAAAATCGCTCTGGGAATTATTGCTTTGCGACGCGACGGGTAGCTTTAAACACCAAGCCTTCTGTCCGCAATCGGAAGCAAATGCAACTTGGCTAGCAAACCAATTTTCCATAGCATCATCTGGCAAGTTACCAGATAAAATCCAAGTTTTTCGTCCCCAATCCTTGAGTTTAATCGAAACCGCAGCGCAACAATTAGGGATTGCCGTAGAACCAACGCGGCGCACCGACGCTTTAAAACAATGGTTGCAACAAAAGGCGCAAGAATATCCTCATATGAGTAATTACACGGGGGAACCTTACCAATCAATAACATTAGATAAACCGCCCCCAGTACCGCTACCAGAAAATCTTTGGGGGGAACAATGGCGATTTGCGACGCTAGCAGCAGGCGATATAAAAGATGCGTTTGCCGAAAAACCAATTCCGATTTTAGAGATGCCGGAATTTTTGTTGCCCTTTAATTTGGGCATCGCTTCAAACGTATTGGTTCCGGGTGTCATAATTTATGGCGGACGGCAATCGATGCGTTTGGCACGTTGGATAGAAGAATCTCAACCTGTGGCATTAAACTATATTGCCGGTGCGCCAGATGGGTTAATTTTAGAAGCGGGATTAATTGACCGTTGGATAGTTGCTACGTTTGAGGATAAAGAAGTTTCTCAGTCAGCGCAAATGTACGAACAACGCCAGGGTTTAAGTAAAGGATTGCACTTTTTATTGGTGCAACCAGATGATTCGGGAATGACTTACACTGGATTTTGGCTATTGCGAGGAGAGGAATAGTAACTCTACTCACATCTTGCACTAAGCCCAGAAATAAATTTCTGGCTTAAAGCTAAAACCCGTTAAAACGGGTTAATATCGTGTCCGTTAGCATCGGTAGTGTATCTTTTTAGATTTTGTAGGGGCGTTCGCGCAGCGTGCCGGAGGCATTAGCATTCGGGCGATAACTTCTGCAATTAACTCAAGGTTTTATATGCGAATGCTTCGCCCTGACTTTACGCAACCGATGCCACCGGACATGATATAAAACCTTGATGAAAGTTAGCTAAAGCTAACTTAAGCTTTCAGCCCGGAATTGATTTGAGGGCTGTTTATTGGGTAGGTGCAAGATGTGAGTCTAGCTAATTGCTAATTGGGACTTGCTAATTGCTCGTGGGAAGATTTTGCATTTTTACTATGATGCCGAATGGCAGCGGTTGATGGTAAACCGAAAGTTTGTGTAGCGGCACCCTTAAGGGTGCCGCTACACAAACGAAGCCAAAACGCTCATTGGCAATCTGGTGTAGCAATTAGCCATTAGCTAGGGCAATTCTGTCCTATTCAATACCTAAGTGAAAAGCAATTTTATCTGCCCAATCGGGGAAATCAATCAGGGGGTTGCGATTTCCTTGCGCTTCAAAAATTGCCATGTTTCTGTGCTTTTCGTATTCGGTGACTGGATAAGAATGATGCCACTGCAATAAAGTTTTTAAACTCTCTACCTTGTATTCTTTTTCAGTTGGATCGATTTCTCCTGGATAGCGGAGTAAAAAGTAAAGTGTAGCCCGCGCTGCTGCTCCTTTTCCCGCTGTAGGCTCAAATTTATCTTCTGATAATTTGCCGCAGCGATCGCGTATAATTTCCCCAAAATCCGGAAAGTCGAAAAACGGATGATTCCCCCGGTAACTGTTGCATCTGACTTCGCAGGTAAACAGATGGTGCAAATCACCCCTCATCGGTTCTTTCCCACCGAACCACGACTGGGGAACTACATGCTCGCAATTATAGGCTAACCTGGCTTCAATTAAAGCCAATACTTGCCTCATCTCTACCGCACTCATCGCCGATGCAGTCTGATTTAGCCTTTGAATCTGTAAATTCCTGATTTGTTCCGTGCGGAAATCTTCTCGGATGATTGTTTCTGGGTTAAAAACTTCCCCGGAATAAATGCTTCTGATCTTCAGATCTGGGTACAGGTCAACCCAAGGGTAAAGTCGAGCGGCTGGTTCATATCTTAGCTTGTTTTTATGCGTCTGAGTCAGCAGGTTTTTCAGCGCTTTGAACAACTCAGTTTTATTGAGAGAAGTGATGCTGGGCAGACTGGCGTAATACTTATCCCGGTTGATGCGATCGCTTGTTTCATCGTAGTATGTTTTAGTCCGCGACGCCGCCAATGTCCTCAAAGCTTTCTCAAGCTCTGTAGCAGATGTCGCAAGTTCTGGAAATAGCCTATCTTCCAACATTTTTTTACCTCTTAATTTGAATTAATTATTTACATCTATTGTTTATATTTCATCCTGCGTTGCCGCTTTTCCGGAACCAGAATATTGAGTTTCTTTAAAATAATTGTAGTAATGCACAAGAAACCCGGTTTTTTGAATAAACCGGGTTTCTGGCTCAAAAGCTGGAAAATATGATATAATTAGAAACTAATTAAATTAAGCGATCGCGACATATAATTGTAAGAAAAAGTATTGAGGCAACACTATGACTCAAGAACTGATAGATTTAAGAGCTAGTATCCTGGAGGGGCGTTACGCCGATGCATTAGCAATTGTCGATGAACTAGAAGGCATGAGCAGACAAGCGATACTACGTAATATCCAATCTTTTTTAAGGATTTTGCTGATTCACTTGATTAAAAACCAAGTTGAGCAACGATTAACAAACTCTTGGGCAAACTCAATTCGCAATTCTATTAGAGAAATCAAGAAACTGAATTTGCAAGATAATAAAACATCTTACTACGTCAAAATAGATGAATGGGAATCAATACTTGAAGATGAATTTGAAGAAGCGGTTTCTTTGGCAAGTCAGGAAGTGATGGAGGGAAATTACAGTCCTTTTCAGCTGGCAGAGTTAGTAAATCAAGAGGAAATTATTGCAACGGCTAAAAGCTTGCTGTCTCTCACTTATGATTATTCAGCAAAAGAGCTGTCTTCAGTGATTAACGATCGCTTAACTCAGCTTCCAGGAGGAGAAGATTGGAAAGCGGGTAGGAGGTCATAAAGTCAATAACCAATCTTGGGTAGATTTAGGCGATCGCAACTGTTAAGAAACGGGGGTGGAATATGACTCAAGAAATAATTGATTTAAAAAAGAGCATCATCGAGGGACGTTATACAGATGCTCTGCTAATTGTAGAAGAACTGGAAGGAATGAGTAAAAAGGCAATTTTGCGGCAGATCAAATCCTTTTTGAGGATTTTACTAATTCACTTGATTAAAAATCAAGTTGAGCAGAGATTAACTAATTCTTGGGCTAGCTCTATTCGTAATTCTATCCGGGAAATTCAAGATTTGAATCTCAAGGATAATCAAACATCTTATTATATCAATTTGGACGAATGGGAAACTTGGCTAGAAGATGAAATTGAAGCAGCAATTCGCGATGCAAGTAATGAGGTAATGAATGGCGCGTACAGTCCATTTCAACTTTTAGAAATAGTTGATAAAACCTTGATAATTACCCATGCTCAACAACTGTTGGATTTTACATATAGTTACTCAGCAAGAGAGTTACTAGCACTAATTGATGATTATTTAACTCAGCTTCCAGGAGGAGAAGATTGGAAAGCGGGTAAGAGGTTATAAAGTCAATAACCAATCTTGGGTAGATTTAGGCGATCGCATACACAACACCTCAAGATGAGCATACTCAGGTTTCTGGAATAAAATCGGATATTCCCTTCGCCTTTTGCCGTAAGTTTGCAGCGCCCATAATAGAATTGAATCGCGGCTAAAAAGCGCTTTCTGCAACGTCTCGCGGTTACCATTGCAAACTTCCTCTTGCGTGACGCTGCGCCAAAAAGTCCGCCACAGCAACTGTTTCATAATTGCCCAGAAAGGGTAATCTAACCACACCAATGTGTCAGCTTTTCCCCACACAATATCGCGGACTATGCTGTAATTTCCATCTACAACCCAGGTGTTTCCAGAAAGGGCGAGAGTGACGCGATCGCGCATCACCTCATCCGGCACTTCCGTCCAATTTGGTTCCCAATGCAAAGCGTCTAATTCTACATGAGGAATCACCAGACGCTGCGAAATTTGTCGCGCCAAAGTCGTCTTACCAGATCCACTCGTACCAACAACAGAAATTCTCTGCACCTTCTCTCTTCTCTGCGTTCTCTGCGTCTCTGCGGTTCAATCCTCTTCTAACTATCCTGCTTCCGGCAAAACTTTAAGCTTCGCTGACTCGATAGATTTGGCGCAACTCATCCAAACTATTAATTGTCCTTAACCCTTCCTGAATTGCTCTTAATACATCTACATCCTGAATCTGAGATATTTCGGGCATTAATTCCAAACCAGAGGAACCGAATTTCAATTCTAAACCAAATTCAATAGCCGCCAGTAGACCTTCTCGTATTCCTTCTTGTCGCCCTTGTTGTATGCCTTTGTTCAAAATTTCTTGATACCAAGGGGATTCTAATAAAACAGCCATATCCCACCTCATGATTTGCTGGACTAAACGACTCGATAATACAAAGCTAGCAAAAAATGCTAGTAGCGGTTCTAACTCGCTTAACTGCTGATCGGCACGCAAAAGTTGTACAGCTTGTCGTACTATCGCTTCCTCACCACCATTTTTCAGCACTGGTATAAATGGAAGCAAAGATTTCAACTGTTGCTGAAAAACTATCTGAGCATCTATTTCCCACAGATTAATGACTCGATACTGCTGAAGCGCCCTTAATCCCAAAACTTCGGATTCATAGGCAGTAGCAATTACGACTGTGGGTGATGGTGGCAAAATGTTGATCAAAACTGGATAAACTGGCAAATTATACCTCTCCTCTGCTAAAGCCGCGTAAGCTCTCATCCGCCGAGGCATTTGAGCGGAGTAGCGCAATTGCAACTCATTCAGAATCAGGAACTTACCAATCTCAGGATCGTAAGCTTCTAACAGTACATCGGTGTCGCGACTAATCCATTGAAACTCAGAGGCAACAATGCGTCTGGCTACAACATTAGAGCGTTGCGTTACCCATTTTACCCACGCATCTGGTGCGAGACTGATTAAACGTTTGCTGCCAATATCTGCTGCTTTAGGCATGTTTTTTGTTTGTCAGCTAGAAATGGGTAAGAACGCTCTTATATCGTTTCCTTTGGTTGTTTATTCACAAAATCTCGAATTACTTTGAGCAAATTATTTGAATCAACTTCTGTTTGTCGCTCGAATTTGTTTAAAAATTCATTTGCTGCTAGTTTTAAAGCTGTGGTAAATTCAGCAATTTTAGAGATTAAGAGAGTGCGCTCGCCATAAGATATCCGCATTCCTTCCTGCCAAGGTTCAAATACAATTGGTTCGGGTTCTTCCACAATTTCAACCGTGATATTTTTACCTTGTTTTACAGCATTCAATCCGGTAATTAAGGCATCAAACCAGGAATCTAAATATGTTGATTTTTCGGTGATGGTTGTTGTATCATTGGTTATGGTGATATCGCCAATAGGATCGATGCGATCAATTTTTTCTGATTCGTCGATAGTTATTGCAATTTGCATAATTTTTACTCGGTTTTAATGTGTACTGAACGAAGATTGCCAATTTGATTTAAAACTGCTCTGACTATGACTTGTTGATTACCTATCATTACATTCTGCTCAAAAACTTGCCTACCTCCGGGAGTACCAATTAAGTTTTCAGGACGACTGACAATTTCTAACCCTAGTTTCACAATATCATCAAGGGTGAGATTAGGGTCGTACTGTTGGAAATGTGAGAGATGCTTGCTGATGTGCTTGAGGTTTCTTTGGCTGACATTTTCGGAAGGATTATTAATTTTTGGTTCTCCTTAAATTTTATAAATGTTGATTATGGTACATCTTTATAATAGAAGCTAACGAAATAGCTACTTATTGCTAACCTCAACGAAAGGTAGTGAAATTTTATCGCAATATCGGAAATATCTGATATGCGAACCATCCTAACCCCAGTCCTAACCAAGAAGTTCCAATCAAGATTAGAAATGTGTGAAACCTGCTAAAGGACTTGTGTAACTCTTCCTCAGCCCAAATCGAAGCAAAAGCCGAACCCGCAGCCCAAACCCAAGCCCACCCCCCAAAAAGCAAAAACAAAGGCGAAGTCAAACCCCAAGTCATACCCAAAGGCGAAACCAAAGTCGAAGCCGAAGGCAAAGTGATAGCCCCAGCCAAAGCCCCAGCCGAAGCCAAAGCCAAAGCCAAAGCCCCAGCCGAAGGTGCTAACAAAAAGCCTAAAAATACTACATTGCTTAACAAAACTACATTGCTTAACAAAACTCCTGTTAGCCTATCCCAAGGAACAGTTCTTTGTTTTTTCGGCGGTAAACTAACCGGAACAGTGCGATTCGCCACTTCCAACAACTTCAACCATTCCTGCATCGACTGAGGACGGTTTTTCGCCTCCAACTCCATCCCCTTGAGAATCGCCCGATTTAACTCATCGCTAATATCAGCGTGTTGCTTAGGTTTAATCAATCGGACATTATTCAACTTCCGATCCAAAGAAGATGTCGGACATTGACCAGTTACCGCATAATATAGAGAAGCAGCCAAACAGTACACATCAACGGTTGGTTCCCGACTCCCCATCATCTGTTCGTAAGGCGCAAAAGCCCAATTGC
Source organism: uncultured bacterium (assembly GCA_964463555.1). Lineage (GTDB taxonomy): Bacteria > Cyanobacteriota > Cyanobacteriia > Cyanobacteriales > Aerosakkonemataceae > Microseira. The sequence goes on from CAYXCW010000012.1 coordinate 17,658, forward strand.
CAAAATGCTTGGAACTTTCCACAGTTTGCAGAATTTCCCCAGCAATGCCAAAATCAATCAACACCGCTTTACCGTCACTCTGCACCATAATATTGCCTGGGTGAGCATCCCGATGCACCAGACTCGCTTGATGCACCACCGTCAAAGCCTCCCCCATTTGTCGCACATACTCCACCGCTTCGTTTGCTGGTAACGCCCCTCGCCGCCGCACCAAATTAAACAAACTCTCGCCTGCGACAAAATCCATTACCAAGCAGTATATTCCCCTCTCTTCAAACAAATCCCTGACGCGCACGATATTGGGATGCTGTTTTTCAGAGAGTTTTTCCAGTCGCCGCCCTTCCTCGACGAACCGCTGCAAATATTTGGGGTATTCCGGGTCATTTTTCAGGCTTTCATTAGGCGTTTTAATCACCACTAGCTGTTGCAGCAGCGTATGTCGTGCTTGATAGGTAATCCCGAAGCCGCCTTCTCCCAGGATTTTCTCGATAATATACTTACCTTTCTGCAACCGCTGACCCGCTGCCCAAACCATGTCGCACTTTCCAGACACTTGGGTTTATTTTGGCACAAGTATGGTCGGGTGGGTATCTTGAGCAGGTTTTGTGGGGTGGGCATCCTGCCCGCCCCACAAATGGCAGGCAAGATGCCTACCCCGCAAGAAGTTATGTTGTATATTCTGCGTTAATTTTCACGTAGTCGTAGCTCAAATCGCAGCCCCAAGCTTTACCAGAACCAGAACCGTTGCCGATACTTACTGCAATTAAAACAGTATCTTCTTTTAAGTAAGCACCTGCTGCGGCTGTTTTCAAATAATTACTCGCCGCTGCGCGATCGAAGGGTAATGGTTGTCCGTTTTCCATTAATAAGAAATCGCCCAATTGAATTCGCAAATCTTGTTGGTCGAAATGCACTCCCGCCCTTCCTGCTGCTGCTGCTATTCTTCCCCAATTCGGATCGCGTCCAAATACTGCTGATTTTGCTAATGAAGATCCGGCAATTGTGCGGGCAACTTTACGCGCGTCTTCGTCTGTATGCGCGCCAGTTACTTGCACTTCTATTAAACAAGTTGCGCCTTCGCCGTCGCGCGCGATCGCACGCGCCAAATACTGGCATACTTCTGTCAGCATCGCCTCCAATTTCTCGGCATCCGCCCCCATTTCGGTAATCGCAGGCGTGCGAGATTGTCCGTTTGCTAATGCAATCAAAGTATCGTTGGTACTCGTATCGCCATCAACGGTAATTTGATTGAAGCTTTTATCCGCCGCCCGACTCAACATTTCCTGCCACAGTGAGGTAGAAACCGCTGCATCGCAAGTGACAAATGCCAGCATTGTCGCCATATTCGGATGAATCATTCCCGATCCTTTGGCAATACCGCCCATCCGCACCGGACGCCCATCTATCATTGTTTCTAGGGCAATCGATTTCGGGACTAAATCTGTGGTAATAATCGCTCCTGCTGCTGCATCGCCGCCCGTTTCCGACGCCGCTGCGACTAATTTGGGAATACCTGCCCGCAAGGCATCCATTTTAATTCTCTGTCCGATCACGCCCGTGGATGCCAGCAGAATTGATTCTGCGGGAATATTCAATGCTTCTGCTAATAATAGGGCGCTTTCTACCGCATCCGCCCACCCTTGATCTCCCGTAGCGGCGTTTGCTTGTCCAGCATTGCACAGAATGGCGCGGGCGCTGTGCTTCGCTAGCAGGCGCTGGCGACAGTAGTCTATCGGGGCGGCGCGCACAACTGAGGTGGTGAAGACTCCCGCTGCGATCGCTTCCACATCCGATACAATTAACGCCAAATCCGGCAATCCCGAAGGTTTCAATCCCGCCGTAATTCCCGCCGCCCGATACCCGCGAGGTGCTGTCACGCTACCGCTAATTACCTGCCAGTCTGCCATCTTTTTTCCCTACAACCTTTAGCAGGCAGATTATACCAATTGGGAATTGCTAATTGGTAATTGGTAATTGGTCAGGACTTACGCATCGATCCCCCCTGCCCCTAATGCCTTGGGGGGAAACAACGATCCCCCCTGCCCCCAATGCCTTGGGGGGAAAAACCGATGCCTGCCTTGCCAAGGGAGAAAAACCGATTACCAATTACCCATTACTAATTACCCATTACCCATTACCCATTAGCCAAATAGCCAAAAAAAAAGGGGAGTCGCTTGGACGACTCTCCTGATCATCAGGGTGCATCTACTTAACAAAATATAGCATCTTGGGGATGAGGGGTGTCACCCCCTATCTGCAAAGTTTTCGTGAACAAACTGTTAAGTTATGATGAAAAGTTATCAAATAAGTATTTATTCATAAAAATCGGTAGGGAAAAACGCGATCGCGTCTCCCTACCAGCATATACGCCGATCCCCAGCGGGAATCGGCAGATGATTTTCGTTTTGCTTTACCCGTTGAGCTTTTGAGCCAATAATTGATTAGTTAATTTGGGATCGGCTCTGCCTTCGGTTTTCTTCATCACCTGTCCGACGAAGAAACCCAAGAGTTTGGTTTTACCGTTGCGGTACTGTTCCAATTCTTTGGGATTGGCGGCGATAATTTCATCGATGATCGGTTCTAGCGCCGAAGAATCAATCGGACGTGGTAGCTTATCGATGGAAATTTCCCCTGAAAGCAACTTGGGTAGAGACTCTTTGACAATTTTGCCGGTAAGTTCTCCCGATTCAATCAGCGTCACTAACTCAGCTAAACTGGCAGGTTTAAAGGGCAAATCCGCGATACTGAGTTTGTTGGCGTTGAGATATGCGGCGATATCGCCCATTACCCAGTTAGCTGCTTGCTTGGAATTAGCACCTCCGGCAACGGTGGCTTCAAAATATTCTGCCACCGAGCGATCGTCGGTTAATACCCGCGTATCGTAAGCGGAAAGTCCCAATTCGGTTTCGTAGCGATCGCGCTTTTGTGCTGGAAGTTCTGGCAATTCGGACTTCCATTGTGCGAGGGTTTCGCCAGATACTTGAATTGGCGTTAAGTCAGGTTCGGGGAAATAGCGGTAATCGCTAGAACCTTCCTTACTCCGCATACTGACGGTGCGTTGGCTACCTTCTTCCCAGAGTCTGGTTTCTTGAAAGATTCTTTCGCCAGTTTCAATCGCTTCGATTTGGCGTTCGATTTCGTATTCAATTGCTTTTTGGATGGCTGAGAAGGAGTTCATATTTTTGATTTCTACCTTCGTGCCAAATTCCTTTTGTCCTACCGGGCGCACGGAGATATTGACGTCGCAGCGGAGGGAACCTTCTTGCATGTTGCCATCGCTGACGCCGAGATAGCGCATAATCCGCCGCAATTCTTGGGCATATTCGGCGGCTTCAGCCCCGGAGCGGATATCGGGTTCGGATACAATTTCTACCAGAGGTACGCCGGTGCGATTGTAGTCTACCAGGGAGTGGGTGGAACCCGCTAGGCGATCGCTTCCCGCATGTACCAATTTCCCCGCATCTTCTTCCATATGCAGGCGGGTAATCCCAATCCGCTTGCGAATCGGATTGCCACTTTCATCGACTAACTCGATTTCCAGCCAACCATGCTCGACAATCGGCAAGTCGTATTGGGAAATTTGATAGTTTTTGGGCAAATCCGGGTAAAAATATTGTTTTCGGTCGAATTTGCTGTAGGATGCAATTTTGCCATTCAGGGCTAAACCGGCTTTAACGGCATACTCTAGCACCTTTTGATTGAGTACCGGCAACACCCCAGGCATTCCCATACAGATGGGACAAACATTGGTGTTGGGGGGTGAATCAAATTCTGTGGAACAGTTACAGAAGATTTTGGTGGCGGTACTGAGCTGACAGTGGGTTTCTAAACCGATGACGGCTTCGTATTGGGTTTTAACCGGAGCGGCTGTAGTCATAATACTTAATGATAGCATCCGAAGCTTGGATTATATCTTATTGAGCAGGGGGTTTTTCCCCACATAAAATCCTAAATGATTGGCAACGGGACGCTCGCGCATCGGTAATTTAGTATGAATCGGTGAATTTAATACGCGAATGCCCGATCGATCCCTGACAACCATTGTAGTAGAACCGCCCCCATCTAAATTTAGCGCCGCATCAGCACCCAAATTAACGATAATCTCGCTCAGTTCGTCTAAAGTTACCCCTTCGCTGTAATGGGGTTGCTTTCCATCTACCGCAATCAGCCATAATTTTTGCTTGGCGCACGCTACCGCCACGCGCGCATAGGGTTTTTTAGCATCACTGGCATCCGATTTTACTGCCTTGCCTTCACTGACTAACATATCTATTCCCGCTACAGCTTGAAGCGTACCATCAGGACAGCGATCGCTTTCCATAATTTGGGCGCGATTGTTACGATCAAAACATAATACAGGCCAACCCGATTTGGGGGGAGAGTAAACCATTCCTTGGGAAATTGCTTGTCCTAATACGTTAACTTTATCTCCACTATGGGGATAAAAATCCCAAGGATGCTCTTCGCGAAAGGGAAAAAAATAATTGGCATTGATTGCAACTTGCAATTTGAATTCTTTGACAAATTCCGAAGTAGTTCTGGCGCGAATTCCTCGATTATCCGGCGTTACCAAAACGCCAATACCCGGTGCATTTAGGTCAATGGTAACGATGTGAAGCATATAAGGACGGGGCGTCGAGCGAGCTTCTCTTTGATATGCGATCCCTGGAAATAAAATTGTTTTTAAATCAGTGCGGGCTGGACGAAGTAAGCAGAGATACGCATAAAATAGGAAGGGTAATATTAACACGCCAAAAACTAAGGTAGCTAGCCAACATTTTTTAGAATAGTTCATGGGTAATTGGTAATTGGTAATTGTGTAGGGGCGGGTTTTACCAACTATCTATCTTGCTCGGCGAAAATTGCGATCAACCCGCCCCGGTTAGGCTAAGGTAGTGAGAAAAACCTCAGATACTTAGCCTTTCTTCCCCTAACCCCTAGTCCCTAGCCCCTAGCGCATTATGACAAGCGATCGCTCGTACAATTTTAGCAATAAAGACTTGCGAAACCGCTCTTTTAAAGGCCGCAACCTCAAAGGAGCAAACTTCAGCGGAGCGGATATTCGCGGCTGCGATTTCAGTTATGCCATACTTGCAGGAGCAAATTTTGAGGGCGTGCGAACTGGAATAACTTTTAACCGGGTAATTCTTGGAGAAATAATTGCTATTTTCACCATCATTTTAACCGCTAATGCTGTCCTTCGCACCGTATTTCCTTCTTTGGGAGAACCTGTAGGCGGAAAAAATTGGTCATACATTGTCGCTTTGATATTAAGCTTGGGTATTTCTGGCGCAGGTTCGGGAATAATAAATGTTATTATCCCCCAGCTTTCCAAATTGGTTTTTGTATTATCGGCAACTGCATCGGGTACTTTTATTGGGTTTGTTTATGCCGGATTGGCTGCCGATAAAAATCCGCAAATAGCCATATTAGGTGCAACAATTGGTGGGCTATTGATGGCGTTTTACACTTTAAAATTTTCCTCTCGAATTGTAGCCGTTGCAGTTGCCAGCGCTGGCGCGATAACTGGATATGGATTGGCCTTTTGGCTATGGACAGTTGCGCTTTCTTACCTAACCGGAAAACAATTAGTTTGGGGAATTGGCTTGACTATGCTGTCGCTAACTTACCTGGTGTTGACATTGAATTCACTGGTTTTAACTTTCAAAGGCATCAAGAAATATGCGGGAACCTCTTTTATCAATGCCGATTTAACCAATGCTGTCTTTGATTCTGCCTGGAAAAATACTGATATTTAGGGTAAAATCGGTATCAAATACAACAGATACAGGACTTACGCAAAGAAACCGGGTTTCTATGAAAAATCGTAGGTTTGGCAGCGAGAGATCCAGGTAGAAACCGGGTTTCTATGAAAAATCGTAGGTTTGGCAGCGAGAGATCCAGGTAGAAACCCGGTTTCTAGGATTGTCGCGCGTAAGTCCTGATATAAATGCGATCGCAACTATCTAGCACCCCGATGAGCCGAGGATTTATTAAGATTCCAACGTTCGGCTAACCAGTAAAAAAATAAGATGCCGACCAAATTAGCTGCTAAATCGGTGAGATCGAAACTTCGGTTAGGTGAAAGGCGCTGAAGAAATTCATCTACAATCGAACAAATTACCACCAAACTTGGAGCCAGTGGCAGGCTAAAATTTAAAAAGTTAATCCGCCGTTTATTCAGGGCGAGATGGCTGAAGAAAGCCGCTAAACCTACTAAAACAAAATGCCCGATGGTATCGTAAAATGGAATCACCGATGATTTGACTGGGAGAATTTTTAAATAAGCCGAAGCAGAGATGGCTATCAAGATACCAAAGTAAAACCAAAATGCAAATACCCAGCCTTTGTTGGAAGATTTCATCTGGTAATTCCTCAATTTTAGTCCAAACGAATGGTACAGGCGAGGTAAACAAAGCTTTTCGCCTGCTGTTAAAAGTAAAGGCACAGCGGGTAACCAATGTTGTGAATGAGCGTAACAATGGTTGGTGCGGTGCCTCTACTACAACAAAACCAATTCGGCTGATTTCTGAAAATAGGAGCAAGTTTTTAGCCAAGGAGAAAGGGAACTGTAGGGGCAAGGCATAGACAAATATTATTGAGCGGGCTAAAATAATTGGTGCCTTGCCCCTAAAATGTTATTTAGCGAAACAATCTGGGCAATATAAAATTAGTTACCAGAGATTGACCTGTTAACTGTCAACTGTCAACTGTCAACTGTCAACTGTTAAAAAGCAATGCACAAGCGCGTATTCAATTTTGTTCTGCTATTTCTGCTATTCTTTGGACTGGCGATTGGTAGCAAGTTCGGATTTAATCCCACAGCAGATATCGCAACTGCTACACTACCTACTACAGATGCGATGGTTCAACTGTTATTGAATCCGGATTTGAATTTAGAAACAAATAACTGGTTTGAACAGAATTCCAACCCACTCGTCAACCTAGATTTTCACCAAGAAATTGACAAAGCGATCGCACCGTCACTATTGCCAGATATGCTCTCGGATATTTTATCTCACGGGTAAGCGATCGCCAAAACAATAAGGGTGCGCTAACGCACCCTTTACTTACTTTAACAACAAGCTTTTAGTTACCGTACAATACCCGATTCTTTCTTTCTTCCCAATAATAAATAAGTAGTCATTTCTCCTTTACCTTTTACGTTAATCACTCCTCGCTCTTCCAATTCATATTTATCTTTTAACCGCTCATAAGTGGCAGCCGTAACTTGAATGCATCCCGGCAGCCCGTGTGATTCCATGCGGCTGGCAATATTTACCGTATCGCCCCATAAATCGTAAATAAACTTTTTGATCCCAATAACTCCCGCAACGACGGGGCCTGTGCTGATACCGATCCTCATGCTAAATTCTGAATTATTCTCCTGATTAAATTTGCTAATTGCCTCTTGCATATCCAGTGCCATTTGGGCAACAGATTCAACGTGATCTTCTCGATGCACGGGAATTCCACCGACCACCATATAGGCATCGCCAATCGTCTTGATTTTCTCTAAACTATGCAGTTCAGCTAGTCGGTCGAAGGCTGAAAATATATGATTCAGCAAGCTGACCAGTTCTACTGGAGATGTGTGACTAGCCATTGCCGTAAAACCAACAATATCGGCAAATAAAACAGTTGCCTCGGCAAAGCTGTCAGCAATAGTACGTTGCTCGTTTTTCAACCGATCTGCGATGGGATGAGGCAAGACATTTAATAGCAGTTGATCTGCTTTTTCTCGTTCGGCTGTTAGTTCTTTTAAAAAAGATTCCAATGCTTCCAACATCCAATTAATTGTACTACCCAGACTCGAGAGTTCATCCGCACCAGAAACCGCTACGCGCATGGAAAAATCCCCCGTCGTGCCAATAACTTTAACTTCATTACTCAAACGAGCCAAGCGAGACAACACCAATCTTCTTAACAGCAATAAAGTGGCAACTGTAAATACAAACCCCACCACCAATAGGGAGACGATGAAATAATTTAAGCTGACTCGGCCTTGCTTGTAAATATCTCTCGGTAAATCTACTCGCAACAGCAGCGCAGGCCGATCGTAGATATCCCGCAGCATCGTGTATCCTCGGATCGTATCTGCTGAACTCGGCTGCACAACTATGGAATTTTCAGGCGACTGTTCCTCGGAGGACAAAGCCACCTTCACCGCAGAAACATCGATCGGCAACTGAGGATCTGTTACTTTGTATGCGGTAATATCTAAGCGGGTTAATTGACTCAAATGCTTAATTTCTTCGCTACTTAAGTAGCGTCCCATGATTAAAGTACCTCGAACGGGGCCTTTTCCTTGACCTGTAAGAATTGGCAATGCAGAAACCGCAAGCGCACCTTCAGGTAAAAGTACAATTCCGCTAAAGCGGCTGAGTTTATTTGGCTGCTGTCGCAGGTTAATTTTATTACTTCTGAGGCTTTGCAAAAATCCCTTTGGTACTGGCTTAAACTGGCGTTGTTTGAGATTGAAACCTCGCGCATAAACTAGGTTGCCAGACGAGTTAAGATAAAGAATCAAATTGATATTTAACGTCTGGAAATCAGCAGGGCGCAGATTGCGTTTAATGTAATCTTGATTGCCATTTTTGATGAAGGCATAAGTTTCATCCCAAGCCGCCCATTGATAATTCAAAGCATTAAACTCGTTCAGGTAATTAGAATAGGCGTTTTGAACTCGTTGAACGTTCTGCCTTACTTCTCTTTTTTCCAATTGGGTAAAGCCGTTGACCAAAATTGATGATGTGGTAGCATATAAAACTCCGAATAGACTTGTCAGGGTGATACCAATCGTAATTAGTGTTTTTTGATACAGCTTCATTAAAGTGCCCCTAGATGATCCGTATAGGTCATAGAAATAGATTTTTTTTAACGAACCATGACCATACCTATGACCAAAGACTGATGGCCTAATCCGGATTAATTACGAAAATTATTTCATGGCTAAGTAAAACTAAGTTTGGGCGCTTTTGAGGGCTGGTTTTAACCCAGTCAAATTGTCTTCTCTAGCTGGCGCGAGGTTGGGGAAGATGCTGCCACAAATAACTTCATTTGTAACATTTGTTTCTTGACTTGGTGGCTAAAATATGCTATCAAGCTGAACCACTCTTGTTGCCGAATTGACCCCTAAACCAGCCCCCCATAACCTATTATACTAACGCACCAGATTTTTACTTTCTTCTGAGTAGCAAATAAGTCATCATTTCTCCCTTGCCTTTTATCTGAATAAAGCCTCGCTCGATAAATTCATACTTATCTTTTAAACACTTGTAAGTAGCATCGGTAACCTGAATGCATCCAGGAATACCCTGAGATTCCATGCGGCTGGCAACATTAACGGTATCGCCCCACAAATCGTAAATAAACTTCTTGAGGCCAATCACTCCAGCGACTACGGGGCCTGTATTGATACCAATTCGCATATTAAACTCAGCATGATTAGCCGCGTTGAATTCTTGAATGGCTGCGAGCATATCCAGTGCCATTTCTGCCACGGCTTGGGCGCGATCGCTTCCCGGGGTCGGAATACCCCCAACCACCATATAAGCGTCGCCAATTGTTTTAATTTTCTCCAAGCCATGCTGTTCGGCTAATCGATCGAAAGCCGAAAATATTTGGTTGAGCAAGTTAACTAACTCTACCGGCGAGGTATGAGCAGATAATTTAGTAAAACCAACGATATCGGCAAATAAAACCGTTGCTTCGTTGAAGCTATCGGCGATGGTGCGTTCTTCTTTTTTTAAGCGATTGGCAATCGGTTGGGGAAGAATATTCAGCAGCAGTCGTTCGGCTTTTTCTCGTTCGGATTTTAGCTCCTTTAAAGAAGATTCTAAAGCCGATAACATCCAGTTAATCGTTTTACCTAAGCTTGATAACTCATCTACTCCATTGCTGAATACCCGCATCGACAAGTCATTTTTTGTGCCGATATATTTGACATCTTTACTGAGACGAGCCAACCGCAACAAAACTAATTTTTCTAGCAGGAATAGCGTCGCCAGAATAAAAATTAATCCCACTCCAAACAAGGATATAATGAGATACCGCAGACCAATTAAGCCATGTTTGTAAATGACTCTAGGACTGTCTACGCGCAATAGCAAAGCAGGTTTGCCATAGATATCCCGGAGTAAAGCATAGCCCGACATGGTATCGCTATTTAGCGGGCGAATAATGAACTCCTCAGTACTGAGTAAGCTGTTTGATTCAAAATTGAGCAATTTTTCTTTAGAAAGCTCAAATTCAGAACGGACTTGCTGAAAATCAGCTGGTAAGCGAGGATTGTTAAACTTGTGGATGGTGATAGATAATTGGTTTAGCCCCTTTAAGCGATTAATTTCACCAGTATTGAGGTAGCGCGCGATCGCTAAACTGCCGCGACTAGGGCCTCTACCATCCGTGGTAATAATTGGTTGTGAAGCAACAATTAACGTCCCTTCGGGCACTAGCAGAATGCCGCGGTAACCGCTTCTTAAATCGGTGCTTTGCAGCTCAAAGTTAGCGTCAATCAGTGCTGGTGGCACAGGCATCGCTTTTTGTTGGCTCAAATTCAAGCCGCGACTGAAGGCTATTTGACCAGAAGGACGGCTAAGCAGTACTAAATTCAGCCGGAAATCGAAGAAGAGCGAGTCGCTGAAATTAGTTTGAATAAATTTGCGATCGCCTGTCACCATAAACTTATAAGCATCATCCCACACACCCCACTGACGCGCCACAACGCTAAGTTGTGCCACATCTTCAGACAAAGCATTCAGTCCGCGTTTTAGTTCCTGGCGAGTCTTTCTCACCTCCAAGTCATCAAGGTAAACCAGTAGTAAGGTGGATAAAGTAGCGTACAGCACCCCAAGTAACCCGATCAGGGTCACGCCAATCAGCAGTAGTGTCTTCTGGCGTAAAGTCATAAAAAATTTGGCATTTTGAGTTTAGTATCCCACATAAGTTGCTAATTGCTAATCGCTAATGGCTAATTGGTAATTAAATTGATTCGGCGTCTGCTGTTGGCAATTACCGATTACCGATTACCTATTACCAGTTCGCTTGCCTGTAACTAGCAACTTGCGTTATATACTGAAAATCTCAGCTTTTCCTACATTTATTTATGTCCTCTAGTCAAAAACTGCGACAGTTACTCAAACGCCCTGAAATTCTGGTAATTCCAGGCATATACGATTGCCTGGGAGCAAAACTAGCGGCACAATTAGGCTTTGAAGTAATAGCCACCAGCGGTTTTGGGATAGCCGCTTCTACCCTGGGTTTACCTGATTATGGGTTGCTCACCGCGACTGAAATGCTCTACAGTGTAGGCCGCATTGCTCAGTCTGTTAATATTCCCTTGATTGCCGATATGGACACCGGCTATGGTAATGCTTTAAACGTTATTCGCACCGTAAAAGATGCCGTACAGTTAGGGCTAGCTGGGATACTTTTAGAAGACCAAGAATGGCCTAAAAAATGCGGTCATTTTGAAGGTAAGCGCGTCATCTCGATGGCAGAACATGCAGGTAAAATTCGTGCCGCGGTTCAAGCGCGAGGTGATAGCGATTTAGTTATTATAGCTAGAACTGATGCCCGGGCGCCGTTAGGTTTAGAAGCAGCAATTAATCGCGGTCGCGCTTATATTGAAGCTGGCGCTGATATCCTATTTGTAGAAGCACCTCAGTCGGTTGAGGAATTGAAAGCGATCGCCGCTGCTTTTCCAGATGTGCCGTTAGTTGCGAATATGATTGAAGGCGGTAAAACTCCCCAACTTTCTGCACCTGAGTTACAGCAACTAGGATTCAAAATCGTCTTTTTTCCCGTTACTACTCTGCTAGCAACTACTCAGGTAATGACTGCTTGCTTGCGTCAGTTAAAAGCAGAAGGAACTACAGCTAATTTGCAGGATTTGGTAACTTTTAAAGACTTTCAAGAACTGATTGGCGTTTCTCAGTACCTGCAAATCGAGCAGCAGTTTAAAGAATAGCTTTTGACAGTTGACAGTTGACAGTTGACAGTTGACAGTTGACAGTTGACAGTTGACAGTTACCTTTTTTTAAAGCTTATGGGATTGGGAACTAAGGAAATTAATTTTTCTTTTTCCCTCAAAGGGGGAGGCTAAAAACCTATTTTCTTGGTAAGGGGTTAGTGCAACCTCAGCCATTGAAATCCTGAATGGTGCGTTACGGCTAGGGTTCAACGCACCCAAACACCTTCATTAGTAACATAAGTAAAAATACTTGCAATAATTCTTTACAACTGTTATAATAGTTCATAAATAGGCTGGCGGTTTTTTTGTTGCCCTGGATTTATCTGAACGATAAATCAAACCAATTATTGATATAAATAAAACTTATTCCGCCAAACGGAAGAGGATTTGCTTGTGAATAAAAGCTTATCTGCGAAACATCTGATAGCAATTGTAGTTTTGGAACTGCTTCTGGCTGTACCCCTGGGTTTAGCAATAACAAAATTGAGTATTGGTGGTGTTGCTTGGTTATTTGGCGGCATCGCTTCTGGAGCGTTAATTTATAAAGCTTACCAGTTTTTTTATGGAGTGGCTCCGAAGCCGAATAAAAAAGCTAGACAGATTGGACAAACGCTGGTAGGGCTGAGTATTGGATTTGCGATCGCCAACAGCAACCTAACTGCAATTACCTCTCAATTACACGTTCTGATCCTGCTGACATTATTCAGTTTAGTAACTGGTACTTTCATCGGTTATTTTTATTCGCAAATTAGCAAGGTAAACTTGTTTAATGCCATGCTCGCTACTGCTCCGGGTGGGGTAGGAATTATGTCGAGCATCGCGGCGGATTATGGTAGAAATGTTTCCCAAGTTGCGTTAGTTCAAAGTCTGCGGGTTACCACCGTTGTTTTGACGATTCCGTTTCTAGCGAGGCTATTATCGGGTGATAGTGCGGGTGCGAGCGTAGGGATTTCTCCCAGCTTATTTCATATCGATATTAAAGGGTTACCGTTATTAGTTTTAGCATTAGCGATCGCATTGTTAGGAGTGCGGGCGGCGACGCTGCTAAAAATCCCTGCCGCTCCTTTTTTCGGCGCCTTAATTGTGGGAATCATATTCAATCCGATGTTGAATACCCTGCCCTTCGTCACCGACTTAGATTTTACTCCTCCTAAACTGATGAATTTAATCGGTCAAGTGTTACTGGGAGTAGCCGTCGGCGAACACTGGGGCAATCAACCTTATTTGAGCAAAAAAGCGGTAGGATATGCTTTAATCCCCGTCGGATTGATAATTGGAGCCGGATTGATAGCAGCTGCGATCGCTCATCAATTAACCCCTTGGGATTGGCTGACTTGTATCTTAGTCACCGCACCCGGAGGCGCACCAGAAATGATTTTAGTCTCCCTCGCCTTAGATCGAAACGTCGAAATCGTCACCGCAGGACACCTAGTGCGATTGATGGGATTAAACGCTTCTCTACCCGCGTGGATATTCTTAATTGACTATCTCGAACGTCGCCTTTCAGGTGCAAATATCTCCAACAATTTAGCTGAGCGGGTGAGCAGGTGAGAAAAAGCCTTGCATCTGACACCCTTAAGGGTGTGGCTACACAAACAAAGGCTGCGTAGCCAGCCTGCAAGGATTTCAGCCCGCGAAGGCGGACTTCGTTTGTGTAGCCACAGGCTTTAGCATATGGCGGCGATCGTTGCAGACAATTGTCGAATATATTACTAACTCAAGTTGCTAGTTATGAGGTCAAGCATTGTCGATCCCCCTAAATCCCCCTTCACAAGGGGGACTTTGAATCCGGTTCTCCCCTTGTTAAGGGGGGTTAGGGGGGATCGAACCAACCATATTTGTAACTAGCAACTTGCGTTACTAGAGAAACCCGCTTTCTTAAAAAAACCGGGTTTCTGCATCAATAATGAAATAATAAGTACATAGGGATTGACAAGGCTATATATATGATCAACGAAGTCAAAGAATTTGATACCAAACAATGGGTTAAAGCACGCGCTTCCCTCGATGGTAATCAGAGTTTTCTCACCTGGACTGGTGCGATTTACGCCTTTGTTCCCAACGAAAAGAAAAGGCGTTTGTTTAAAATGGCGGGAATGAGCGTTAGCCGATGCATCCCTAATCCCGATGATACTTGGGAGTTTACTTCCAGAGAATTAACTTATTATCTTGACCCCGATACGGGAGAAATTCTGCATAAATGGGAAAACCCCTGGACGGGAGAAACCCTGACGGTTATGCACGTGGCTAATAATCCCGTTGAAGGGCATTTTAAAGGAACGTTTCCCGCCCAAGTTAATGGGGGAATTACAACATTTGTATTTGACTTATTTTCCACTTACCCAAATCCCCTAGCAGAAGAGCCGAAATTTGCCGAATATAGTCCCCAACCTACCTATCAAGCAGCCGAATTATTTAAACTCACGGTTCCCACTCAAGAATTGCTAGATCCGGAAGTTGTTTCAGTTTCTAAAATGTTGATTAGTTGGGATAGAATTGGGCCTTGGGTGCCTTGGATGAAAATGGGCAATCGACCGGGTCATTTAATTTATAGTGCCAACGGTCTTAAAGTGAAAGATATGACTGAATTACCCCAAGTGCTGCAAGATGAAATTAATACGCGAGTGCCTTTGTATAAAAATGCTCCCAAAGCACCGTTAGATAGCGATATGACTTCTTGGACATACTTTAAACAGAATTTTGATGCTTATTTAGCAGGGGAAAGGTTTCCCTTACCAGCAGCGGAAGAATGAGTTAATTTCAGATTGTAGATTGCAGATTTCAGATTTAAGCTGCCAGAAACCCAATTTCTCCGATTGCAGAAAGCCCAGAAATAAATTTCTGGCTGAAAGCTAAAACCCGTTAAAACGGGTTAAAACGTTGATTTTAGTTAGCTTTAGCTAACTTAAGCTTTCAGGTGTGAAATTTATTTCAGGGCTGTTTATCGGGTAGGTGCAAGATGTGACTATACTCACATCTTGTACCAGAGCCAACAGAAATAAATTTCTGGCTGAAAGCTAAAACCCGTTAAAACGGGTTAATACCAAATCCGGGTTAACTACCCCCATTATTGATAAAGACCGCGCAGGCGGTCTTTGTTTGTGTAGCCGCGACTTTAGTCGTTTGGCATCAAGGGGGTAATCAAAGCGGATTTAGTATTATCTGAGAAACCGGGTTTCTTTTAATACCATTATCCTGCCACCAACGTCCAAAAATAACCATCTGGTGCGACAAATGACAAGCTTTCTTCTCCAAATTCGTTTAAGGAAATTTCTGTAAACTTTTGCACTCGACTCGCTTTAATGCGATTTAAATACTGTTTAATTCCCCGCACTCGATAAGTATACAACGACATCCCCAAACATCCAGGCTGTGCCGCTTCAAATTGGTTTTCTATGGGGATAGATTCGGGAAATCGAATAATATAAAGCCTTCCCGATCTTGCTGCTTGCAGGTTGGTTTTTGACGAACGCGGATCGTCAAAAGCTGTGACTAAAAATTTTTCATCTGGTTGCAATTCAAAAATTTCTCTTCCAGCTTTGGAATCGTAATTAGTTTCGACATCATCGCGAACTCGCAGCAATCCCAGAGTTTCTTCATAAAATTTGAGCGTTTCTTTGCTATCATCTTGAATCACCATTCCCATGTGGGTGATTTGGCTAGTTTTTAAAGCAGCGTTGTTATTAATAGTGCCGTAAGAAAACATCGTATAGCCAAAACGTTGAAATAAAACTTGCCTGGTTAAAGGTTGCAGTACCATCATTTCTCGCACGCCAATCGCGGGATCGATAAAAGGACGCGCTGTCCTTTCTTTGTTGTAGATCACCTCCCAACTTGGATAAGTGTATTTGATTGGTAATCCCGCGCTAGAGGCTATTTCAACTTGATTTAAAAGGTTGAACAAATCCGTAGTTAATGTTGTTGTCCAGCGGTTGCCCTTGGCTTTCATCGAGGACATTTTTAAACCTTCGTTGGTCGGGTTTTCCCAAACCATGAGGCGAATTAAGCCGTGGTCAGCCTCTTGGTGGTAAAGTCTGATCGAGCGTAAAGCGGACTCAACTCCATAGAGTTGGTAGGCGTCTGCTTTAGATAATTCCCCCACCTGTCCGATGCGGTAGCCGAATTGCTCCCAATACTGAATTTGAGCTATGGAATCTCTGACTCCTATACATGCTTCGTAAATGCCTTGTATGGCTGTAGATTCTTGATTGGCTGCGTTGCGATCGCTCATATTTCCCCTAAATTTTGTTCGTTTATTTCAGTGTTTTTACAATTGATTTTATCAGGTAATCTACTAATATGCGTAATTCCCCTTACGTAAAAACACTGAAGAAAATTGAGCAAAAAAAAACGCCCGACATTTCAGCCGGGGCGGTAATCATCAGGGTGCATCTACTAATAGTATAGTACCCCAATGAGGGGTCTTACCCCTCACCAACACCAAGAAATTATAAATATTTATCAAACTTTTTCACGACGACAAGTAAAGCGCATCTATAGAAACAGGGAATTTGAAGGCAAAGGGGTTTAATCCGGCACCAGTTGGTGATATTGGTGAAAATTCCACGGCGTCGCCGCGCAGCCGCGTCGCCGTGTCAGCCCCAAGCAACTATAATTGACCACACCCAGGGCTTGCCCGGAGGGGGAGACAAGGAGGACATCTACTTGCTATCAGCAGTAAATCCAATCGTCAGCGACAATTGAAATCAATCCGCCCCCGTCTCATCCCCAATCTAAAATCTAAAATCTGAAATCTGAAATTCCTATGAATTGCCTTAATTTCATCAACGGAGAATGGATACCCGCCCAATCGGGAGCAACTTTAGAAAGCCGCAATCCTGCTGACTGGCGGGAATTAATCGCCACGTTTCCCAAATCTGAAGCGGTTGATGTGAATGCAGCTGTGGCATCTGCCCGTCAAGCATATCGCACTTGGCGGCTCGTACCTGCCCCCGCTAGAGGAGAATATATTCATAAAGTTGGAGAGTTGTTAATTCAGCACAAAGAAACCCTTGCCCAACTGATGAGTCGGGAAATGGGCAAACCAATTGCCGAGGCGCGGGGAGATGTGCAAGAAGGAATTGATTGTGCTTTTTATTACGCCGGTGAAGGTCGTCGTTTGTTTGGGCAAACTACGCCTTCGGAAATGCCGAATAAGTTTGCTATGAGTGTCAGGATGCCGATAGGAGTTTGTGCTTTAATTACGCCGTGGAATTTTCCCGTAGCGATTCCTTGTTGGAAAATGATGCCCGCGTTAGTTTGCGGCAATACGGTAATTCTGAAACCGGCAAAAGATACATCTACTTGCGCTAATTTTTTGGTTTGGGTATTCCAAGAAGCTGGGTTACCGCCTGGGGTGGTTAATTTAGTGCATGGTGAAGGAGAAACAGCCGGAAAAGCTTTATTAGAACATCCAGGGGTTGATTTAGTATCGTTTACAGGTTCTTCTAAAACTGGGGCAGAAATTGGCGCGACTTGCGGACGCACTCACAAGCGAGTTTGTCTGGAATTGGGCGGGAAAAATGCCCAAATCGTGATGGAAGATGCCGATTTAGAATTGGCTTTAGAAGGTGCGATTTGGGGTGCATTTGGAACTTCGGGACAACGTTGCACGGCAACGAGTCGGTTGATTTTGCACCGCGATATTAAGGATAAATTTACCGCTATGCTGTTAGAGCATACCAGCAAATTGCGAATCGGACATGGTAGCGATCCTAATACCGATGTGGGGCCATTGGTGAATCAGGGGCAGTTGCAACGAGTGAGTGATTATTTGGAAATTGCTCGCAGCGAAGGGGCAAAGGTTTTAATCGGTGGGGAAATAGTAAAAGATGAAGAATTGCAGCACGGTTTCTTTTTTGCGCCGACAATTCTTGATGGGGTTACTCCCGATATGCGCGTCGCGCGGGAAGAGATTTTTGGCCCCGTGGTAGGGTTAATTGAAGTGAGCGATTTTGAGGAAGCGATCGCAATCCTAAACGACACTCCCTACGGTCTGTCTTCTTCAGTTTACACCCGCGATGTCAACCGGGCATTTCAAGCGATGCGCGACATCGAAGCTGGTATTACTTATATTAATGGCCCGACTATCGGTGCCGAGGTACACTTACCTTTTGGCGGCGTCAAACAAACTGGAAACGGACACCGGGAAGCGGGGAGTGCTGCTTTAGATGTATTTACCGAATGGAAAACGGTTTATGTTGATTTTTCCGGTAAATTGCAACGCGCTCAAATTGATAATCGGGAATAGGTAATTGGTAATTGGAAAACTGAGAGGAGCCTATGGAAAAAGCTTTACCATATAGATACGTGTAACTGAGGGGATCAAAAGCTAACAATGACATTAACAGAGTTGCTTCCCGCTATTCGACAATTATCTGCGCCAGAGAAACTCAAGCTGATTCGCATCTTAGCCGAAGAACTGGATGCTGGCGCGTCTATTTTTCCTCTGGAGCCACATAAAACCTACGACTTGCCAACACCATACAATGCTTTTGGCGCTGGAGAAGCTCTAATGCAAGCGATAAAAATGGCTGACAGCGATGGTAACTAAATGCAATGCGATTCACATATTCGACCACAGATCCATCTCAAAATGAGTTTGATAGTCTGCCGCGTATTCCATTAATTCTTCGCCGCACTACTCAGGTTGTTGAAGTTGTTGGATTGGTGGATAGTGGTGCTACAGTAAACGTTTTGCCCTATGAAATTGGTATCCAGTTAGGTGCTGTTTGGAACGAGCCCGAAGCCATTATTCGCTTGTCAGGTAATCTCGGCAATCAGTCAGCTATGCCACTATCTGTCATGGCAGAGATTGGAGAGTTTGCGCCTGTAAGGTTGGTATTTGCTTGGAGCAAAAGTGCCAACGCGCCATTAATTCTGGGACAGACAAACTTTTTCTTAGAATTCGATGTTTGTTTCTACCGCTCTAGGTTTGAATTTGAAATTAAGCCTAAGTCGGAAGAGCTATAGCTATAGTTGCTTGATAACCTAGCTGATAAAAAATAACCATGACTACATTCCAAGCAAAACAACAGCTTACCTTCGAGCAATTCTTAGAACTCGAAGTTGAGTCAGAAGGTTTTTATGAACTGGTGAATGGAGAAATTGTGAGAAAATTAGCCACAAGACAACATGACAACGTAGCAGAATTCATTTCAGACTCACTCAAAGATGAGGTGAAGCGCCTCAATCTAAACTACAGGGTGTCGGGCAGAGTTGTAGTGAGGACGCTTACCCCAGATGGTAGAGAACAGGGTAGGACTCCTGATGTCAGTGTAGTAGATAAAACACTTTGGGATGCCAATCTTTCTGCATATACGGCTTTTGTTGAACCGCTTCAATTAGCAGTTGAAGTAGTATCAACGAATTGGGAAGATGACTATATTGACAAGCTAGATGAATATCAACGTTTGGGAATTACAGAATACTGGATTGTAGATTACTTGGCTTTAGGAAGCCGAAATTATTTGGGGAATCCTAAAGTGCCAACGGTGTTTGTTTTCTTACTCGATGAAAGTGGCGTTTACCAATGCAATCCCTATCGAGGTGCTGAGCAAATTATTTCGCGTACTTTCCCAGAATTGATGTTAACGGCTGAACAGATTATTGCCGCGTAAGGCGGATCTGTGGATTTTGGATTTGACCGAATACCATATAAGTAGTTACTAATGAACAAAATTGCATCATTTCTTAATCTAAAATCCAAAATCTAAAATCTAAAATCGACATATGTTGAGTATTCCTACTAAACGTCCCCTTCCTCGCGCGCCTCGAATTGTCACTTCTCTACCTGGGCCTCGCGCTCATGCTATGGTGGAACGCGATCGCATCATCTCCTCCCCCTCCTACACCCGTGGTTACCCCCTCGTTATCGCCCGCGGTGAAGGTTGCATGGTCGAAGATGTGGATGGAAATGTATTCTTAGACTTTACCGCAGGTATCGCCGTCACCAATACCGGACACTCCCATCCCGAAGTCGTCCAGGCGATTCAAGACCAAGCGGCACAATTTTTACACATGTCGGGTACGGATTTTTACTACGAACCAATGGTGGAATTGGCGGAAAAATTAGCTGCCCGCGCGCCTTTTCCCAATGGGGCGAAAGCCTTCTTTACTAACTCTGGTGCCGAATCGAACGAAGGGGCGATTAAATTAGCTCGGTATTATACGGGGCGATCGCTCATTATCGCCTTTCTCGGTGCATTCCACGGACGCACTTACGGCGCGATGTCCCTAACTGGTTCTAAAGCCGTGCAGCGCCAGCACTTTGGGCCATTAGTCCCCGGCGTGACGCACATTCCCTATGGAACGCACGCAAGTTTAGATTATCTAGAAGAAAAGCTATTTCCGGCGGTTTTACCCCCGCAAGAAGTGGCGGCGATTGTGGTAGAACCAATTCAAGGAGAAGGAGGGTATATTGTCCCCGAAGATGGGTTTTTGGAGAGAGTTAGGGAGGTGTGCGATCGCTACAACATCCTCATGGTAGTTGATGAAGTACAATCCGGCATGGGTCGCACTGGAAAGCTATTTGCCATCCAACATTGGGATGTGAAACCCGATATTATTACCCTCGCCAAAGGTATCGCCAGCGGACTACCTTTAGGTGCAATTTTATCCCGACCGGAATTAATGACCTGGCCTCCAGGTTCCCACGCTACCACGTTTGGCGGTAACCCCGTTGCCTGTGCTGCGGCAAATGTCACCTTACGACTTTTGGAAACGGGAATGATGGAAAATGCCCTAACTATGGGAGAGTTATTGCAAGCAGGTTTAACCAGATTAGCGAAAACCTTTAAGCAAGTTTCCCTACCGAGAGGCAAGGGTTTAATGGTGGCAATTGACTTATTAGATGCAGCAGGAAAACCCGATGGAAAATTGCGAGATAAAATTGTAGATGAAGCCTTCTACAAAGGTTTGTTACTCTTAGGTTGCGGCAAAGCAGCGATTCGCTTTTGTCCGCCTTTGATTATCGACAGCGACCAAATTCATATTGCCTTAGATATTCTCGAAGAATTGCTAATTGCTAATTGCTAATAACTCGTTCCCAGGTTGAACCTGGGAACGAAAATTAGAGGCTCTGCCTCCTGACGATAAAAACATTTACGCATATTATAACGGTTTGTGCAATAGGTGAAATATGTCAATCAAACGCATCCAAATCGCTCAAAAACTCTGGCATAAACTCTGGGAAAATTACATTTCTAGAGTCAATTACGCCCAAGTTTACCAACAAATGATAACCGCAGCGGGTGGTTGCGTCGCTAATGACCACATCGCCTTTCGTTCTTTGCGCCTAACAGTCGAAAACCAGAATTTGGGAATCGAACATTTGGCGGAAATTGCCGCCGCATTAGGTTACCTACCAGCAGGGGAATACTACTTTCCCTCTTCCCACCTTTATGCACGTCACTATCGCCATCCACAACAAGACGAATTCGACTTGCCAAAATTGTTTATTAGCGAACTAATTGTAGATGAATTACCAGATGAAATTGCCCAACTGATTTATCAAACGGTTGCTTCAGGTTTATCCATCGATGCGCTAACATTTCCTAGCAATATCGATGCTTTATCTGAATCAGAAATAGAACAATTTGTCAATCAACTGGCAACAATATTTACTCGCCCTTGGCAACCTCCCCGGAAATCTACGGTAGAAATAGTAAATAATGTCACTCAATATGGAGCCTGGGTGCTGCTGCACGGATACGCCGTCAATCACTTTACGGGGTATGTGAATCGCCAGAATACTCCCCAATACCCAGATATCGAAACTACTGCTAAAGCCTTATCAGAAAGGGGCGTGCCGATGAAAGCGGAGATTGAAGGCAGTCCTTGCAGCGGTTTAAGGCAGACGGCAACCCATGCTGTCAAAGAAATGGTTACGGTGCTAGATGATACCAGCGGTGAGTTAATAAATCTCCCTTGGACTTATGCTTATTATGAGATTGCCGAACGCAATTTGATTGCAAACGATGCCGGTGAGAAGGTGCTTTTTGAAGGGTTTCTTGATGCTCAAGCGAAAAATTTGTTTGAAATGACGCGGAAATGATGTAGGAGCGATCGCACCCATGTCCTATAGCGATTTCAAAAGTCTCAATTTAGCGCTAGCATCCTTTAAGCTCGCTTTAGTCAATACTCCAAAGTTGTTTGCCGCGATTCCTCACGTTGAACCTTCTAATTTATTAGCAGAATTTCTGAATCGATATGAGCTACTTGCAACTAATATTGGCACTGAAAAAGCCAAATCTGAGTTAATTATCTCGCCGATACTGTTGGATATTTACTCGCGATATGGCGGAAAAGTTAGCTACTTTTCTGGAAATACCCTAACCGTTGATGTGGAACAAGGACTGAACGGTGAATGCGATTTTATCCTCTCAGCTTCACCTAACCAAATTGAAATTTCAACCCCGATTGTGACCGTGGTTGAAGCCAAAGATGATAATATTAAAAATGGCTTAGGTCAGTGTACAGCTCAACTGGTTGGAGCGCAGCGCTTTAACCACAGACAAGGAATTGCCTTACCTGTTTACGGAGCGGTTACAACTGGAACAAACTGGAAATTCCTACGGCTTTCCGAATCGGTTTTGGAAATTGACTTGAGCGACTACTTTGTTCCCCCTCAACTTAATCAAGTTCTGGGAATTCTTGATTACCCGTTTCAACAATATTTGGCTGGGAGTCTTTAAGGAATAGATCAAAAAAAGCGATCGCTCGATCTTCCCCTGCAATTGCAGGGAAAGATTTTGGCGTTTGTTTCTAGTCTTGTGCCGCGGGCGTCAATAGCAGACAATTCTATTGCTGGCGTTTCTGCTTGACAATAAGTAGGCAATTTCTGCCATCGGCGCATCGAGCGTGAACCACATCATCGGCGATGCTTCGCATCAGAAACCAACCATAGCCACCAATGGAAAGTTTATCTGGATCGGGCGCTTTTAGCGGCGGCGGATCGAAGGGTTCCCCTATATCCCAAATCCGAATTTCCAGTCTGTCTGCCCATAGAGTTAGCTCAAGATCAATAGGCGTTTCTGGCGATAAATCTTTATGGGCGTGGCGAACCGTGTTGGTAAAGCCTTCGTCGAGGGCTAATTTCAGCATATCGACGGCTAAGTTGAGATTCCCGCTTTCATCTGCCAGCCAGGAAAGCCGAGACAGATTGCGATCGCAGAATCGATCAAACCATTCCAAAACGTCGATCAGTCGATTTATATCGGTTTTAACTGTAAGATGCTCTTGCTGTAGCATTCCTGGCTTCGCCACTACTTTATTTACCATAAGTTAGATGCACCATTTATAGACAATGCTGACATAGATGGGATCAACTCTGCCAAGCCTTTATAGCGTATACCTACTGGCGTTACTTCAAAGCAAACGGGTAACACTTGTAAGCCAGAGGCGATCGCATTTCGCAACAATTCTCCATAAACCGGATCGGCACTATCTCCTGGGGCAAACTGGGTACAATCGCCGCGATTAATCAAATACAACATCACCGCCCTGGCAGAGGGCAATAAAGCCATCAATTCTCGCAGATGCTTTTGTCCCCGCGTCGTTACCGTATCCGGAAATAGCGCCACCGGACTTTTAGCCCAAGTCGTATTCTTGACTTCTAGGTAAATCGGTTTATCCGCCTCGCTGGCGCTTAAAAGAAAGTCCACGCGGCTGCTTTTATCGACACCGTAGCCCACTTCTCCCCGAATTTGGCTGTAGTTCCCCAACTGGGGAAACAATCGTTTCTCTAATGCCAGTTTGACAATCTGGTTTGGTAAAGCTGTATTAATGCCTACCCAGGTTGGTTCGGTATCGTTCACCTGAATCATTTCCCAAGTGTAGGCGAGTTTGCGCTTGGGGTTGTTGCTCAAAGACACTTGTACTAAACTACCCGGAGTGCAAACCCCCGTCATCGGCCCGGTATTGGCGCAATGGGCGGTAATGACTTCTCCCGTCGCCAGTTCGATATCGGCGAAGAAGCGCTTGTAACGTTTAAGCAGCACGCCGGGATAAAGAGTTGGGTATTGATAGATAAAATCAGCCGTCATCAGGTTTAAATAATTGAGAGGCACTAATCGAGTTTGTAACTGTACGTGACTGAAATCAAGAAATCCTCTCGTTCGCTGGCTGTAATTGCTGGGATTGTAGCATTTGGCACATTGATCAGCAAAATCTTTGGTTTGGTGCGCCAGCAAGCGATCGCTGCTGCGTTTGGCGTGGGTGCAGCTGCCAATGCCTATAGCTACGCCTATATTCTCCCCGGCTTTTTACTGGTATTGCTGGGAGGCATTAACGGACCATTCCACAGTGCGATTGTCAGCGTTTTGGCAAAGCGGGATAAAAAAGAAGCCGCGCCGATAGTCGAAACGATGACTACGTTTATCACCGGCGTTTTGCTGTTGGTGACGATCGCTTTAATTATTTTTGCCGAACCGCTGACCAATATCGTCGCCCCTGGGCTAAATCATACTCAGGGACTGAGTGCGCCAGAGGTGCAGACGCTGATGCAGACGAAAGAGATAGCGATCGCTCAACTCCGGATTATGGCACCCATCGCCGTCCTTGCCGGACTGATCGGGATTGGCTTCGCTACCCTCAACGCCGCCGATATGTATTGGCTACCCTCGATTAGTCCGCTATTTTCCAGCGTTTTAGTGATCGGTGGACTGGGCATTTTAGCCTTACAATTGGGCGACAAAATTATCGCCCCTGAATACGCCATGCTGGGGGGAATTGTTCTAGCAGTGGGAACGCTTGCCGGTGCAATTTTACAGTGGATCGTGCAGTTAATTGCCCAGTGGCGATCGGGTTTGGGAACCTTGCGCCTGCGGTTTGACTTTCAAAATCCGGGCGTCCAAGAAGTAATTAAAATTATGGCACCGGCAACCTTTTCCTCCGGGATGCTGCACATTAATGTCTACACCGATTTATTTTTCGCTTCCTACATTCAAGGAGCAGCCGCTGCCTTAAATTATGCCAGTCTTCTAGTTCAAACTCCGTTAGGAATTATTTCCAATGTCCTTTTAGTACCCCTTTTACCCGTCTTTTCCCGCCTCGCCGCCCCAGAAAATTGGCTCGAACTGAAGGCGCGAATTCGTCAAGGATTAATGTTAACCGCCCTGACTATGTTACCCTTGGGCGCAATTATGATCTCCCTATCGGTTCCTATTGTCAGAGTAGTTTACGAACGCGGCGCATTTAATCGCCAAGCATCAGGCTTAGTCGCATCTTTATTAGTTGCTTACGGCATCGGAATGTTTTTCTATTTGGGTCGCGATGTCTTGGTGCGGGTATTTTATGCCTTGGGGGATGGCGAAACGCCATTTCGCATCAGCATTATGAATATTTTTCTTAATGGCTTGCTAGATTGGATTTTAATCCAACCTTTCGGCGCACCCGGTTTAGTTTTAGCCACAATGGGCGTCAATATTGTTTCGATGGTGTTGCTGTTGTGGAAGTTAAATCAAAAACTGAATGGTTTGCCGATGCATCAGTGGTTATTACCCTTCGGCGGTTTAGTCGGCGCTAGCGTTTTTACGGGTTTTGCCAGTTGGGGTACAAGTCAGGGTTTGCAACAAATTTTAGGTAGCGAAGGTTTGTTAATTCAACTGTTGGATCTGAGCATTTCTGGATTGGTTGGCTTATGCTTGTTTGGTTTCCTGGCGATGAAAATGAAGGTGCCAGAAATGGATATTTTTGTCTCGCGGATACGTCAGCGCTTGGTTAAAAAGAAGGCAGGTTGATAGTTGATAGTTGATAGTTGATAGTTGATAGTGGACAGTGGACAGTGGACAGTGGACAGTTACCTCTACCTAAAGCTTTACCCACAATTTCTGATTCTAGCTGAGCGACTATATAAACCCGCCCCGGTTTATACAATAACCCAGCTAATGGACATCTGATAGAAGACCATTCTTCCCCTAACCCCTAACCCCTAACCCCTAACCCCTTAAATAAGATGGTTGAATCCAATTTTCTTAAAGATGAATCTTTTGGTATTATCCCGATCTTTTGTCAAGGGGATAGTTACCTATTTTTGCTAATTCAGCACCAGGCAGGACATTGGGGCTTTCCTAAAGGACATGCGATCGCAGGCGAGTCGCCCCTACAAGCTGCCTGTCGCGAATTGGTAGAAGAAACGGGAATTTCTGATTACACCCTGTTAGAAGGCGTTGAGTTTGTAGAACATTACACCTATACCAAGAAAGACAAAACGTATAATAAAACCGTGACTTATTTTCCGGCATTGGTAAAGTCAGACACGGTCAAATGTCAAGAGGAAGAAATTCAAAATTATACCTGGGCAGATCGGGAAACAGCGATCGCTCTCATCACCTACGAACCCAGCAAGCAAGTTTTGCTACAAG
Source organism: uncultured bacterium (assembly GCA_964463555.1). Lineage (GTDB taxonomy): Bacteria > Cyanobacteriota > Cyanobacteriia > Cyanobacteriales > Aerosakkonemataceae > Microseira. Next base: position 43,995 of record CAYXCW010000012.1, read on the forward strand.
TAGATCGATATTTAACAGGGGCTAGGGGCTAGAGATCGCATCTATCGTACATTTAATTTGCGGAAAATGTCGCGAAACCCATTCCTTGCCATTGTTTCTAGTTCCTGGCGTTCTGTGGCAGTGAATTGCGTCTGCATCTCCGAGCCGCCATCGAGATATATTTCTGTCAGGTTACCTTGGTTAAAAACCATCAGACTGCCATCGTGGAATCGCTGAATTGCTACCACCCGACCATTCTCAAACCAATAGCCAATCCCATCGCCCACTTCTGTCAGAAACTCCGAAGCGTTTACAGCTCTGCCGTTGAGCCTGCAAACGGTGTAGGTAGTATTTCTTTCCACTTTGCGGGTTTCTCGGCAACCTCTGGTACTTTGTTGAAGTTGATACACCCGATGGGCGTAGAGACACTGAGCCGAAGCTTCATCGCATGTGGGCAGATCGTTCAATTCATTGGCTTGAATTTGCGAAGATGAGCCAAACAAAAGACCGACCGAGAAGGCGACAGCAGTAAATCGTTTAAACACAGATTGGTTGATCGGAAAAACACTGCTGTCAAATATACCAAAGCTGAAACAGCCGTATATCCGAAAATATACGGCGATCGCGCAATGGCTATATTTTTAACTACATTTTCCGTTGAAATTCTTCCAAAACATCGATCAAATGTACCCGACTTTGCATCGGTAGCATATCTGCTAAGGGTACTTCCCGGTGTCCGCCGCCTAAGCGCACTGGGATTTGTTGCAGAACCTGCATCACCTTATCTTCCGATAGGGAATTATCCAGCAACATCGGATACAGCCGTTCGGCGAGGAGGGTATGCAAGTGGGCTTCTCTTAAGTAGAGATGCCACTTGGCAATGTCCATATAGACGTTTTCGCCTATTTCGGCGGCGAGTGCTTCGAGTGCTTCTGTGGTGTTTGTCTTAGCCATAGGACTTATTTTGATACCCTAAATAGGAAATCTACATCGATCCTATTCAATCAAAACGAGAACAGGAGCTACCTCCACAATCGGCAAGAACCTTCAATCTACCCAGAGGAAGAGCTATCGCTGGACGTGGTGGCAGCTTCGGAGTAGTCTGCGATCGCAAAAATATACACAGCATGAGCAACTAACACTGCGAACCAACCGCCCGTGACCCAGATTGCCCAAGGCCAAGCAGCTTTTTGCAAGTTGTCAAAAAACCACAACCCGGAATTAGACGCTGCAAAAATTGCTACATGGGTGGCAAAGTTCATCCGGTCGTCGAGTTTGCGGAAAGCGGGGTCGTTACGGTCGGGTTTGCGAGGCCAACGAGGAGGCATGAAATATCTCTACTAAATGTGAGCGTCGGAGGTGCTTACCTTATTTTAGGTTGATTAGTCGCGCTACTTTGAGTATTAGCGAGAATAAGCATGGGGAGGGGATTGGGCAACCGCGATTTTATTTTCCTTTTCCATTTGTTGCTGGAAATAAATCCGATACAACTCGCAGCTAACGCGGGCTAGATTTCCTTCTAGTTGGACTAAACCCATGCTTTCTAACTTATAGGCAGCGATCGCCTCTAATTCTACGCTCCCATTGGCAGCGATCGCCTGTTGCAGCGAATATGCTAATTCTGCATCTTCTCGCAGTATCGCCCAATGCCCCCGCAAATGGTGACTGTAAATCCCCGCTTGGGTGGGCGCCGTTCGCAATAACTCTTCTAAAGTTACTTGTTCCTTCTTCAGGTGATAAAACGCGAGGCTGACTAAATAAGGATGTCCTCCCACCATTGCCATCAGTTTTTCGGTTTCATCCTCTGTCCAATCTAATCCATAGCGGCCTGCCAAATCCTGCAACTGCAAGCTGGTAAACTGGGGCAGCTTCAAGGATAACCCTACATTAAACGGAGATTGGGTCAATTTGAGCTGAATATATACTTCCGTCGAGTGGACGAGTACCAATCGCAGTCTTTGCCAAGTGTCAGCTTGCTGTGCCAACTCGTGCCAAAATCGCAACATGGGCAGAAAGTCTTGAGCAATCTTGGGATGCTCGAAAACTCGATTGACTTCATTCAATGCTAAAACCAAGGGACTATCGAGAGTGTCTAATAAATAACCCTCGAAATAAATTTTGCAGCTGACCTTGCTGCCCATATCCTCGTCCCAATAATCGTCCAGTCTGGGAGTAATTTGCAATTGTCTGCTGACATTGACGCAGAACCAGCGCAAAAATCTATCCAGGGATGAAAAAACCGCTTCGTCGGCTTCCTGAAAGTCGATCGAGACAATTTTGTAAGATTGAGCTGCGGCACAAGCCATAATTCTATTCAGGAGCGAACTTTTCCCCATATTGCTGGGCGCTTTGATGTGGATGACGCATCCAGGCTTGGTAATTTCTTTGTAGGCAAGTTCTTCAATCGGCGGGCGATTAATATACAGGGGAGAATTTAGCGGCACAGGACGACTGGGATATTCAATCTCCATCTCTGTGGCTGACTCTGGATCATAACTCTCCGCTACCCATTCCTCTAAATATAAATTCGCATCTTTATTGTAATATTTTACTCCTTTTGAATTTGTGTAGCGATTTAAGACTAAATGTAAATTCTTTTTCGTTACTCTTGACCCCAGTGCCTTTGACAGATCGTTCCATAGCTGGGAACCAATTTCCTTGATGTAGGTACTTCCATACCCAGAATCTTCTGACATCTCGGTGTAAGTTCTTCCCACCCAGGACTGGCGCAAGACTAATCGCTCAATCGGGCTGAGTTGGCGGGATAGGATAGTTTGTTCCACAGTTTCCAAAGCTATATCAATGTTCATTTTGTAACTGAGGGAGTTTATACAGTCAATCTTCTATGTGCCCTATTTTATCCTTACACCAGTTTGATGTGACATACTTTTCCTACTTTTCCTACTTTTCCTACTTTTCCTACTTTTCCCACTTTTCTGGTTTTGGTCGCTCGGAGTACGGGCGTACTGTGTAGGAGAACCCCCAGGATCGCAAGCATTTACGCGATCGCAGCTTCGTAATCTTACATCTTGCACCAACCCGATCAACAGCCTCCAAATAAATTTGGGGCTAAAAGCTTAAGTTAGCTAAAGCTAACTAGAATCAAGGTTTGAACCCGTTGAAACGGGTTGCCTGCTTCCTCGCTGTGAAATTTTAGGACTTACGCACGGCGATCCTAGAAACCGGGTTTCTGCGTAGATCTTTGCTTGCCAAACCGACAATTTTTCATAGAAACCCGGTTTCTTTGCGTAAGTCCCGATTTATTTCTGTTGGCTCAGTGCAAGATGTGAGTAATCCCGTATTGCTACCGGCTGCTGGTAAATCCGGGGTCACCTCCCTGGTTCCAGGTCAGATACATCAACAATTTCAAGATAGCGATCGCATAAGTTGCCAAAAACCATAGATTTAACCGCTCAATCAAGAGGGATTTTGCCTGAGAAATCAAATTAATCGTTTAAAAAAGCTAACTTTCCTAGTTTTTGATCGAAACGAAGTTCTTGTTATGATAAATTTATATCCCATTATTGTAATATTTTGAGAGTAACAAATAAATTTAAAACTTGTTAATATAAGCGCCCAGTCATTAAAATATTTCAGGAAAACATCTAAGCAGAAAATTGAGTTATCAATAGAAACATAAGCGAATGGTTCTAATTATGGCGTCTTTGAACCAACCTTCTGGGTCAAGAGTACGAGTCGGGATAATGCATTCTAGTAGCGGCACAATGGCGCTGAGCGAAAAGCCCTTGATTGATGCAGCGCTGATGGCTTGCGCTCAAATCAATCAAGCAGGCGGCGTTTTGGGTCAACTCATAGAACCCGTTGTCGTGGATGGCAAATCTAACCCAGCAGAGTTTGAACGCCAAGCCAGAAGGCTGCTTCAAGTCGAACGAGTCGCCACCGTCTTCGGCTGTTGGACTTCCGCTAGCCGTAAAGCCGTTAAACCCATATTTGAAGAAGGCAACGGGCTGCTGTGGTATCCCTTACAGTATGAAGGACTGGAAAGTTCGCCCAATATCTTCTACACCGGATCTTGCCCCAATCAACAAGTCGAACCAGCGGTGACTTGGTTAGTAGAAAATAAAGGTAAAAGATTTTACTTGCTCGGTTCTGACTATGTATTTCCCCGCACGGCTAACAAACTGATTGCGGCGCAACTGAAACAAATTGGCGGTCAAGTTTTGGGGGAAGAATACGTAGATCTAGGAGAAACTAATTTTACCGAGATAATTGCGCGCATTCGCCTCCTGCGCCCCGACGTTATTTTTAATACCCTCAACGGCGATAGCAACGCCTATTTTTATCGTCAGTACCGAGAGGCAGGCATCAGCGCCGATGAAATTCCCATTATGGCTGTCAGCGTCGCAGAAGCGGAATTACAGGAAATTGGAGATGCAGCCGTCGGTCACTACGCGAGTTGGAGTTACTTTCAAAGTATCGATACGCCGGAAAATAACAGATTTGTGCAAAATTTTCGCTCCCAGTACGGCGGCGATCGCGTTACCTCCGATCCGATTGAGGCAGCTTACAGCCAAGTTTACCTGTGGAAACAAGCTGTAGAAGCCGCTGAGTCGTTTGATACCGAGCGGGTACGGGTAGCAGCCTACGGTCAAAGTTTCGCCGCTCCGGGGGGGTTAATTAAAATAGAACCGAATCACCACGTCTGGAAGCAATGCCGCATCGGCAAGATTTTAACGAACGGACAATTTGAGATTGTTTATAGTAGCGATCGCGCGATTAAACCTCTGCCGTGGATGGGGGTAGAAGAGTTAAATTTTCCGCAATCGGAATTGGTAATTAGCTTGCTAGCTCAGGTGAGCCAAGGAATTCAGCAAAATTGGCTTACCGAGCAACATTCCCGCGAATTAGAGCAGATAGAAGCAGCATTGCGCCAAAGCGCGACCAAGTTACGCAACCATAACTTAGTTTTGACCAAATTAGCTAAAAGTCCGGCTTTGCATGGGGGAGATTTAAAAGCAGCTTTAACAGAAATTACTGAAGCCAGCGTCGATAATATTGGAGTCGAAAGAGCTAGCGTCTGGTTGTTGGATGAAACGGGGACTAAAATCAAGTGCCTTGATTTATTTGAGAAAAGTGTTAACCAACACAGCGAAGGACTAGAAATAGCAGCAGCAGACTATCCGGCGTATTTTCAAGCTTTACAGCAAGACGAAGCGATCGCCGCAGACGATGCCCGCACCGATCCCAGAACCTTTGAATTTGCCCCATCTTATTTAATACCTTTGGGCATCGTCTCGATGTTGGATATTCCCATCAGGTTAAGGGGACAAACAGCAGGTGTAATCTGTTTGGAACAGATCGGATCGCAGCGTCATTGGACGGCGGAAGATCAAAATTTTGCCCGCAGTCTCGCCGATTTAGTATCTTTAGCAGTTGAAGCCACCGAACGCAAGCAAGCCGAAGCTGCATTGCGTCAAAGTGAAGAACGCTGGCAAATGATTGTCCGCGCTACGGGGGAAGGGATTTATGACTGGAATACAATCACCGGAGAAGCATTTACTTCCCCTCGGTTGACCGAAATATTGGGTTACGCAGAAGGGGAAATCGTCACAGGTTACAGAAGGTGGTATAATTCGCTGCATCCAGAAGATCGGGATCGGACGCTTGCCAAACTGCAAGAGCATCTAGAGCGAAAAACGCCGCAATACATCGCCGAGTATCGCCAGCGTAGCAAAGATGGTAGTTACAAGTGGATTTTGGCACGGGGACAAGCGCAATGGGACGAAACTGGTAAACCCGTGCGGATGGTGGGTAGCCATCAGGATATCAGCGATCGCAAGCAAACCGAAGCGCAAAACCAATTACTGTTAAATCTGACACAGGCAATTAACGCGGCACCAGATTTTGATACCGCACTGGAAGTGACTTTGCAGCGGTTGTGCGAAACTACGGGTTGGGAATATGGCGAAGCTTGGGAACCCACCCCCGATGGTTCGGCGCTGCAAAGCAACTGTTGCTGGTATTATCAATCCCAGGGAATTGACCCGAAATGGAAAGATGCGATCGCGCGTTTCCGTAACTTTAGCGCCCTTCTCAACCTCCTACCAGGGCAAGGCATCCCCGGACAAGTTTGGTTAAATCAACAACCCCAAAGGTTTCCAGATTTAACCGCAGTTGAAGATACTTTTTCCAGATTGGCACTAGCAAAAGCAGCCAGCTTAAAAGCAGGATTTGGCGTTCCTATATTGGTAACAGGCGACTGGGGATTGCAAACAGGAAACTGGAGTCAAGACGCAGAAGCGCCATTACCAATTACCAATTACCAATTACCACTGAATCAATCTCCTGTCTTAGCGGTGTTGGTATTTTTTACCCTCGAATCTAGTGCAGAAGATCGGCAATTGGGAGAATTGATCGGCGCTGTTGTTGCACAGTTAGGAGTGGTGTTACAACAGAAGAAACTGCAAACAGAAATGAAGGCTTTGTTTGCTGCCATGACCGATGTCGTAACAGTGCGAGACTTTTCTGGCAAGTGTCTCAATGCGATCTCAACCAATACGAAAAATTTATACAAACTGCCAGCCGAGATGATTGGCAGAAAATTGCGAGATGACTTACCGCCCGAAGCAGCAGAGCTGATTCTTAATAGTATCAAAAAGGCATTGCTGAATCAACAAACCGTAGAGGTTGAATATTGCTTGCCGATTCAAGGGAAAGATGTTTGGCTAGCAGAAACGATTTCACCCCTTTCCGAACAAACCGCGATTTTGGTGGCGCGGGATATAAGCGATCGCGTAGCCGCCGAGTCAGCGCTACGACAAAAAAATGACGAATTAACCACCGCCCTGCAACAACTCAAAACCGCCCAAGAAGAACTAATTCACTCGGAAAAAATGGCTGCTTTGGGACAACTCGTTGCCGGGATTGCCCATGAAATTAATACGCCTTTAGGAGCGATTCGTTCTTCCGTCAGAACGATTGACGAATTCTTCGGAAAAACTCTGGAAACTTTACCCGCATTTCTCCGACAAATATCTTCCGAACGTCATGCAGATATTTTAGCTTTAATCCAAAGCTCAACTCAAGAAGACAAATTTTCAACCAAAGAAAAGCGCCAATTAAAACGACGCTTGCGACAGCATCTAGAATTGGAAAAAATTGCCAATGCCGACTTTATTGCCGATACCTTAGCAGATATTGGTATTGTCGATAATATCGCGCCATTTTTACCTTTATTGCGAGGTTCAGATGGGGAAGATATTTTACAAACCGCCTATAAAATCGCCAGCGTCAAATCGAGTAGCCAAATCATTAAAACTGCTATAGAACGGGCTTCTAGAGTTGTGTTTGCTTTAAAAACCTATGCCCGCTACGACCATTCTAGTGCAATGGTTCAGACGCAGATAGCCGACGGAATTGAAATGGTTTTAACTTTGTATCATAACCAACTCAAGCAGGGAGTGGAAGTGATTCGCAATTACGGCGAAATTCCGGCGATATTCTGCTATCCAGACGATCTAAATCAAGTTTGGACAAATCTGATTCATAATGCTATCCAAGCAATGGAAAATCGCGGGGTTATAACTATCGATCTCGCTCAGGAAGAGCAACAGGTAAAAATTGGCATCACCGATAGCGGTAAGGGAATAACCAGCGAAGTGATGCCGAAAATATTTGAGCCATTTTTTACCACTAAACCGCCAGGAGAAGGCAGCGGTATGGGGCTAAATATTGTCAAAAAGATTGTGGAAAAACATCACGGACAAATTACTGTTGAAAGCCAACCAGGGCGTACTGAGTTTACCGTTTATCTCCCCATAGTAAATGAACAGAAATTACACTCATAGCCAGGTAATAAATTAAAAAGTTTTGAGAAAAGATGAATTTTCAAAATCGAAGTAGCTGAAGCCACCTTTAGCGGCAGCACATAATCTGTCATCTCGATCTAGATAGTCGAGATCTTCAATTTTGGTTCTATGCTTGCTGGGCTGACAACCTTGGCGGTTTTCTTTAATCAACCGATTGTAAGTACGGTAAGGTAGGTAGCTTAGGGGGTCGTACCCAACAAAGCGCAACATTAAAAAACAAGCCCAAGAATACTTTCCTGCCAAAATAGCTTCCAGCACCTGGTCTAATTGCTCTTTGGTAAGTTGATTGCGAGAATTAAGAGTGCGATCGCTCATGGTCTTCCTCCAAAAATTGCTCTAGTCTGGCTGGTTGCTGGCTCTAGCCGTCTATGGTCAAATTCTGCATCCACCCAGATTGTCTGTAACTGAACAACTGTGATATTACTCTGTTTGTTTCATTATTCTTACTTAGTTTCCGCATTTGGTTTGTAAAATTTTGACTAAGATTTCCCAGTTTTATGAAGATTCTATTTATCCTACCTTTCCTACTTTTATTACAAAACTACATAGTTATTTAGGGGCTAGGGGCTAGGGAAAAAAGGTCGTATAATCAAGTGTTTCAGCAATTAAAAACGATTTATATTAATTGCCCTTGCTCGCGGTAAAAATCAATATATAGAGATGGTCGGGGCGGGTTTTATCAATCATCTTTGATAGATTCCAACAATTTCAGAATTTACGCAAGTGTCACAATCGGTGGTTGGTGCGTGACGCTACAAGTCTGATTGCGGCCTTCCAATATTCTCGCCGCGTCACGCACCCTACAGCAAAAATCTGTTAGTGGTTGGTGAAAACCTCTCCGGTTCAGATTGCGCGATAATCCCCTGATTTACCGCCGGTTTTGCTCACCAAGCGAATTGCTTCGATCTGCATCGACTTTTCCAAGGCTTTCGCCATGTCGTAAAGTGTCAGCGCCGCTACGGAAACCGCCGTCAGCGCTTCCATTTCCACCCCCGTTTCGGCTTTGGTCTTGACTTCGGCACGAATTTGATACCCTGGCAATTGGGCATCGGGGACGATCTGCACTTCCACCTTTTGCAAGGGCAAGGGATGGCACAGGGGTATTAACTGCGATGTCTGCTTCGCTGCCATAATTCCGGCTAACCTGGCGGTTCCCAGGACATCGCCTTTGGGGGCATTCCCTGCCGCAATTGCCGCCAAAGTTTCCGGCGACATCCGCACCTGACCTGCCGCAACGGCAATTCGCACTGTGGTCTGTTTGGCTGAAACGTCCACCATGCGGGCTTCTCCGCTCTCGTCGAGGTGGGTTAAGGAAGAATTTTCAGAAAAATCTTGCATCATTCAAAAAGGGTGTGTTATTATAAGTTTCTGGCAAGGGCTTGTAGCTTAGTGGATTAGAGCGTGTGGCTACGGACCACAAGGTCGGGGGTTCGAGTCCCTCCAAGCCCGTCCCAATTATTTTAGATTGTGGCAAGGCATTCCAGCCTTTCTCCACTTCATCAAAGCTCGTTTCTAACTCAGTCTTATCTCAAAAACCACTCTAGACGCATTTTTTATGGCTAGTCAAGGGGGTGGATATACCTGCTTTGACCCCGTTCTCGTTAGTCACCGTGCGTCTCGTTTTGGTAAAACCTCCCAGCATATCACGGTAGCCCAGAATCTATCAAGGGCTTAGCTTCGACCATCGTCAAGTCTTGGTGAGTTTAACTCCAGAGTTTAACTATCGGTCAATGAAGTCCAGAGGTGAACTGTTTCGCATCAGTACACCCGTCCTTCCCCTACCATTGGCCTCTCTGCACCCCTGTAAGTCCTGATATCCCTCTCTCGGCTATCTTTACTCCTAAAACCAATTTTCGTAGGTTGTGGCTTCCTGTATAGCTTTGGGGTTCATGGGTATATAGTTGACTGGTTGTCGGAAGAGTGCTACCTTAATGGATGTGGGATTGCTGAATTGCTTCCGAACCCAGGTTACACCTGCTGTGTGAAGGAATAAAGCTCCCACACCCTAGCGGGGTAGAGTAGTCTGGTAACTCACAAGTCTCATAAGCTTGTTATCGCTGGTTCAAATCCAGCCCCTGCTTTTAACCTCCATCAAAAACCCGTGGTAGTCATTCTAGGCCGCCACGGGTTTTCAAGTTGGCTACATCCGCCAGGAACCTAGCCCCCTATTCGTTGCCTCCCTTAATCAATTCATTGACCTTAATCAACAGGCTTAGTATCTCCGGGAGATGCCGCTTTTGACACTTGGAGAGATTGAGATACCACCAAGTACCACCAAAGCTACCAAAGTATTCTGTATGAATTCTCTTAGAAATTTCATAGGCTTCATGGTGTAGGACTAAAGCATCTCGCGTTAGCTCGTCAACCAATAAAGCCGGGTTGTATTGACTCGCTTCTTGGTACACTCCAGGAAAATGGGTAGGCTCCAGCTTCAAATGGTGAATCCGATTTCTTGACACGTAAACATATTTGCGCCCTACCTTAGTCACAGCATATTCTTGGAATTCACCCCTGGCGACCACTGAGTAAAGCATGTCTCCCGCTTTCGCTGTGCGTTTCAAAGGTTTACCTCCCCTCCTGATTGCTTCTGAAATTGTTGATCTGGTAGTTTAACGATTTGCTATCTCTCGCTATCCAGAAAAGACTTTAATTCTTTTAGTTTCGCCAAAACATCGGGCAGATACTTTCGTTGCTGTTCGGATAGGCCAAAAAGCATCCATCCGCCAAGCAGCCTCGTGTGTGCAAGAGACCTAACAATGTCGCAGATTTCTTGCATTGCTTGACGCTCTAACAACACAGACTTTACATAGAATGTATCGGCGTTGCGCCTGGATACCCGCTCATAAACTCCCTCATACCCGGTGTAGGTTAATTTTACTTCGTGAAAACCATTAGGATGAGTTATGTAGACGTATTTACGACCGATTCGAGTGACCGTCCATTCCTGATACTCCCCTTTCCCAACGCCCCTCCAAAGCTTTGTTCCTATCGCTATCGCACTTTTCATACTGTCATTCGCCAAGGTTGATAGACTGGCAGTTTTTTGACTTACCAAGGTCGCTGGAATCCCAGAGTTAAACTCCAGAGTTTAACTACAGAATATTTGAAGCCGTCCAGTCGGGTGGCTGCTGCAACGCCGCTAACCGTCCCTCCAGTTCCTCCACCCGTGCCAAAAGCTCCTTGCGAGTTTTGTACCCTGTTTTATGCCAGGTCGTCTTATGCTTATGACGTTTCCGCCATTCATCTTCAGACGCGCACATATCGCGAGCAATCTTGTCGCATTCAACATCTGAGGGCAATTCCTTCCCCACATAGTAAGTACGAGAGATGCCGTTATAGCCGACACTGGCATAGCAATAAAACTTGCCGTTCTGGCGTAACTGAGAGAGAAAATGGACTGAGTAATGTTTACCGCGTTTCTCGTCGAAAACCTCGACCGTCTTCAGTCTATTGGCTTTGCTCTTAAACTTCACCTTATACCACCTTTAGCGTTGAAATACTGAACTAAAAATGCACAACATCCAGAACAAGATCGTAGGCTTGAGCAATATCAATCATGTGCCTAGAGCCTTTTGATTTACCGTCCCAAAACACGATGCAGTGAGTAGCTATCTTCGCCATTTCCACATTCCGGCGGTAACCTGCTGACTTACCGTACCTATCCCAATCGGGAGGTACTTTGATTGTTTTGATTCCCCGCCCTTTGGCATACACTTCACCTAGCCAATCAGCTCCTTTTGCTCCGCCAGAGATGATTGCAAAGTTGTCGGCTTCAAGTGTCCCGAAAAAGGAATCAAGTTCGCGACAAAGCATCTGGTAATCAGCAAAACCTCTTGAACCGGCAACAATTACCTTGAGTGGCTTGTCGGTCGCCGCCTGCGCTGGAAGCTTGCAGATAGTTGCCTGTGGGATGATTTCCCATGCCAGCTCAGACACGATATCCCAATCACCACCGCCATAGCCGCAACCCATACCGTAAGGCAAGTACAGGGGTAGTCCGCGCTCTGTTTGAGCCTTAAATAATTCAGCAAAGCACAACGCTAGCGCGCCATAGTTGGTGTATCGTTTATCTGTCCCGTAAGTAAGTTGTGCAGCGCAATTGGCGATTAGTAATTGTTGTTTTACTTGCACCAACTGCACGCTACCCAACAACCAAGGTTTACTAAGGTAAGCTGCACAAGCCCTGGGATACTTGTCTTTTATCTGCTTAGCAAGTCCAGCCCCAAAAGTGCCCGGTCTGCTGCCATCAGGATGCTGAATATGTACTTGATGTGCAATGATACCTTCTTCAACATCAAGGATATTTTTGATGATTGTTCGATTCATGTTTTTCTCTCTTTAGGCTTTCACCCAGTGCCAGTTACCCAAGTTTTTACGCGCCCGTTTCCAGCCCAAATTAAACATCTCTTCCTCGATTGTTTTAAACGAGGGCTGGGAATCCAGCTGACCTTCGATGATTGCTGTAGATAAGCACCCTCTAAGCAGTTGCGGCTCAATAGATTCATGGCCTAAGCTTGCGACTTTTTCCAAAAAGCCTTCTAGCACAATGCCTAGTGAAGACTTTGTTTGAAATAGTTTTGCAAGGCTGTTCTCGTACTCGATTACAGTCTCTGCGGCGGCGGTGACCGATTCCCACGCACCCGTTACAACACCAGCGGCAATCAGGTCAACGTAGATAACTCTTCTGTTAGCAGAAATCGCTAACGGCTGTTTGATAACTTGTTTGACAGTTTGTCCAAAGCTGCGGATATTTTCGTAGGTCATCCAGAACTTTGTAAAGTGATTCTTGAGCCACAAGAAATTAGTCAGTTCCATTGACTTGGGAGGTAGGCCACGGCGATTAGGTTGATCGGCGTCAGTAAGCATGTCCGCTCTCTTCGTTGAAATGCGAATGCATCGCCGCTTTAGTTCGCGGAAGCGCTTCTCATCCAGCAAGTTGTGAATTGAAGAAACGACCTTTGGGCAGAACGTGTTGAACTGTTTGTTCTTGCCTACTTCAATTGAGATTGAAATATTGGCGGTATTGCGATCGTAGCCACTCAGAAATAGTGTCAGCAGATTTTCGTTTGAAAGTGTTTCGCGATTAAGATTGTCAAACACTAAGCAGAAGTTCTTTTCCTGCTTAACCATGTACCCATTTGGGTGTTCAACATCTTTAAAGCGATATGTATCTATGTCGTTGCGAAGCGATGCGTATGTAGTAGCAACCGAATATGGCTGCACCCCATGAGTATTAGCAAAAATCTTGCTTATGTTGGACTTTCCAGACCCTTCAGCACCATCCAAGAACAGAATTGGGACAACATTGCACAGAGTGCTAGGGAGGCTCCAGTAAGCCGCTAAGAGGGGCAGTTGAATCTTGGCGTAGGGGAGGGAAAAGTAGCAGTCAAAAATGTTTAATGCGTTTTGACCAAGCGAAATTGACTCGTTCCAGGCGATTGTTAAATCATCCGAAAATTCTTGCCTTAATGAGGCAAAATCGATGTATTGTTCCATGTGTTCCTTGCCTTAAGAGGAATAGGAAGGGAAGGGGTCTGAGCTGCAATTCATCCCCCTTCTCTGCCGAGTTAAATTCCAGAGTTAAATTCCTTCAGAAATCACCTTTGGTGGGCGTAGCTAAAACGCTGCGTCAGGCTTAGGTGGTGCTATCACGTTGCCAGTGATTTGGCAGAGAAGATTCCATTGCAAGGCTTGAAAGCTATCCCCCTTCTCGACTTGGTGGATAGACCCAGCTAAGCTAGAAATCATAAGCAGGTTGGCATCGCCTTCGCGCTTTATGTTCACCAGTGATGCGTATTGGTCGTACAGCCAGTTAGTGCGGTCTTGAAGCTTTTGGTACTCGCCCTGCCCACCACTTTTGTAGCCTCCGCCGAAGCCTGTTTTTGAGCCTAACTTAAGCTCAATCTTGCCCGTTGGCTCCACTTGTTTTAGCCATTTAAAGAGCCAAGCATCCAAGCCTTCTGTTTCAACCTCAAGTTTGGAAAAGCTGGTTGTACAGAACTTAAAGCATCCGGTGACCGAGGCTTTTAGAATGTCAGGGTGTTTCTCGATCCACTCAACTAACGCTGTTTCATACCACACAGGCGAAACCTTTTTGTTGCCCTCTTCTTTCGATATCCACCTGTCATACTCTTTTTCGTGAATCTCGACAACAACCTTAGTTTCTGTTTTTACAGGCTCTCTGAAGCCCTCAATCTCTGAACAAATAGCTAACAGTGCATAACCGTTGTCTACCTTAAAAAAGCGCCCCTCGACAAGTGTCAGGTAAATAGCGGTATCTGCGTAACCACCTCCAAACTCGTAGTATCCGGGATAGGCTTTGCTTTCATTCTTTGACAACCACATAAATTACATCCATTGTGCGCTAAGGTATTCGGCGATATCCGAGGTTGGGACAGACCAAAAGTTTCGGTCTATTTTGATTCGTTTTTTGGTAACAATTACCAAGCGTTTCCAGTCAGTGTAATTGAAATATTCAAGGTATTGAAGCATCTGCTTGAAATCGCGGGTCACAACACCTTTGGCCTCAATCAAGAAGTACTTTTCAGGACGACTAGAATTGACAACCAAGAAATCGCACCTCCAGCAAGTTGCATCGTAGTTTGGAGTGGGCAGCTTCACGGGTACTTTGACCTGTCGATTCACCACCGCGTAAGGTAAAGAAATTAATTCCTTGTAAACCTCCAATTCCTGCATAGACGCAAACCACTGGCTGTCGGGATACTTTTTGAACAAATCAAAAGAATCATTCTGGACAGAGTAAAACCCGCTTACCGCTCTATATTTGTTGGTTGACAATGTTTTGGAGTTTGGCGGCGTTGAGAGAGTCATAACGTTCGCTTTCTTGCTGTAAGATTTGCTGGTACTTCTTTGCCGCGTTGCAATAGCCAATAACTTGGCAGACGTGGTAAACCTCATTTGCACCGCTAGGGCGCGCGCTAACCCTGACTATAAGCCACCAATCCTCTTTAAGTGACTGAGGCATGAGAGCGTACCCGCTATAGCGATTCTTGGTGTTTGCAGAAGTACTCATTTTGCTAGTCTCCCTGGGTAAGGTCAATATGCATTATCTCGGCGTCGATCGCATCCTCGATCAAGACGCGGTTACTTAGTAACCATGCAGAAAAATTTTCTGCATCCATGTCCAAAGGTAGCAAAATATCAGTAACGAGCTTTTTGACAACATATCCAATGTCGTAGTGAATGGATTTTAAGGTTTTGTGTCCATTGAAAGTGCGCTCACGCATTACTTTGTGACCTTGGGGCGTAAGCATATTAGGGTGCAATTTTTGCAAGAATTTGTTACCTTGCTGCTTTGCCGCAGTCCAATAAATCACATTAGCTTCGCTCATAAGAGGCAATATTTAACTCAACACAATTACTATAAACGGATAATTGGCTTGCACAGATTATTCTTTTTTTTTTTTTTAACAATTCAAAATTTAGCAATTTACCTTGACCACATAAAACAAGTCATGCTATCTTTGGGACGGGTGTATTTGGGCAAAAATAGAAATAGCCAGACGTAGATCTATGTGGTCTGCATCTGGCTATTTTGTCCTGAATAGATGAGTTTGTCAGAGAGTTAAACTCCAGAGTTAAACTCTGGAAAAATAAGGGGGCTAGCAATATACAACCTGAAGCGGGATGCGTTTTATTCCCTCTTGATTCAGTTGCCTCATTCGTTCTTGAAACACCCTCCAACCATTACCGCTAGGCGGCAGTACAATACATCCGGCTGAGCCAGGTACGTTAGCATCGGCGTGAATTCCAAAGTCGCTACGCTGTACGCCATTGACTTTTACGCTAAAGGGTTCTATCGAAAAGAATAGCCCCTCAACTCCCTTGACATTGGGCATGTTAACTGCTTTAGTTACTACCCAATAGTTTTTTAATCCCGCGTCAAGCGTGGAGGGTATCGCGCCACGAGCTTTTTTGTCCGTATCGTTTCTATCTTGATTGCCGACGCTGCCACTTGTGGCGATGTAGACATCCACCAGCTCGCCATTTTTTGTAAGAGCCATTCTTCCTTGTAATAGCTTGCTGGACGATTGTAAATCCATAAAAAAAGACAACATATAGCTCATTGCTACCTCCGAGGGTGATTTACTAAGTAAAGATACATTTCTGTTGCTTCGGCTTGAGTTCCTTGGAATAATGACTCAACTTCTCGACAAAAAGTTAGTCCGTAACACTGCGTTTTTACGATTTGCCATACATCGGCAATCGGGTCTACGCATATCAAAACTAAGCCTTTAGTTGCTTGAACCAGCATACTTAAAGTTGATAGTTAGATAATGTCAGCGTAGTCTCGGTACAAGCGTCAGTTGCCGCCTCGTAAGCGGCTTCAGTAAACGCTCGTATCTTGGCATCCGAAATACCCTCTATCGCCTCTTCGATCGCGGTAGCAATAGTCCAAGCTTCGTTGCCAGGGTTGCCCCAAGCCTGGATAACCTTTTCCCAGCCGTCAGGAAGAATTGCCCTAACCTCGGGTCTTTGGGCTGCAGCTTTAATCCACTTTCTCGCGTTTTTAAAAATCTCTAAAAATGCCATTGTGGATACAGCTCGAACTGTACCGCTGATGAGGGCATCCATCCGAGAAATCAATTCCTCTCGGATATCTTCCTCCTGAGCCAAAACTCGAACTACGTTGGCAGCAGCACGAGGGTTAAATCGCACTAGACCGACGCCACCAGCTACAGTGCCGCCACAAACTAGCGCCCCAACCGCATAGCCTACAACTTCACCTGCTAAGCTGTAGAGCGATCGCAGCGCAGCTTCTTGTTGATTGCGAATCTCGGCATCCGTGATTTGAAGGTTGAAATTCCAAAGTGTCTGGACGCCGCGAACGATATGCCTTATGGCAGAGCCGATTGAAAGTAGGCCGACTGCGGCTGTTAGCGCAAGTTTGATTTTAGCTAGTAGACTTAATCCGCCAACAAACGCGGCAACTTTAGCGCCAACGACAATTACCACGCCCAATGTAAGTACTCCGGCAATAGCGCCCGCGGTAGCGCCCACCGGGTCATCTCTAAACCATGATGCGAAAAAATTCCACGCCCTTTCGGCGAACCGACGAAAGGAGGCAACAATATCTCGTCCCGCCGAAACTGCTTTTTGTATCCAAGGCTGAGTCAGAGCTGAGCTAACAAATCTGCTAGCCCAACTTGATTCCGCAGTTCCGCCAAAGATAGCGCTACTTAATTGATTGGCGGCTATAACAACAGTAAAAATGCTCATCCTATCTGTGCTGGTTATGGGTTAGCCGTTGCTTGAGTTTGGTTGTCGCCGCGGTCTAAATCTCCAGCGGAAGACACTACAGCATCTAGCACGATATCTCCAGCAGGAACAGTAGTAACAAGCCATGCGCCAGAGCGAAATCCCGCCATTGGCGAACCTACAGGCGCGCCATACGGAATAGGGTAAGACCTGCCCGATCTAGTGCGAAAAGTTTGCGGACGCCGGTCTGGCGATGCGTTTTTAAGCATCGTTCCTAGAGCTTGAGCCATCATTGGGACGGTGAAGTAGCGCGGAAACGCGACATGGACTTTTCTGTTTCTCCCGCCAACTTGCGTCTGTATTATTGCGGGATGCGTAGTCTTGCGGGCAGGAGACTCTCCCCCATCAACCCGGTCAGACGCAGCATAATCAACGGTTCTAGGCGTGCCGTCCAGGGTTGTTCGAGTTATTCGTCTTGCACGGATTTCCGCTCTAGGAAGAGTTTCGGCATTGCCTGCTGCACTGGTGATTGGAAACTCGGATACGTTGAAAAAGTCAACGAACGCCGCGGAATAGAAGAGCATCACAAACCCAGGCTCATACCTACCCTGGGTTGCAGGGGGGTTGTTCCCGCTACCTGGCGTGACAGCGTCAGTCCCGCTGCGCCTCCGAAAAGCTAGTCCGACTGGTTTGCGCCGAACCTTTAAAGTCGATCCTTTTTCATCAATAGCAGAAGCTACTTGTTGCTTGGTTGCCATATTTTTCTGTAAGTAAAAGATTTGCGTTAATTACCTGATGCGGTTTCAATTGCCACATCAGGTAATTGATTAGGGTGCTGGTGCTGGTGCTGGTGCTGGTGCCTGGAATTGCAAGAAGTCTCTGGCTGTGATTACCATTTCACCGCTCGCGTTGGTGTTAATAGCTACAGGGATTACCCCCGTAAAGCTTACGCGGTCTGTCGTGAGATCCACGGTAATGGTGACCCCACCCACCGTGAAGCCTTCACGGTGGTTGCCCTCTGCGGCCTTAGTGATTAAATCTAACAGTTGTGCTGCTGGGTTCATGTAAACTCCTTCAAGACTCGAATCATTTTAGCCTCTGCAACATATGGTTAGCAAACTTTGTTAACTGCACTGCGAGTTTCTGCTACCCTTAAGGGGACGAGAATCTCACCCTTACCTCATGGCAACCAAAACCCCTGGCTCCGGTGGAACCGATCAAACAACCACAATTGAAGCGGGTACAATACACCTGATTCGGCTAATCCAAGCTTTAGAAGCTGATTCCACGCGAAATCCCAGTGGCATCAATAACCTCACCAGCACGGTCAGCGAAGATTCGCGCACTATTGCCGCAACGGTAAACTTGCCGTGCAATCTAGTTTCTACCAGCGACCAAACCACCAACCAGGTACAGGCAATCGACTATCTTACTCAACCCCAGGGTCAGCCACCCGCTTACACCCCTGGCTCCGGTGGAACTTTTCGCGGGACAACCGTTCAACAGGCGTTGATTCAGCACGTTATTGCTCAGAGAACTCTAGAGATAAATCCTGCACAAAATCCTACTGGAGCTAATTACATCGAGTACCAGATTAGCTCTGTAACGGCAGGGGGAAACGGAAACGCCGTTTTTACGGCGACCTTGACAGGTTTACCTCTGGAGGTCGCAAACAATTCCAACGGCACACAGACCACGTCGGGTCGCGCTTATTTGCTGTAGTTAAACTCTGGAGTTAAACTCGCACCAAAAAGATGCTTAAGTATGGGGTTTGAAAAATTCTTTGTATCCGATGGCTTCGACCTGGAAATCAGTCAGGTTCAAAATGGCACTAAGGTTTTGCTGCTTGATATGGGAGTCTGGCTTCAAAACTTAAAAAAAGAATTCCCAAATGTTAAAGCCAAGGCAAGTATAAAACTTGAGCAGTTAGACTTAACCTACTCGCTCCCAGGATTGGCAGAGGCGCCTTTTCCCGCAATGGGGGACTTAGATACTCGCGCAGAGCGATCGACAGCGCTATTGCGGCAATGGAGAGATTTCGCCTCGGTCGGCTTAAGGTTTCTAGTTGCTGCACAAGGGGGGTTTTGGCGAACCGCAGGAACGCTGCCGCTGCAAAACCACGGGGCGGAAAACTGGCAACCATTGTTGCAGCCATTCTTGACCACAACTAGCGAAGTTTTCCTGATGGGCGAGCGAGCGAAATTAGCGGTTGAGGTAATCAATTTAGGAAGCGGGTTACTGAAGACAGGCGACCGGCTGACGATTAGGGGCGGATTCCTCGCAGAAATCACTGCCTGGGAGCAACCAAGACAGCCAATCACGCGGCGCCAGAATATCGCTTTTGATTTACTTGATGGCGTCCCCTTACAAATATTACCCTGGAATCAAGACAGGCAGTATTTGTATTTATCAAACGCTGGAAACTCCAATATTTATTTTGCTTTTGGAACCACTGAGGATTTAACCAGGAATGCGACCATAAGCAATGGAAAAGTAACCCAAGCTAACGGGTTGCTACTAACTCCGGGAGGGACAGCAAATTTTGCTAGCTCCTCACACATTGAAGCGTCACCAATTTCTGTTGTGGCGATTGGAGCTGCTGGCAGAGTTACTTTGCTAGAGGGGTCGTGATGGTCGGACGAAGTACTGGTGTAGCAAAAAGCATAAAGTCGAGAATTGAAGAAAATGTTGTAGGTTGGGCGCTTCAGAATATGGTTCCATCCATGAATCTTATGCCCACCCAACTGACCTGGGAAGAGCCGCCTAAAGGTTACGTACCTATCGACCTTCACGAATCACCTTTTTTAGTTCCGCCACATCAGGGAACGGACTTTCCAGACCCTTCAGACTATGGTTTAACGCCGAATTTCGCCTCTTTTGAAATAGAAGAAATTAGTATAAGCGAGTGCCACATTTGTGTAACTTTTTCTTATGCAATTGGATTTATTCAGTTTCCAAGCAGTACCGTTTGCTTCATCGCCCCTGAATGCAGGCGTCCAGAGCAACACCCAGAAATACCTTTGACTTGTACTACAGACAAAGAAGTATCTTGGGAAGAGCTGGAAACATCAAACACAACCGAAGGGATACCTGTCCTTTGTCCTCCTGATGAGCCGCCACCGGGTGAGCGCTTTGGTGAGCCAGGAGAATTTTTAATTTTTGAACAGTGGACTTACGAAAGCAGCAGTACGAAATCTCGGGGGAGAGTAAACCAAGAACCGTGGGAGAATCGGGATGATTTTAACCCTCCCGCTCGTCTAATAGCCCGTAGGAGTTTTCCTGCTCCAGTTGTTGTAGCTTACAGAGCCGACAGCGGATTGCAAGACAATAGCTATAGTGTCGTCAACGACTGGAACCCAAACCAGATAAACAGGACGCGAGTAAATAGTTACTCCAGAGGTGCTTATGCGGCTAATATTCCTTGGACTTGGAATTTCACTAGAAGCACCTCTGTTAGATCTTACGTTTATACTTTTGGAAGCGTAGGATTTAATACTTTTCGGGAAACCGAAAGTAATTCAGTAAGTAGAGGATCATCAGTCTCTTGGACTGTTGTAAAAAAACAAGATGGTCAGCAATTATGGCCTAGACCATCGGAACCCGAACCATCACCTAAACAATATATGCCTAGATGTTGCGAGAATCCCACTATTGAGCGGTTGCTGAGAAAGCTTGTTAAAGCAGTAGGTGACCCTAGAAAAATTACTGTGCCTGTTTACGATAAAACCGAAAATCGCAATGTAAGCAGCTTGGCTGATGCTGTCGAAAGATGGAGTCATCATCAATCAAGTAGCACGGCTGACCTCTATAAGGTAATTGAGCCACGAGCTTTTGATGGGGCTTCGTATCCCATGCGCCTCACTCACGCTGGAGCTAAAGGGGATAAGCCAATCAGGAATTACTTACAAGCATGGGAAGCAATACTAAGGCAGATTGATACAGCGGTAGGACTGCTGCCGTTTAAGCTCAAAGTTGAGGATACAAATGCCGCTCAGCAAGGCAATCAGTCAATAGAAATTCAAGTGCATTCCATCTCTGATGCACTAAAGCTTCTGGTAGAGAACATTGTCGATATAGAAGGGGATGGTGACGCAACTAATAATTTGCTGGTGCGGATGGGATTGATGCTTGTACAACAGCATCAAGCACTAGCTAAAATCGAATCTACGACCCGTAATACCGAAGAGTATTTAGACTACAAAGTCAAACAAAAAGTTCAAAAAGTCCCCAGCACCCTGAATCCAATTCTTCCGCAAAATGGGCAGGGTTTTGGCAACGCTCAAAACCTCGACAGAAATACTGAGGGTGAGACTGAGTGGCTAATGTCGCAATTACTCAGAAATACTGAACTCAGAGTCAAAGTAACTGAAATAGACGAAAAGCGATTGTTGAGTGAGAAGCTTTACTCAATCGAAAAATTCGCCGCTAATGCTTCGGCTGGTAATACGGTTCACTACGAGGGCAAAAAGACCCTAGAGAAACTGTTAGAAGGCGCGTTAGATAATGACGAATTAAAGGAATTTCTTGAGCGTAAAAACATTCGCAAAGCGTTGCAAGGGGAGAGCTTGAGTTCGTTTATTGCTGACGCCGAAAAGGGCTACCCATCGGCAGAGGGGCTTAGAGAGAACAGTCCTGACAATCCTTACGGCAGGCCAAAACGCAAAGCGCCTAACATAAGAAAAGGCAATAGGCGTCGTAGGTAATTGTTCCCTGAAGCCACTCAAATTAGTCCATCGGCATACAGCTTAAGCCGCGAATTAAACTCCAGAGTTAAACTCTGGCGCTTAATTGACGACTCAGCAGCGTCCCTCAACAGCCAAAAACTTGTTAATGATAAAAATGCCTTATGTCTAGCAGAAACTTAATACCATATGTCCGCCGCGCTAAACGCATAATTCAAAGCGAGGTTCAAAACTCAAGTTACGACGTACTAGAAATTACGCCCAATCGGGCTAACGTCCAACAGACTTATCAACTGGCAGGCAATCCAGAATCTTTGGTTAGCAGCGCCAGCAGCTTCCTTGCAGCCACTCAATATTTAGGCGAACGCTTCGGTGATTGGGACTTTGAAAAGTGGGATCAGGATTTTGTTAACTGTTTTCCTCGTGCTGCCGCACGACCAACGGCATGGGGTAGCGTCGCAACACCTTGGGGAAAGCCCATCAATCAGCGTCCGAAGTTTGTTGAATTAAATAACCCAACAGAAGATGGCTACAAATTAGTAGCGTTTTACCCAGACAGAACGAACGATGAAGAGTGTTACCCATTGATGGGCAGCATTAACGACATCATGAATCAGGCGATGCACATCATGCATTTCAAGATGCTAAGCTCTGAATTGGGTCATATAGTTGGTGAGCCAGTAACCGAATATATTCGTCACAGCCCAATGCAAGAGGTTTACCTAGTTTTCTATCTCTCAACCAGAAAAAAACCGCCTTATTACAAAAAGCTTTTAAACCAAGAGTATCGAGAGCATTACTTTACCATTCATTATCCGGATATTAGTAAGTTGAGTTACGCTAATTTAAGAACAACAATAGGAGGAGACAATGGACTCACGTGGGGATACTGGAAAGCGACAGCGTGGATTGCTGATAACCCGGATAACTTCAAGAAGGGAAAAGCAGCTCATCAAATATGGGTGGCTGGCGACACTGAAGATACCGCCAAAAGAAATCTTGAAAAAGTTCTAGCCCTAACCACGGGTAAAGTGCTAAGAATAAATACGTCTTGCACCGATCGAACCAAGGGAACTTTACGCAACGACCCTCATGCAGAGCGCTGGAAATCCTACAAAGTTTACCCAAAGCAATTTTTAGTATTCAACCCTAAGCTGGTAGCCTTAGCTGAGAAGGGGCAGAGAAAAACTTTAGCAGGTAAGCTAAATACCAGCAAAAATAAATTTACTCTTTACAATAGAGAAGAGCCTTTAGGCTGGAATGATTTGCTATTAAAATTCATTCGCACAACCACACCTGAAACAAACACCAATCAATAGCCATGTCAATCATCAATGTTTCTACACCATCGTCTGGGATAGTTTCAGCAGGTTCTTGTACTCAGACCACGGCAGCCGTTACTACGACTTCTAGCACTGCATTAGCGGCTAATGCTAACCGCAAAAGGGCAATGCTTTTAAATCCGCCAACAGCAACAGCGACGGTCTTCCTTAGCTTTACCGGCACAGCGACTGCCGCAACGGGGCTTCCTCTAGCGCCAGGGCAAGGATGGGTAGAAGAATCAAACGTGATTCATTTGGGCGTGTTTAGCGCTATTACTGCATCAGGCACGGCAAGTTTATTGTGTTTTGATTGGAGCTAGTAGTAATGGGTGTAGTAAGTTTTGGCCTAAGAGGCAGTGGCGGTAATAACCACGAGCATCCAAATTTGTCTTTGCTAAACAGCATCACGGCACAGAATGGAGTGCTTTACCTAAATAGCTCAGCTCTGCTACCTCCTCAAGTTTCTGGATTGCTACATTGGACTGAGGCTCGTTTTCTTCTTGGGCATAACGAATCCCAAAGAGTTCCCCATTTGCTAAACCAATCCGGCGGTATCGTCTCTACCCAGCCCAATGTAAACGAGCAGGCTATTTACAGGGGTAATATTGCTGGTGGCAAACCGGGCTTAGAATTTTTGGGCGGACAATATTACCCCTTTGACTTTACTAGCCTTGCTGGAAATTACTACACCTTTTCTTTCGTAGAAGCCAGAAAAGTAGGTCAAACAAATTACCTACTTGGCAATCAAGGCGGTAGTACCAATACGGGGCTGCACATAGGTTACGTCTCTTCTAATCAGGCAAGGTTCGCCCATTTTGCAAACGACCTAGACGCCAATGTAGAGACTTATTCCCAGCCCCTAAATAGAGTATGGGTTTTCTCATATAACTTCAGAGGGTTTGAAATTTGGCTTAATAGAGTTCGCATTGGCAGCCGCCCTAACACTCAGGGGCTAATTTCATCAACAGGCGGCAACTTTGGTAGGGGACATAGCTGGAGTTGTTACATAGGTATTTCTCCGGGATTCGCTGTTCATTTAGGTAGCAGGACAGAGTCAGAAATCCAAAGCTTGTCTGATTATTGGAACTCTCAATACTTGGTGTACTAAGTGTGACTCAACCAATTGTTGAACTAGGACGTAGTGATTTATGGAACTTGGTTTTTGACCAAACCCTTGTTGTTACCCGTGCCCCTAATTCATTCCTTGCGCCAGCTCCACCTTACTTACTTCCTTCGGCGCTTACTCACCATATTCTATTGATTCATTGCCGCAGTAATGAGGAGCGTGCCGCTAGATGGGTGCGTGGGTGCTTGGTTAGCCAGATGGTTCCTGTAGGTACAGCTACTTTTGGGCAGAACCTAGCGATCGCTAACACTAAGTCTGTAATGCAGTTCGTGCCTACTTTAGTTATGTTTCCTAAGTATTCGTTTGAATATTTTTTGAGAATAAATCTGTATCGATGGTTTTCGGAGTTGAGTATTCAAGTATGGGAGTACACAGGCATCGATAGCGATACCAGCACAGAAACCCTGCTATCGATCGAAAACGATGTTCGTCAAATTTATTTAAACTTGGTAAATAGCGGTAGTCCATAGAGAGGAAAAATGCGCTTTAGAATCTGTCGATACAGTACATTGTTTTTCATTTCCTTGGCTATCATGTTTGGCTTAACCAAGGGTACTTTCACTTATAAAGACCCACAGAGGGAAGTTGCGATCGCCATTCAGTCTCAGGATGCAGAAACCCTGTCGTCAGCCTTGGCGCTGATAACTTATTTGGTGAGTATTTTTCCCGCCGAAAGGAAGCTGGGTAGGTAGTTAGTTTCAGAGAGTTAAACTCCAGAGTTAAACTCTGGAATTAAATTCAATTAAAAGCCCCAAAATCTGCTTAGGTCTTGGGGCTTTTTATTATTTAATTGTTGATTGCAACCCGATTATTTCAGCATATCAGCTATGGTGTCAAGGTCTTCATGATAGATGGCTGCTAGAACCTCTATAACCGCTTCTAGTGCCTGTCGGGATGAATTGCCCTTTAGGATGGTTTTAGCGGCTGCGATGGCGTTCGTAAGTCCTAGTGGTTGCTTTTGGGAGTTCAGTAACAGGTCGATAGTGGTCTTAGTAGCTTGACGCTTGGTATAGACCGATTCATTCATTTGAACTGAATGCCCTAGAGACTGCGCCAATTGGGTAGGGTTTAAACCTATCATTCGTCCATTCATGTTCGCCAGATGGCGCAATGCGTGGGTTTGGGTTAAATCTAGGTTCCATTTCAGCAGTTTATCGCGTGCAATTTTACCGTAAAAGCCTGCTATGGTTTGGGCTTTACTCCCCTCGCGTGGTTTGTTCTGTGGTTGACGACAAGATTTGATTTCCAGCCGTTCGATTAGGTCGGGATACCTGGGATGTCCGATAGGTGCAGAAATGCGGTATCCCGTCTTAGTGGTAGTTTTAGTTTTTGGATTTTTATTCCCAACTACTATCAAGTTAGTTTTGTTGCTAGGGTCGTTTAGCGCCGAAATAACAATCCCGTCCGGAGTTTTAAACGATTTGTGCAGATTGAGAATCGCAAACACTTCGTGAATACGCAAACCGTAGACCACCTGCATCGAAAAAACCCACATCCAATCTTTTCGGGAATCAAGATTAGCGCTGGGATGTAATTCTTCAGTAACTCCCAGCACCTTATCTCGTATCGCCAGGAATTCGTCGATGTCAATGGATTGAAGGTCTTGACGCTTTTGGGTTTGCTTTACGTTTAGCTCGCTGAGTCCATCAACAATAGATTGTTTTTTAGCCATTCTCGCTAGTTTACGCAGCGCGGTTACACAGTGCTTGTACGCCTTAGTTCCTTGCTCATATCGATTTATGACTACCATGATGTCTGGCAAGTTTACGGCGTTAGCAGGTAGTTGTGCGTAATACCGATCGTAAGTGTCGCACCACGAAGTTTGATGGCTCGGATTAGCGCGATCGCGCTTCATGCCGGTCTTGGTTTGACCCGCCCAAAAATCATCCTCAACTAGCTTGATGGCGTCACCAAAGGTAATAAGGTCGTTTCGGATGACGTTTTTCTCTAGGATTTCGGCATCGTACCACGCCCAAAACTCAGATTCAGTGGAGATTTTCCTTAAGGCTTCAGCAACCTTCTGAGCTTTAAGAACTGCGTTGCGGATGCCATCTTCCGTAAAGGTACAGTTGCACGCCTTAGCGACCCGCTTACCGCCATCACCTAGCTTGAATTGAAGCTGTATGTAGAAGGCTTCACCTACCTTGACCTTTTTCAGCCCTACCCCATCGGGTGTACTAGCCTTCATTGATTCATAGAGAGCTAGCAATGCTTCGTAGCCAATCAATTTACTAGAGTCTGTCATTTTCTTATCTCAGCCTTATCTCAGGTGTATAAGTAGGCGAGATAAAGACGAGTTAAAAGCTTGGTGTTACGTGGCTTGATGTTTGGTTCGGGGGTTCGAGTCCCTCCAAGCCCGTCCCAATTATTTTAGATTGAATATATTATCGTAACTTGCTATGACCCCTGATTCATAGCGATCGCACCATCGCCGTAGAGGGAATGCTCTCTAATTTCGATGCCTAATTCGGCGAGGCGGTTTTCCCATTCTTGCCTGGTGCCGATTTGATGGCGACGATCTAAAAGTCCGGCAATTTCTTCTTGGCGGGTTAATTCGGCAAATTGTTCGTAATAGGGATAGTTGGGGGCAACGAAGGTTTCTTTGCGGTGCAAGATAGGCGGGTTTTTTCTAATGCTGTAGTCCCCGTATGTAACTTTAAGATCGGGTAATTTTATGGTCATACTGCTTTCTAAAGCAGGATGGGCAACCTGGTCAAATTCGGGATAAAAAAGATAGGAAATCTGGGGTTTATCGATGTGGAATTTAACTAAAGTCGCCCCTTCCATGCGCCCGATAGTACGACTGGCACAACCTTCATAAAGTCGCAATAAGGGGTTGAGTGCTTCTAAGGCAGAAACGTGGACGTAAAGCGCGGTGGTCAGATGTTTGCCGATTTTACTTTGTCGGCAGGCATTTTGAATTACTCCGGGTTTTCCTAAACTAAAAAGCATATCTTCGGCAGCATCGCAAGCTTCGTAATAGGTGCCAAAAAAGGCTTTGATGTCTTGTCGCATTTCGGGGGCGAGATCTTTCAATTTGGGGCGATCGCTAAATTCGGTGAGGGCAAGGTAAACTTGGATATCTAAGGATCTGCGGTAAGCGATCGCATCCCATTCGGCTTCGTCGGTGGCTTGTAAAATTACTTTATAAGCGCGAGAAAAACTGCCAAATTCGAGCAGTAATTGTTCCGATTCTGGTAATTCATTTTTAACGGGTAAGCGTCCGCGATCGCTAATAAATTCCATCAGCGGTTGCAATTGTTCGCGATAGTCTTCAAACCGCTTGCTGGGCATTCGGATATGGGGAATGTAACTGCGCGATCGCCACCTGGAGGCGCGAAAGTTTTCTTTTGTTGGTTCATCCCGAAAAACGAAGTAAATCCCCAAAGCTACTGGTACTGGATCGACGCCTAAAACTTTGGCGATATAAGTTTTTAACTCTTCCTGTTCGTAATATTTTTGAAACGTATTGCGGCAGGTAACAATCCCATCTCCGTAAACAATTTGATCCTTACCTCGGTTATCAATTAAAACTTGGGCGGAAACGATTAAAACTTGCTGGGTAAGTTGCCAAGCTTTTAACAAAGCTTCGCGGCGTTCCTTGGTATCTTCGATAACATTAAGTACATAACCCAAGTTAACAATATCCGAAGGAACCAAAGGCGCATCGGGGAAGTAATAAGGGTCCCATCCAGCGCTAATATAACCTTTGTGCGCCATTCGCGCTACATCACCACCGTAGCCGCAACCGTAGTCAAAAAAGGTGGTATTTTCCTGAAAAAGTTCGGCTGCTAAAGCAACGCGCACGGGTACAGAAAGATCGGTGCGGATAATCGCGGCGCGATGACGTTCTATTTCTATTGCGAGAGAAGATTCGTCCATAAGCGAATCAGCGGTAATTGGTAATTGGTAATTGGATGAACAGGCTTTTGTTCTCAATACTATTATCCATTACCCATTACCGAACGTCAGAAACCGGGTTTCTTTGGCATCAGAAGGTGAGCGTAACTGTCAACTGTCCACTGTCAACTGTCCACTGTTCTGAGGGCGATTTGAATTAAGTCTTCAATTTTCTTAATATTCGGATCTCCGGCTAAATAACCGATACCGCGATGCAGGTGCAGGCGAAATTGGCTAGCGAGGGTTTCTTTATCGGTTGCTAAACCGTCGTTATGACAGCGTTGTTTGAGGGCTATTAGTAAAATATCAGACAATTCTCCCCCAAAAACGCGCCAATTCATCTCGACGTTACTATCTGCTGGAATTGGTACGGGTGAGGGGATACTAGGTTCGGCGAGAGAACGACAAAATGCCCAGCGACAGAGAATATTCCACTGGTCAATTTTGGTGACGCGCTTGAGTTTTGTCAGTTGTTCTTTGGCGGTTTGAGAAAGAACAATTCGGTTAGTTGGAGGTTCCATAAATTGATTTTAGATTTTAGATTTTAGATTTTAGATTTGAGGGCGATCGCATGAATTATACACCCGCCAGAAACCGGGTTTTTTGAAAAAACCCGGTTTCTTAAACTCTCACCAAAAATATCCGGGTTCTACGTTGGTATGGCGATCTTTGGGATTATACTTGAGCAGATACTCGCGGGCGATCGCATCCTGTTGTCTCAAGTTTTCCACTTCTGTTTTCCCAATTTCCGTATCGGTAGAAAGCAATATCACTTGATGCGAAGCAGAAGGAAAATAACGTTCGACCAAATTCTGACGGTGAGACGAATCCAATCGCCCTAAAGGTGTATCAATTGCTACAGGTAAATGCTGTCCGGAAACCCGCGCCAGTCCCCATAAAAATGCGATCGCTAACAGTTGCTTTTCCCCAGCGGATAGGCGATGTTTGGGGACGGGTTGTCCTTGGAA
Organism: uncultured bacterium; assembly: GCA_964463555.1. Lineage (GTDB taxonomy): Bacteria > Cyanobacteriota > Cyanobacteriia > Cyanobacteriales > Aerosakkonemataceae > Microseira. Next base: position 73,020 of record CAYXCW010000012.1, read on the forward strand.
GTCGTAGAGAGAAAGGCTGAAGGTGTTGGTATCAATAATGACGCGATGTACGAGGTCGGATTTGTGCAAAAGATAGCCGAAACAGTTGGTTACTTCTAACTCTAATTTATTCAATTTTTTCAGAGTTAGCTTCTCTTTAAATAGCTTGAGAGTGGTTTGCACTTTGGCACAAGCGCCGATGATATGCTGATTGTTTCTTAGTTTGATAAAGTCGGTGCTGTATGCTTCTAATTCTTTTTGGGTTTTGGCGATTTCCTTATTTAATTCTTCGTAACGACGTTTAGCAATTTCTTCGGCTGCTTTAGCTTTAGCGTGTTCGGTTCGCGCTTCTCTGACATCAGCTTTCAATTTTTCGTATGCTTCGGGAGATGCTGCGATCGCTAGCTGTCTTTCGATAAATTCTATCTCTAATTCTAGCTCTTTTAACTCTTTAATTTTTGACTCAGCTTGATTTTGGCTATCTTTGATTTGGTAGCGCAGCAAGGTTTCTAGTTGATTAATCGCTTCGATATCGGCGGCTAACCAAGGTTGTTCGTCGGTTTTGGCGGCTTGTTCTAGTTCTTGATATTCTAGGTCAAAAATGCTTTTAATTTGCTCTAATGCTTTGGGTTTTAATGAAAGTTGATTGATCGAGGATAGGATGCGATCGCTTCTTTTTTTCAAAACCTCCCATTCAATTTTAGCCTGTTGTTGGCGGGTTTCATTTTCCGCTTGAGTTTTTGTTTGCATCAACAGCGGTGAAATCAGCGCCAAAGGTAAAACCCCAGCGGCTAATTCAACCATCCCCTGACGAGATTTATCCGCATCTGCGGTTAATTTTTTCTGCTGCGTGTCTAGGATGTTGCGTTCTGCGGCTATTTTACCACCTTCATAAATAAACTTTTCCTCAACTTGGTTTAGTTTATTTTTGGCGCGTTCTAGCTGGGAAACGCAACTACTTTTTTCTTGCGCTGCTGCATCTTTTTCTGCCCCTAGTTGCTGGAATTTTTGCTCTATTTTATCTAAAGCTTCCAGTTCTTTTGCCCCGGCAATTTCCTTGCGTTTGCGACTGGCTAAAATATCCAAATCAACCGATAATCTTTCCGCAAGTTCTAGCCCTAAAAGCGAACGAATAGCGTCAACAACTAGGGGGGGAGGCGTTTCGAGTTCGGCAAGTTCTTTCACTTGTTCGCCGTCAAACAGAAATAAATTAGAAATTCCCAAAGGTAGCAAAGTTTCTATATATTCATCCCATGTATTGACTAAAGCTTTATCGGGCCACCCTTCCTGATTATATTCGTCATAAACAATAATTCCTAACGTATCTTTTCCATCTTTGGGTTCTTTAGTCCAATATCTGACTATTTTAAATCGAGTCAGTTTATCGTTTTGGACATGTTCAAATTCTAATTCAATCCGGGTGTTTTCTGTTGATGGAATGTTGCGATTGACGCATTGAATCAAAAAGTCAGTGTAGCCCAAAGTGTTGCGCGTAGAACATTGGGCGCGACTGCCATATAAAGCGAGGCGAATCGCATCCATCAGCGTAGTTTTACCACCGCCATTCATACCGCCAAACAGAATTATGGGACGAATATTGCCATCAGTTTCTGGGCGGAGGTTGATGACATGTTTCCCCAGGTAAGGGCCAAAATTTTCTAGTACGAGTTCAAGAAATATCACGGTTAATTTCGAGAGGAGATTTGAGAGTTGATTTTGCTGAGAACTTGCACCAGCGCCGGGAAATAAATTTCCGGTTTGTAGAGATTGACATGTAACATCTCTACAAAAACCTGTTAAAACAGGTTGTTTGGCTTGGGCTGGCTTTGAGATAGCCGGGAAATAAATTTCCCGCTAAAAGCTAAAACCTGTTAAAACAGGTTGTTTAACTAGGGCGGGCTTTCAGTCAGTTTTAACTGACTTTCGCTATTAGCCCGGAAATTTATTTCCGGGCGGGTTAGAACTAGAAGTGACAGTTTAATTATGCTAGTCATCTGTAGTTTCTGAGTCATCAGCTGAGAATTTAAGATCTGCCCAAGATAGCTGCTTATTTTTGTTGTCGGTTTTGGTTTCTATCGATTGCTTCACCTGATTAATTTTGGCACTTTTATTCTTGGCATCGCTGGGGTTTTCGCTTAACGCTTGTCTAACTCCGTAAATATCGTCGGGATTTTCTTTAACTGCTTTGACCGCATTGTTTAAATTGCGTTGGTAGTAGGCATTATCAATCGCTTCTTCTTTGGCACGCCCGCTGCTGTCAAAGCATTTTTCTAGGGTGTCGTAGATACCTGTACGGCGAGATTTGGTGTAATATTGGCGTTCGGTATCTAGCAGTTTTGCCATTAATTCTAGGTGCATGATATCGCCTTCACATATTTCTTCTAAAACTGCCCATTCATCGCTACCTAGTAAGGTTCTTTCCGCACCAGGGCGAGGGTCTTTGAATTCTTCGCCTGTGACTTCTTTGTATATGCGAGGTAAGCTGTCATCAAATTCGTGCTTTTCTTCCAGCCAGATGCGGCGAATTTCGCTCAATTCTTCGAGGGTTATTAGGGTAATGTCGCCCATTTCTGGTGGGGCGGTTTGGCGGATTTGGGTTTGTGCTTCTAAGACTCGTTTTAGCAAATATTCTCGCCATTCTTTAACATAAGGGCCAGGGATTGGTTCTACTTTTGTTTTTTCTCCATCGATATTTCGTTCAAAGAGTTGTACTTCGCCCCAGATACGGCGAAAATCTCTCTTATTTCTATCGTCATGAATATCCAATTCACGGCGAATGTCTAATAAAGGCTGCAACCATTCTTTTTCCTCATCATTCTGAATCATAGCTGTCATAGATTTGTCGCTATCAACCAGCGTACAAACCCAGCATCCAAAACGAGAACTACCACAACTGGGAGTAGAAGTATCAACAACTAGAGGGCATTCATTATCAGCCGTTGCGCCTCTATACATAGCTAATAAATCTTTGTTGTTGCCTCCCCAAGGATTTTGCCACTGCATTAAATACAGCCAAACTTCATCAGTTCTCCAATCTTCAATAGGAGTATAAAGTAGCGAGTTAGGTAAACTGGGATGAGGGCTGAGGCGATCGCGTACTCTGCCAGCTTCACGCTTGCTCATAATATTAGCACGGTTTTGGCTTTCGGTCTTGCGAATACCCAAAACAACCATTGTTTCACCGCTAGCCCTTACAACATTACGAATAAAGCGGTTAGATGGATCAACTTTTAAGCGAGGAGTACACCAGCGAAATGAATGTCGCGGTGCTGGATAACCTTTACCAATTAAACCAACCCAATATGTCATTGTTACTTCGGGCTGTAACAGATGAGGTTCAAAAGGCATTTTTTGTTTTATAGCTGTTGACTGAAGCTGTTGCACTGACTTGCGTACCCAAGCAGAAACTATTGGATTTTCTACCAATGTATCTGTTGTAATTACATAAATTTTTTTGGTTCGCTTTTCGATGGGTAATGCTGCGATCGCATACCAAATTAACTGTAACACTGAGGATGAATCCTTACCAAAAGATACGCCTATTACCCACGGTATTTCATCCAAACAATATAGATCTTGAATTTCTTTTGTTAGCTTTTCGATATCTTCTACTAACTCCTCAACTGTACGCGGTGGAAATAGTGACATCTGTTGTCCTTCTGCCATTTTATACACCCCCATTTTGATTAAGCTTTAAAAACATTTGTTCGATGCCACTGAAGCGCTTCCAAACTAGGGAAGTGTTTTTCAGAATTTGGCAATATTATCTGATCGTTGCGAAAATCTTGCATTGGTTTGGCATTTGGTGATTCTTCTCGCAGATCGTTAGCTACTAGAATTCTGTACTCATCATCTATGCTAAACCATCCCAGATCAAATGCCCAATGATGGTTTTTACACAGTGATATCCCGTTATTAATTTTATCATCATAAAATTGTGAAAATGGTTTAATGTGTGCGCCATCCACAATGCTTTGATTGATCATCCTAGTTACTTTTAATCGACAAAATACGCATTTGTAATTATAGGTATGCACAACCGCCTTACGAAACACAGCTTTTCTCACAAGCGATTTTCTTAAAATAACTTGTGGAAATTTCTCCACTGCGCTTGAATATTCTAGATCTTCATTGTAGTTTTGAAAATTTTGGTTTATTTGTAAAATATCTTCAAGTTCTTTTTGGTTGCCTGAAAACCAAACAGCTATTAGTGTATCGATTAATTCTGTTCTGGAATTTTGCTCTTGCAGCAAATTGAATAATTCATCATCAAGGCTTGCGTATTCAACAGCTTCTCTGACTTTGTTATTCGTTTTAGGCTTTGGCCCACTCCATCCAGCCTTGGGTGTTATATGCCAAAATCCTTCGCTTCGTAGATGAATAAATGGATAATGCAACCCACCGTTGTAAGAAGCAGAACCAAGAATATCCCAATACTTATTGAATGTCTCTATCAATTCATTAGAAACAGGAATCTGGTTATCCTGAATCAAACCCTGTGAAATTAAGTCAATTACAGTTAAAAGTAAAATTGGCTTGTAGTTAGCCTTACCGCGTTGCCGACTACTGCTCACATTAAGTTCAGAAAAACGCTGGCAATAGTATGCTAAATTTTTGTGTTCTGACGCTTGTCCGTTACTCATTTCTCCCTCCCAACTCAACCACAAATATTCTCTAACTCTTCCTCTTCTGATGTCAGAGGCAACCCCAAACGCCGCTTCACATACCCACTCATCCAAGTGGCACTGCGGCGCGACTTGGAAACGCCAGCGCCAGTCAATATTTGCCCTTCCCAGTCTAAATTAAAACGCGACCAATCGATATCGCCCAATCGTTTGAGATATTCTGCCCAAGAATGGGGGTAAATCGAGATCAAAGTTGCACCGGCAGCGCCAATTGCATTAAGCGCGATCGCACTACAATGTAAATAATCCCTCCGCATCTCCAAAGCACCGACTTTCTTGTGTAAAACTTGCTGCCAATCTGGAATACAACTACTCACAGCATTCCAGAAACAAACTGCTATTTCAATCTGTTTTTGTTGTGACCCATCTCGATAATTTTCCAGCAACGCTAGCGTCCCATTATAGATACTACTCAGAGTAAATAGCTTACCAGATCGAGCGGGCAAAGTGCTGCGTTCGCTATCTACCAAACTTCTAAAAACAGGCACTTGCTTGATAACTTCTCTCACTAAATTGGCATTTCGATCTCGATAATCGTATAAAATATTCAAGCACGGATCGGGATGGACTGCGTAGCGGTTTAGATCCGAGAATATTTGTTGCGATCGCTCAATTCCCATCTGCAAAAAAAATATCACAGCGATCGTCTCATATCCCAATTCCGGATTTTCTTTCAGCGCCATTTCTAACGCCGCCCGTCGATGCTGCCCATCGTTAATAATAAACCGCGCATCCATCGGCACGCGCAATCGTCCCATTTTCCCCGCTTCCGCCTCCTTACCAAGAGGTTCAAAAGCGATATCCGCATCAATTGAAGCTGTAATTGCCGAAAATGTATAATTTTGCGGATTTTCCAGAATATATCGCGCAATTTCTGGGACGCGACTGCGGTTTAAACTGCGCCTCGTCCGCATTTGGGGCGGCATTTCCTCATCATCCAAGGGGAAAAGTTTCGGCAAAAATCGCACGGGACACATGGAAACATAATACTCCCGCTCTGCCTGAATTCCCCGGATCGCGGGCAAAACATATTCAAAAGAGGAAGTAGGCATTTTCAGCATTGTTATCGTCTATTCAACAAACCCGGTTTTTGTGGAATGTAGAGACGTTACATGTAACATCTCTACTCTTGTGGGGTCGGAATCTTGTCCACCAACCTTAAATTATTAAGATTCATTTACAGATATTGACAAATTAGCTTTCCTCTGATTAGGTAATGAAGTTCGCTCAGATAAATTTAGTATGACATAGGTAATAATTTTTAAAAACTCAATTGACACATAAGTTATTAAAAGATAGTTTTTGAAAAATATCGCGATATTCTCAAAGATAGATCCATGAACAAACCCAACAACCCCAGCGGCGACTTAGCGAGTCAAATTTTGGAGAGAGAAAATCAGGAAAGACAAGCGATCGCACTCCTCCTAGATCGCTATCTCAGCAGAAGCAACCAAATTTTGGTGCAAAAAATCGAAATGGGAGGTAGCGAAGCATACATCGGTTCGGTCACATTAGAATGGTTTGCCAGTCGAGTCCGCTTTGCATCGCGCCTGCCTTTATTTCGTCCTAAATTTAATCCAGACACGCAAAACATAGAAATAGACGCAGAAACGATCGAAGAAATACAACAACGCCCCTTAGATTGGTCGAGACAAGCAACATTAGCGCAATATTTAGCCGCCAGAAAGCATCACAAATTCCCGCCAGTATTAGTAGTAATGAATCAACCCTGGGTAGACAATCCCCAAGCAGCGGAATGGGGAAAAGACGGACGGGCAATTAAATCTACTGCTGATTATTCGCCCCTAGATAAAGATGGCAAAGCAGGATTATTAAACCTATCCGACAACGTAACAATATTTGCCTTAGACGGACAACACCGACTGATGGGAGTGCAGGGATTAATGGAATTAATTCAAACCGGAAAACTCCAGCGCTACAAAAAAGATAAAAAACCAACAGGCAATTATATAACCGTCGATGATTTGCAACAAGAATACCAAGTAGACCCCGCTTATTTGCAAAATCTAGCCAAAGAAAAGATCGGCATAGAATTTATATCCGCCGTCGTGCCAGGAGAAACGAGAGATGAAGCAAGAAGGCGCATCCGGTCGATATTTGTCCACGTTAATTTAATGGCAGCACCATTAACAAAAGGTCAATTAGCGCAACTCGATGAAAATGATGGTTTTTCGATTGTCGCCCGCAAAGTTGCCGTCACCCATCCCTTATTAAAAGACATCGAAGGGCGCAATCCCCGCGTCAATTGGGATAGCGCGACTGTCGCCGCAAAAGCAACGGTTTTAACCACGCTTCAGGCACTACAAGAAATGTCCGAACGCTACTTAGGACAAAAATATTTTCACTGGAAACCTGCGATCAAAAAAGGTTTAATCCCATTGCGCCCGGAGGATGAAGAACTGGAACAAGGGTTTGCAGAATTTACCCAGCTTTTCGATTATATAGCCGATTTACCCAGCTTACGGCGATTGGAATCTGGCGGAGAAACAACAGAAATAATGCGGCGATTTAGTTTTGAAAAAGGCGGCGGCGAAGGTAATATTTTATTTCGTCCCGTCGGACAAGTTGCCTTTGCTCAAGCTTTGGGAATTTTAGTTTATAGAAAAGGGTTTTCCCTCAAGTCTATATGTGAGAAACTTCAGAAATTCGAGGCGGATGGAGGATTCGCTAATATGGATAAACCCGAATCGATATTTTATGGAGTTTTGTACGATCCAAATAAGAAGCGGGTGCTAGTTGCAGGAAAAGATTTAGCCGCGAAATTGATCGTTTATATTCTAGGTGGAATTGACGACGGTTTGGCAAGGGCGGAACTGCGGCGAGAGTTAGCAGAAGCGAGGACAATTGAAGATAAAGCAGTGGGTTTTAATGGTAAATTTGTAGCGCCAAAACAGGTAGGATTGCCTCCCGTTCTTCAGTAGCATAAATGCCATAAATGCCCAGAAATAAATTTCTGGCTGAAAGCTAAAACCCGTTAAAACGGGTTGGAAATTCTTATAAGTCCGTTTCAACGGACTTAAGCTTTCAGCCTGAAATTTATTTCTGGGCTGATTTTTGCAAGAGGTCTATTGTGTGGAACTACCTATGCAACTGGACATGATATCAATTACACTTGCGGTTCAATTCCAGCTGCTCGCAACTGAGCGCGCAATTGCTCTAGTTGTTGTTCTGCTAGTTCAGCTCTTTGGCGTTCTTGTTCAGCTATTTGACGTTCTTGTTCAGCTCTTTCCTCGCCTGCTAACAATAAATTCCCTTCTGAATCCCACCAGCGAAGCCAAGGCAATTCTAGATTTTGATAGCGACCTTGCCAAATTCCTAATTCTACTTCTAACGCTGGAATTGGGTAATGTCCTCGCTCGTTTTCCGGCACTAATTGATACTGACCCTCTATTAAATGATAAACCTCTACGCGGGAACGTCTGACTTCATAAATGCCATAAAATGCTGGACGAATTACATTTTCATAAATCCAGAATTTCCCCGGTTTTGTTTCCTGTTGAGCTGAGCGCAATAAAGGCGTTCTATCTCGTTCTTCTGTCCCGTCTCCGGAGACAAATTCTAACACAATTAATGGCGGTATCAATTCTTGCCACATGACGTAAGAACGGCGAATTTTACCGTCAATAGTTGGCGGGACATTTGGCACGTAAAACCAGTCTGGTGCTTCTGCACCTCGTTCTGGCGGATCTGTCATTCGCCAATAAATGCCGCTATCTTGACCGATACAATAGTTACCATCGGTATGCAGTCTTTGCAGGACAGGGATAATGGAATCTGTTAATAAAATGCTTTGAGGGTGTTCTTGAAAGTTTTTCACAAAGGTTCCGTCTGACTCAGGTAATTGAGTATGGTCAGGTAAAGCTGTAATAGGTTGAGATTGGTCGATTGTATAAGCCATAGAAAATTCACCATAAACTGAGTTTGAAACCGGGGTCAATGTTATGTTGTAAATTTTAACCCAGGAACCTACTTAAATCAAATTCTCCTTCTGACCGAGCTTGCTTTTCTCTTTCGGAAATTAACATCAACAGCAACCTTTCTGTATAGTCTACTGCGCCGCGCATTTCCTCTTGTAAAATTTCTAGTCCTCCGTTGGCATATTCTTCAAAAATTTGGATGCGGTTTTCTTCGGCATCGACATCGCTGGGGGAGAGAATTTTAGTGTTTTTCGTTTCGGCGATCGCTAACAATTTAATTACCAACTCATACCCCCTAGAAACAAATACTTCCATCCCTATAGGAGTGACTTCTTTTTTAGAAATTTCTCCTAAAGTTACCCGCTTTTTCCGCTTTGCACCCAACGCCGCCGCAAATGCGATCGCATCAGCATAAGTCTGAAATGGCCCCTTGCTATCGCTACCAATGGTTAACGCTTTTACTAACTCGGCTTTATCTTTAGCAATTCTAATTCTTGCGCTCATTTTTCAGTCCATAATAACTTAATCCGCGGCTCAAAAGCTCAGCGATCGCTTCTTGTTTCGGTACTTTTTACAATAATTTCTGCCCTACTATTTTCCTCCTGATACTAGGCTTGTTTATTCAATCATAGCGTGGTTATAAGTTGTGCGATCGCTTCCCCTCAACCTTGACTAAAAGCTTGCAACAACCAGCGAGTAATTGCCCCATCATCCTCAGTTTCGCTGCGTTGAAGCGCTGATTCAACTAAAGATATTGCTAACCCTGGTAACACTTGAGATTCTTCAATTTCACCGCTACGCCTGTCGGAGATAGAGAAAGCTATAGTATCCCTCAAATTCGTATTAACAGCCCAATATTCTCGCACACCTGACCGTTCGTACAGTAACCGTTTTTGCCCCAAATCATCGTTAATCGAAGTTGCACCAATTTCCACCACTAAAGTAGGCGGATCGTATTCATTCAAATCAACAGGTGAATTATTATCAGGAGGAACCTTCAAGCCAGAACCAATATAAAAAGCCAAATCGGGTTGAAATTCATCTAAACCTGTTTTCCTAAAACTCGTATTAGTGAAGACAAAAATTGGGATATTTCTAAGACTTGCACAAAGCACAACCAAGTAGGCAATAACAGAATTTTGGCGTCCGTGACGCGGCCCAACTGGTGACATTTCAATCCTCACATATCCTTGATGATAATAAAATCTACCATTTTCGTAATCGGGATTATCGGCTAACATCAAAAACTGATCCCAAGTTGCCTTAACCCAGGTATCCGTCACGAATTTTTCTAAAGCTGTTGTTGCACTAGAAAGCATAATCTACCTCGACAATCTCCGTATATTCAAACTCATTCGGACTTTGCTTAACTAAAGGATATTGCACTCCACCTAAATCGATCGAATCTTCTTCACAATCAAGTTTAGGCGAGTAATAAGTCAAAACGTATTCTTTGCCAATTCTAGCTGACATTTCCTCTGCCACCTCACCCCGCCACTGAGTTTTAGTCGCTAAAACTACTAACTGATTGGCTAATTTTGGCAGTACTTTAGCAATTTGTCTGCGATAAATTTGATCCAAACTGCCAAAAGGAGAATCCATCACAATCGGAAATGTACTGCTATCAGGTCCCATTAAAGTATTTTTTTGCCGCCACTGCCTCACCCCGTCAATAATTCCCCCAATAAACGACAAACTCAGGATTTGATTTTCGCCTGTAGAAGCCGCTACCAATTGTTCTTGTCCTGAAGTATTTTCAACCAAGGTAAGCTCGTATTTATCACTCAATTTAGGAATATAGGGAGTGAAGGAAATTTCGCTAAATATTTCCTGCACCCGCTTTTCTAACTGCAAGCGAAACTGCTTATCTAAGCGGGATTTAACTTCAGTTAACCGTTCAATTGCATCCTGAGTTGCCGCAATACGCCTTTGCGCCACAACTTGCCTCATCTCATTCATTTGATGCTTGTCAATTTGCTTGCTCAAGCTTTCAACTTGAGTTTTAAGATTCTCGATTTGCTGTTTATTAGAACCGCTTTCTCGGTTTAACTCGCTAATTTTAATTTCAATTTCATCCAAACGCTTTTGTAACTCCTGGATATTTTCATTCGGAAATTTACGCAACTTTTTATTAATATCTTCAAGCTGAGTTTCGATGCGTGAAATCTCGCTTCTGTATTGATTAATATTAGCCTGTTCTCGGTCAATTTCTTGCCAAAATTCAGAAATTTGCTTGTCAATTTCATCCACTTGCGCGCTCATGCGAATAGCGGTTTCTTCTATATCTGCCATTCCCGCTTTATCCATCCAAGTTTGTACTTGTGCGCGAGCGTGAGTTCCTTCATGAAGTTCCGCACCGCAAATACAACGTCCCCGTTGCAGTAACTCTTGAACAAACGGGCGTTTAAGTCCTGTTGGTAACTCCCCTTGTTCGCGCAATTGATTAATAAAATCCCGGAAGTCAGCCGTTATATCAGGTAGAAAAATTGTATAACTTCGCCCTGAAATCGCCTTTTTTAGAGACTCATTTCCTTGTTTCATTTGTTCTTTAGTTGATGTTAGCTGCGATTGCAATTCATTCCGCAACCGTTGCAATTCTTCCGCCCCGCCGAGTTCCAGTAAACGATTAGAAATAGTTTTTTTCAATTCTGCTTGGTGGCTTAATTCGCTTGCTATCTCCACCTGACGCTTTTGTAATTGCTCAATTTCTTGTTCGAGTTTTTGTTTTTCTCGTATGAGTTTCTTAGTTTGAGGATCGCCAATCAGCCTCAAATCGCTTTCTAGGGATTTTCTCGCATCTCCCAAATGGCGGATAGCACGAATTAATACCTCGACTCCTAACAATTCTTTAGTCGCTTCGGCAATTTCCTCTTTTTTGTCCGAGCGGACAATATGTTCAATGCGCTCGCCATCAAAGAAGAAATATTGATGTAAGCTTTCCGGTAATATTCGCCCGATAATTTCTTCTGGAGGTTGGGGAGGATGGAACCATTCCCCATCTGTTCCCGCAATTTGCATAAACAATTGACTTTGAGTGTGATGAATACCATTTTCATTTCTGTAAGCGCGGCATAATCGCTTGGTATAGTAACGTTTGTTGTCGTGTTCAAACGATATTTCTACCCAGCAAGATACCGCTCTTCCCGGCGCTGCTTCGGTAATTGCTCGTTTATTTACTAATTGGTCTTCTGCGGCAAAAGCAGCGCTGAATTTTTCGTACAATACCCACGTAAAGCCATTCATCAGCGTTGTTTTACCCGCACCGTTATTGCCGTGAATAATTGTTGTATTCTGCTCTCCGCTGGCGAGGATAATTTCTGGAGTCTCACCGTAAAATTGACGAAAATTACAGAGTTTGATGGAAATTAGTCTCATTGGATTGCTTCCTTCACGATTTTTAAAATGTCGTCGTTGATGTTATATGGTCTTTTACTGTGCAGTTTATCTTTTTCCGCTTGCAAGACGCGCTCGATAATTTGGCGCACTTCCGGCGGTGCGCTGGTAATTGGTTCCTGTACGTCATTTAGATTCGGTTCGTTTGTCACTTGGCTGCTGTTCTGAAATCGGCTATATTTTATTAATTTAATACACTTGCCAAAGATTGCCCATAGTTATCCAATGTAGGGTGTGTCAGGCGCATCATATTGAAGAATTTTTACCACTAGATTAACAGCTTGCGCCTGACGCACCGCCATCGATGGTGCGTTACACTTCGTTAACGCACCCTACAGTTTTCTACAATTTTCAGTGCGTTACACTACGCAGAAACCCGGTTTCTAAGATCCTCTTTTAAATGTCTAACAATCCGTATCGCTTTTGCAGGTTCAGTAGTTTTACTCTTGCTTCTCCGGCGTTATCTGCTAAGTCGGCAAATTCTACCAAGCGTTTTAATTCTTTTCGCAATAAGTTGCGCTCAATTTCTAATGTTTCTCGGTCGAGTTCTGGAGGTAATACAATTGTGTCGAATAAAGTTGCTCTTTCTTTTCCTGGATGCGGGCGCAAAATTCTTCCCCGCCGCTGGATAAATTGGCGCGGATTTCTACTACTGGCTAAAATTACAGCGGTTTGAATCGCGGGAATATCTACTCCTTCATCTAAACAGCGAATTGCTACTAAACCTTGCAACTCGCCGCTTTCAAATTGACGCCGTAAATTCTCCCGTTTATCTAAAGTCGTTTCGGCGGTATAAGTGCTGACTCGATATCCCAATTCTGCGCCTAAAATTTGGGTGACTGCTTTTAATTGATGTTGGTTTTCAGTTGAACCATCGCCGCAATAAAATAAGGTGTGAGTTGTGTGCAGGCGTTTCGCCATGATTTGACGCAAAGCTTTTAATTTATTAGCGGCAGAGCCAATTATTCGGGAACGCTGCATTAATAATGCTTTTAAATCTTCGTTATCTTCGTCAAAGATATTCGATGCGTCGATGCCTCGTTGCTGATATAACAGCATTCGCCCAATACTTCTGGTTAATTTTAAGTAGGCGCGGCTTTCTGATTCCGTAAGTTCTACTAATATGGGATAATAAAGATAGCGAACTAATGCACCCTGTTGAATTGCATCGGCTAAGGTGAATTCTGGCTGCAAGACGGAACCGAAATAATCATAAATAGATTGGGTGCCATCTTCATCGAAATAGCGTTCGGGAGTGGCAGATAAAGCTAGGCGCAATCCGATGTTTTGCGGTAAGCTTTCGCCGCGACGCTTTGCGCCTAGATTGTGGGCTTCATCGCCGACTATTAAGGTTTTTTCTGGGAAGTATTTTAATTGAGATTGAAAGCCTTCGCTCATCAGTGTATCGTTGGTGGTAATGATGGTAACAAACGCTTGGTTGCCCGAACGCACATTGTAGAGTTGCGTTGAAAGTTGTACTTGCCAGCGACGCACGGTTTCAAACGCTAATATTGGTTCCATGCCGAATTTTTGGCATTCTCTTGCCCATTGGGTGACGAGGTGGCGAAATGGACAGACGACGAGCAAAACTTGTAAGTTGATTTTTTGATAAAGTGCCGTGGTTATTGCTAGTGCGGTTATCGTTTTTCCACTTCCGGTTGCCATTTTTAGCGTGCCTCTGCCTTGATTTGCAAACCAGCTATCAACCGCTTGTTTCTGATAGAGGCGCAGTTGTAATGATGGTGGTATTTTGGGGCATCCGGGTGGTGGTTCTTTTTCTGCGGATGGGTTTAGATCGTAAGTGCCTTTTGATGCAGATACGGCTAGGAGTTTGTTTATTTCCAGTAAGGGAAAAGCTTGGTTGTAGAGGTTTTCGGTTTTAGTTTGTTTTTCGACTTTATACACACCCTTGGATGACTTCACTTGCACGCCGCCTTTGTCAATCAAACTGTTTGATATATTTTATTGGTTGCGATCGCTCATTGTCGGCACACGGCATCCGAAGCTCTTCCCTTTGCCGGTAAATTTACTCATGCCGTCGATGCTTGTCGGGGCACGGCATCCGAAAATCTTCCATTGAGTGCCAAATTTATTCATGCCGTGCCCGCGTGTTTGAAGGTGAAGCTCAATTTCCTGACTATACGGAGGATTAACCGATGCGAAAGTACATTGCTTTTCGAGCCGACTGGATGGAGGAAGATGGAGCCGAAAACCGCATCTTGGCTCACACAGGAGCCTGTACCGACATTTTGGCTGAGTATTTCGATTCGTCAGATGCCCCCATCCCAGAACCGGGTTACCGCCCCTCTGAGTACTGCCAAGTGCCAGAAGCTATAGATCCAGAATCCCCCAACTCTAGCACCCATTTCCGGCGCGGCGACTGGGAAGTTGTGCGAGTTGAGCAATACGCTCCTATCGGAACTGCCGAATTTGACCTAATTGTCATCTGTTACTGTCGGTACGCGCCTATTGAATCGCCTCTCTTCCCGATTCGACGGGGAAAAGGCAGTCAGAAATTGCAAGAGGTTTAATCGGTAGGGCGAGGGGGTAAAGGGCTAAGGAGTCCACGCCGAGGAGCAAACAACCCGAAAACCAATGCTGAGGTTGAAGTTTGAGAAATTCGCAACGGCATACTCCGCAGCCCCGTAACGATACGCCGAGCGGCAGCCCCTGGGAACAGATTTGCAAGAACCACCCCGCAGCATTCGATATCGAGTCTTTCCACCAGGCTCCCACACAGTTCCATCTGGCAGTGCGCTACGATAATTTTCATCCCAAAGGTCAGCACACCATTCCCAGACGTTCCCGTGCATATCGTAGAGTCCAAAGGTGTTGGGAGGAAAACTTCCTACCTCTGTTATTTGCCCTGTATACTCTTTATAGTAATTCGCCAAATCACGGGTAATTGTTTCGCCAAAGTGGAAGGGTGTTGTGGTTCCAGCACGACAAGCATATTCCCATTCAGCTTCGCTAGGTAACCGATAAATTTTCCCTGTTTTTTTAGCAAGTCGCGCACAGAATTCCATCGCATCATCCCACGATACACCATCTACGGGTAGATTTGCCCATTTATCGAACGGATTGGGATTCAAAGATATGTTGATTTGGGGTAAGGCCGCAACTGCTTTCCACTGTGCTTGAGTCACGGGGTATTTGCCCATGAAAAAGGGTTGGATAGTAACTTGGTGTAGCGGACTTTCCGAGTTATAGCGCTCTTTTTCTGTTTCCTGTAGACCCATCAAAAAAGTCCCACCGGGAATCCATACCATTTCCAGAATGATGCCATCCCCCAAGTCTTCCGGAAAATAACTGGCGCTTGATGGGATGTGACTAATTTCTTCGCCTCTGTCATTTACGGTGATGACATCAAAGGTAAAAGTTTGTAAATATTGTGGTAACTGTTTTGCTGTTTTACCAATTTTATTGCCAAGCAAATTCCAGGCGGCGCACTGCACTGCACCTGTTTCAGTTTTGACAATTTCGACGACAAGATCTAACCCCGCTTGATCGTATTTGATGGCTTCGTATAGGGCGGCAATTCTTACTTCATCGGAGGTGCTGGCTAAGCGGTGCTTCACTCCTGCTAGTCCACCGAGGACAGCAGCATTTACAGGTGGTCGAGAGAGATCGCCTAGTACGGCGTCAAAAGGGCGTGGTTCGTTGGGATTGTCTGGCATTTTGGGTTTTTTGGCACTACTATCTGTTTTAGCCTGTACCTGTTTTAGCGTCCATAATTCTGCAATCGTCTAACTTACAAATAAAGTCCGTCTACGCACTGAAGAAAATGCCAGGTTTTGAAACCTGCGGAGGCAGGTTTTGTTTGTGTAGGCGCGATTTTAATCGTCCGCAGGTTTGTCCAACCGAAACCAGAAACCGGGTTTCTTCATAGAAACCCGGTTTCTTTACGCAAGTTTTGTCCGAAATCTCCCTTCTCCCCGTTGTGGCAATCAATAGACCATCACCTTAAATAAAAACGATGAACGGAGATTCTGTATTGAACCGTTTCCCTCAACTCTTTGGGGGACTATTTGCTTTATCCGCCGCTATTGTTATTAGTTCTTTTATCGGTGCTGGCGCTATTCGAGAAGTTAAAAGCGCTAACGATGTCCTCACCGTTACTGGTTCGGCTAAAAGACCGATTCGTTCTGATTATATTATCTGGCGGGCTTCGGTATCGAGTCAGCAACCAACTTTGGCAGCAGCTTATCAGGAAACTAAGCGCTATAACACCAGAATCCAAAGTTATTTGAAACAAAAGAAAGTTCCTTCTGAGGCAATTAGTTTCACTTCGATTGAAACTTCGTCTGTGCCAGAAATCTTACCCAATGGTCGCGAATCTGGAAACACGATCGCTTACCGAGTTGTCCAGCGTTTAGAAGTTCGTTCGGAGCAAGTCGATCAAATTACTGCTATTTCCCGTCAAGCAAACGATTTGATTAATGAAGGGATTCCGCTGCAATCAAATCCACCGGAATATTTATACACTCAATTGGGTAAATTGCGGGTTGAAATGTTAGCGGAAGCGACAAAAGATGCTAAGGCGCGGGCAGAAGCGATCGCAAACAGCACCGGCAACCGCGTCGGCGCAATTCGCAACGCCAGAACCGGCGTTTTTCAAATTACCCCCAGATACTCAACTGAAGTCAGCGATTCCGGCGTTTACGATACAAGTTCCCTAGAAAAAGATATCACCGCCGTTGTCTCGGTTAGTTTCGGTATGGAGTGAAATGATTGCAGATTTTAGATTTTAGATTGGGGGGAGATGATTTCAGATTTCAAATTTTAGATTTTAGATTGGGGGGAGATGATTTCAGATTTCAAATTTTAGATTTTAGATTGGGG
>CAYXCW010000012.1:89956-92171 GCA_964463555.1 uncultured bacterium
CCGTGAAATAAATTTCCGGCTTAAAGCTTAAACCCGTTAAAACGGGTTAGAAGAGCAAAGCCCGTGAAATAAATTTCCGGCTTAAAGCTTAAACCCGTTAAAACGGGTTAGAAGAGTTCTTTCAGTTAGCTTTAGCTAACTTTAGCTTTCAGCGCGAACTTTAGTTCAGCGCTTGTGCAAGAGGTTTAATAAAAATAGCGCATAAAAAAGGTACAAACAATGGCTCGACTACTCAAGCGGTGGGAGTCTCCCCGCCGCGAAGGCAGGAACGATAAAGGCAGAGGCGGATCGGCAAGAGCAAGACAACTGAAGAAGCAGCAAAAGATGTTGCGGAAGAAGTTAAAAGAAGAGTCCAAAGGCGAAGACAAGAACAATTCAAGGGGAGGGGAAATTAATTCCCTCCTCTATTTTTTTGGGATGGATTGGGAGCGATCGCACTCACCCAGAAACCCGGTTTTTGAAAAAACCGGGTTTCTTAAATCCGGCAGCGGGGCGGGTTTATGTAGCATGTCTGTTTGATGCATATTTTGTCTGTAAAACCCGCCCCTACACCCATCACCAATTACCAATTACCAATTACCAATTAGCCATTAGCCAATTTAATACACTGCCTGCCAAATCCGAATCGTTCCGTCGTATCCGCCAGTCGCTAGTAATTGCCCATCGGGACTAAATGCAAGGGTTTGTACCCAATCTGAATAACCGGGAATTGCACCAATTTGCTGTCCGGTTCTGATATCCCACAATCTTACGCCATCTCTACCTGCGGTGGCTAAAGTTCGCCCATCGGGGTTAACTGCAACGGCGTTGACTACATTACCATGTCCAGTCAAAGTGAATGACCTTCTGGTTGATAAATTCCAAACTTTAACTGTGTGGTCGTAGCTACCACTAACTATGCTGTCTCCATCGGGGCTAAATGCGACAGAACTAACTGCACCTTCGTGCCTGCCAATAATACCAATTGATTGTCCGTTGGTAATATTCCACAATTGCACTACGCCTGCCCTGCCGCCACTGACAAATAATGGTTGATTTGGACTGACTGCTAGTGAGTAAATCATCGGTTGAGCCAATGGCGCAAGGGTGTAAAGCAGTCGTTGGGTTTTGATTTCCCAAAGTCTAATTCCGTCCAAACCGCCGCTGATTAATGTTTCCCCATCTGGTGTAATCGCAAGGGAAAGAATGTTGGTGATGGGGTCGATAAATCTGCGGGTTAACTTGCCATCTTTGACGTTCCAAAAAATTATATTCGTGTCATCGCTACCGCTGGCGATGCTGCGACTATCGGGAGTAAAGGCAAGCCCCATGACGCGGATGCTGTGCGCCCGGAAGGAACTTCTTCTTCTACCCGTTTTGGCATCCCATATCCTAATCCGGTTGTCAATTTCGCCGCCGCCGCTGGCGAGAAAGTTGCCATCTCGACTGAAGGTCAAAGACCATATGGGGCCCCAATGGGCGTATTGCAGGGTGCGTAGCAGTTTTACATCTTGCCAAGGTCTAGAAGTGGGAAAGGTGGGAACGACAACGGGGGGCGGATCGTCTGTCGTTCCGTTGGTTAATGGCGATCGCTGACTCAACCCCGCGCTCGTAGTTATACTGATAAAAACAGTTACAAATATTACCCAATAAACTAAGCGTTTCATCCCGTTTCAGATTGAATGTTGGGACAAATTGTACTAGCTTGGCGGTGTTTTGCGGGCTTTTCTTCCCAATCAGAAAGTAAATTTTGCAACTGGTGTTGTAGGATTTCTAGTGCGGCAATTTGGGCAGCGATCGCTTGTACTTTTCCTTCGAGCATTTGCTTGACTTCCCCGCAGGGAAGATGCCCCTGGTCGTATGTCTCTAAAATTAGTTTAATTTCGCTTAATTTCAGCCCTAATGACTGCGATCGCTTGATAAAATCCAGTCGCTTCATTACCCCCGTCTCAAACAACCGATAACCAGAC
The DNA here is from genome assembly GCA_964463555.1 of uncultured bacterium. Taxonomy (GTDB): domain Bacteria; phylum Cyanobacteriota; class Cyanobacteriia; order Cyanobacteriales; family Aerosakkonemataceae; genus Microseira. The sequence goes on from CAYXCW010000012.1 coordinate 91,906, forward strand.
TCGGAGCGTGCTACCACTGGCGATAGCAACCCAAGATCCTCATAATACCGTATAGTTTTCACCGGCAACCCGCTTCTGTGCGCTACTTCGCCAATTTTGAGCAGCTTGCCTGCCACAATCTGGGTCATAGGGCAGTGTAATTGCAAATTGCAGATTGCAGATTGCAGATTTGAGATTGGGATTCAATCTGAAATCTAAAATCTCACATCCGATTGCAGATTGCAGATTGCAGATTTGAGATTGGGATTCAATCTGAAATCTAAAAT
>CAYXCW010000012.1:92271-93325 GCA_964463555.1 uncultured bacterium
CTCACATCTGAAATTCACCTGCAAAGTTAGTAAGGACGATTTTTCTTGTTGGAAGCGTTCAAGGTGGGGAGGGGAGGGCGATTTGGTTGGGGTGGTAGATAATATTGAGGAGCTTCGGCGGGTGTTTCCTCGGTGTGGCGCCCCATTATTATCCAACGTAGTGCGATCGCTAACCCTACCGTACCGATGCCGAAGGCGAGTAACGATCCGCGATCGCCGACTCCACCTATTACAGCATCCACTGCTCCCACAATCAAAATAAAACTCGAAATCGGTTCTTTGCGGTAGGCTGACCTTAAAATCCGAACAAATGCAGCATTCATCAGCGTTAATTGTACTCTCGTTTTGATTCAATCTTAGCGCTTGCAAACAAAGGCGAAAACCCCAGCAACCTGTGCCGCTGGGATGAAACGCCTGTAAACCCTTGGGGGGCATCTCCTACCTAGAAACCGGGTTTCTTGGCAGCGATGCAGAGGCGTTACATGTAACCTCTCTACATCAAAAACCGACAATTTTTCATAGAAACCCGGTTTCTTTGCCTATGGAGTCCAGAAAAACTTAATCTTTGCGCTTAATTTAAGCCCAACCACGATAGCACGCCTTGTCCGGTGACATATTCGATCAGCAAAGTCAGCGCAAACCCGATCATCGCTGCTCTACCATTTAAACGCTCTGCGTACTCGTTGAAACCAAACTTTGGCTCTTCCAGTTTAGGAGTCACGGTTGGTTGCGGTTGGGTAGTTGGTTGAAATCCTTGTGCCATTTTTAAAACCCTCTCTCGACAAAATTAACTAATTTGGTTGGTTAAGCTACCGACAAGAGGCGGGCGCTGGTGTTAAATTTTACCTGTCCTCTTGAGGTTGACTTAGCCTTGCCTATTTACAATTCTTTACAACATTTATTGTACAGGCAAGAGGGAAAGGGGGAAAGGGGAAAAGGGGAAAGGGGCTAAAAACTGCAACTCGATCGTTGGACAAAGCTACCCATTATTCCTCAATTGTGGGGAGCTTTTGCGTTTTGTTCGGTTTATATACGGTTTTTAACACTTATTCTG
>CAYXCW010000013.1:0-17844 GCA_964463555.1 uncultured bacterium
GCTAGCCCCCCTTTTTAAGGGGGGTTAGGGGGGATCAAACCGACAATATTTGTAATTAGCAACTTGCGTTAACTAGCAACTTGCGATCTTACTATTTCCATCTCCATAGCCGCCATCTATCTTACGGCTTGTGGAATTTTATATCATTTCTACCTTAAGAAAGAGGGTAACCCTAAAAAGATTACTTCTTGTGACCGATACTACAGTCGAGTTAAAAAGCAGAAAATACTGTTGTCGGCCTAATCTACCTAAAAATAAAGATGTCACCCAAAACTAATAAGGCAATCGAAACACCTACTAAGACAAGCCAAGCACCTACTAAAACCAGCCAACAAGCGCCGAAGACAAATATCATTGAATTCTCCTTATTTGCTCCCTATAACAAAGGAGCTGCCTTAATGGGATCTTTCTCAGACTGGAAAGAAATACCGATGAAAAAAGGCAAAGATGGTTATTTTCGCACAGAAGTCAAATTAGAAGATGGAGTTTTCGATTATAAATTCAAAGTTCAATCTTTATCTTGGTTTTTTGAACCAGACCAATGGGTAGAAGTAATCGACCCTTATGCCACAGACGTTGATGAAAGCAAAGGAGTCGGTACGGTAAGAATCAAAGACGGCAAGAAAATTGTCGATACCTACGTCTGGAAGCACGACGACAAACCACTACCTCCAGACCATCAATTAGTTATTTATGAATTGCACGTAGCCGACTTTACCGGCGGCGAAGATGACCCCAATCCTCGTGGCAAATACAAGCACGTCATCGAGAAATTAGACTATCTCTGCGGATTGGGTATCAACGCTATTGAACTGTTGCCAGTCAAAGAATATCCGGGTGATTATAGCTGGGGATACAACCCCCGCTATTTTTTTGCCACGGAAACCAGCTATGGCACGACGGCAGAATTAAAAGAATTAATTGACGAGTGCCACGCGCGGGGAATTCGCGTGATTATGGACGGGATTTTTAACCACTCAGAAGCATCTTGTCCCCTGACTCAAATTGACCACGATTATTGGTATCATCACGCACCTCGCGATCCCGATAATAACTGGGGGCCAGAATTTAACTACGAACATTTCGACGAAAATTTGCAAACCTATCCAGCGCGAAAATTTATCGGCGATGCCGTGCGTTTCTGGATTGAAGAATATCACATCGACGGAATTCGGTACGACGCGGCGCGGCAAATTGCTAACTACGATTTTATGCACTGGATCGTGCAAGAAGCGAAAAAAACAGCAGGAATGAAGCCGTTTTATAACATTGCCGAACACATTCCCGAAACTACCAGCATCACCAACGTAGATGGCCCAATGGATGGTTGCTGGCACGATAGTTTTCGCCACACGGTTACCGTGCATATCTGCGGCGATACATTCGACGTAGAACAACTTAAAGACGTAATTGATTGCAAGCGCCAAGGTTTTCTGGGTGCTACCAATGTGGTCAATTATCTAACAAATCACGACCACGATCGCTTGATGGTAGAACTTGGCAAGCGCAATATCTTTGACGCCGAAGCTTTTAAGCGTGCCAAGTTGGGGGCGGTAATTTTAATGACAGCGGTGGGCGTACCAATGTTGTGGATGGGACAAGCGATCGCAGAATACAAACCCAAAACCCCCGATCCCGCCAAAATCGATTGGACGCTGCTAGAAAATGACCTGAATCGCAATTTGTTTGAATACTACAAAGGCTTGATTCACCTGCGGAAAAACAACCACGCACTTTACACCGAAAATATTGACTTCTTCCACGAAAATGCCGAGGCAAAAGTCCTTGCTTATACTCGCTGGAATGGTGAAGGATCTCGCGTTGTAGTCATCGCCAATTTCTCAGGTAATTATCTGGCTGGGTATACAGTTCCTAACTTCCCAGCGGATGGCACTTGGCACGAATGGACGCACGATTTTGATATAGAATCTGGCAACGGTCAAATCGTGATTGACTTACCAGAATATGAAGCCAAAGTATTAGTTTGGCAGTAGGAGGCAGAGCCTCAAGAAACTGGTTACCAGGCTCAGCCTGGTAACCAGAAGTAGGTAGCCTCTATCTGTAGGGTGCGTTAACTCACATCTTGCACTTACCCGATAAACAGCCTCCAAATAAATTTGGGGCTGAAAGCTTAAGTTAGCTAAAGCTAACTAAAATCAAGGTTTTAACCCGTTTCAACGGGTTTTAGCTTTCAGCGAGAAATTTATTTCTCGGCTAGGTGCAAGATTTGAGTTAACGAAGTGTAACGCACCTTCACTATGTTTGGTGTCAATCTAACTCAGGAATTATATCGTGTCCGTTGAATTGTTCATAATCAAAAAAACTCACAGAGTCGTTGCGTAGGGACACGGCGTCATAGATTTCTCGGACAAACAGATAACGTTTATCCTGCCGTGTCCCGGCTTCTGATTACGGGTAATCAAGCGGACATGATATTACGCCAAGAAACCGAGTTTTGCGAGTTACAAAACTGTCGGAATTTCCTTCAAATAAACTCGCGTAAACGGTTCGCCTTCTCCCAGGGTATACTGTTCGATCAAGCCCTTGCGCCGAATCGAAATATTATTTCCCTCGCGCACCACAACTGTGGAATCGTCGATAATATCGCGTGCCAGGATCGCTTCTATTTCCGTGGGATTATCCAAAACCACCATATTGCTGCCTTGGTAAAACATGCCATCCCGTTCTAAAATATCTTCGCCGTATGCCGCAATCAGCAAATCGAGTTTGGGATTCCGCAACAAACTTTGCACGTTGCTGTTGTATTCCTTGTGAAGATTTTTTTCTGCACGGTTGATAAAAACTCCTTCTGTACAAATAGCACCTATCGTCCAATCGGGGTGCTGTAACAAGATATGGTCAATTGTTTGCTGGAGTTCTTGAACTGAAATCCGGTTAAAAGTGATAATTGGTATCCTGGCATCTTCTCCCGATTCAAAGAAAGTTTCTAAAATATAGGAAGGCACATCAACGCTTTCACCTATGGCAGGATTGAGGTGCATAAAAATCCCGGGTGCAGAATTAATTTCTAAAATGCCAAAATTACCCGATTTCCAAGATTGGGATAAGCTTGGGGAAATTACATCAATTCCCAAACAAACAAGCTTGAAGTGTTGGGCAATATCTTGAGCGAGGATAATGTTATCGGGATGAACTGTGCTAGTAGCATCGATGCTGACGCCACCAGATGATAAATTGGCAACTTTGCGAAGGTAAACGGTACGACCTTGCTCGATGACGCTATCTAATGATAATTTTTGTTCTTCTAAGAACATTTCCATTGCTTCGTCGCACTGAATTTGACTCATCGGCGAAGTTGGAGTATCTAAACGCGCGGATTTTTGATTTTCTCGTTCGATTAATTCGCCAATAGTAGAGCGACCATTTCCGACAATCCAAGCGGGACGACGTTCGGTAGCGGCAACAAATCGACCGTTAACGCATAACAAGCGAAAATCTGCGCCTTTAATGCTTTTTTCTACAATTATTTGCATCGGTTGTTCGTCTGGAATACCTTTAATTGCCCTAGCAAATGCGGCTTTTAATTCTTCTCCATTTTGCACGTCAGCGGTAACGCCAATTCCTTTATGACCGGAAACAGGTTTAACAGCAACTGGGTAGCCAATTTTATCTGCTGTTGCTAAAGCTTCTTCCAGCGCCACCACTACATCGCCTTTGGGTACGGGGAAGCCAAGATTGCCTAAAAATGCTTTGCAGTCATCTTTGCGAGTGGTAAAATCTGAATCTAAATGGCTATCGCAATCAAAGGTAGTTGCAATGCCCCGCACGAGTTTTTTGCCATAGCCGTATTGCATTAAACCTTCGTCCCACAAGTAAAAAGCAGGTATGCCTCGATCGTGGGCGGTACGTAATAAAGCATAGACGGTTGGGCCGCCGTATACTGATTGGCGAAAGATATTTTGCAACTTTTTAATTTGGGCGTCTAATGTAAATTCTTCACCTTGGTTGATGGCTTCAAACCAGTCCCAAACGAGATAAACTACTGACCGACTGGTGCGGGCGTGGAGGATTTCAAATGCAATCCGGACATAATCCCCAAGCGGTTTTACACTCCAACAATCGAGGTGCAAACCCATGTCTAGCTTGTTGACTTCTGACAAGGTGCGGGCAAATAAATGGGGATAAGATTCGTAAGTTTGCTCGCCCAGGTGTGGGTAGACTTCGCTTATCCTTTGAACGTACTCTTCCAGGGGCAAAGGGGGCAGATATCCGGTAAAAGCAAAATCAAAGACTAACGCTGCCTTGTCTAAATAAGGATTTGCTCCGATGTAATGCCTGATGTTAAAAATATCGAAAGCGTCGCTTTTTCTAGCGTTGACGCGGATGGTATCGGTAATTGCTTCAGTAACCATTGCCTGTCACCCAATTTGATGCTCGCGTTTAAAGAGGGATTCTCCATCGGACAATCCCCCAATTCCAAGCTTGAGCGTAACTCTGTTTGAATCTGTTTGCCTCTATCTCAGGGTATTGTTGCCAAATGCTATGAAAAGCACTCAGTACTCAGTACTGCTTATTTCGTCAGAAAGGTGCGATCGCATACCTTACCTGTTTATAAATTAAGAATGAATTCTAGAGGCAGCAGAATATGGCTGTAACAAAAACTGCGCTCAGAGATCAAGTTCACAAGCTAGCTGAGGAAGCTTTTCACCGCAATCTGATTTCTGGCTACGGCGATGGCGAGTACGGCGACGAGTATCAAATTGTCTTAGAGGGAAAACCCAGGCACCTCCCCCTCACCCACGCGCGCTTGTTCCTCACCAATTTGATTAGGCAGTCCCATTAGTCAGCATCGTTCATCTCCCCTTGTGCGTGCAAGGGGAGTTGCTTTCCTCAGATCTTGCACCTTGGACAAAAACCGGGTTTCTTGCAAATAGCTCAGCTTGAAAGCCTAGATTTTTCGTCAAGAAACCCGGTTTTTGAAGGCTTGTTGATAGTGGTGCAAGATGTGAGTTTCCGAAACCGGCTCTCCCGTAATTGTATTTATAACTTTAGCTAATCTATTCCCAGGTGCGGTTTCAGTCCTTAACCCAACCTAAAACCATAACTTGTGGCAGGTAATTTATAATATATTTTTATCAACTAAACTCCAAAAGAGTCTTTTTGTTTTGGCATAGGCTCAAAAATTACTTATAACAACCGCCAAGGCATTTAGGATTGGTTCATTCCTGAATCCCTTGATTCCTATGTTTTTACCCCTAGCTATATGTATAATACAAAGTTTTTAAACCGAATTCCTGGGATGTCTTTAATATTTCTCTGGCTAGCATATGCGCTATTAGGTTGGCATCTTTCGGCTCACCACATTGTTTGGCTCGTGGGAGCTTTTATCACGATCGTAGTTCTAGCCGTAATCCGCAAGAGCATTTCTTGGCTAGAAAGTTTGATGAATGTGAAGTCTCAACTATTGAGCCTCATCTTAGTTTTAAGTTTATCGATTGGTTTAATCGCCTCTTGGTCAATATTATTGGAGCTTTTTCTGTTGCCGTTAGCTGCAACAGTTTTAGCAGATTTAGAAATGCGCGTTTCTGGATTTACCCCATTCAATAGCTTTTTAGTTGTAACTATCCTAGCGGCGTTCGGTTTAGCTGTTGGCGAAACAATAGATATTTTATTTTTACCTAGTATCAGGTACTGATGAAAGGAAATGGGTAATTGTTCAACAGTTGATAGTTACTTTGCTCAGATAGCAGTCAGCAGGATCTCGTCACCAGAAGCCCAGAAATAAATTTCTGGCTTAAAGCTAAAACCCGTTGAAACGGGTTAAAAGCTTGATTTTAGTTAACTCAAGTTGCTAGTTATGAGGTCAAGCATTTTAGATCCCCCTAAATCCCCCTTAAAAAGGGGGACTTTGAATCCGGTTCCCCCCTTTTGAAGGGGGGTTAGGGGGGATCAAACCAACCATATTTGTAACTAGCAACTTGCGTTAGTTAGCTTTAGCTCACTTAAGCTTTTAGCCCCAAATTTATTTGCAGGCTGTTTATCGGGTAGGTGCAAGATGTGAGTATAGCGATCGCTCTTTTCCCACTCTTAGGCAGCAACGTTGCACCTCTGAGGTCAAATTATCCAGCTTTTTTCTCGATCGTTGTCTCTTGAGGCTTGGCTTTCCGAGATTTTCGCGCAAATCGCTGTCCCATATCCTCAATCAGAGTATCTAAACCACTCCCCTCACCGCTGGCTTTAGCATAGTTATACACCTGCAACGCCGCAGCAAAAGCTTCGCTACCCACCGCCAAACAGGTATCATCGACCAAATCTTGCAACTGACTTAAGGACAGAACAATGGGATACAATTGCTCGAACAATTGCACGTCCTTTCGCATTTCTGCCAAATCAAAATTGCGCGGCAAAAAGTCTGGGTTTTGCGTTGCTACTTCCAACGCCTTGCTAACAAAAGCCCGACTCTTGTCCCCCATTTTGAGCAAAGACTGGCGCTGTTCGGGCGTTAGGTCAATCAAAAACGGTAGTTTTTCCTTAATCGTGGCAATAGCTGCCATCACTTCATCGCGGTCTTTTTGGCTTAAGGTAGTGCTAAATTGATTTGTTGCCATGTGGAGGATCTCTAAATTGGTTTTCCAATTTAGAATGCCCATAATTGGATAGATGCGATCGCTTTCAGCAAACAAACCTGGCTTCTCCATCCAATTATCTGCTCTAGCAAGGCTTAAACTTGGTCTGGATCGATCCCCTGGGCGCGTAAAAGTTCCGCCAATCTTGCTGCCCGTTCCTCTAATTCAACGGAAGTCAGTAACCGCTTACCCGTCTGGGCATCTTCCATCACCACGCGCCCATCCTGTAAACCGATCCACAACCCAACAGTTTCGCAGAGAATACGTCCATCATCATCAGGAGTTAAGGGTAAATATTGCCCTTCCATCAATCGATAGCCTAATACTTCTTCTATTACCTGTCCTCGTTGAGTACGGCGATCGATAATTGCATACTCTTGAACTTTAGCTTGAGCATACTGTTGAACTTTGATTTGGCGGTCTTCTTTGCGGTAGCGGGGAGACACCACTTCAATAATTAAACCGGGACGCGCCCCTTCTTGGGCAACAACAAATTCAGTACGGTTTTGCGCTTTATTCTTCACCCCAAAAACTACATAAACATCGGGGCAATGATCGCGCAAACCTGGAATATCCCATTTAATTACCAGATCTCTGAAGACCGCAGTTTCTGAATCTTGGGCATAGCGACGGGTTAGCATATCTTTGGCATCACCCGCAGCGTTGTCGTGAAAGGTACTGTTTGGCAAGTGATATCCTTCTTGTGGGTGGAGAAATTCTTCAGAAGTTAGGGGAACTTGAATGTAGTCTGTAGTTCCATCTGGATTGGTAATAATTTCTCTGCGCCACCCTCGCTCGGCTAATTCGCTAGTCTGAGATTTTGGAGTAGTAGTCATGGTTAGCGATCGCTTTTGACTGATTGTATCTATTTTCTACCAGCCGCTTCTTTCCCCAGCCCCTAATCCCTAGTCTCTAGCTGTTGAACAACTCAAAAACCTGTCGGCAAAAATGTTTTAGCTTTTCGCATATATCCGCAGCTGGTTGGCGTTCGCCTTCAAAACTCCAACTTTCAACCGTTGAAAATCGCCACGCAATTCCTTGATGGTTAAACCCAGCCGTTTCCACTCCAATCACCCGACGCGAACCATCTACCGGATCTTGATAAAAGCGAATTTGCACCAAAATACTGCGACACCCAAACCTGGGACTCCATCCAGGCAAGTGAAAGCCTATATCGATCGAATCGGGATCGACTAATTCTCGCGTATCCGGATCGTTTCTCCAAGGTTTGAGATCTGCCCTTGCATCCGGGAATTGACACTTAAACAGATTGACGACGGCGGCAATTTTAGTGGCAATTTCAATGTTGGTAGCCTGTTGAGCTGCGTTCACGTTTTGGATAAGACTCAAGAGTAGCACTACTTTGGTCGTTAAGTTTAACAACAGGTTTAATATTTCGCAACCGATTGAGGTAAAAGCGAGCTAGGGGAGCTGAGGGAGCTGGGGGAGCTGGGGGAGCTGAGGGAGCGGGGGGAGCTGAGGGAGCGGGGGGAGCTGAGGGAGCTGAGGGAGCTGGGGAAGAAATTACTTATAGTTCAAAAGTCTCCCTTGTCTTCCTTGTCTCCCTTGTCCCCCTTGTCCCCCTTGTCTCCCTTGTCCCCCTTGTCTCCCTTGTCCCCCTTGTCCCCCTTGTCTTCCTTGTCCCCCTTGTCCCCCTTGTCCCCCTTGTCTTCCTTGCCTTCCCTGCCTTGCCCAAAACAACCACAGGACGGTAAGCTCAAACCACTGGGATTGAACGGTGCAATAACAAAAGTGTCGATAACAGAAAACTCGATTGAAGTTGGTTCGCTGCAATGGTTTTATCGGGAAGCAAACCCTCTGGGGCCTAGTGACAGATTACCAGTAGTGCTGCTGCACGGGTTGCCTTCTCAAAGTTACTCGTGGACTATGGTCATGCCCAGTTTGGCAGAAAAGGGGTATCGCGCGATCGCACCCGATTGGATAGGTAGCGGTTTCTCGGCAAAACCAGACAAGCGAGACTTTGCTTATACTCCCGATGCCTATCTTTCTGCGCTCTCTGCCTTCCTAGAAGCTTTGGAACTACAGCGCTTCTCCCTCATCGTCCAGGGATTTTTGGGTTCTGTCGGCATTCAATACGCCCTCCGACACCCAGAACAAATCGAACGTTTGGCAATTATCAACGCCCCCATCTCCACGGCAACCAAGTTACCTTGGAAAATTCAACAACTCGGTTTGCCCTTCGTCGGAGATATGATGACACAAGACCCCCTACTGGTAGACCGTACCTTAGAAGGCGGCTGCCGTTACGACATCTCCGACGAAGATTTAGATATATATCGGCGTCCTTTCCTCAAGAGTTCGGCAGCAGGGCGCAGTTTGCTGGCGACAGTACGAAACTTGCAATTACCCCAAACCACCACAGAAATTGAATCTGGGTTACGCAGCTTTGAGCGGCCTACATTAATTATCTGGGGGATGCGCGACCCTTGGTTGCCCTTCGAGCCAGCACAACAGTTAGCGAGTACAGTCAAAGATCTAGAACTGAGCAAACTGGCAGAAGCAGGGCATTATCCTCAAGAACATTGGTCAGATCGAGTCAGCGATGTTTTAATAAGCTTCCTCCGCCGATAAGATTTGTAATGGTAACTTAAGCAAAAATTATGGTTATGGGACGTTTCCGCTCAATACTGGCTGTTGTTTTGGCATGTGTGACGGTGTTTTTGGTCAGTTGTAGCAGTCCGACTGAAGTCAAACCCCCGACTTACACATCGGCTACCTTGGAACAAATTCAGAAATATACTTCTGAGATTGAGGCAATGCGCGATCGCTTCCCCGAACTCGCTAAGCTGATCCAAGACGAGAATTGGGTATTTACCAAAAACTTCATCCGCGGGCCATTGGGCGAACTGCGGGCGAAAATGAGTCAAGTACAGCGCAACTTGCTCCCCAATGACCAACCCAAAGCCAAGGAAGTCGCCCAAGAGGTAATTGAAGACTTGATTAGCATCGATGCCGGTGCCGAAGCTCAAGACTACAAAGCAACTATCCGTTCTTACGCCAAGCTGAAAAAAGACGTTGAGACTTTCTTGAACTTGACGCCTCAAGCATAACAATAGGTAATAGGTAATGGGTAATAGGTAATGGAAACAATTTCCCCCATTACCAATTACCAATTACCAATTACCAATTACCCAACATGAGTCGAATTACCATTATCGGATGCGGCATAGTCGGTGCTGCGATCGCATACGAACTCAGTTTAATTCCAGGGCTGTCGATTACCGTCCTAGATCGACAACCTCCTGCCCAAGGGGCAACAAGTGCAGCTTTAGGCGTTTTAATGGGCATTATCAGCCACAAAATCAAAGGTAAAGCGTGGCAGTTACGACAAAGTAGCCTGCAACGCTATGAAACTTTAATCCCCGAATTAGAAGCCAAAACAAATCGGCAAATCCTTTACAATCGCCAGGGAATACTCATGCTCGTTCCCTCACTCGCCGATTGGGAAAATTTAGTCGAAATTCGTCAATCTCAAGGATGGAAATTAGAAATTTGGGATCTAGACCAAGTTAAATCTAAATGTCCCCAGTTAAATGTAGAAAATATAACCGCAGCTATTTATTCTCCCCAAGACAGACAACTCGATCCATCTGCTTTCACTTTAGCTTTAGTTGAGGCCGCCGAGCGCAACCAAGTAAACTTTAAATTCGGCGTCAAAGTTGAAGAAATTACCTCTATCAACGGGGGGATTTCCTATGAAATTAAAACATCTAACGCTCAAATAGAAACAGATTGGATAGTTATATCTGCTGGTTTAGGATCGACACCCATAACCGCATCTTTAGCCCAAAAAGTTGATATACAACCCGTATTAGGACAAGCGTTGCACGTGCGGCTAGAAAACCCTTTAGGAAATGCCGATTTTCAGCCAGTAATTACCAGCGATGATATTCACATCGTCCCCGTCGGCGAGGGAGAATACTGGGTAGGGGCGACGGTAGAATTTCCCACAGATGCTGGAGAAGTGGTAGCAGATCCGAGTTTATTGGATAAAGTAATGATGGGAGCGATCGCATTTTGTCCCCCCCTATCCCAAGCTACCATCTTGAGAACTTGGTCAGGGTTGCGCCCGCGTCCCCAAGGCCACCCGGCTCCTATAATTGGTGAATTACCTGGTTACAGTAATATATTGTTAGCCACCGGACACTATCGCAACGGTGTTTTACTCGCACCTGCGACTGCGATCGCAATTCGCGATGCAATTATAGCGAAGTCGGCGGTTTAATCTTATACAGAAAATTTTTCTTAATTTAGATAAAATATCTAAAAGTATTTTATTTTTACCAGCCTTGCAAAAATGAACCTGAGATTCAAGGCAGTTAAACCCTTTCTGCTAGCATTTTTACTATCGCTGTTCTTGATTGTAGTCATATTCAGCAGCGAAACAGAACTCCTACAAAAGACAAAAATCAACTTAAGTCCAAAAGCCGCTTGGAGTCAATATCCAAAACCCAAACCAGAAATCTCCGAAAACCCGGAGGAAATGAAACCAAAACTCAAAGAGAAACCAGCGAAGAATATTTCTAAAATAGAAACAGTCAATCCTGTAAATACCACAACCACCTACACACCTCCATACAAAATAGCCTGGGCGCATCCCACTAATTATGGAGAAAGATTTACTAAAGATATTAACGGCGTGCCCGTAAACAATCAACCAATTATAGTTTTGCACGAAACCGCAGGTTCGGCATTAGGTGCAATTAACTTTTTTCAAACACCTCATTACGATGAAAATCAGCAAGTAAGTTACCACACCTTAATCGAGTTAGATGGAACCATTGTTTATATAGTTCCACCAGACAAAAGAGCATTTGGTGCGGGAAACTCAGTATTTGAAAGTTCCAAAGGCAAAGAAACCGTAAAAACACATCCTAAGTTTGCCCCATCAGTCAATAACTTTGCCTATCACATTTCATTAGAAACGCCCCCAGATGGATGGAATAATCAAAACCCAACCCATAGCGGCTATACCGAAGCACAGTACAATATTTTAGCCTGGTTTATCGCTCAAAGTAACGTGCCAGAAAATCGAATTACTACCCATCAGCAAGTAGATAGATCCGGAGAAAGAATCGATCCCCGAAGTTTTGATTTTCCCAAATTTCTCAACTTGCTGCATATGTATCGTCCAGCAAATAATCGCAATATTAAATAGCTAATGGCTAATTGCTAATGGCTAATCGAGTAATATCATGTCCGGTAGCATCGGTAACATCAGCCGGGGCGGGTTTAATTTATAAATCTTGTGGGGCAGGAAAGCCCGCCCCAGGTATTTTGTGACAGAATTAGTTAACGGGAATATTGAGCGATCGCACTAAAAAAGCCCACCGATCCGCTAATTCTTCAATCTGTTTAGCAGTAGGCTTTCCAGCACCATGTCCAGCCTTAGTTTCAATTCTGATTAATACCGGATTTTCCCCCTGATGTGCTGCTTGCAAAGCCGCCGCAAATTTGAAACTATGGGCAGGTACAACCCGATCGTCATGATCCGCAGTTGTAATCATCGTTGCCGGATAAGCCGTTCCTGGTTTTAAATTGTGCAAAGGAGAATAGGCATAAAGTGCCTGAAATTCCTCCGGATCTTCAGGCGAACCGTATTCAGAACACCAAGCCCAACCGATGGTAAACTTATGGAACCGCAGCATATCCAATACCCCCACAGCTGGCAAAGCAGCACCAAATAAATCGGGGCGTTGAGTCATACAAGCACCGACTAACAAACCGCCATTACTACCGCCTGCGATCGCCAGTTTTTCCCCACAAGTATATTGATTACCAATTAACCATTCCGCTGCGGCAATAAAATCATCAAAAACATTCTGCTTTTTCAACTTCATCCCCGCTTGATGCCATTCCTCCCCATACTCGCCACCCCCGCGCAAATTAGCGACAGCATAAACGCCCCCCATCTCCATCCACACCAGTTGGCTAACCGAAAAGCTAGGCGTCAGCGACACATTAAAACCACCATAACCATAAAGCAAAGTAGGATTATTTCCATCTAATTCCATCCCCTTTTTGTGTGTAATAAACATCGGGATTTTCGTCCCATCTTTGCTACCATAAAATACTTGTTTCGTCTCGTACTCATCGGGATTAAAATCAACTTGCGGTTGCCGAAAAATAGTACTTTCACCGCTGACCATATCGTAGCGATATATCGTTGGCGGTGTAGTAAAGCCAGTAAAACTATAAAAAGTCTCCTTATCATAACGTTTACCCCCAAAACCACCCGCAGAACCAAGCCCCGGTAAAGCAACTTCCCGCACAAAATTACCGTCAAGATCGAAAATTTTAATTTGAGTATGGGCGTCTTTCAAGTAATCAGTAATAAATTGATTGTTCAGCAAACTCACACCTTCGAGAACCTCATCTGCCTGGGGAATAATTTCTTGCCAATTTTCGCGGGCAGGATTCTTAATATCAATCGCCATAACTCGACCGCGCGGCGCATCCAGATCGGTTCGGAACCAGAAAATAGAACCATCATTCTCGATAAAACTATAGCTAGCTTCAAACTGATTAATTAATTCAACAACCTCCGCATCTGGGTTAGTCAAATCTTTGTAAAAAACCAGATTTTTCGGATCTGTTCCTCGCCACACGCTAATAATCAAATAGCGACCATCTTCAGTCACCCCACCGCTGAAGCCCCATTCTTTTTGATCCGGTCGATGATAGATTAAAACATCCTCAGCTTGGGGCGTTCCCAATCGATGGTAAAACAGTTTTTGGAAGTAATTAACATCTTCTAATTTAGTAGCCTCATTTGGTTCATCATAGCGGCTATAAAAAAATCCTTGACCGTCGTGCGTCCAAGATGCACCAGAAAATTTTATCCACTTTAAACGATCGGAAATATCCTCGCCAGTTTCCACATCGCGCACCTTCCACTCTTGCCAATCAGAACCCGATGTAGATAAACCGTAAGCCATAAAATTGCCATCCTCACTGATAGCAGCCCCAGCTAAAGCCACAGTGCCATCTTCTGAAAGTTTATTCGGATCGAGCAAAACTTTTGCTTCCCCATCCAGAGAAGTTAAAGCATACAAAACACTTTGATTTTGCAACCCATCATTTTTAAAGTAAAAATAACGGTTCCCTTCTTTAAAAGGAATACCATACTTTTCATAATCCCAAAGCTGAGTTAGGCGCTGCTTAATTTTTTCCCTCACAGGGATTTGGTTAAGATAGGCAAAAGTAACAGAATTCTCAGCCTCGACCCAAGCCTTAGTTTCATCAGAATCGGGATCTTCTAGCCATCGGTAGGGATCTTGCACTTCGACGCCGTGGTATGAGTCAATTTGGTCAACTTTGGGCGTAGGTGGATAAGTTAGCGGTTGATTAAACATAGTTGAGGATAAAGCGCGTACCTGCGTATTTTAACTAAAAAGATTCAAGCGATCGCTTTCTCTTCCCTCTGCGTCCTCTGCGTCCTCTGCGGTTCGTTAAATAACTATTCTTTCTCCAGCAAACAATAATAAAAAGGCTGGAGTCACCTCCAGCCCAAACATTTTATCTAGCTTAATCACCTAATTTTTGTAGGTAATTAAACTCACAAATTACGAAGAAGCACTAACATTACTGGTCACCAATTTTTCGCCTTTCAGCATCCGCGAAGCCGCATCTAGCAAAGCTTCTTCCAGATAAGGCTTAGTAAAGTAACCGCTAGCACCCAAATCAAAAGCCATTTGCCGGTGTTTCTCCGCACCGCGCGAAGTTAGCATCGCTACCGGCAGATGAGTCAAATCGGGATCTTTATGCAGTCGCGAGAGCAACTCCAGACCATCCATCCTGGGCATTTCGATATCGCAGAAGACAATATCGCAAGGCAAACCCGATTTGAGTTTATCCCATGCTTCCTGACCATCGCGGGCTTGTTCCACGCGGTAGCCAGCCTTATTAAACGTCATCGAGAGCAATTCCCGAACCGTAATCGAATCGTCCACGATCAAAACTCGCGGTTCAGTCACGGGCGCTTCAGACACCGCGGCGAGATTATTTTGCTCCCACAGCATGGCGCGACGGTCTTTACCCACCCGTCCCATAGCGATGTCGATCAACTCCAACACATCACCAATCGGCATGATCCGACCATCCCCCATCACCGTAGCACCTGCGATACCGATGGGTTTAGGTACGGGGCCTTCGAGTTGCTTAATCACAATTTCCTGCTCGCCGACGACGCGATCGACTTGGATTGCCAGGAAATTGCCAGCGCTACGCAGCACGACAATCGCCACCGAGTCTTCATCTTTACTAGCACCGTACACCCGACCGCGACCCATTTGGCGATTGAACGCCAGCAACTCGTTGAGATGCTTAAACGTCAACTGCATATCGCGCCATTGAATATAATTTTCGCCTTCAGCATTGACTTGAACGCGAGTTATAGGCACATCGAGCGCATCTTCTACCCCGTCCATCGGGAAGGCAATCAAAGCTTGGTCGCTGACGCAGCACAGCGCTTTACAAATACTCAGCGTCAACGGCAGGCGAATCGTAAAGGAAGTTCCTTTACCTTGCGTCGAATCGGTGGTGATCGTGCCCCGAATTTCGCTGACGTTGGTGCGTACCACGTCCATCCCAACCCCTTTACCGGCGATCAAGTCAGCCTTATCCTTAGTACTCAAGCCAGACAGGTAGAGCAGTTCGTAGGCTTCAATGCGGGATAAATTCTTGGCTTGATCTGGAGTAATCAGCCGTTTTTCCACCGCTTTAGCTTTCAGTCGATCGACATCAATCCCGGCACCATCGTCAGAGAATGAGATTACGGTTTGGTTACCTTGGTGGAACGCAGAAATAGTAATCCGACCGACGGGTGGCTTACCTTGCCGCTGGCGCACTTCCGGGGATTCGATCCCGTGGGCGAGGCCATTATTGATCAAGTGCTTCATCGGATCGGAAAGGTGTTCCAAAATCAGCTTATCGATTAAAGTTTCCCGACCTTCAATTCGCAGTTCGGCTTGTTTGCCCAATTCGGCAGCTTTATCGCGCACGTAGCGGAATAAAGGAAACACCCGTTCAATTTCAGCAAACGGCACCATCCGGGCGCGAGTCAAGCCTTCTTGCAGCTGGGTGGTTACTTGGCGGAACTGGCGGCTAACTTGATCGGTTTCATCAACGATGAATTCAATGTCAGAGGCAGATTCCCTGACTCGGACAATCAATTCGATCATTTCTTGGGAAAGAGTGTGGAACGGCGTAAACCGATCCATTTCGATATGATCCCAAGTCGAACTGGAAGAGTAACCATTTGATAAATCGCCAGTTGTGCTGGTGGAGAAGCGATAGCTTTGACGGCTAGCCAGCAGCGCCGATTCGAGCAAACTGCGCTCGTACAAATCCTGCATCCTCGCACCCACATCGCTCAGTTGCTGGACTTGGTGCAGCAAGTTATCCAAAAACTGCCGCAGCCGTTCTTGATCTTGTTCCAAGCTGTTGCGGTTGACCACCAGTTCCCCTACCAAGTTGGTGAGGTTGTCTAGCTGCTTCACCGGCACCTTCATCGTTTGTTCAAATATCCTCGCCCTGGGCTTAGAGGTAGAAACCTGACCCGGCCTAGTTTTCATTGGCGGCCCAACCATTTCCGCCGCAGTGACTAACATCGCTTCTAGGTCTTCAAATTCCTTGTCAGCTACCTTGGCTGGGGTTGAGGGGAGGTTACTCACAGCTGGCGGAGGATTCAGGTTAGCAGCTTCGCTGGTGGGTGCGATCGCTTCCTCGCCCAACATCGCTTCTAGGTCATCAAAATCCAAATCAAACGATGCCTCGCTCTCTGTTGCTGCCGCTACCTCAACCGCCGCATCTGCACCCAACATCGCTTCTAGGTCATCAAAATCTAAATCAAACGATGCCTCGCTCTCTGCTGGTGCCGCTACCTCAACCGCCGCGTCTGCACCCAGCATCGCTTCCAGGTCGCCAAAATCCGCTTCTGCTGCCAACTCACTAGGAGTACTTGCCGGTTCAACATCCAACTGGTCGAAGGAAATTGGCTCGTTAGCAGCAGCTAAATTTAATCCTGCACCCGCGGCGGTTTCCTCATCCCCGAAGGCTAATTCATCTTCCCCATCTACATCCTGAGTAATTTCTGACAGCCATCCCAGATCGTCATCTGCCTCCGTAGCACTATCGGCTGCCGCTAGCTCAAAGCTTGGTAATTCTTCTGGAGTTAAATTGTCAGCGATCTCCAACCCCTGAGCCGCTGCCTCAGCTTCTGCGTCGAACAAATCGAAGCCCGCCGCAGACTCGTCCTGGGCAAACAGGTCAAAATCACCCTCTTCAGGGATACCTTCAAGCATCTGGGCATCCTGTTCCAGCCCCATATTTAGCTCTGGAAAAACAGTGCTTTCCATATCTCCAAACAGATCCAATGCCTCTAGTTCCGCATCGGCTGGCATTTGAGATGCTTGGTCTAGGGAGAAGAAATCATCAAACGTTGCTTCGGTATTAGTCGCTGACGGGTAGTCGTTGGTTGGTAGCGAACCAAACTCTAGATCGACATCCCCACTTTGCTGCTGAGGGGTTTCCGTTGCTGCTTCCGTTTCAAACAGATTGCTGGCATCAAAATCATCTGTCAGCGCCGGGAATTCAAACGCTTCTGCTCCATCTTCAGGGGAGCTAAACTCAAAATCGGCATCCCCAAACGCCCGATCGAGCGTCGCGCCTGCCAAGTCAGATTGCGAGTCTTCGCTGTTTAATTGGGTTGGCGTTAGATCTGGTGCAGCTGCGGTTAAATTGTCATCCTCTGGGGTGGATAATTCCCCAGACCAATCGAACCCTGCTAGGTCTAATTCATCGGCAACTGGGGCGGCGATCGCTTCGTTATTCGATTCTTGCAACCAATTGCTATCGGCAAAGCTGGAGAAGTCAGGGCTTTCTTCTGTAGCCAAACCAAGATTTTCTGACTCATTCGACTCTGCTTGCCAAAAGTCATCTTCGTTTAGTCCAGCAAATAATTCGCTCAAACCCTCGCTTTCCATTTCCGATGTACCAGTCGGCGATGGCACAGTAGCTCCTACTGGATCTGAAGCACTTTCCTCGAAGAAGAAATCTTCTCCAAACAAACTCAGGTCTTCATCTGGGGCTGATGCCGCCGTCTCTGGTGCCGCCAAATCCTCAAACAGGTCGTCTGTCAATGTATTTGCTGCTGTTGCCTCCTGAGACTCTAATGGAGCCGAAGCACTTTCCTCGAAGAAGAAATCTTCTCCAAACAAACTCAGGTCTTCATCTG
>CAYXCW010000013.1:17944-35932 GCA_964463555.1 uncultured bacterium
GAAGCACTTTCCTCGAAGAAGAAATCTTCTCCAAACAAACTC
The DNA here is from genome assembly GCA_964463555.1 of uncultured bacterium. Taxonomy (GTDB): domain Bacteria; phylum Cyanobacteriota; class Cyanobacteriia; order Cyanobacteriales; family Aerosakkonemataceae; genus Microseira. Next base: position 17,987 of record CAYXCW010000013.1, read on the forward strand.
AGGTCTTCATCTGGGGCTGATGCCGCCGTCTCTGGTGCAGCTAAATCCTCAAACAAGTCGTCTGTTACTCTATTTTCTGTTGCTGCTGCCGTTTGGGCAGCTACTGGATCTGAAGCACTCTCGTCGAAGAAGAAATTTTCCCCAAACAAACTCAGGTCTTCATCTTGAGGGGATGCCGTCCCTGATGCCGCCAAATCCTGGAATGGGTCGTCTGTCAATCGATTTTCTCTGGCGGCACCTTGGGGTGCTACTGGCTCATCTTCGCTGTCATCAAAGTCAAACGTTTTACCAAACAGCGTTACGGTATCGTCTTCTTCTGCGGCATCGGCTTGAGGGAATTCTGCCGAGCCATCGGCGAACAAATCGGCTAATTCATTGTCTCCCCCGACATTAAAATCATCTAAGCTTTCCAACAAAGGCTGGCTGTCAGCGTCTCCCATGACTTCTTCTACTTGCCAAGTAGAATCGAGTTCTGGAACTTCTTCTGGAAATAGATCGTTTAAAGCAATTAGTTCTGCCGCTCCAACTTCTGGCCCTGTAGGGTCTGCTGGTGCTGTTATGCTTGGTTTTTCGCTGCTGGATCTGTCGCTGCGAGGGGTGGTTTTAGGTGGAGCCACCTCGGTTTCAGGTACGAAGAAGAATTGTGCTGCATCATCGGCAGGTTCTCCTGCGAAGCCGAACAATTCTTCCGCTTCTGAAGGCGCTTCAGCTGCGGGAGCTTCAGCCAGCGCTGACTGGAACCAGTCAGCATCGTCGGTGTCCCCTGTCGCTGCTAGCAAGTTTTCCAGATCGGATGCGATTGCTTCTTCTGGCGTCGGTGCTGGCGGCTGGAGTGCGGCGAGTTGTTCGCTGGCTTTCACTTGGTTGCCACGACCTGCTAACACCAGTTCTTGGGCTTGTTTAATTTCCTTAATAACTATCGGTGCTAGGGTTTGGGAGGTATTTTCCAGATTGGCGATCGCTCTTGCTGCGATCGATAGTAACTCGCTCCAACCCGGTAAATTGAAGCGAGTTCCCAGTTCCTGCAAGCTTTCGCAGCGCGACGCCAAATCCTGCCTACTGTTAGGCCACTGCGGCGGCTTAAATAGCTGCAACATCTGCCGCAGTTGCTCCATCACCTCTTGTTTAAATGCCTGCTGTAGAGACGTTACATCTAACGTCTCTACCATATTCTTGGCTGCTGCGCCTGCGCCTGCTTTTGCCCCGCTCGCGGCTGCTGGTTGTTTGGTCAGGACATCCAGATGCTGTTGCAGTTCGCTAAACACTGGTGCGATCGTGGACATCAACCCGGCGGCGACGTCTTCGGTTAAACCAAAAGGCCCTTGCAGTTGGTCTACAAGGGATTGAAGCGTATCAAACACTCCTAAGAACAGTTCTTCTAACTTTTGGTCAACTCTCACCGGACTGCCTTCAAGAATTTTGAAACAGTCTTCTAACAGGTGAGATGTTTTTTGGATGCTGCTGATGCCCAGCATTCCTGCTCCGCCTTTGATCGAGTGAGCAGCCCGGTATACTTCTTTCAACATTTCCGGGTCGTCGATCGTATTTTGCAGCGCGAGCAACCCTTGCTCGATGGTGTTGAGGTGATCTTTGGCTTCTTCAATGAAGTATCCCAAGATCCGCTGTTGTTGTTCCGGCAGCATAGTTCGATTTTGGGTTGTAGAGGTTGGATTTTAAATGAAAATAACAGCTTTTAGGTTAAAGCTGCTTTTGAATTAATTACTGCTTAACCTAAGAGCCGCTACCTTTCTGTCACGTCTACTCGGAAGCGTTCGACGCCGGTCAACAAGTCGCGGGCGACGCCGACCAGGTTTTGCAGCGAACCCGATACGCGCTGAGCTTCTTGAGAGGTTTCTTGCGCGGTCAGTTCTACCGATTGCACCACCTGAGCCACATTGCGGGTAATTTCCGCCTGCTCTACGGTATCGGCGGTAATCGATCGCACTAGGGCATCGATCCGATTCGATACCTGAATGATGTCATCGAGGGCGCGCTTGGCTTGTTCTGCCCGTTTGGTACCTTCGATTACCTGCTGGGTGCCTTCTTCCATTGCCATCATTACCGATGAAGTTTCGCTCTGGATTTGCAACACAATTTGTTCGATGTCCTTGAGCGCTTTCGCTGCTCGGTCTGCCAGCTGCCGTACTTCATCCGCTACGATCGCAAATCCCCGGCCTGCTTCTCCTGCCCTAGCCGCCTCAATGCTAGCATTGAGCGCCAACAGGTTGGTGCGCGAGGCAATAGTCGCGATCAACGCGACGATTTTGGCAATTTCTTGGGAAGATTCTGCCAACCTCTTGACTTTTCGCGTTGTTTCTGCTACCGTTTCCCGAATGCTCAAAATCCCCGCGACGGTGCGTTCTACGGCTTCGCCGCCTTTGAGCGCGGTGGCGGCGCTGGTGCGAGCCACTTCTTCGGCTTGTTTGGCCCCGTCGGCAACCCGTTGAATCGCATCGGTCATCACTTGGACTTGATTGAGGGTAACGGCGAGTTCTTCGGCTTGGCGCAGGGCGTCTGCCGAGAGACCCATCGCGAATTTTTCGCTATCCGATGCGTTTTTATTCACTTTGCGGGCGGCGTCTTTCACCTGCTGCACGATATCCCGCAGGTTTTGAATCGTTAAGTTAAAGGCATCGGCGACGGCTCCTAACACGTCGGCGGTGACTTCGGCTTGCACGGTCAAATCCCCTCTAGCGGCGCCTTCCACATCGTCCAGCAGCCGGATTACTTGGCGTTGCAGGTCTTCTTTGGCCTGTTCTTGCTCTTCGGCTTTCCGTTGCGCTTCGCTCATGGTGGTGAGCATGACGCGAGTCATTTGGTTGAAGCCCGCACCCAGTTGTCCCAATTCATCTTCGGAGTATACTGTTGCTTGAACGGCGAGGTTACCTCCACAGACGGCATCGAACTGGTTTTGTAACTCTTCGGTGCTGCGCCGGACTTGCTTTTCGATCAGCCCGCCGATGGCGAGGGTAGCGGCACCGCTGGCAACGCCTGCGACTCCAGCCATTGCCAAACCAGTCCATTGCAACTGTCCGAGAACTTCTTTGTTGGTCGTTTTAAAGAATACGTTTTGACTCGTGAAGCTGATCGCCGCCACAGCGATCGCCGATGATATGCCTACGACTCCTGCGGCGATCATCCGCTTTCTTCGCAACGGTGCATTTTCCAGGAAAGCCAGCCAACCTTGTTCCACCGTCACGGCGGGTTCGATGTGGCGGCTATCGCCCTGAGTAAAGCTGGGGACTTGATCTGTCGCCCCTGGTAACATAAAGTCTTCGTCACCAAAGGTCGAGCGATCGCCGCCGGTGCTAATATCTGCTGAGCCAGCTGTACCGAGAGAGCTGCCCCCTGTGGTTAAACTAAACCCAGAATTACTCGGAGCCGTCGAGAAGCCTGCTGAATTCTCCGGCATGTCAAAATCCGGGATATTCCCCAAATCGTCATCGTCAAAGTCTAATTCGTCAAAATCGAAAGCCGTACTGCCAGTTCCCATTGGTTCCGATGCTTGAGTCGATTTTGCCGCCGTATCGTCATCAAAGGCGGAATCGAACATAGCGGAATCAAAGTTGTTGGTGGCATTAAAGCCGTTCGATGTCATGGGCGAACTCCACCGAGAAGCCATTTGACCGCTTCTGGGCGCCTCGTATGGCTCTTCTTCTCCCAGTAATACGGTTTCATCTTCACCCACTTGACGTTTGGTGGCGGGAGGTTCGTGGAAGCCATTGGTGTCGCCGCCACGGGGCGTTGCTAAGTCAGCCGAAGGCCACAGCGGTCCGGTATCGTCAATCGCCGGGGGTTCATCTTCCAGCGGTGCGATCGTCGGTTCAAACTGGTTGGTAGATTGGTAAAATTGGGTTTCTTCATCGTTCGATGACGCACCGAAGGGCGAAGACTCATTCCACTGCGCCAGCGCTGCATCATTGTTCCAGTTAAAGTCTTCATCATCCATGGAAAACAAATCCGATGACCCTTTGGCTGGGGACGATTCCTGGTAAAAATTAGCCCCAGCGTCTTGCTCGTCGTAGGAGCCATAGTCATTGGCAAATGGATTGTCCAATCCTTCTGCCGTTGCATCCAACCCACTAGAAGATGACCCATAGAGCGAACTGGAACCACCGAAAGGATTGGCAAATGGTTGATCCGCTCCTGGTGTATTTTCCGTATCGTCAATGCTATCGAGGTCTAAACCGCCCAGGTCTACATAACCTCCGGGGCTGGCATCATTTTGCCAGTTATTTGCTGCTGGCTCGGCGAAGTCTTGATAATCTACCTCAGGTGGAAAGCTGTCATCAATGTCTTCAAAATTTCCTGGTTCTGGGGCTGCCCCCCTTGGCGTTTCGCTTTGATTAACGTAGGCTAGACCGTTGTTGGCATAATTCACGTATTCCGGATTATCCGTCAGCGAAAGCACATTTTCGTATTCTTCCCTCGCGGCGTCGTACTGTTGTAGGTCGCAGTAGATGTGACCCCTAAGCAAACGAATGCCTGGGTCTTCTGGGAAATCCTGCACCAGTTGATCGACTATTTCTGCCGCATCTTCGTAGTTGCCTTGCATGTAGGCTGTTTGAGCCTGGAGATATTTCTGCCCATAATCTGTTTTGGATGCCATTTGCCTCCTCCGAATAAAGTCAAAAGTTAATAGTCTTGCATTAAAAAAAACAGCTAGCCTAAGATACAGCGGCAGTGGTTATTGGAGATTTTCTTTTTTATTGTCTGTTTTTTTAAGCTGCCCACCTTGCCGATCTGAGAATTTTTACTGGATCGAGCAGTCGGAGGCACTGAGAGCCTTCAGCGTCTAAGACCCACTCTCCGCGTAAAAATGGTTCCATACTGTCTGGAGCGCTGTTGCGCGTCTGGAGTTGATCCGTGTCCAGCCAGTCCATCCCCACGATCTGGTCAACTGCTAAACCTAACATTGTGTCTCCGTCTTCGACCGCAATCACGGGAATTTCGGGTCGGTCGGTATTCAACAACGTTGGCTCTCCCAGAAACTGCCCCAAGTCTGCCACCCATATTACTCTGCCCCGAAAGTTTACCGTTCCTAATAGCAACGGCGATGCATTGGGAATGGGCGTAATTCGGTCTGGTGGCTGGGAAAGAACCTCTTTAATACCCGTTGCAGGTAGTGCAAACTCCTGCTCCGGAGATACATAAAATCGCAAGTGCAGCTCACCTTCAGGAGTTTCAAGTTCCTGGAACTCCGGAGCTTGGTCAGCGCCTCTGCCCGTTAAAAAATCCGGATTTCCAACCATAAGCTTTAATTTATCCTCTTAGTAGTTGTTTGACGGTTCCAATCAGTTCTTTCGGCTGAAAAGGTTTGGCAATGTATGCATCTGCTCCCTGTTTCATCCCCCAATAGCGGTCGAATTCTTCGCCTTTAGAAGAACACATCACCACCGGCACGTTTTGGGTTTTAGGGTCTGCCTTCAGCCGTCGGCAAACCTCATAGCCATTCATTCTGGGCATGACAATATCCAAAACCACTAAGTCAGGACGATGCCCCTGAATTTGTTCGAGTGCTTCGACACCATCGCTGGCTACGGTTACGTTTAACCCACTTCCTTTCAGAAGGTCTGAGATCATCTCTCTTTGAGTTACACTGTCTTCCACAACCAGAACTGTACTCATAAGTTCCCACCTACCTGCTGGTTTAAACAATTGTTAACAAGAACGCTTCTTCAGGGTTAACCCTTTGCGCCGATATTGAACTAAAGTAGCTTGAATCCTTGACCAAAAGATAGCTGGTAAAGGGAAAGCTACTTCGTCAACCCTTGCTGCAGATGAGGTTCTGGGGTGAGAAGCCGCCTCGCGATCGCCAATTGAGCCAGTAGGCGTCAAACTTGGTAAAGTTAATTTTTTGGCCTTAAAATCATTCACTAGCAATGCTACGTGCTGCTTTAACTCAATCTGCGCTTGATTCAAACTTAAATCTCTTACCATTGGTAATTTCCGCATCACTCGTTTTGGGTTTACTGGCAGGAAGTTTGGGTCGTTTTTAGCGTGCTACCGCAGTAGCGTCAGGCAACGCTTTATACTCAACCCACGCATCCGGGGCTTCTAGGCAGGGGAATTGTCAATCGCTTCTATCTCCTCTTCTATCGCATTAACTGGCACTCGATCGGTTGTACCTTTAACAGCATCGGCAGAGCCGACGTATTTTTCTACCAGCATCAATAACTCGCTATCCCCGAAGGGTTTGGTCAAGTAGTCAGTCGCTCCTACCATCCGCGCTTTAACTCGATCGATAAACCCGTCTTTGCTGGTCAGCATCACAATCGGTGTTTGCCGAAACGCAGTAGATCTGCGTAACATGGCGCAAATCTCGTAACCGTCAAGTCCGGGCATCGCAATGTCGCACAGGATCAGGTCGGGTTTGAGTTCAAACACCAGGCTCAACGCCTTGACTGGATTGCTAATAGCAGCAACGGCATAACCATGCTGTTTTAGGGTGTACTCTACGGCTTTACAAGTGGCAATGCCATCATCAATAAAAACTATACTTTTGCTGCCGGTTTCTGGAAACAACAGTAATTCTCGTCCGGTCGTCGTCGCTACTGGGCCGCTATAGAGCAGTTGCACCCAGCCTTGCTTAACATAAGGATAAATGGCTCTTGCCACTGGTAATATCTCTCGATTTAAATAGCGAGCCATGCGCCGAATCGAAGTTTTACCGTCTGCCCAATGCTCCAATATTTTAAAAGTATTTTCTGGCAAGGCTTGGCGCAGTTTGGCGCCATCGGTAATGACGGGGCACTGGTCGGGTGATTGGATGTGGGGGTGAAACTGCTTCCACTCCTGCACCTGTTTCATAATTTTCGCCACCACTGGGCCAATTTCCAACGTCATCAGCTGGGGTGCTAAGGCTGGGCCAATCTCAAAGATAAATGACCCGTTGTGTAAGCTGAGCAAGTCAAATAAGGTTTCTTTGACCATACTTTGCAGGATGCTACGCCCTTGAGCTGGGGTAAGGACGTGGTTTTCTAGCAAAGCCCACAGGTAGCCATATTCTGGCGCATTGGTGGCGGCAATTGACGGCACGCTTTGGCTGTTTAGAGTGACATCTACCCGATACCGCCTCGCATAGTCTCGCAGCCGCGATAAACTGCTGTTGTTGTCTGCTGCATAGGCAATTTGACCGTTGAGGAAAAAGACAAACCAAAACCGCTCGCCCAATCGCGACCTGGAATCGCGCTGTAGGCCAAACGCCTCTACTTCCAAGTAACCCGTTCGCTGACCTAACTCAATGAGTTGCAGGATACTGCGGATATCAATTTCGTTCAACGTCCCCTGCATGGAACTTAAAGGTTCTCCTAAAAACTGTATTGGTCAGCCGTCAGTTGTAAGCTGGTGCCCGGGGCAACGCTGCTGACTCTTATGGCTTTGGTCTTGTACAATCCCAACAAGTCCAGTACGTATTTAGTCTAGGTTAGAATTTAACAAATTTGGCATCATTCCCTATTCGCTATCGGGTGAGGATGGCTAATTGGCGGTAACAAGTCTCACCCGGACTGATGTCACCGAGTCGCCCATCGATTTATGCTAGGATCGACAGGTGCTTATACATCAATTCCATAGGCGATCGCAAACCTAGTAGGTATATGTAACAGCAAAAAGTTTTGGGCCTAAAGTTTTGGATTTTAGGAACTAAGACTCCTGCTACTTGAGGGAATGTAAGACCATATCTTAGCAATAGGACGAGGCGTTTCCCTGTGAAGTTAGAAACCCCATCCGCTATAGGGTTGGGTTGTTCTCAGTAGCTGCCAACACCACGTGCTGATCTGTACCCTCTGGATAAGTCGGTTGTCAAGAACTTTCCCATTTCCCTGGGGGCAAATTCCCTTACCCGCTAATGGCTTGACGGCGATCGCTCTGGAAAACTATCACCCAGAGCGCTATTTGCTGCTTGAGTTCTTTCAGTCTTTTCAAATTGGCATGGGAGCAGCACCGCTGGTTGAGAATACACCCATCTCTCGCTCGGCAAACCGCTGAGGCAGGAAGATAGCGACGAAACAAGCAAAATGGTAGACTTGAGCCATACATTTTGTCCGCCACTGCCATCAGCGAAAACCAAGCTGTTATGGTATGGGTTAGAAGCGTTAAAGCTTGGGTCGTCAGCAGTGCGGAATTCTGCCCTGGAAGGGAATGTAAGACCCAATAAACTGGTTAGTTTTGACGGCAACTCCCGATAAATTGGGATCGGCTCAAACCGTACCGCAGGTCAGTGTGTGGTAGTTCGCAAGAGACAAAATAAACTATCCGGGGAAGATTGAGTTCTGGCTCGTTGCTCGTTTGACACATCAAGAGGATAAGCGGTGTGCTGTATCTAGCAGAAGTACAAAAGAAAAGCGGTGGCGTTTTTGGGGGCAGCAAGGCCGATCTTAAACTGCTGGCCTGTCAGCGGGGGGAGCAATGGAGTCCAGTCCCCGGTGATGAAATAATACCGGCGCCAGAAGAAGCCAACAAATATGGCGATGGGTCGCTGGTGTTGATAGATTTGACGGCAAATCGACAGGTACAGCGGATTGAGTCGGGGCGTCAGCTGGTCGGGATTTTACAAAATTATTCCCGGCAACAAGAAAAATATAAAACTAAAGAAGAAGAAATTGAACAGTGGAAGGAATCACTGACTTATCAGGCTCAGGAGCTAAATCGCCGGGAAATGGAAATTCAAGCACGGCAAGAACAGCTCGAGCAAATGGAAGATGAGTTTGAACGGCTCGAGCAACAACGGCAGGAAATTAACAGCGCTCGCGAGGAAGCAGAGCGACTGCGGGAAGAAATCGATCGCAATCGTCGCGAACTGGAGAGCGCTTGGGAGCATCTGCGGGGTGAGATGCGGCGCTTAGAAGAGCGGCAGTCGGAAATGGAACAAACACCAGCAGCGGCGCTGGATGAGCAGCAGGCAGCCAAAATTCAGGAGATACTCAATAACTTATCAAACGCGATCGCATCCCCAGAACCGATCTTAGAGCAGTTAAATTTCGCTTTTGATACCCTGGCAGCCCAACAAAGAGTCCTGGAGCAACACTGGCAACAACTCGAGCAAAAACGAGGCGCAGCTGCTCGACAACAAGCAGAAGTAGATCGGGCAACCACTAATATTCAGGAGCGTTGGAATAATTGGCAGCAAGCTCAGGATTCTCTGATGACCAGACGCTCGGAGTTGAAGGGGCTGCAAAATACTTTATCGACAAAGCAGGAGTACGTTCAATCCCTCAATCTGGCGCTGCGAACCCAAGATGATTTGATTCAAGAGGTTCAGCGTCTAGTAGCGATGTCGAATGATGTTAAACTCAGCGCCCAAATCGATATTGCGGCTCTGGAACGGATGCCTGTGGGTGACCTGCAAGCAATTGTACAAAACCGCCAGCAAGAGTTGGAAAAAGCTAAGCGCTTTGTCAGCGACCAAGAAGAGGAACTGAAACTGCGCCAGCAGGCTATGGATGAACTGCGACAGCAAATCCAAACAGCCAAGGAACAGGAACGCCAACAGCTGCAAGGGGATCTATCCGACGAACAAGACAGTTACCAAATGTTGGAAGAATCGTATATGGGCTGTCTCCGAACCCTGCGAGAACGGGAAGAAATTTTCAGCCAACACGTAAAAGTGTTGCGTCGCCGGATGGGAGAGGAAGATGAAGAGAGTGGAGACAATCAAAAAATCGATCTCGGCCCTGTTTTGCGGCAGTTAGAAACGATGCGGCAACAACAAGCTGAGCAACTGCAAAAGCTGGAAAGAGAAATCGATCAAATGCGGTCGAGCATTCAGCAAGCTCAAGGAATGATCGACAATCAAGCGCAGGAACAGGAAAACCAACGTCAAGAATTAAAGCAGCTGGAGCAGAATTTACAATCTCAGCGCGCCGCCGCCGCCGAACTTTGGGGTCGCGTTAAAGTATACGAGGAGATGTTACAACCTGTTCAAGACAAGCTCAATGAGTTGCGCCAGAAGTTAGAAGCGACTTCCGGGACGCTAGATCGCATTCAGGAAGTCGGTAACTATCAACGTTGGGCTGTGGGCGAAATGGGCGGCATTGTTATGAGCCTAACTAACCAAGCACAACAACTGGCAGCTTCTTAATTTTAGATTTGGGATGGGAGATTTTGGATTGAGATCCAATTCCCATCCACTTTGGCTACAGCTCCCTGCAAAAAAGGATCGGTTTGCGAACGATTCGGGGCCCAAATCAAAGCGGTAATTTTTTCTACCTGCTCAAAACTGGGTGCAATATGTAAAGTTTGTTGTAGAAACTGGCGCATCACACGCCGTTGCAGGGCAAGGTGTGCTTGACGCAAGAGCAAACGATTTAAGCATAATGCAGTCTCGCCCGTTCCTAGTTTCCTCTCTTCCATAGCCTCTTTTAACAGGGCAGAAGCAGCATTTTCTAGATAGTCTACGTCTGCGCGTAATAGTTCGGCGGTTTGAGCTAAGGCTGGCTCGACTTGGGGGTTAAAGTTTTGTTGTAAGTAAGGGATTAATTCTTGGCGGATGCGGTTACGGGCGTATTTTAACTCTTGATTGGTGGCATCTTCCCAAACCGGAAGGTGCATGTCTTGGCAAAATTTGGCTGTTTGGGCGCGGGTGACTTCTAGGAGAGGCCGCACTATCTGGATGTTATCGGTTAAGGGGCGAACCCAGGTGAGGCTTTGCAAGCCGTCGGCACCGCTGCCGCGGATTAAGTTGTAAAGTAGGGTTTCGGCGCGATCGCTCTGGGTATGTCCGGTGACGATGTAGGGGTAGTTGTGGGATTGAGCGATCGCACTCAATGCTTGATAGCGCCACTGTCGCGCCGCTGCTTCACCGTTTAAAACTTGATTTGCTATTTTTTTGTAGAATGGCAATCGCCAATTTTGAGCTAGTTCTTCTACGTGGTTGGCGTTAGCTTCTGAGTCTTGACGCCAGCGATGATCGCAATGGGCGATTGCTAATTGCCATTGCCATTTTGATTGTAAATCTATTAGTAATTTTATCAAACAAAGTGAATCTTGTCCACCGGATACTGCAATTAGTAATTGTTGGTTTTTTGGCAATATTTGGCGTTGTCGCAGGGTGCGATGTAGTTGCGCGTGGATGGGTGTCCAAGTGGGGCGGGAGGTCATTTGGGAATTGAACCGCAGAGACGCAGAGGACGCAGAGAAGAAGAGAAGAGTTATTTAACCGCGAAGGCGCGATAGAAGCGATAGCGGCACACCGGAAGGGTAGAACGCGAAGGAAGAGGAAGAAGAGAGGTTTTACAAATTGTTATTAATTTTTTTGGTGCTAGATATTGCATTGTACAAGTTATTATCAAACAATGCCCTACGACTGAAGTTGCGGCTATACAAACAAAGCCTGCCTCCGCAGGCTTGAATTTATTGAATTTAGTCCGCGCAGGCGGACTTTGTCTGTGTAGCCGCGACTTTAGTCGTTAGGCTGTGTCGCCGCGAATTTATGCGTTTGGCATTAGAAAAACCAGCCGTAGGAATGCAATCCTTTACCTAAGAGGTTGACGCCGAGGTAGCAAACCCAGACGACAACGAAGCCGGTTGCTGCTAAAATTGCGGGACGACGCCCTTGCCATCCGCGGGTGATGCGGGCGTGGAGATAGGCGGCAAATACTAGCCAGGTGATTAATGCCCAAGTTTCTTTAGGGTCCCAACTCCAGTATGAACCCCAGGCTTCGTTTGCCCAAACTGCACCGGCGATAATGCCGATGGTGAGTAGGGGAAAGCCTAGTCCGATGATGCGGTAGCTGATGTTGTCTAGGATTTCCGCTAGGTTGAGGCGTTGGGGTGAAAGGGGTTCGGATGGTTTGAGTGTTGGCGTTGGGGCGGTTTTTACGGGGCTGAGAACGGCTGTTTTGGCGTTGCCGTTGCGATCGCCTGCTGGTTCAATTGTAGTGTCTGCGGGTTGGGTAACAAATTCTTCGGCGCGACGCAATTTATACTGGCTATTGCGAAAGCCGCCGGTACCGACGGAACTACCTCTGAGTTCGATGTTTTGTCCCCGCGTGACGAAGAGGAATGCGATCGCTAGCAATGAACCTACCATTAAGGTGGCGTAACTCAGCATCATGACGCTGACGTGCATCATCAGCCAGTTGGATTTTAAGGCGGGTACTAGGGGTGCTGCTGATTGCATTTCGCCAGGTAAGGTCATGGTGGCAAATGCCGCTATACCCATTGCTACAGGTGCCGTCGCCACGCCGACTAAGCGCGAACGGCTCATATTTTCGGCGACTAAGTGAATGGTTGTGATTCCCCAAGTGAGGAAAAATAGGGATTCGTACAAGTTGCTTAAGGGGAAATAACCGGCTTCTAGCCAGCGCGACCCCAGCATAGCAGCTATGCAGAGGTTTGCGATCGCCATCCCGGCTGTCCCCAAAGCTGGTAAATACGGGATGTTGGGGAATGCTGCGCCCCCCCAATAGATCAGCATGGTAATAAATAAGACAGCGAAGCTTGTATTATCCAGCCAGTTCTGGAGTACAACCAGATCCATACAGTGTTCTCCCCAATCGATGTTTTAGTATTGTATCTAGAATGTTACCTACAGTCTGAAATTTATTTTATTGCTTTATTTTTTGTCATCGTTTTAATGCTTGTAGGGGCTGGTTTAACTAAATATTTTTCTGCTCGATATAACTCTTGCTAAATCTATTCTATACTATTTATAAATTTGGTTCTTGCTAATAGCTAATCGTTAATTGATAGGACAACATTTCTCGCAGCTAGCGATTAACTATTAGCGATTAGCAACTTGATTTACTCTCTAAAGAGATGGCTGGGAAAACCGTTCGGGTGTAGGACTGGGTAAAGGTTTGGGAACTCCGGCTTTTTTCAGCGAGACGAAGACATCAAAGCGGGTACTGCGTTCATCGCTAACGGCGGCGGTAACGCCGATAGCGCGAATGGGTAACAGTTGATTGGTGAGGGTTTTTTGGGTGTTAGGATCTGTGGAAAGTTGAAATAGAAACGTTAAAAATCTAGCTGTACTGTCTACGCCCAAACTTTCAACATCGAGGTAGAAATGACCGTTGTTGGATTTTAGTTCTAGGGGTACGGTGTTGCGGAAGCGATCGCTTTGCACCAAACTAATTTTAGGTTGTGGGAGAATCGTGTTGGTCACTCCTCCTAGTGCCAAGAAAGCAACGTTTTCATCTAACCAACCTTGGGTAATGGTTAATTCCCGATCTGGCGCAATCCAATTCGTGACTGGTTTATTGCCGATGGTCGTTTTTTCTACCTTGAATTTATTTTGATTGCTCATTACTTGGTCTAGCTGTTGCAGCGTGGTTTCGGCGGCGGCGCGATCGCTTGCTTTTACCATAAATATTAAACCAGGTGCTGCGGGTTGATTTTCCCCAGAGTTCGAGTTTTCTTGAGGTAGGGGAACTAAAGATAAAGAAAACTCTCCTCCCATCCAGGAAAGGAGATTTTTTTCTAAATCTAAATTGGTAAATTTTTGCACTGAACTGCGAATTTGTTCTGGTTTAAATGGCGTCAGGGGATTTGATTCGGCGCCTTGGATGTAATCTTGCCAAAATCGCTGTAAATTCCCTCCGGACATCATCATTAAGGTGTTGGCTGGCAGCCGGATAGACATTTTGCCTGTTTCGTTTTTGACCGCATATTTTTTGTCGCTATTCGGCTGAAGCCACGAAATACTTTTAAATAGCAACCCTTCTGGTTTAACGCTCATGGTTGCTGCCACGCCCTGCTGTTGAATTTGAGCAAAGTTTTGGTTAGAAAGTTGCGGCTGGGAATTTTTAGCGGCGGCTATGGCTACGGGTACGTTAATAAATAATCTGGCAAAAGGCTGCTCGGTTTCTATTTTTTCCCAAGCTGCTTTAAAGCCTGGTACATTGGCTAAAGATTCGCTACTTTGAAAAGTATCGATGATGCGTTCGGTAGCTTTTGGATTGGTGGTAACGACTAAGAAACGGCGGTCTAGTACGGTGGCAGAATACTGAGTAGAATTAATGTTGAGAGCGTCTCCAGTTTTGGTTTCTTTGATTTCGATACCTTTGTAGGTGCGGCTAATCCATTTTCCTTGTTGCAGGGGACTGTTAGTGGGTTCTAATGCTTGTTTGGCTTGCAGTGGGTTATCAATCGGCAATATCATCACTACCGATTGTTGAGTGGGGTTATTGGTTTGTGGAGTCAGGGTTGAGGATGGCTGAGTGGGATTGATTTGTTGGGTGGGCAAATAAGCAAAAGTAACTTCTTTACCTGCCCAAGGTTGAATATCTCGCTGGTAATTGTAGCCGTTGGAGGAGAGGAAGCGATCGCGCAACTGCGCCAAAGTCTTGGCAAAAGCAGCTTGGGTTTGTGGCGTGCCAAATGACCGCAATTGCTGCCATTGGTTGCTATCGGTGGTAACAGAAAGCGTCAGCGACGCATCTTGAGGAATCAGATTAGCACCTGGGGGCAATCCCAAAACTGGCTGTTTGTGAACCAGAAACCAGTAGGCAGCAGCGCCACCATTAATCAGCAACAAAGTTACTCCCAAAAATAGCAGCAACGACGATTTCTTTTTTTTCTTCATGGGTCGTAATTAATCGCTAATTGCAAACTTGGCGATTTTTCCGTTGTGTAGGGGCAGGTTTTACCTTTGGGTGGACAACCGACAACCGAAAATTGGGGCTGTTGACTAACTGTCAACTGTCAACTGTCAACTGTCAACTGTCAACTGTTACCAACAATGTTATAAAGTGTATCCCGTTGTTTGTAAGGACGCCCCAAGGAACGAATCGCCGCTTGCAGGGTTTCCACTTCCATACAAGTGCCGCCCACCGCGCCAGCCATCGTAGTAATATGCTCTTCCATTAAAGTACCGCCGATATCGTTACAACCCCATCTCAAGGCTAATTTTGCCCCTTCTAGACCGAGTTTGACCCAGCTGGGTTGATGGTTGGGTATCCATTTTCCCAAAAACAGTCGCGCTACGGCGGTCAATAACAGGGCATCTTGTAAAACGGGTTGATCTCTGCCAACGCGGCGGCGCAAGGGTTTGGGAGCTTCCTGACCGACAAAGGGGAGTAAAATAAATTCGGTAAAGCGGGCTGGGTAACCCTTTTCTAAAGCATTTTGTTGCAGATGTCGCAATTGACTTAAATGGATTATCTGCTGTTCTGGGGTTTCTATATGACCGGAAAGCATGGTACTGGTTGTCGGTACGCCGAGTTTATGCGCCGTCTCGACGATTTCTAGCCAAGTTGCGGTATCGATTTTTTCCGGACAAAGAATGCGCCGCACTTCGTCATCGAGGATTTCTGCTGCGGTTCCAGGCATCGAACCGACTCCAGCATCTCGCAGGGCAGCAATTACATCAGAGTACGACAATCCATCTTCTCTGGCAATAAATTGCACCTCTTGCGGGGAAAAAGCGTGTAGGTGCAGTTGGGGAAATTCGCTTTTGATCGTTTCTACCAACCGCAGATAATAAGGCAAGGCAGCGCCGTTGAGTTTGGCATCGAGATTGAGTCCACCCTGGATGCAGATTTCGGTGGCACCCCTCGCGACGGCATCGGTTGCTTTTTCAAGAATTTGCGCCCAATCTAACCAATAAGCACCATTTTCTCCAGTATCGCGCCGGAAAGCGCAGAAACTACAATGTTGCTCGCAGATATTGGTGAAGTTAATATTGCGGTTGATGACGTAGGTGACCGCGTTGCCAGCGATGCGATCGCGCATCCAGTCCGCAGTTTCCCGCATCGCCCCTAAAGCACCCTCATCGGTTTGCTTTAATAAAAAAACTCCCTCTTCCGGCGATAAGTCGTAACCTGCAACAACGCGGTTCAAAATCGTGTCAACAGTTTTAGTCGTCACGGGACATCCACCCAACGTTCTTGTCACTTTCTCAATTCTGCCAGGAAATCCTCTATCAGGTGCGTTTGCTAGCAAGGAATGCGGCTAATTTTTTCTCTGGCTGCGCTTAAACTTTGTCCCAAACAGAGAAAATTGTTGCTGCTAACCATAAATATGTTGATGTTCCTGACTCGCGTTAAGGAGTAATTTCAGAATCTTTTAAATCAATCTTTACAATTGTGTTTGCTAATCGCTAATGGCTAATATCCCAAAAAATGCTACCATTAGCAGTTAGCAGTTAGCAATTAGCAACTAGAGTCAAACTATCGGTTTGAGAGGTTATATGGAAAAGGATAAAGAGAAAAAAAAGCCAGAGGGTCAAAACCTAAAAATTGGACGGCAGGCTTTGCCTTGGATAGTGATATTTGCTGGAATTTTATTTACGCTTTACTTGCAATTACTCATTCCAGAAAATGTATTTTTTAGTGGCGATGCTGGGTTAAAAGCTTTGCTATCAAAGCAATTGGGTTCTGGTCAGTTGCGGTTTGATTTAGTTCCCCCGCCGCAAACCTGGGTACAAAACCTTTGGAATAATGGCTTGTATCCGTTTGAAACTCCTTTTGTTTATAACTTAAACAATAAATATTGGATTACCTTTCCCTATACATTTCCTCTAGTAACCGCACCTTTTTATGCCTTGTTTGGATATCGAGGATTTTATTTAGTTCCCCTCGTAGCAACTTGGGCAATCTGGCTGAGTTTTTATTGGGCGTGCCGTCGGTTAAAGATCGACAGCTTGTTTACAGCTATTGGTTTAGCTGTGGTTATTTTTGCTTCCCATTTATCGATGTATAGTGCGATGTATTGGGAACATACCCTGGCGGTGGCGCTGGCTTTTCACGGATTTTCTACTTTATTAATTCCTGGCAACTCCCAAGGATTATCTAAAAAAGATGCTGTATTAAGTGGAGTTTTAATAGGTTTAGCCGTCTGGTTTAGACCAGAATTTCTCTGTCTGGTTGGACTTTGCGTCGTGCTAGTTTATTTGGCATCTTTAAATAAGTTCAAGCAATTGGATTTTATCAATAAAAGATTGACATTGGGCAGACTCGACTACCTAACCAAAAACCGAGAAATTTTTGTTATCAGTATGGTGGTGACAGTTGCATTGTTCTTTGTATCGAATAAACTGATTTACAATCACCCTTTAGGGATTCATGCGATTCAAGTAGTCGAGGAACAAACATTACCCCAAAGATTAAGAGATGCCCGAAAAAACTTTGGTCAACTCAGTTGGGCAATATTTGAATACTTGCCGATAACATTTTTCCCGGTTGTATATTTGGTAATCTCTGCGATCGCCAAAAGAAGATTCAACATCAAACTTGCTGCAATCTATCTCATCTGCCTCTTCTTTATCGTCGGAGTTTCTTTGATTGTTCCCGTTAGTACCCAAAAACAAATTGCTGGTGGATTGCAATGGGGAACAAGGTTCTTATTAGTTCTAGTTCCGATTATTTCCTTAGCTGCCATCAAGGAGTTACAATTAATCCAATTAAAAGCAAAACCAGCGATTAAATACGGCTGCTTCTTAATTTTTTCCATGCTGGTTGTAATTGGAATTAATAAAAACGTATTTGCAGGAACGGCTTTCTTAAATAAAACCCATGAAGGTTATTTACCAGCAATCCAATTTTTGCAAAAAGATCCCCATCAAGTCATTGCCATGTCTCATCAATTTGTAGCGCAAGCTTTAGAACCCGGATTAAGTGGAAATAAAATATTTTTTCGGGTAGAAGATAGCCAGAAATTGGTCAGATTGGGAAGCGCTTTAGTAGATCAAGGAAATCGATCGTTTATTTATGTATGCTATCCTCACCGCAAGTGCAACGTTCCCGAAGCCAAACCAGAAACGCTAAAATTTAGCAAAGGAAACCAACGATTTGGCATTAAATTAGCCAAACTAGGGAAGTTTGGTCAGTATCCGATATATGAGGCAGCGATCGCCAAAGAATCATAATAACGTAAGTTGCTAGTTACAAATTTTGTCGGTTCGATCCCCCCTAACCCCCCTTAAAAAGGGGGGAACCGGATTCAAATTACCCCTTAAAAAGGGGGGAACCGGATTCAAATTACCCCTTAAAAAGGGGGGAACCG
>CAYXCW010000013.1:36032-63091 GCA_964463555.1 uncultured bacterium
TTACCCCTTAAAAAGGGGGGAACCGGATTCAAATTACCCCTTAAAAAGGGGGGAAGCGGATTCAAATTACCCCTTAAAAAGGGGGGAAGCGGATTCAAATTACCCCTTAAAAAAGGGGGAAGCGGATTCAAATTACCCCTTAAAAAAGCCTGAGTCTACACAAACAAAGCCCGCCTTCGGCGGGCTGAATTCTTGGTTATAGGCTGCGAAGGCAGCCTTTGTTTGTATAGCGATACCCTTAAGGGTGTCGTCGCATTTTGACGAAGGTATTGTTAAAAAAACCGGGTTGCTAAATTACCGCTCAGAATTAACCTTGCCCTGTTTAGATAGTTGCAAAACGGTAGAGCCAACTTTTTTAACCGGATCTGATTCACCCTTCCAAGAGTAAGTTTTGACTAGGCGATAGTTATAATTTTTTTCCAGAAACTCTTTCATACCCTCTGGAGGAAGGTAGATAAATAAATCTTTTACCTCTTTCAGCGGATTGGATGGCTTCTTCTCAACAGGTTGAAGGTAAAATGATACAAGTCGCACATCAGGTTTAACTATATACCTCAAACTCAATAAATTGTACCAATGAGCTAGCACAACTGGGCGTTCAACCTGTTTAATTACCTGAGCAATTTCGGGAAAGTAAGTTTGTCTATACCGATTCCACCAACTTTCTGATTGATAACTGACTGCACAGGAAATAACACCCATAGAAAAAAGCAAGATAATCAGCGCGATTTGCCAGAGTTTTCTTTGCCAGTTTTTCAGAGAAAGGGCAGATATATTAGTAGCAAAAAGGTAAGCGATCGCAATTTGCATACCCAGGTAAGAAGGTATCAGATATCGAATCACAGCAGAACGTTTTCCGCTGGAAATTACATCTGGCAATGCTAACGCTACCGCTGTCACTCCAATCAAGGTTAAAACAAATAGCCAAGCTGGCTTTGGAGTTTGGCGGCAGAGAAAATAAACTGCATATCCCACCAAAAATATAATGAATATGTAAATTAAAAAATTGCGACTCAAGAAACTTTGATTAACATCAAAAAAAACTCTGCTTAAATTTAAGATCCACGTCCTCATTAAAGCGGGTAAGTGTACTTTTTCTTTTGACCAGTCTGTAGTTTCGCTAACTTCTGAAAACCCACTCAAAATAGCAAATATCCAAGGGATGAAAACGATCGTTCCAGTCAAAGAAGCAAGCAGATAAGCCTTCACTTGGTTAGTCAAGCGAAACCTTTCGTTGACGATGACGTAAATGCCATGTCCAATCGCCACTAATCCCGAAAGTAGATATGTGTAGAATCCCAATACTAAAGTACATGCATAAACAATCCAGCTCAACTTTGTTTTAACCCGCATTGCTCGCAATAGAGCAGCGCTGGAGAGTAAGATAGTTACTATCCACAGGCTAAAAGGTCGCGCTTCTTGGGCATACAACAGGTGCAATGGAGAGATAGCGATTAGTGCCATTGCTACCCATCCAGTTAGTGAAGAGGCAAATAATTCTTGGCAAAGCCAATAAATGCAAGGAAACGCCAGCAAACTTGCCGCAGCAGAAAAACTTCTAGTAACTGCCACAGAATTACCAAACAACTGCACCCAAAATCGGTTTAATGCAAAGTATAAAGGCGGTAATTGAGGTTCTTCTGTTGCCAAACCATTAACTAGATCGATTAAACCTTTTTCTGGATTGGGATACTGATATTTTCGCCAATCTTCTACAGTCATTTCATTACCCTGCAAAGCTGACTGTTGAATTTCTTTGAAGCTGTAGCCAGAAATTCTGATTGAAGTAGCAACTTCATCATTCCAATAGAGTTTTTTATCGAGGTTAGCAAATCGAAAAAACACGCCCATCACCAACAGGATAACGAGCAAAATTCGTAACCAATTGGAGTATGTTGGCTGTTCTTTTGAGAGCATAATTTCCTCGCTGACGGGTGTTTAAAAGAGATATAAATCAGTTATTTAGTTCGATCGATATCGGTGGACTCAGTTTCTTGTAAAGCTTTTCGGCGATCGGTGCGACGACGCCGATACCAAGTTGCACCGCCTACAAGTATACCAGTCAAACCCAACGCTCCCATCAGCGGCAAAACATCGCCGGTTCGCAACGCTTGCAAACCCGAACTTCCTAACAGTACAAAGGGCAAAACTCCCGGTACCGTACCTAAAAGAGTCCCAACAAAGTAATCACGAAATCGAATCGAAGTTAAACCCGCAGCAAAATTAACCAACCCGTAGGGAATAATGGGCAATAAGCGAATGGCAAACATATAAAATAGACCGCCCTGACGCATTTCTGCATCCATTGCTTCCCAGCGTCCAGCAAATTTTCTCGCTACTACATCTCGTCCTACCGTGCGGGTAAAAGCAAAAGCTACAACAGCAGCAATTACCGCTGCAATTGTAGTCCAAAGCGTACCCAACCAAGCACCAAAAATTGCCCCGCCGCTGAGATTGAGTGGGGTTGAAGGCAATATTAATATCGTTCCTACTGTGTAAAGGACGATATAAGTAACGGGTGCCCATACACCCGCCTGTTTCAACCAAGTTTGCAACTGCGCTTGGTCAATTCCTCCGAGTAGGTAAACCCCAACACCTGTCGCGATAATACAAACTACGGTTAGTAAAAAAACACCACTTTTAAAATTCATCACACCATAACTCCTACTCGCTCGATAGTTTGATTTAATCTGAATGTTTCAATATTACTCCCTTAAGTTTTCTTTGTGACTTCGATTAATTTAATCAATTCTACTCCTCGCGGATCTTTGATCGCGCTAACCTGTTGCAAATCAAATCCTGTTGCTGATATTTCTCCCATTTTTTTAGCATCTACAATCAATAAACACTTATCTTTTTCATGCAATGACCTTTTCATTACTGGTGCGGGATCTTTAGGTAACTTAACAATCCGATATTTACCCATAACTCTATCCCCATTTGCATCGGTTTTATTGAGTTGATTTGCTTGATATTGAGCGGGAGGATACTTAGTATAAAAAGCCACAAAAATGAATGACTGACCGCAAGATCTACCTATATCATTACTGACTACTACGCAGTTGTATGAACTTTTCTCTGCATAAGCGATCGCATCCCTAATTCCGTACTGCCAATCATAGGCGCTGTTGTTGGGATAATCGACAAAATAATTTTTACAAAAAATTGCAATGCTCGCTGCTGCTAAAAAAGCAATTATAGAGACATAGACTTTGGTACTGACTCTAAATTGTTCTAGTATTTTAGATATTCCATAAGCCGACAAAATGGCAAATATGGGAGCGCCAACAAACCCGCGATTAGCATGATAGTGGGATATCAGAAATCCAGGAACCGGGTAAAGCAGTAGCCAAAGCAGTAGAATAATTTTATATTTTCCATTTTCCCTTAATAGGAAAAACAAACCGGCTGGAATAGTTATCAGTTCAAAGTAATGGAAAGCTCCCATTGACCGATTGCTAAATCTATAATCGGGATGTCCTGTAAAAAAAAGCAGTTTAGGGCTAAAATAAGTCAGATAGCTGTAGGCAGATATCAAAGGATTGTGTATGCCTCCAGCACTCCTAACTCTTACCATTCCTTCTGGAGTCGTCCACTGGGTGAAAAGAAAAATAAAAATGGGTAAAAATATAGCAATTGCAATTAAGGTTTGTTTTTTATTGCTCCACAAATGTTCCCAAAAAAATATGGCAAGCGCCAGAAGGAAAACGGGAATAAATACTCTACCAGCGGTATAAGTATGAAGGCTTACCGCGAATATCGCAGCACTGAGAGGCAGATACTTCGGATTTCTAAAGCTTTTGATAAAAAATAACAGTCCTAAGCAAAACAATAGCACCAGTAAGTTAACTCTAAAAGCGATTCTGTTAAAGTGTATATCCCAGGGATTTATCGCTAAAAATAGCGCAGAAATTAATCCCACTTTTTTACCAAAACATTCTTTAGCTATGTAGTATACAACCAGAATAGTTAGAATGCCGATGATGGCTGCGGGGAGCCTAACTGCAAATTCATTCAGCCCGAAAACATGGATAAACGGAGCTATAATATATTTAAAAGACGCTTCGCTATAATCAATATTAAAGCGCTTTAAAAATAGTGGGAGAAATTCCCCGCTAGAACTGCGTAGAGTCTGAAGCAGACAGTAGGCTTCGTAACCATCAAAAGCTTCATCGCAATAAAATCCAATCGGGACTTTTGAAAGGAAAATCATCCTTAAAACCGCTGCGATCGCTAGGATTGCCGAAAGATAAATCTTGGTTCTATGCACTAGGTAATTGCTCTGTGACATAACTGTGGCATTCCTTATGCGAGCGATAACAAGTTGCGGTTATTTAGAGGCAGCTTTGACGATACATTCGGCTGGCAAAACAACTAAAGCTTCATTTTGCCAAGTAGAACAGCGTTGCACGACACTAGACAAAGCTGGAACGCGCTGTTGTAAATTTGCTTGCACCTCTTTAGCGATCGATCGCCACTGTTTGAACCAGCGATTTTTGGTCAGATACTCAGAGGTAAAGGCTGAGCGATCTAAGAGTAAAAAATCTACCCCATATTTCTGCGTAAAAGCTTTTACCTCTGCCAAGTCACCGCTGTACTGAGCGCGGATCAGATCGGTTTGCCGTTGGCGAATTTGATTGTAGTACCCTAAATGATAGGGATTTGCATATTCCCAACCTGCCAAAATAGACCTTTTAGCAAACGTTGGTAGATTATCCGCTTCATAGGATAGAGAGGCGATCAGAATGTCTTTAGGCTGTTTGGCAAAGAACTCATAAAGTTGTGGCACCGAACCCACTACTCCATAAGGCGCTCTGGGGAAATTGTAGTTTTTTGAATTCAAATAAACTGGATAACAAACAAGTGCAGCCCCAAACAGAATGGTTACTCCCATTGCTAACAATTGTTTCCAATAGAAGCTCCCCATTGTTTGCCTTCTTGCCCATTCGAGCATCGCATCGAATATCAATATCAGCGCCATTCCTGCTGCTAAAGCGATTAAAATTCGCAGGGAATGGTATGTGTATCGGTTGGGAAAATAAAGCTTGAGCAGTACGGCATGGGCGATAAAAAACATACCCAAGGATGCGATCGCCATTTGCAGCAACACCGTGACGCCGCTGGTGACTTTACTCGCTAAGGGAATTCGGGAGGGAAATAGCAACAGAATCGGCAATAAAAACCCAGTCCAGCCCACCCAACGAGGCTCAAACGGCCCAGCCGTCAGCAAACCGCTTTGCCAGCCGTAGAGGAAAAATTCTACCAGATCGTCGCTAAAAAATGGGGATCTTCCGTCGATGCCAAATTCTGGAATTGCCCTTGCTTGGGCGGCTGAGATCGTAGGGCCAAATTGAGACGAGCTTAAGGCATAGGGTAACATGGCGAGTACGGCAACCCCCAAACCAGCCGCACAGAAAATATAATCGCTGCGTTCTTGAGAGAAACCCGGGCGCCCATTTTCCCAGCGCAATAGCCGCAGGATCAACACTCCGGCGATGATGAATTCAAATGGAGGATAAATGAGTCCTTCCAGTATGATGACTACCAGACAGGGGATGAGCGATCGCCGCAACAAATAATAGCCAAAAGCTGGCAACAATACATATACAAAACCTCTGGGCGTGCTAGTAATTACTGTTTTCATCCAAACATTTTGGTTTAACAGTAATGTGGCGATAAATCCGGCTGCTGGTACTGGGAGTATTTCCATGCATAAAGCAAAACCGTAGCCCGTTGCTATCAGCATCAGAAATAGCGGCAGCAGTTTACTCAGCAAAATTGCATCTATCCCCAGAGCTGCCATCAGCTGATACAAAGCCGCATAACCAGGTGGCGTAACGGATTTATAATAATCAACTATAAAATCATTGGGCAGCAAAGCCCGATCGGAAAATTGCTGCAACCAAAATACAAACACCCGCACATCGTCCTCTATTACGTACTCTGACCGAAATGCTTGCTTAAGGGCTATCAGTCCGTAAGTTGCGGCAAAAGTGATGCTTAAAGCGAACCAGAATATTCCCCGCGGATTGAATGTTTTGGTAGTAGGGGCGGTGAAAAATTTTTGCAGACGATCGAGGAGCATTTCAGTGATTGGTATGGGTCGTCAAAGTTAACAATGTTGAAAATATCTGCTAAACATCAAGCTTAGTCTTTTGATTTTCTTCCTTCGAGGGTTCAATTGCCCGTTCAGTAGATCGATCGCGATCAAAACCATAGCTTTCTCGCACCAAATACAGCGGGCGTCCTTTAACTTCTTCGTAGACGCGACCCAGATATTCGCCAATAATTCCCAAGGTTAGGAGTTGAATCCCTCCCAAAAATAGTACAGCTACCATTAACGAAGGATAACCAGCAACATCGATGCCATATATCAGCGTGCGAAGGACTAAATAAACAGCGTAAAGCAATGAAAACGAAGATATAGTCAAGCCGACATAGCCCCAAACTTTCAACGGCAGAAAGCTAAATGAGGCAATCCCGTCCAGGGCAAAATTCCACAGACGCCAGTAATTCCACTTAGTGGCTCCTTTCAGACGGGGTTGGCGGTCAAACATCACGGTTGTTTGCTTATATCCTACCCAAGCGAACAACCCTTTCATAAACCGAGTCCGTTCTGGTAATTGTTTGAGCGAGTCAACTACGCGCCGATCCAATAAGCGAAAGTCGCCGGTATTGGCGGGTATGGGAACCCGACTCATGCTACCGATGGTGTTGTAAAATGCGTTGGCGGTAAAGCGCTTTAACCAAGTTTCTCCAGCGCGCGATCGCCTGGTGGCATTAACCACATCATAACCTTCGCGCCACTTAGCAACGAGTTCTTCAATTAGTTCCGGCGGATCTTGCAAGTCCGCATCAATCGGTATTACCGCAGCACCCGTGGCATAGTCAATTCCAGCAGTGAGAGCGATTTCTTTGCCAAAGTTGCGGGAGAAGTTGACAACTTTAATCGCTGGGTTACGATGATGATGCTCGATCAAACACTTAAGGGTGTTGTCTCTACTGCCATCATTGACGCAGACAATCTCATAGCTTGTATTCAGGCGTTTTAGCACCGATTCTACGCGCTCAAACAGGTAGTCGATATTGGGTTCCTCGTTGTAAAGCGGCACCACTATCGAGAGTTCTACGGAATTTAAATCAGAGGGCATCGTCAAAATCCAGATAAAGATCGTAAAAATACGGAAAAGTTTATACTTAAGTATTGTCTGGTAAAAAATTTAAGTGCTAGAGCTTTTATAGCACAGTAATTCTTGGGTATCCTGAACTTTAACACCAACCGTGAAAATTCTCATATACATGGCTTCGGTTAATTTTTATTGCAGTAAAAGTGAAAGTGTATGAGCCGCAGCTTCCCGATTTTGAAACTCCCGACACGCTTTTCCCTGGAATTTTTGCTAATTGCGGGTATAGCAATCGGTATCCTATTACGCCTTCTTAACCTGGGAACCCGGGAATTTTGGTATGACGAAGTTTTATCGGTTCTCGTTTCTAGCGGGCAAGCGGTAAACTATGATGGGCCGCAAGCTGTACCCGTTGTGCTGCGGGAATATACGGCTTTGTTTAGCGTATCGCTCACCGCAGGGGTGCAAGCGATCGCCAATGTCTTAAAAGGTCTAGTTACTGACGTTCATCCCCCGCTGTCGTTTTTGTTCCTGCATTTCTGGATGCGGCTATTTGGCAGCAGCGAAATCGCTACGCGGGCTTTAATCGCCTTAATTAGCACGGGTGCCATAGCTAGCGCCTACGGACTCGGACGGTTTTTACTAGGTCGTGGCGGTGGATTGATTTTGGCTGCTTTACTCGCCACCAATCCTTACTATTTATCCCATTCGCTCAATATCCGTATGTACGCGCCTCTGGTGCTGTGGGCAATTCTCAGTGCTTGGGCGATGCTGCATCTCACGGGTATAAAAAATGAGGCAGAAAGCGCGCCAGATGCCGACAAAGACCCTCAATCACCTCGCTCGCAACAGTTTTGGAGTGCAGTATTAATTGGCTCGGTGGCGGCGGGATTGTTGACTCAGTACTTGTTTTCCCACTGGGTAATCACTCTGGGTATTTTTGCTGTGGTATTTGACCGGCGTCGCTGGTGGCACCACGCGCTGCGCTTGGGGATTGGCGTGCTGTTGACGCTGCCTTGGGCATGGTGGGGCACCAGACAGCAACTGCGAAATCGACCCAACCTCGGCGGTCAGTTTGACAGCGCCGGTGGGTTTCAGCACTTCACAGATGCCGCTCAAACTTTGGGCAACCATTTAGTTTTGGGAGACTGGGCAACCAGCTTGCCGGTAGGGGTTTCTACCGTAGCTGGGACAATAGCGATCGCGCTGTTGGCTGCTTGTGCCATCAGTCTCTGGCGCATGGGAGAACGTCGCAGCTTGGCTGTGGCTTTTGTTTTGGGCATCGTTCCCCTATTGGTGGCATTGTTGATAGATATCATCACCCAAAAGTACACGGTTGGTTTTGGTCAAGGGAGAACGTTGATCTTTATTCTGCCCGGATGCTTGCTGTTAATCGCAACTTGGCTGTTACAGGCATCTGGGAGATGGCTACCTCCCGTGGCGGGGGGTTTATTGTTACTTTATTTGCTCGTTGGCGTGGGGGATTACACGCTGCGATCGCGCGCTATGTTCCACCAAGTCGCCGATTTGATTCGGCAAGCACCCACCACCCCAACTTTAATCGCCATGAACTCGAATGCTTGGGGACACGTTCTGCGTTTGGCTTATTACACGCCTCCTAATACTTCGGTAAACCTATTGGCTCGCGCCCCTGCTAAGCTAGCTCCGAGTTTAGAAAAAGTGCTTCAGGGTGCAGAAGGATCGAAATATTCGCGCTTAATTTTCTTGGATAGCGCTAAACCAGTTTGGTCTGCTCTAAAAACCGAAGCCCAAAAGCAGGCCGAAAAGCGCAAAATTGAAAAAGTGTTGCAAACGGCTTTTTGCAGGAGCAAACAACCGTGCAAACCAACCAAAACACAACAGTTGTCCGGCACGATGGACATCGATGAATTTACAGTCAACCTTTACACTCGTTCAGCTAAATGAGCAACAGCCAACCTAATTCGCTCCTGCCGGTTCCAACTGGCGCTTTAGTAATTCCTGAAGTACCACCTACTGCGATTGATGGGGATAATCGCCCCTTAACTTTTTCTCTGATTATTCCCACTTTCAACGAGGGAAAAAACGTCGAAAAAATTGTGCAGCAATTGAGTACTTTGCTCGATGAATTTCTCCCCGGAGAATACGAACTGATTGTAGTTGATGACAATAGCCCCGACGGTACTTGGAAAATTGCTCAAGATTTAATGCCTCTTTATCCCCAACTGCGAGTGATGCGGCGGGTAGAAGAAAAGGGGCTTTCTACCGCAGTAATTCGCGGCTGGCAAGCGGCGCGGGGAGAGGTAATCGGCGTAATCGATGCCGATTTGCAGCACCCGCCAGAATTGTTAGAGAAACTCTGGGGCGAAATTAAGCGGGGAGGCGATATGGCGATCGCATCCCGGCACGTAGAAGGCGGCGGCGTCAGCGACTGGAGTGTGATTCGTCGCTTTTTATCCCGTGGCGCTCAAACTTTAGGTTTAATTATCCTGCCAGAAGTGATCGGTCGCGTCACCGATCCGATGAGCGGTTACTTTATGGTACGCCGCAAATGCATCGCCGGTCGCGAAATGAGTCCCCTGGGTTACAAAATTCAAATTGAAGTACTGGCTCGCGGACGTGTACCCTGGATTGGTGAAATTGGCTATGTATTTCAAGAGCGCCAAGAAGGCGAAAGTAAAGTTACTTGGAAACAGTATGTAGATTATATTCGCCACCTGGTTCGCTTGCGCTTTTCCGTCGGCCCAGTTGCCCGCTTCTTCCGCTTTGGTATGGTGGGTTTCAGCGGCGTGTTTGTAGACATGACCGTATTTTATATATTGCGTACCATCCTGGGTTTAGGGCTGACTCGCAGTACCATACTGTCGGCAGAAGTAGCGGTAATCAATAATTTCTTGTGGAACGATTTTTGGACTTTTGGCGATATTTCTAAACGCCAGCCCGGAAAGCGTCAGCGCTTAAAGCGGCTGCTGAAATTCAACATTATCTGCCTCGCAGGAATTATTTTACAAACCTTGATCGTAAATTTGCTATTTGCCATTGGCATGAATGCATATGTATCAAAACTGATTGCGATCGCTTTGGTCACTGTCTGGAATTTCTGGCTGAATTTAAAGCTGAGTTGGCGCGTCACCGACGTGAAGAAATAATGTTCAACAGTGGACAGTGGACAGTGGACAGTGGACAGTGGACAGTTGACAGTTGACAGTGGACAGTTGACAGTTACGCTCACTAATATCAATTGTCCTTGAATGCTACGCATCAACATATACCGATTGTAGGGGCGGGTTTTACCAGTTACTTTTGATCAAAACAAACAGTTAAAGTAAACCCGCCCCGCTCCCAGAGGTTTTCGATGAGGTGGCTTTAAACTGATTTTTTCTGGTAAATTTTAGATTTGAGTTGGCAGATTGATGATAAATCCCAAATCCCCAATCCCAAATCTAAAATTCCACTGGTTACTATTGTTACTGTGGAGCGCAATTGGTATCGCCTTGCGCTTCACTCATTTAGGGTCGAAATCGCCTTGGACGGATGAGTTTTCCACGCTGGTTTTTAGCTTAGGAAACAGTTTTCGCACCGTGCCTTTGGATACTGCGATCGCGCTAGATACTTTGTTACAACCGCTACAACCAAATTCAGCGCTAGGTGCTAGGGAAGTGGTGCAAACCTTGCTATCTGAAACTAACCATCCGCCGCTTTATTTTGTCCTGGCGCATTGGTGGATGGATTTGTTTCCCGCCGATAATGGGTTAGTTTCTTTATGGGTGGCGCGCAGTTTCCCCGCTTTATTAGGTGCAGCTTCCATCCCGGCTATCTTTGGTTTGGGAATCATCGCTTTTCGTTCTCATTTAGTTGGTCATTTAGCTGCGGCGATGATGGCGGTGTCTCCCTACGGCATTTTTTTGGCACAGGAAGCGCGTCATTATACGCTAGCAATTTTATCGGTCATTGCCTCGCTTTGTTGTTTGGTTATTGCCTTAAAAAACATCCAACAGCAAAAACCAATCCCCATTCCCATAGCACTTATCTGGGTAGTAATTAACACTTTAGGAATTGCCACCCATTATTTTTTTGCCCTGACTTTGTGTGCCGAAGCAATAGTTTTAATCTGGTGGGGCATCGGGCAAACGAGCGTTAAATTCATCCTCTCACCTGCACACCTGCACGCCTGTACAAGAGGTATGTTTCTGAAACCTTGGCGACGTCTCTACCTTGTAGTAGCGGGAACCCTGGCGGGAGGATTAATTTGGTTACCTTTAATACAGAACGGATACGACAGCAAATTGACCGCATGGATTAAGAATAGCGATCGCATGGGAATAGAATGGATCGCGCCCATTTTTCAAGCGATCGCTGCCTGGGTAACAATGTTATCTTTATTACCCGTAGAAGCATCGCAACTACCGATTATTATTGCCTCTGGCTTGACGATGATCGTCTTTTTTATCTGGGCATTGCCTATATTAGTCCGCGGGCTAAAAGTTCGGATGCAAGAGCCAGGAAGCCGTATCGGTATACAGGTATTGGGTGGGTTTATAGTGAGTGCGATCGCCATATTTTTCCTGATTACCTATTGTCTTGGTATCGATTTAACCCGTGGTGCCAGATACAACTTCGTTTACTTTCCAGCCGTTATTGTTTTATTAGGAGCAAGCCTCGCTGTTTTTTGGCGTCAATCTCTATTAGAAAAATCTGATTATACAACCAATTTTAGCGGGAAAAAAGCAGTCGCGGTAATTTGGTTGATGGGATTGATGAGCGCACTAACTGTCGTTTTTAATTTAGGCTATCAAAAATACTATCGTCCCGATCTTTTGGTATCTTTAATTGAACAACAATCTCAAAAACCCGTATTAATTGCAACCACGCACAAAACCCACGTACAAACCGGCGAAATAATGGGAATCGCTTGGGAATTTAAACATAAATTTGCTAACAACTTGGCAACAATTCCTCAGTTTCTCTTGGCACATCAAGAATATAAAGGAGACAAAGCTGCGACAGCTACCTTGCAAAAAACGCTTGCCAAAATGCCCCGACCTCTGAATTTATGGCTGGTTAATTTCTACGCACCTGTAGAATTAAAAACACAAAACTGTTTTGCCCAATCGCAAGCAAAGCAATCGGTTGATGGCTACGAATACCAAGTTTATAGTTGTTTGGACTTAAGCGATCGCCGCTGAGATTCACGCCGGAATTAAAATCGACAATTTATGCCGAATTATAGCGGCTCAGCAAAGAACGTTAAATTTATTCTTGTTTGATGGTATCGGGTACGCCGACGGGAGAAAGTCCGGACTTCGCTCGCAAATTTTGCGCTCGTATCAGTTCGGTAAAATCGAGGGGACGCCGTTCGATTTGAGCAACGGCTTCGATCGCGGCTAGCAGGTGTTTGGCGGCTTCTGGTTCCTCGTAGCCCCGTCTCGTGGCAACTTTAATCGCCGCTTCGTCAGCATCGAGTTGGGACTGGGTGCTGCGGCTTTGACGCCAAATTTGGTATCCTGCGATCGCGCTTAATCCCCCAGAAACCAAAATCCCCATCGCATCCCCTTGGGTAAATTGAAACGTTCCCGCCAACAACCCAGCCACTACGATACCTTGATACAAGTCCGGCTTGAACCACTTCACCCCAATTAACCAGCTAACGGTTCGCAACAGCAGCATATCCCGCTGCGGTCTAGGCATTCGTCGCCAAAGGTCAAAATTAATCCAAATCGGTCTTTCTTGGTTCCAAGGCAGCGGAAACTGACACTCAATCACTTTTGGTTGCTCCGGTTTGCTGCTGATTTTCGTCATCATCCGCCCGGAAGCAGGCATTACATCTAATAAGCGGCGAATTTCGGCAATTGGCTCCATAATGTTTTTTGACCTCTCACCATTTAGGGTAAACGATCGCAGCACTTTGCTAAACCAGCTGGGAGAGCTGGGGGAGCTGAGGGAGAAAGAGGAGCTGAGGGAGCTGAGGGAGAAAGAGGAGCTGAGGGAGCTTTCTTGAGCTGGGGGAGCTTTCTTGAGCTGCGGGAGCTTTCTTGAGCTGGGGGAGGAAGGAATTGAGTAGAGAAACCTTTAAAAGTCATTTGGAGTTGGACATCTACAAGAAGGCGTTTGAAGCTGCGATGCAGATTTTTAAGCTGTCCAAAAAGTTTCCGATAGAAGAACGATACTCATTGACAGATCAGATTCGTCGTTCATCACGTTCTGTTTGTGCGAATTTTGCTGAAGCTTGGCGAAAGCGTCGGTACGAAGCCGCTTTTATTGCCAAGCTCAACGATTGTGAAGCTGAAGCTGCCGAAACCCAAACTTGGATTGAGTTCGCAGTTAGATGCAATTACATCAATACTGAAACAGGTAGAGAACTTTATGGAACTTATAACCAGGTTTTAGCTGGCCTTGTCAACATGATTAAAAACCCATCACATTGGTTGATGAAACATTAATCTCCCTCAGCTCCCCCATCTCCCTCAGCTCCCTCAGCTCCCCCATCTCCCTCAGCTCCCTCAGCTCCAAAATTTCTCTGGGTTAGAAAAACTCTTGAGCGATAGCACATTGACACTCAGAAAGCAGATAATGGGCGATAGATCCCACCCAAGATGTTTGACGCATGGATGCTTTCGCCCCAATTCCACCCGACTGGACTAACAAGGCAATCCACGCCCACGAGTTCCACTGTCCTGCGTGCCGTGCTTCTTGTATGGAGGCGCAGCGAGTGTGGATCAACCGGCGATCGCCTGTTTATACTGAAGACTATCGCAAAAAGTGGCAAGAGTTCTACGAGTGCAACTGCGGCACCGTTTGGTGGGCTTGGAGTAACGAACGTCCTCCTTCAGAGTTTACTAAGAACGATCTCGACGCCAACCCATTTGATGAATGAAAGATCTTAGCCACAAACCCGGTTTCTGGGTTACCCAAGCGCAAGCCCTGCGATATCGCCAGTTAATATAAAGAAGTGTAAAAAACTCTGGCGCTTGGCATGGACTGGCAAGAAATCTCCGGCAACTGGGTATTAATTCCCCCCCGCCCCAAAGCGATGGTACATTTTTTGGGGGGTGCTTTTGTCGCCACGGCACCCCACCTGACTTATCGCATGTTACTAGAAGACTTAGGACGCAAGGGTTATGTGGTGGTGGCGACGCCGTTTGTAAATACACTCGATCACGTTGCGATCGCTAAATCCGTACTTTACAGCTTCGACCGCACTGTAGAAACAATTCTGGCAAACTCTCTGCTGCGAAGCTATCTTCCCGTTTACGGCATGGGACACAGTATGGGCTGCAAATTGCATTTACTGATTGGTAGCCTATTTTCAGTCGAAAGAGCCGGTAATATCTTAATTTCCTTCAATAACTACGCTGCCCGCGATGCGATTCCCTTAGTCGAGCAGTTTAATTTTGCTTCTAGCTTTAACGTTGAGTTTACTCCTTCGCCGCAGAAAACTAATGCGATCGTTACCCAAAGTTACCAAGTGCGGCGCAATCTTTTGATTCAATTCCAAAACGATACCATCGACCAAACCGA
The DNA here is from genome assembly GCA_964463555.1 of uncultured bacterium. Classification (GTDB taxonomy): domain Bacteria; phylum Cyanobacteriota; class Cyanobacteriia; order Cyanobacteriales; family Aerosakkonemataceae; genus Microseira. The sequence continues at coordinate 50,654 of CAYXCW010000013.1, forward strand.
TGCCTTAACCGAATTGCTGCGCCAACGCTTTGGCGATATGGTGAGTGCTGTCAGACTGCCGGGAACCCATCTGACGCCCTTGGGGCAAGATGTCAGCTGGCAAGTCGGTCAAGTTTTTACTCCCTGGGATGCCTTGGGACAGTGGTTCAAGCAAGAAGTATATCGGGAACTAAATCAGCTTAAATCCGCTATTTTCCGCTGGATCGATCCGTTTTCACTGCAATAGAGTTTAATCATCAATAAACAATTGCGGTTATCGGCTGTACGGGTATAACTGAAATCATCGGTTGTCTTCTGAATTAGTTGCAATCCCCGCCTGCCTCCAGTCTGGTTCTCCTCTGGCTTTGGCAGATTCTTCAGATGCTGTTTTAAATCAAAGCCAGCGCCCTGATCCCAAATCCGCATTTCTATCTTATTTTCAGATATCGTCACTTCCAGATCGATGGGCAGTTCTTGTGGTTTATCTTTGTGGGCATGACGAATAGCATTTGTAAAACCTTCTGCTAGAGCCAATTCACAACGCAACCAGATTGCCCTGGGGATTTGTGGTTCGTACAACTGAGCAAACCACGATAAAACCTCAGCTAAAGCATTTAGATCTGTTTTAACTTGTAAATTATTTTTTCGGGGTACTGACAATTTAACCAACCATTAAATTCAATTTAACTGGGAGTCCCAACCGCAATGAAAGCGATCGCATTCCAGCCATCATTAATATATGATAAGGGAAATTCACTCTTTGGTGTGGTTGAGTCCGTCTCCAGGCTGCGTCATTCTGTAACTAAATTTTTATTCTGCCAGTGCCGAGCGTAACTGATATGTTTGACCAAATGCTTAAATAATAAGGAACTGGTAGTGCCTTGATTCCATGTTTCAAATTCTGGTAGTTGATGATGACCCGGCTGTTGGGCTAGTCCTGACAAGACTGCTGAAAAAACAAGGTTATACAGTCACCGTAGCGAGTGATGGTGAAGACGGTTTGGCGAAGGCACAACAGTTACATCCAGCGCTAATTATTTGTGACTGGATGATGCCTAAAATGAATGGAATTGAAGTCTGCCGCCGGGTGAAAGCGGCTCCGGAGTTATCGACGACGTTCTTTATTTTACTGACTTCTCTGGGGTCGGTGGACGATCGCGTCAAGGGCTTGGATGCGGGCGCGGATGATTTTATTTCTAAACCGATCGAAATCAACGAGTTGACGGCGAGGGTACGCGCTGGACTGCGCTTGCACCAACTCAGCCACGATTTGCAAAGGCAAAAGCAAATTTTAGAGGCAGAATGGGCTGAGGCGGCTGAATACGTGCGATCGCTCCTACCCGAACCAATGGCGACACCCTTGTCGATTCAGGCGCGGTTTATTCCCTCTAGGCGGCTGGGAGGCGATTGTTTTGATTACTTTTGGCTGGATGAGGATTGTTTAGCAATTTATCTGCTAGATACCGCCGGACATGGCTTACGAGCCACTCTGCCTTCGATTTCTGTGGTTAACTTATTGCGAAGTCGGGCCATTCCCAATCTCAACTACTATCAACCAGATCGGGTGCTGAGCGCTTTAAATCAAACCTTCCAGATGAGCTATCAAAATGATAAGTATTTTACTATTTGGTACGGGGTGTACAACCGACGCGATCGCCAACTAACTTATGCTAGCGCCGGTCATCCACCTGCCGTGTTACTATCGGGAACTCCCGGAGCGATCGCCCAAGTGCAACGCCTGAAAACTCCCGGTGTCCCCATCGGTATGTTCCCCGATGTTAAATTTATCAACAATTTTTGCCAAATTGAGGCTTGCAGCACCCTGTATATTTTCAGCGATGGGGTTTACGAAATTCATCAACCAAACGGGGACATTTGGGGAATGGATGCTTTCATCGATGTACTGAAAGATTGTAAAAACGGCAAGGCGAGCAATTTAGACCTGGTGATGCAAGAGGTGCAAGCCGTAAATCCTAAAGATGTTTTTGACGACGATCTGTCGATTTTAGAAATTACTTTCGATTTGTGAGCTGCACCTGTTTATTTTCCCTCCAACCCTAACGATTTATGTCTGGGTAAAGGGAAGTTCATCTCTTTACTAAACTCTTCGCGATTGGGAAAAATCTGGAAGACGCAATCCATACTGGTGAGTTCAAACAACATTCTAATCTGGTCGTTGATCGAGCAGATAAACAGCTTACCCCCAGCAGCACGAACTGTTTTTAGGGATAGCACTATAGCTCCCAGCCCAGAACTATCCATAAAGGAAACATCCTGGAAATCTATTAGCACAATATCGGTGCCATTTTCAACTAATTGGATAATTTCTTGCCGACATTCTGTGCCTTTTGTACCGTCAAAAAGGCCATTGGGTTGAATAATTTTAACAACAGGAGCCATATTAATTTTGCAGTGTCGATTTTAACATTGACTTTAGGCAAACGCCCTACAAGGTAGAGTACAACAAATTTTGCAAAAATTTGGTTGCTACCAATTTAAAAAGGGACACTGAGCAGATCGGATTGTATCTTGTGTCCCTGTCCTGTATAGAACTGCCCCGTCTGCGGTTGGTAGCCAATGTGGCTTCAATCTGGACGGGGTGAGGAACTGACTTTGGCACGGAACAGGAGTCGGTTGCCATGTCGGTAGCCAGTGTAACGTACTTTGACGCGATCGCCCGCCGCCGCAGTTCCTTCCATGAGTTGATGCACCTGCGGATCGTATTCCACTTCCGCACCTACCGATGCGATCGCTTCCACCCCCCACTGTTGTAGCATTTGCTCCACGGGTCGCAGCAAGGGGAGTAATTTTACTGCCGCTAGTTGGGGATTTTGTGTCGCCGCATAAGCCGCTGTGGGCCATTGCAACAACCAAGATTCTAAAATTTGCAGATTTTCCTGTTGAAACTCCTGCTTTAAAGACTCTCCTTGCTGTTCCAATTGCCCTTGCAGGCGCTGGTACTCCTGCTGCAACGCTGATGATGGTTGCTGCGACTGAGTTACCCAATTCAATTCTACGGTAGAAAAAGCTGACAATAACTCGCTGACAGGTACTTGTAGCGCTTGAGAAAGCTTCAATACGTCTTCTAAGCGCATTTGGGAGATCTCGCCGGTGCGGATGCGCTTTAATTGCCGCTCAGATATGCCCGCACAGCGGCTGAGGGCTTTAAAACTGGAAATTCCCACCCGCTGCATCAACTGCTGCAACTGATGGCTGTAATCTTGGTCATGGGGCATAGGGAATTTGAGATTGGTAATGGGTAATAGGTAATGGCTAATAGGTTTTTTCCGATTAGCCATTACCTATTACCAGAAAAAATGGGTTGTTAGCCTTTCCCTTTAAGCAAGGCTACTTGATTGCGATCGAAGAATATTGGAAGCTGAGGGAGCTGAGGGAGCTGAGGGAGCTGAGGAAGAAAATGACCTAATTTTTCGATTCTTCCACTGTCAACTGTCAACTGTCAACTGTCAACTGTCCACTGTCCACTGTCAAACTAAGCTAGATGCATTTTCAGAACAGAACGGGGGGCTTTGCGGACTCGACAAAGGATTGTTTCTTTACCCAAGCGCTGGCAAGCTTCAAACCGATGACAGCCAGAAAAGCCATAATACTGTCCGTCTACTTCTAACACGTCTATGGGTTCTTGCTGACCGATTTCTTTAATCGATGCCATTAATGCCGCTACTTTGGCTTGGTCGTTTTCTCGATACAAGGGGCGGCGAATCTGGGATAGGGGAATTTCTTGTACTTTAGCTTTAGTAGCCATATCAGTTCTATTACTTTACTCTTCTCTTATAATCATAGTCGTTATGAGTACGAGTTGCAACGGTTCTATTAAAGGATGAAATGGCTACCAGTCTAGGGCGGGGCAACCTCTCTGAAAATTATTTCCTTCCTTGTCCCCCTTGTCTCCCTTGTCTTCCTTGTCCTCCTTGTCTCTGTATCGAGTCCAATCTTGGGTTGGTAGCTGATGAAATAACTGATATGGTTTCAGATAGCATTTTTGATCGAAGTGCGATCGCGCGAGGGTAGCCCATGCAGATAACTAACGCCTCCAAGCAAAAATTGATACCAAAGCCGCGTTCTACAGAGAAACGGCGGCGATGGGACAAGGGTTTGGTACTGACTGCTTTGTGTTTGCTAGGACTGGCGCTAGAAGCCCCAAAGGCTAATGCCAAAGAAGATGTAGAACTTCAAGTTGGGATAGTGCAGCGGTTTGGGGCCAAACCAGAGGATGAGCTAACTTTGGAAGCGACACCAGGCGATCGCTTGACATTGCGCTTTCTTGGTGGTAATATGCAACCCCAAACTGTTTCGGTAGACAAGGTAAAGCTGGAAATTGCCATGCAACCGCTACCGGAACCCCAGATCGAAGAACGAGTGGTGATCGGCGTTCACCCAAACTTCGAGACGGCGGAATATTATGCCGAAAAGTGGCGTGCAAAAGGGATTGAAACCGAAGTTGCCCAACCAGAACGCTGGCAAGTTTGGGCGAAACGCGATGTTTACAGCAATCCCTTACTGAGACGGTTGCTGTTACAAAGTTTACAAGCGAAGGGCGAAAAATCTGCACATATCGAGACGCAAGTTGTAGAAAAAGTTCCCAGGGTATCCTGGATGGCGAACGGTTTTCGCTTCACCCGCGCGCAATTGGAAATTGTGGCGGCGGGTAAAAATACGATCCAGGTGTCCCAAGGCAAAAATAAGCGTCCCAGTCGTTTATTTGTCGGGCCGTTGAAAATTCAGCCGAATGCCTACGGGAATTTTACTCTGGTCAACCGAGTGCCGTTAGAAACTTATCTGCGGGGTGTGGTTCCCAACGAAATTGGGGCGGCGGCGCCAACTGCGGCGCTGGAAGCGCAAGCGGTAATTGCGCGGACTTATGCGCTGCGAAACTTGCGCCGGTTTGCAATTGATGGCTATCAGCTTTGTGCTGACGTTCACTGCCAGGTTTATTATGGATTGACCGGCGCCACGCCGACTACGGATCGAGCGATCGCTTCGACAAGGGGCTTGGTGCTGACATACAATAACGAGTTGGTAGATGCGTTATATTCTTCTACCACGGGCGGCGTTACGGCTCCCTTTAGCGATGTTTGGAATGGGGAAGATCGGCCTTATTTAATTCCCGTAGTGGATTCAGTGGGCAATATTTGGGATTTGGAAACTAATAGTTTAGCGTCCGAGGAAAACTTCCGGCGGTTTATCAGCTTGGAAAAAGGTTTTAACGAAGAACGTTGGGAGATGTTTCGCTGGCGTAAAGAAGCCAGCCTCCAGGTTTTAAGCGATCATTTGCGAAAATATCTGGAAAATCGCAAGCATCCCCTAGCGGATTTTACCGAGATTCAGGGCATGGAGATTCTCGAGCGATCGCCTGCCGGACGGATTCAGAAAATGGTAGTTGAAACCGATAAAGGCAATCTGGAACTTCGCAAAGAAGAAGTTCGCAGCGCTTTATTACCACCGCGCAGCACATTTTTTTATGTAGAACCCGTTAAAAAAGACAACGCCATGTGGGGTTACGCCTTTATCGGTGGCGGATTCGGACATGGGGTTGGTTTGAGTCAAACAGGGGCTTATAAACTAGCAGAAATCGGTTGGTCAAGCAAGCGAATTCTTAACTTTTACTATCCTGGAACTCAACTGGTTCCCCTCAACAATACGATTGTTTTTTGGCAGAATCCATCCGCCGAGAAGAAATAAAAAAGACAAGGGGGATAAGGGAGACAAGGGAGACAAGGGAGTAGAAATAATTTTGTCTTGAGCTTCCCTACCTTTCTTATCTTCCTTACCAGAAAAAATGAGTTGTTAGCCTCTCCCTTGTAAGGGGAAAGGAAAAATTAATTTGCTTCGCCGCTCACAATTCTATATTAGAAAATTGGTTTCTGCTCCGAACGCGAGTGCGTGGCGGAGGCATGTCATTAGTTTCATCAATGATTTTTTCGCCAAACCTATCTGAGAAACCGGGTTTCTGCGGCGAGCTAAGATTTTATCAACAATTTTTCCCAGAAACCGGGTTTCTGCGGCGATCTAAGATTTGATCAACGATTTTTCCCAGAAACCCGGTTTCTTTACGTCAACTGTTGAATTTCCCTATGATTAAATTCAGGGGAGCTTGTAGATAGTAAATTTTCTCGCGCTGCGGCGATCTCTACTACCCACACCCCTGAATAATTTTCCTAGAAGCTTTTAGTAGAGAGCTTCTTCTTGGTGGGTCATGATGGTGCAATCAGATGTGGGATAAGCCACGCAGGTTAAAACGTAGCCAGCTTCAATTTGATCGTCATCCAAGAAAGATTGATCGGATTGGTCAATACCACCTTCGACAATTTTGCCAGCGCAAGTAGAGCAAGCGCCTGCGCGACAAGAGAAAGGCAGATCGAGTCCTTGTTCTTCCGCTGCGTCGAGAATATACACGTCATCAGCTACTTCAATGGTCTGATTTAGACCTTCGGCTTCATTGATTAACGTGACTTTGTAAGTAGCCATTTGTTCTCCTCTTATGTGTTCTTAACAGCCGTATAAGTTTTCCTTAAGCAGCGGTGTTCGCCGAAATCGATTTCGGCGCTGCCTTCAGATTTGCTTTACATTCTGATACTAAAGGAAAACATCAGAGTTTTTATACCTATTTCTCAATTTGGTTGAATGGTATTCGCAATCAATTTTCTTAATTTAATCCTAATTACTTATACTTATGGGAAACAGCTAGCTATAAGGGTTAGGGGAGTTGACCCCTAATTCTGGGGGTAAAGGTACGAATGCCTGTCAGAAAAAATAGACAACATATGGTGTAAAATGAATGGTTTAACTAATTATATTGATGGCAAAATGCCCTTAAAAGTGGGTTTGGTAGGGACGGGATATGCAGCGAAGCTAAGGGCGGAAACGTTTCAGTCAGATAGCCGCAGCGATCTAAGAGCGATCGCCGGACATACCCCGGAAAAAACCCAAGAATTCGCTCAAACGTACCAAGCTGTGGCGCTAGACTCTTGGCAGGAGTTGGTAGAACGCCCGGATCTAGATTTGGTGGTAGTTTGCAATATAAATCGGGAACATGGGGCGATCGCTCGCGCTGCCCTGACGGCGGGGAAGCATGTGGTGGTAGAATATCCTCTCGCTTTAGAACCAACAGAAGCAGAGGAAGCGATCGCTTTAGCACAAGCCCAGGGTAAACTGTTGCACGTCGAACATATCGAACTGTTGGGGGGAGTTCACCAAGCGCTGCGCCAGTCAATCGGGGAAATTGGTACGCCATTTTATGCCCGCTACAGTACGATTAATCCCCAACATCCCGCCCCGCGCAAGTGGACTTACAACCCAGAATTATTTGGTTTTCCCCTTAGCGCTGCACTTTCCCGCCTGCATCGACTGATAGATTTATTTGGAGAAGTCGTTAGCGTTAGCACTCAAGCGCGTTTTTGGCAAGACGATCCAGAATTTTATAGCGCTTGTCTTTGTGCAGCTCAGTTACGTTTCACTAGCGGTTTAATTGGGGAAGTAATTTACGGAAAAGGAAAAACATTCTTTCAGGCAGAACGCAAATTTGAAGTCCAAGGCGAACAAGGTACGCTAATATTTGATGGCGAGCAAGGCAAGCTAGTCAAGCAAGAAACAACGACACCGATTGAAGTGGGAAGTCGGCGGGGTTTGTTTGCCAAAGATACCAAAATGGTACTAGACCATTTACTCGAAGGCACTCCCTTATATATCACCCCAGCAGAAAGTTTGTATACGTTGAAAGTAGCAGATGCTGCTCGTAAGTCGGCAGAAACAGGTCAAACAATTTATCTTCAATAGTCAGCCACTGATGGGGGCGGGTTTATATACACTGTAAATAATGGCTTCAATGGTTGGTAAAACCCCCCCTACAGATGGTGATGAATTTGTTCAAAAAGCGCGATCGCACATCTTTTCCTTGGTTTACCGTTGGTATGGCGGGGGTGTTGCTGCTATCCTTCGGGTTGCATTTTTGGGGTTTAGATCGATTTAACACTTTGGTGTTTGATGAGGTTTATTACGTTAAATATGCCAATAATTATTTAACCGGGACGCCTTTTTTTGATGCCCATCCGCCTTTAGGGAAGTATGCGATCGCTCTGGCAATTTGGATTGGCAGGCACTTTCAATCCCCGCAAGATGCAATCAATAATCTAGGCGGCGTGCCGTTTTCCCCTTGGACTTACCGCTGGTTGAATGCGCTTGTGGGTTCGCTGCTGCCTGTGGTGGTGGGTGCGATCGCATACCACATCAGTCACCGGCGCAGTTACGCCCTGATTGCCGCTTTATTCACCACTTTAGATGGTTTATTTCTCGTCGAGTCCCGCTATGCTTTAATTAATATTTATCTAGTTTTTTTCGGCTTATTAGCTCACTGGTTTTTCCTGCTAGCATTAGAACATCAAAATCGTTGGCGTTGGATGTGGTTAGCCCTATCCGGTGTTAGTTTTGGCGCTTGTATTTCAGTTAAGTGGAGCGGATTGGGATTTTTACTTGGTATTTATCTAATTTGGATTGGTGCGAATCTAATGCAGTGGATGGGAAATAACATCCAAAATTTACGCCTGCCTTTCCAAAATTTAACCCAAATTAAATTTTATCACTTAATTGCTAATTTGGCTATTATTCCGGCTATATTTTACTACTTAATTTGGATTCCCCACTTACAAATAAATACAAAAGCTGATTTTTGGGAACTGCACCAACAAATTTTAGGATTTCATCAAAGACTGGGAAGCGGAGCCAGCGTACATCCTTACTGTTCGAGTTGGTATACTTGGCCTTTGATGCTGCGTCCGATGAGTTATTTTTACGAAACGGCGCGCAATACAATCGAACCCGTGCCATCTTTCGGGCCTGCTTTACCCGCAGGAGCTGGTAAAGTGATTTACGATATTCATGCAATGGGAAATCCCTTTTTATGGTGGTTATCAACGGCGGCAATAGTTTTATTGATAATTGAACTGGTGAGGCACATTTGGATCGAGCAAAATGATGCTAACCGTTTTTACGCGCCCAAATTGTGGATTGGAATTTATTTATTGTTGAACTATGGGGCTAACTTGCTTCCTTGGGTTAAGGTAACGCGCTGTACGTTTATCTATCTTTATATGCCAGCAGCCATCTTTGCATTTTTGAGCTTAGCATGGCTGGTCGAACGGTGGCTTTATAGCGTCGATATTGAGTTTCGTTTGCTGGGAGTAACGGTGATTTTTCTAATTTTACTAGCCTTTGTATTTTGGTTGCCGGTGTATTTGGGATTGCCTTTATCTGGCGAAGCTTTTAAATGGCGGATGTGGCTGCGGTCTTGGTATTAAATTAATTTCAGATTGCATATTTTAGATGGCAGATTTAATTTAATTAATTTCAGATTGCATATTTTAGATGGCAGATTTAATTTAATTAATTTCAGATTGCAGAGTTTAGATTGCAGATTTAATTAAATTTGAAATCTAAAATCTAAAATCTGCAATTATTATCGTCCTAATTTATTGGGAATGCCTTCGCATCCGCCTGGTATAGTACCTCTTGTTTTAGAACCGCCCCAGGCGCAACAATAGTAACGCTGTTCTTCTGATAAGCGCTGGGCGGCTGTGAAGTCGGCGTTTTCTACGACGGCGCCGGTATGGACGCCGGTGGTAAAATTGGGAAGTTCGGTGCGACTGCGAGGGGTGGCGGTTTCGGCTTTACCGTAGAAGAAGCGAGTGCTTTTTAGGTCTGTGTATGCGAGTTTAGCATCGTACAAAATTGTCCGGGCGAGGTTAGCTTTTACCAGATCGCATCTAGTTAAATTTGCTCTGACTAAATTGGCGTCGCTTAAATCTGTCCAGCGCAGGTCGGTATAAGACATATCTGCACCTGCTAACATTACTCCCAAATCGATTACGCGGACACCGTATTCTCGGTCTTCTTCGTATCCGCCATAACCGTTAAAAATGGGGCGTCCTAAAAGTTGGTCGCGCTTGATGGGTGTGAGCAATTTAGACTGGGATAAAAAGCGGATAATTTTGGATTTTCCTTCTGAGTCTACACTGCTAAGTAAAGCTGCCGTGCGTCCTTCTGCGATCGCTCTTTCTTGAGGCCAGTCTTCTAAAAATCCTTGTTGATCTAATGCTAGCTCGGAAATGCCTTGAAAATAGGCATCAATTGTTTGTTGTTGGGTAATTCTATTTTGTTGGATGGTGAGGTCTTTGGATATAATGTATTGTCGCCACGCAATGTAAACGGCGAGGATGGCGATCAATACTTGCCCTACTGCACCCGTCCATTCTGCCAGAGATCCGACTGCTTCCCAATTAAATTGACTACCCCAGCGGATCAGTTGCTTGTATACTCCAAGTATTTCCAACAATCCGGCGATGCCAAAGAATACCCCGACGGTGGCGATAACAAGCGATCGCTCGGTAGCACTGACTTCATTTAACCAGTTTACAATCTCAGGCCAAAGCACTCGCAACGAGATCAGCAGCGCGATAATTGATCCCCCGGAAGTCAGCCAAAAGTTATTCCCGATTAATCCAAAAATTATGATAGCGATCGCTACTAAAATTACCAATGCCGCCGCCCGAGGCGCGATATAGGAACCTGCACCACGTTTTTTAACTATAATTGGCGCTTGAATATCACTAGAAATTTGTCCCTCTTCTTGGTTTGTCGCCATAGTTGCTGACAAAGATTGACCTTGAGGGGCGTTATCTGTTGTCGCACCATTTGTGGTGTTGGCGCTTTCTGACGACAATTGTGTTTCTGTAGGGTTAGGGTTGCGAGAATTTGGTTCTGTTGTCATCTAAAAACCTCCGGGAAGTATTACTTCCGTTATCAGGTAAGTGCATTTAGGACTTACGCAACTGGCACATCCAGTCAATTTTATTTAACTGTGACGCGCAGCTTCAGTCCTAAGAATCCCTACCCCAAAGTAGAAGTTGCTCGATCGATTGTTTCTACTTCTTCTTGGGATAATTTCACATCAACTGCACGTACTGAATCTTCCACACTTGAAACCTTACTAGCACCGGGAATTGGTACGATGCAGGGTGATTTTGCCATCAACCATGCCAGAACAATACAATACACCGACACGCCTTTTTCTTGAGCTAGTTGAGCAATTTCGGTAATCTCTTTTAAACTGGCAAAGCGACGACTACCGCCCAACGGACTCCAAGGCAAAAATGTGAGTTTTTCCCGTTCGCAATAATTTAGCACGCGGTCTAATTCTGGCAGACGATACCAAGGATTGTACTGGTTTTGCACGGAAACAATTTCTACCACATCTTGCGCCCGTTTAATCTGTTCTACAGAAAAGTTAGACACACCTACAAATCGGATTAAACCTTCTTCTACAGCTGCTTTTACAGGGGCGAGGGATGCTTCTATGGAATATTCTGGATCGGGTGAATGATACTGCCAAACATCGATTGGTTTCTCCCCTCCTAGCGCCTGGAAACTTTCTCTAATTGTCTTTCTTAAATGTTCGGGATTGCCATTGCGCGTCCAAGCACCGTTAGGGCGCATCAAACCGCCTTTGGTCGCGACGACAACATTGCTAACATCGCCTTTGTACTGTTGCAGCGCTTTCTGGATCAGTTTTTCATTGTGGTGTTTATCCGATTCATCTTTACAGTAAGAGTCTGCCGTATCGATGAGGGTAATACCAAGGTCGAGGGCGCGATGGATGGTGGCGATCGCTTGTGTTTCTTCTGGTCTGTTACTCAACGACATTGGCATCCCGCCGAGAGCGATCGCGCTAATCCGAACACCCGTATTTCCTAGTTCTTTACTTTCCATTAGTTACGAGTAATTATTTGATTTTGCCAACATACAAACCAAATATCAATTTTAATTCAAAATTTGATATCCGTCACCTTCCTCTAGGTAGATATCGTTTTGATCGGTTTTTTGTTCTTGTAAAGTTTTCCAGCCCGCTTGCCACATTGAGGGGTCTTTTAGCGCTTTTGCATTCAGCCAAAATCGGACATTTGGGTCGCAGGAAGCTACCATTTCCGCAAATACCATATCGCCTTGGTTTTTGCGATTAACCACCTGAAAATGTCGCCATCCCCAAGTTTTTTGTTTTGCCGTCCATTTCGATCCCACTAAATGGGGAAACTTTTGTTTTTTTGGCATTTGTTCACCTCTAATCTGCCCCAAGATAGTGTGTGGCGCTCAATCGAAAATTTTAGCCTGAGATATGTACCTCAATCCAGAAAATAATTATGACTGGCGAAGCACCTAAACAGCCTGGTTACAAAGAAAATGTTAATCCACCGACGGGAAACGAGGATATAGTAGACCCCAGAGATCTTGTCCGGACTAGCGGTATCCCGGAAAATCCAGAGGAAGTTATTAGCAATCCTGCCGTTGCGCCGCAAATGCCTGACGACAGTCTGAGAGATTTGCGGGGAGATTTTAACAAAGAAGCTTGAACAGTTGACAGTTGACAGTTACGCCAAGAAACCGGGTTTC
>CAYXCW010000013.1:63191-74349 GCA_964463555.1 uncultured bacterium
TGTGAAAAATCATTTATGAAATGAAAGAGGGCAGCAGAAACCCGGTTTCTAAGAGGTTACGCCAAGAAACCGGGTTTCTGTGAAAAATCATTTATGAAATGAAAGAGGGCAGCAGAAACCCGGTTTCTAAGAGCGGGTTTAACGATATATCTCATGGTTCCAAACGATGGCTGGTAAAACCCGCCCCTATACACAACCTTTACTACCGGAGATGATATCAATCTCAAATCCCAAATCCTCAATCTGAAATCTCAAATCTCAAATCTCAAATCCCAAATCCCAAATCCTCAATCTGAAATCTCAAATCTCAAATCTCAAATTAATTGACGCCTGCTGGCGTCTTTTAACCTCGAAAGCTAAAGCAGCAACAGCAGGCGTCAATTTGAAGGTTTTTTAGGTTTAGAACAAACCCAGAGTTAAGGATTTGTCAATTGGGAAGATAGCACCGATACCCAGCCACAAGGTGACCAGAGTACCGAACAGAAATACAGTCATCGCAACGGGACGACGGAAGGGATTTTGGAACTTATTGACGCCTTCAATGAACGGAACGATAATCAGACCCAGAGGTACAGATCCCATCAATACAACTCCCAACAGTTTGTTAGGAACTGTACGCAGGATTTGGAAAACAGGCCATAGATACCATTCGGGAAGGATTTCCAGAGGAGTTGCGAAAGGATTAGCAGGTTCGCCGACTGTTGCTGGGTCGAGAACAGCCAAACCGATGATCAAAGCCATCGACCCCATAATTACAACGGGGAAGATATATAACAGGTCATTAGGCCATGCGGGTTCGCCGTAGTAGTTATGACCCATGCCTTTGGCAAGTTTGGCACGTAAAACTGGATCTGCCAAATCGGGTTTTTTAAGTGTCCCCATAGTCTAGAGTGTTCTCCTTCAAAGTGAGAAAGGTTTGAGGTTTGGTAGGGGCTGGTTTAACCAACCATCTCTGAAATCATCGACAGTTTATTTAAACCCGCCCCCGTATGCTATCCGCTGTTTTAAACCGCTCCCTTTACAAGGGGCCGGAAATGCCTTGCTTGCGAATCATCAAGAAGTGCAGCAGCATGAACACGGCGATTAGCCAGGGTAAAACAAAGGTGTGGGCGCTGTAGTAGCGGGTCAAGGTTGCTTGACCGACGCTGGAGCCACCGCGCAGCAAGTCGGCAATTAAGGTGCCAACTACTGGAATCGCTTCGGGTACGCCGCTAACGATCTTTACCGCCCAGTATCCTATTTGGTCCCAAGGCAGAGAGTAGCCGGTTACACCAAAAGAAACGGTGATTACTGCCAGGATAACGCCGGTTACCCAAGTCAGTTCGCGAGGCTTTTTGAAGCCGCCGGTTAAATAAACCCGGAAGACGTGGAGAATCATCATCAACACCATCATGCTGGCTGACCAGCGGTGGATGGAGCGAATTAACCAACCGAAGTTAACTTCGGTCATGATGTACTGCACTGAGGAGAAGGCTTCGGTGACGGTTGGCTTGTAGTAGAACGTCATCGCAAATCCAGTCGCGAACTGGACTATAAAGCATACCAGGGTGATGCCGCCCAGGCAGTAAAAAATATTGACGTGGGGTGGAACGTACTTGCTGGTGACGTCATCGGCAAGTGCCTGAATCTCCAAGCGTTCCTCAAACCAATCGTAAACGTTTGCCATATAGCCAGAATTCCTAAAGGATGTATTGCTGTTGTGGGATTTGCCGCTTAGAGAAGGCGGTGGGGGTGACGGGCTTCCTGATTCTACCAGGGACTTCGGTGTCTTTTTGCCCACAGGCGTGAATTTGGAGATCGCCCATCCGGCTCAAAAGTTTGTCAAACTTGTCCGCGATATTAAGCTTGGTTTTAGCTCGTTTTGGACAATTTTGGCGAATTATAGCCAATGTCTGGCTATAATTACCTCTCTTAGCTTTCCTGAACTGCCTCCTGATTCTGATTTCTCAGACTCCAGTTGCAGATGATGCCGAGTGAGAGGTGTTGAACGCGCCATTCTACACCTTGTATCAGATAGATGAGACGGGTTGCATTCGATCTTCTATTAAAAAAAGTAACATAGTCCGCAAGAGGTTTTCAGTTGAATTCAAATATCGTTCTGTTTGCCCCAACTTGGCAACCAGGGCAGAAATTTGCCAGGATTGGTCAAACTATCTCTTCACTGGCGGTCGAATGAAGTATAAGCTTTGTGACATGCAAAATCGCTTTTTACGGTTGGGGATTTCTGCTATCCTTTCGGTTATTTTGGCTTTGGTGGCGTGGACATCGCCTGCTGCGGCTTTGAGCGAGGAGCAACGGCTATTAGCAGAAGTATGGCGAATTGTCAATCACTCTTATGTGGATGATACGTTTAACCATCAAAATTGGTGGCATTTGCGGGAGAAGCTGATCAAGCAGCCGCTGAAAGATCGAGAGCAGACTTATGGGGCGATCGCGCAAATGCTATCAAGCTTAGACGATCCGTTTACGCGACACCTGAAGCCGGATCAATATCGCAGTTTACAGGTTTCGACTTCTGGTGAGCTAACTGGAGTGGGGCTGCAAATTGCCTTGGACGAAAAAACGGGCGAATTGCAAGTGATAGCGCCGATTGCGGGTTCCCCAGCAGAGCAGGCGGGGATACAACCGCGCGATCGCATCAAGGAAATAGATGGCTTTTCGACAGCGCAACTCACTTTAGATGAAGCTGCTGCGAGGATGCGGGGGCCGCGGGGCACTAGCGTCAGCTTGACTTTAGCACGGGATGGGGAAGAGGTGCGAGAAGTGCGTTTGGTGCGCGATCGCATCGCCCTCAATCCAGTCATCGCCGAACTGCATAACGAACTTGGAGATGCGAAAGTTGGCTATATTCGCCTAAATCAATTTAGCGCCAACGCTCCCGCCGAGTTAGCCCACGCCGTAGCGCGCTTAGAAAAACAAGGTGCCGATTCATACATTCTCGATTTGCGAAACAATCCCGGTGGTTTGTTGCAAGCCGGAATTGAAATTGCTCGCGAGTGGTTAGATCAAGGTACGATTGTTTACACGGTTAACCGACAAGGGGTAATTGGCAGCTTTGAAGCCAGCGGCGAGGCTTTAACTCACGATCCTTTGGTAGTTTTAGTTAACCGGGGAACTGCTAGCGCCAGCGAAATTCTTGCCGGTGCGTTGCAAGATAATCATCGCGCGCAATTGGTAGGTGAAAAAACTTTTGGCAAAGGGTTGATTCAATCCTTGTTCGATCTGTCTGATGGTTCGGGATTGGCGGTAACTGTAGCTAAGTACGAAACTCCCAACCATCACGATATTAACAAACTGGGGATTACGCCCGACGAAGTGGTAACCTTGGAGCCAATTAAGCGCGAGCAAATTGGTACAGAGGCAGACCAACAATATCAAGCAGCTGTTAAATTGTTGACGAGTCCGTCAGTTGTTGCTAATGCTGGATAGTTTGATCGGTGCTTTGTTTAGCTGAAATTGGGAGGCGCGCGCCTCCCAATTTTGTTTTACCACTCTTGGGTGCCTGTGCGATCGCAGCCTTGCAATCCGACGCTGGGATAGTGGCGGTATTTGTCTTGGGGAACCCAGATATTTATTTGCCGATCTTTTGGTGCGATCGCATAAATATATTCAACGCTAGGGTCATAATTTACACCGACTCGCAAGTTAGAAAAATCATCTTCGCAGATCTCGTAGCCAAACCTAACTACAATTTGAGCCACTAGGCAATCAGCGGTATAATCGTATTCTCCGTGGATTTCTCTTTCTTGCCAAAACTTTTCTAGAAACGGTTTGAGGATAGGCAATATTTTGTTAGGGCTGCCATTCCTGCTAGCATAAACGATTACCGGATTTCCTTCTACAAGGATGTGACAGGGCGTAGGCATTCTTGTTTAATCAACAGGTTTACCGCTCCAGCGTACCGCTCTAGGATGCACCTGGGGTAGGGGAAAAATACTATGTTTGAAAATTAAATACTCTATGACTTACGAAATTGTCACAGGCGATCGCATATACAAGTAAGTTTTATGGCTATCCCTACGATCGCGACCGTAAGTTTGTGCTTGAGGCAGTTAACCTGCTTCTGCTTCCGGCCTAAATTGCACGCACAACCGTCACTTGGGATAAATAACGTACCAGGTAAGACCGCAGGATGCGTTATTAGGCTACGATCGTCATGTACTTGAGCCAGGAAAATCAATATATGAGCCTTGTTTTAGAGTGTGAGGCACCCCCCCTCCGTGAAGATGAAACTGGAGCAATTCGAGTTGGAAATTCAAGAGTTTTGTTGGAGATGGTAATCCGAGCGTTTCAAGATGGTGCATCTCCTGAGTCTATTGTTTATCGCTACTCAACGCTATCCTTATCCGATGTCTACAATACAATTGGTTACTATCTTCGACACCGAGACGCTGTAGAAGCATACTTAAATCAGAGAGAGCAGTTAGCTCAATCGGTTCAACAACGATTGTCTAGCATTCAACCCGATCTCAGTCTGATTCGCAATCGTTTGTTATCTCAGCAAAGTCAGTAACAGCGATTATGTTGAGTTTGTTAAGTGATGAGAACTTCAACGGTGATATAGTTAGGGGGCTATTTCTACGTCAATCCAACCTCGATCTAGTTCGGGTTCAAGATGTTGGTTTACAAGAATTTGAAGATCCAGAAATTTTAGCTTGGGCAGCAAGTAATGAGCGTATTCTTCTCACTCATGACCGTGCAACAATGCCAGACTTTGCTTATGAACGCCTGGTTAGAGGAGAGGCAATGGCGGGCTTGTTTGTAGTCAACGATCGCACACCAACTCGACAGGCAATTGATGAGTTGTTATTACTGATCGGCTGTAGCGAACAAGCAGAATGGAAGGGAGTTGTATTGTATCTACCTTTGTGAAAACCAAAGTCTTAAACAGTATAGCGATCGCCCAAATAAAAACGAAGTGGGGGACTGTTTTTTCCCACTTCGTTTCCATGCTGTAACAAGATCTTTTCTACAACGGGTTAGCGTGCAAATGCATCATATCAAAATTAATCAAGCCGACGAGAGCGATAGTTGCCTTTAATTTCCCGGTTGTAAAATCGTCCTGGCGAATTGGTTTCTAGCATATCTTCCCAAGTTTCTTCGTCTACACCTTCGTATTCATAAACTGAGCCGTTTTTAAACTCAATTTGCAATAACTGCCGATCTGAATCGTAGCCGATGTAATTTGCCATTGTTGAATGAACTGGTAGCATGTAAATTTCTTCTTGCACTCCTGGTAGTTGATAAAAGTCAGCAGATGCGGCAACTTCGGGAGAGTCCGACGCAACTATTTCATTCAGTTGTACGAGTCCTTCATAAGCGGCTTTCGGTGCGGGAATTTCGATGATATCCAGCCGATCTCCACGGTCGATTGCGATCGCTAAAAAATCATCATTGTGACTAATCGCTAATATGTTGCTGAGATCGAGTTTGTTGAATTGCATGTAAATTTCTCCAATGCTTGCTAATTGCTAATTGCTAATGGGTAATCGGAGGTGTTATTACCAATTACCCATTACCTATTACCGTTACTTCATTTTGTTTTGATTTTTCGCTTGTTCTAAGGCAATTTCTTTCATGGCTTGGAACGAATTGAGATTGGAAGTTCCTTCGATTGCTTTTACTGCCAAATCTTGTACTTGTTTGAGGGCGGAGTCGAGTTGTTTGGATAAATTTTGAATCCGGAAGTTTTGATTTTCAATTGTTTCTTGCAACGATTGAATTCGCAAGTCGTAATTGCGTTTGCTTCCTTCAATGTCTTTGGCAAGTAAATCGGCTTTGACTTTGGCTTGACCAAAAGCAATTCCTTTGCCTTCCTCTTTGGTACGTTTAATTGCGGCTTCCAGATCTTTTGGCATTGCTTCAACTTTGGTTTTAAGTTCGGCAAATTGCGTTTCTCGTTCGGCGATCGCTTTCTCCCGTTCTGCCCATTGTTTTTCTTGATTTTTCTGGAATTCGTCTAATTCTTGATACAGTCGTTTTTTCTCTTGTTCGTATTCTTCGTCTGACAATTTCCGTTGCAAGGTTAAGTCGTAACTGTATTCTTTGCCATCGCGTAAGCGGGTTTTGGCAAGGGTTTCGTTGCGTTCTTTGATCAGGCGGCGGTGTTCTTCTTGCTCTTTTTCCCAGGCTTTTTTGGCGGTGGTTGTTGCTAGATTAACTTCATCTGTGCGTTGGCGCAGTTCTTCGTTAAAGGTTTTGGAGCTTTCTTCGTATTGTTGGATTAATGTGTCTAAGCTTCCGTCGGTGACTTCCAAGCTGTGCAGTGCTTGCAGTTCTTGCCGTTCTTCGCTGACTTTTCGCTGTGCTTCTTGCAGTTTGAAGGCTTCGAGGACGAGCTTTTCGGATAAGTCGCTGACTGCACCGCCAAAGTTTAGTTGCAGTTGGTTTAACCCGTCGATGATTGATTCCATTTTCTGTTGTTTTAGCACGGGTTTGATGATAACTTCGCTGTTGGTTTTGCCGTTGCCGTTGCGGGGAGTGGTTGCGGTTTCTGGTTTTTGCACGATTTGGGATTCTAATTCTTTCTTTTCTTTCATTAGTTCGTTGTAGGCGGTGAGGATTTCAGCTTTGGTGCTTTTTTCGGTTGGTCGTTTGGTTGCCATAATTAGTTACCGCTTTTGAGTAATTTGAGATGCTGTTTAATTGAACGCTGGGTTAAGTGGAGGGAAACCCAACTTATGTAGTCCCCTCCGTACAAATACCTTTTTAACGAACCACAGAGGGAGAGAGAACGCAGAGGGAAGAGGTAGGTAGAGTAGGTAGTTTATTGGGAAGGGAGTAAGGTTTTTAGGGGTTGGTGGAGCGATTTGGGGTGTTGCCGAAGGCGCGCATTGCTAGTTCTTGAGCTTGGCGTAAAGCGGTTTGTAGTTGGGTGGTGATTTCGGCGATTTGTTCGGTTTGTTTTTGGATTTTTGTGTCTAGGGATTGGATTTGTAGTTCGTATCCTTGTTTGGTGGATTCCCATTCTTTTTCCACCAAGTCTGATTTGATTTTGGCTTCTTGAGCAGCATCTCGAATGCCTTCTTCGCGTGCTTTTTTGATTGCTTCGCCCAGTTCGTTGGGAAATGCTGCTGTTTTGCGTTGGTATTCTTCCAGTAGTGTTTGATTTGCTGCCAAAATCTGTTCTCGTTCTGTCCAGTTTTTCTGTTTGGTTTGGTTTGTTTCTTGGATGTCTCGTTCGATTTGTCGTTTGGTTTCTTCATATTCGTCTCTGGCTATTTTGCGCGATCGCTCGGTGTTGTATCCGTAGTCTTCTTCTTGTTTTGTGCGATCGCTTTGTTGCAGTTCGTTGCTTTCGTTGGTGGTGAGGTCGAATTCTTCTTGCTCCCGTTGCCAGATTTTGCGGCTTTCGGCGATTTCTTTTTCTAGGATTTCGCGATCGCTTGCGGATCGTTGTTCTAATAAGCGCAGGTTTTCTTGATGTTCTTGGGTTAACAAATAAAGGGCATCGGCGACGACGCGGGTTTGCTCGAGTTCTTGCAGGTGTTGGTTTTCGGTGGCGATCGCGCGTTTTAAATCGTCCAATTTTGTCGTTTCTGTCGTCAAGCGCGTCGAAAGTCCGGTAACAATGTTGCCAAATTCGAGTTGCAGATCTGCTAATCCCCGCACGATGCTATCTGCTGTGTATTGGGAAACTGTCGCCAATACTGTGCGGTTTTTCTCTTTTTCGGCTTCTTCTTCTTTGGTAGCAACCCGCGATGCAACTTTACGCCGTTCTGCCAAGATTTGCTCAAATGCATCGATAATCTTCGCCTTGCTGTCTTTGGCGGCAAACTGGTTCATAATCTACCTTTTGCTGCTAGAGTGGTATTAGGATGCAAACTGTAGTTTGCATTTCATGGTTACTACTCTAACACGGGATGTCTGCCTATGCAATACCTAGCGACAAATTTTGCAAACTCCAGTTATCAAAGGGCTTCTGGAGTTTTGGGGTGGGTAGAATGCCCGCCCAGACACAATTGCAGGCGAGGTGCCTGCCCTACAAGAGGAGAAGACAGACTAAGTTATGGATGAATTTGGCAACACAGTTCGCTTGCGCCGACGGCAAGAAAAACTCAGCCAGCAAGAATTGGCGGATAAAGTCGGTATCTCGCGCAACTACCTATCCCAAATCGAACGGGGACAAGCTACTAACCTGTCTTGGCAGGTGATGGAAAAATTGACCTCGGTTTTGGGACTGAAAGGCGATGCGACGGGAATAATAGAAGAGATGGGAGAGATTCCCCCCAGCTTGGCGGAATTTGCTACCGCTGCTGGGCTACCTTCCGATGACGTGCAGATGCTGGCTCGATTAAAGTACCGAGGACAGCAACCAACGACGCCGGAGAAATGGGAACTGCTCTACAACGTGATTAAAATGACCGTTGGGAAATAATTCGTGTGTGAGGCAAATTCAACTACTCAACCCTACCGCCATCCGGGACAAGTCTTTTTGTCTCAACACGGCGCGCTCAAGTGTGAAGATGATGTGTTTCGCTATGTGGAATTTTTGCGCTCTGAGTCGGGGTTGGGTGATGCGCCTCCCATCGATCTATCGTGCATCTACCAATGCTTTGGCATTCCGACGCCGATCCGCGTCCCCTTGGACGAACAGCAAGGCATTTTGGTGGACAGCCGCACGGGAATTATTTTAATTAAAGAAAATGACCCCCTCGTGCGGCAGCGCTTCACCGAGGGACACGAGTTGATGGAATTGCTATTCGACGCCCACGATGAAGTCAGGGTGGGCGGTTTGTTTCCGAGTTGGAGTGGCGATCGCAAAGAGCGACTGTGCGACCAAGGTGCCGCAGATTTACTGATGCCAGAGTCTTCTTTTGTACCTCGGTTGCTCGAGTTGGGAATTACTTTAGCTGCGGGGCGAAATCTGGCAACGCTTTATCAAACTTCGCTTTTAGCCACGCTAGTAAGAATGATGCAACATGGCAAAGGTAATTACGCCCTGGTAATGTGGCACTGTGCGTTGAAGCCAAGGGAAGTCAGAGGATTATCAAAATTAGTACCGCAACCTGAAAAGAAGTTGCGCGTATGGTGGCGAACTCAGACCAAAGATTGGACAGGAGGTTTTATTCCCAAAGATAAATCGATTCCCCACGACTCGCCGATTTCCTATGCATATGTGAGTGGGCAACCGTATAGTGGCAAGGAAACGATTCATTTAGGTTGGGGTTTAATTGATTGTTGGGTAGAAGCAATGCCTATTCAGGTAGGTGACAAGTATTGCGTGTTGTCTTTATTGCACTTATGCTAATTGGTAATTAGTAATCGGTAATCGGTAATTGGTAGTAGAAAAAAACAATTATATGATGTCGATTGAATTGCCGATAATAAAAAACCTCACCCCGTTGTTGCGTAGGGAACATCATAGCAAAGAATCTAAATGTAGGGTGCGTTAGCGATAGCGTAACGCACCGCAACCACTACATAAGTCCTGAATTACCTAATACCAACTTCCCTTGAGCGTGCTACCCATGAAAAAGTAAGGATTGTAGGGGCGGGTTTTACCAACCATATTGGGGAAAAACAAACAGTTGAAGTAAACCCGCCCCGCCCCAAGTGTTTCCCATTCATGGGAAAACGGTATAAGTTCAATTACGCCTAATTAAGGCAAACGCAAAATCGCGTCCTAAACCGTGAGCTAGGGCAAGTTTAATCCACAGCATTGCGTAGGGTTCTAAAAGTCTAGCTGTAGAGAGTTTACCCGCATCTATTGTTTCAAAACCGACTTCTTCAGTCAGCTTAATGACAATAGGTTTGCTGTCTTCATCATCGCCGCAGACAAACATCACCGCTTTGTGACCTTCTAAAACGGGGTCAGCCATGATCCCAAATCCGGTTTGATTGAATACCTTATAAACTTTTGCACCTTTTGCCCATTCTGCAACTTGTTCGCCGCCAGAAGTTGTAAACCCGATTGATAAACCGGAAAAGTCTTCAGTGAGGGGGTTTGTGCAATCGATTAAAATTTTATTGGTCAAATCGCCGCAAGATGCGATCGCTGCTTGAGTTGTCTGCCAAGGTGTTGTTAGAATAATCACTTCTGACTCGGCGCAGGCAGCTTGATTGCTGTCGGCTTTAGCATTATTCGGAATTGAGGCAAGCAGATTTTGCACTTTTTCGCTTTGCGGATCTCTGACGCCAAAAATAATCTCGTGTCCTTTTTGAGCAAGGCTACGTCCCAGGGTTCCGCCTACATTTCCTGCGCCAATCACTGCGATTTTCATTTAGGATTTATCCAGCTACGATCTGTTGAACTCGGTTATATTATAGTTAATCAATTGAATTTGATCCAATCTGCTAGTCTAGTATTCGGCGGTCAAAAATCGGGTTTTAAGAAACCCGGTTTTTTGAAAAAACCGGGTTTCTGGTAGGTGTAGTGAAATAATAGTTACGAGGAAGTTATGACAGTTGAATCTAAATCTAGCGTAATACCTGCTGTTGCGACGACTTTGACAGAAGCAGCATCTGCATTTCGAGGAACGACGCAACTGCGTCCAAAAGCCGCCGCCGTAGTCAGTGCGTTGTTAGAAGCGGAAAAGGCAGCCAAACAGCAAAAATTAACTTATCCGCTGGAATCTCTGCTAGGAAATTGGCGGCTTTGTTTTGTGACGACTGCAAAAGTTAAGGAACAATCTGGTATTGTTAAAGGTCGCGGCTGGTATCTGCCTAAGATTTTTATCAAAGCGCATATTTCTTTTAGTCAGCCAGGTGAAATGTTGGTTGAAAAGCATGGTGCAGCAGCAATTGGGAATCAGCTTGAAGTAGGAGCATTTACGCTCAAGTTAACCGGGCCAGCGCTGTATTTAGGGAAGAAAAATCTTCTGGCTTTTGACTTTTACCAAATGCAATTAAGCTTGTTTGGTCGGGTTATTTACAACGGTAATTTTCGGAAAGGGCAAGGAGACGAGGGAAATTTTTATCAGCGTTCGATAGGGGAATTGGCTTTCTTTTCTTTCTTTATGGTCACAGAAGATTTTATTGCTGCTCGCGGTAGAGGGGGCGGGTTGGCTCTTTGGATTCGAGATAATTGATCCCCCCTAGCCCCCCTTGCCAAGGGGGGGACAAGAGGCGATCTCAAGATGGTCTTGTTGTGGGTGAGTCTTCGATCCCCCCTAGCCCCCCTTGCCAAGGGGGGGACAAGAGGCGATCTCAAGATGGT
>CAYXCW010000013.1:74449-90787 GCA_964463555.1 uncultured bacterium
TGTTGTGGGTGAGTCTTCGATCCCCCCTAGCCCCCCTTGCCAAGGGGAGGACATGTATTTCAAAGTCCCCCTTATTTAAGGGGGATTTAGGGGGATCTCCTTTCAATGTTTTTAAATCAAACTATGAGCAATCTAACAACTGATGTCGTCATTATTGGTAGTGGAATTGGTGGATTGAGTTGTGCTGCTCTTTTAGCACGCTATGGCTTTGATGTTACCGTCTGCGAAAGTCATTCTATCCCTGGTGGTGCGGCTCATTCTTTTGATCGCAATGGGTTTAAATTTGATTCCGGGCCATCGCTTTATTCAGGATTATCTTATAGTCCTTCTCCCAATCCTTTGCGGCAAGTTTTAGATGCAATTGGTGAAGAATTACCTTGTGCTAATTACGATACTTGGGGCTGTTGTTTGCCGGAAGGGGATTTTGATACCTCTGTGGGGGCGGATCAGTTTTGTGATGTGCTGATGCGATTTCGGGGTGAGGATGCTGTTAGGGAATGGCGCGAACTTCAGCGGGTGATGGAACCTTATGCGAAGGCTGCGATCGCTCTCCCTCCCGCCGCGTTACGCTTAGATTTGGGCGCTGTCTTGACTGTAGGTCGTTTTCTCCCATCTTTATTCCAAAACGCGACCAATGTTTTTAAATTAACTGGGTCTTTTAGTAACATCATGAACGACGTTATTAAAGACCCATTTATCAAAAATTGGCTGAACTTACTCTGTTTTCTCTTATCTGGATTACCCGCAGACGGAACCAGCGCCGCCGAGGTTGCGTTTATGTTCGCCGATTGGTATCGACCAGGTGTGATGTTAGATTATCCCATCGGCGGAAGTGGCGCTTTAGTCGATGCGTTAGTCAGGGGATTAAATAAATACGGCGGTCAATTGATATTAAATACTCACGTCGAACAAGTGTTAGTAGAAAATAACCAAGCCGTCGGGGTACGTTTGCGGAATGGGAAAGAAATCCGAGCCAAAAAAGCAGTAATATCGAATGCTTCTGTCTGGGATACGCTCAAATTGTTACCAGAAGAATCGGTATCAAAACAGTATCGCCAACGGCAACAAGCAACGCCTGAATGCGATAGTTTCATGCACCTGCATTTGGGCATCGACGCTCAAGGAATTAGACCCGATTTAGCTTGTCACTATATCGTTGTAAATGACTGGTTTAAGGGGGTTACAGCACCTCAGAATGTGGTTCTAATCTCAATTCCTTCTGTTTTAGACCCATCGCTAGCACCACCGGGAAAGCACGTTATACACGCTTACACGCCAGGAAACGAACCCTACGATTTTTGGCAAGGAAGCGATCGCAAAAGTGAAGTGTATGCTAAACAAAAGCAGGAACGCGCAGAAGTGATGTGGAAAGCGATAGAGAGAGTGATTGGAGATATTCGCGATCGTTGCGAAGTGACGCTAGTAGGAACTCCGTTAACTCACGAGCGGTTTTTACGCCGTCACCGGGGTTCTTATGGCCCAGCAATTCGCGCGGGAGAAGCCTTCTTTCCGGGAGCGAATACACCGCTTGCAGGGCTTTTATGCTGTGGAGATTCGACGTTTCCTGGGATTGGTTTACCCGCAGTTGCTGCTAGTGGAATGATTGCGGCGAATACCCTTGCCCCCGTACAGAAACATTGGGAAATGTTGCAAGATATTGGGTGTTAAATTGATGACAGAAACCGGGTTTTTTAGAAAAACCCGGTTTCTAGGAGGTTTCTAGGAGAATGCGCGATCGCGCACAACACCAGCGCAGTTAATACACAATATTCATGTCAGTTAAGGAAAATATCTGTAAACTTCTTTCCGGTGCAACACTCTCACAAAAATGACGATATTTTCATTGACTGCCATACCGATTCTGTAGTCTCCCACCCTGATTCGATAATAGTTACCGTCAGCCTTAAGCTTTTTCAAATTGCTTACGTCTCCGAGATTTTCAGCCGCCTCTATTTCTTCAATAACTGTCTGAATTCTTTGCAGTAGGGATTGATCGCGCAGATTGTTTAAATCTTTCTCAAAACTCTTCCTAAATTCAACATTCATTCTTTGCGTCCTAGAATATTGAAAATTGCTTCGCGGCTAACTGGTTCGGTATTTTCGCCTTCTTCGATGGCTTTTTCTAAGGCAATATCTTCGATGATTTCTGCTAATACATCGTAAACAACTTCTTTTCGCTCTTGGAGAAGTTCAACAATCGCAGTTTTTAGCAGTTCTTTCAGTTTACTTTCGTCTATGGTAATTTCAGCCATAAAGCCTCCAGAGGAGTTTAGTTTAATAGTAACATGCTCTTAGTTTCAAGTAAGCCATTGTTGTGGCATAATAAAGTTCGCGAGACTGACGAGCAAAGATAACACCAGAAAAGTTTATACTTTCAGCTTGACGACATTTTGCTTCAATTAAAAAATCTTATTCTTGTGAAAATATAAGTCGCCCAAGTTCCATAGCTCGATCGAGTAAAATAGTATCTGTTGTACCACCAAGTCCATCTTCTTGAACAGTTAAAACATCTACATCTCGAAGATGTAAACCAACTGTAACGGGGAGGCGATCTAGATTGATGACTTTCTTACTATTGGTAGGCAAATACATCAACATTAATAGATTTCACAGGTTGTGATTCTCCATGTAACATTTTTCTGATTCGCTCGGTTGTTTCGCGGCTAAATGTCACTTCACCGCACCTAGAACATACCTGAGCGGGAATTTTTTCGACCAGATAGAATTTTCCATTGATTTGGAAAACCTCGTTGACATGTTCTGTGTGAGATTCTGTTGCACCGCAAACATGACATTGAAACATTGTTACCTCCGTTGTGAATAATCAATCCATTGATTGGGATCGGGTTCATAAATAGTAATAATTTTAGCGATTTCTGATTGTTGACGCGAAACTTGGATATGTAGGACTTTGCCCGAGCGAGCGAATCCTAAGAGTAAGCAGCTTGGGGAATATTTATCCTCTGGGTAATCTTCGATGATTATAACATTTTCACCGACTTCTCTAATTTCCTGTTCGCTGATATTTCGTTCTACAGCACGCCTAAACGCATGGCGGCTAAATTCAAATTGACCAGTTTGGAGTTGATGGCGAATTTCTTCTATTTCTTTCACATAAATTTTCGGTTATCACCCGTTTAATCCATTGTACAATAGCTGCTACTAAGTCTTTTTGTTCTGGTGAAAAAGTTGGCAAGGGAATATCCCCTGGTTCGCATATTACACAAATCGCGCCATCAAATTTGCTTAAAGCATTCAGAAATGGAACGCTAAATCCTGTGGGTGTAGAGAGTGCTGTGGAATCGTAGCAGATGAAAAACAGGGGAATTTCGCTTTGGCGGCGCAGGTAATTCCAATAAAGTTTGAGTTTTTGCATTGTATCTGCATCCCCTTTCTGCCAGTCTGGACAATTTTGATTTAGCATCTGGTCGTAAATTTCTGCGGCGGGGTTTTCGGGGTCGATGAATTGGTGAGAGTCGATGCAAATTAGCTTTACTTTGCTGCATAAATCGGGTTGATTGTTAATAGCTTCGGCGAGGTGTTGGGGTAAGTTGGCTATGTTGAGGTTTGCTGTTGCGGTGTTGGTAAGGGTGTCTTGGTGCCAAGCTTGATAGAAGTCGGGGTAGGGCAGGTTTTGGGCGCAGTGCCAGATGACTTTGTAGCAGTTTTTGAAGAGGTCATAATTGGTTTCATCGATTTGATCGGATAGGCAATGCTGTAAATTTGAGACAACGAATTGCATTTGGTCTTTTTGCAAAATTCCCCCTAACTTGTAGGTGACGATATCACGGATATTCTCATATTTAGTGGTTGCTAAAAGTCGAACTAAAGGCGCGCTCGCATCTGGATTTACCCTGGGAATTTCCCGTAAACTGTTGGCGACTCTATAACCGATATTCTCATATTTATTCTTTTCTAAAATTCCGACTAATGCCTTAATCGCCTGGGGATTTCCTGGGTCAAGTTTCTCCAATTTATCGGCGACAAACCAATGGCACAAATCCTCAATATCCTGGATATTTACTGTGCCTGTTGTCTCCAAAATCTGGGCGTAAATCTTACGGCTATAGTCATTTTCAGGCTTTTCTAAAAATTGTAATAACGCCGCGATTGCCTTTTTATTGCCTGGGTCTATTTTTCCCAAACTCTCGGCAGCACTAATACGGATATCAGGATATTTAGTCGTTTTTAAAAGTTTCAATAGGGCGTTCTTCGCATCAGTATTTCCTGGGTCAATTTTCTGCAAACTCTCGGTGGCAGTAATACGAATATCCCCAGATTCAGGGTTGCCTATAATTTCAAGTAACACCTTAATCGCAAGGTCATTTCCTGGATCAATTTTTCCCAAATTCTCGGCGGCACTAATACGAATATCCAAATATGTAGTGGTGTCTGTAATTCCGCCTAACGCGGCGATCGCATCGTGATTTCCCTGAGCAATTTTCCCCAAAGTGTCGGCAACAATACTATGGATATTGTAATGTTCTTTTGTTTTTAAAATTTGAACTAGCGCTGCGATCGCATCGGGATTTCCCTGGGCAATTTCCCCTAAAATGTCAGCGGCAATACCAGGGATATTAGAAGCTTTCAAGCCGCGCATAATTCGGAATGACGCCGCCATAGCCTGGGGATTTTCCTGGGCAATTTCCTCCAAACTGTCGGCGGGACTCTTACTGAATAAGCCATTTTCAGTCGTTTTTAAAAGTTCGACTAGCGCGTCAATCGCATCGGGATTTCCTGGGTCTATTTTTCCCAAACTCTCGGCGGCGCTCCAGCGTATATCCTGATATCCAGTGGTTTTTAAAATTTGAACTAGCACCTTCTTCGCCTCGTCGGCATTTTCTGGGTCTATTTTTCCCAAAATGTCAGCGGCTCTCCAGCGAATAAAGTCACATTTAGTGGGGTCTAAAAGTTTGATTAACGCCTGTTTTGACTCTGTATTTCCTGGGTCTAGTTTTCCCAAAATATCTGCGGATCTCCAACGGATATCGTCAGATTCAGTGGAATCTAAAAGTTCGACTATCGCCTCCTTAGCCTTAGCATTGTTATGAGCAACTTCTGCCAAAATGTAAGCGCATTTTCTCCTGAGATCCAGATCTTTAGTTGTTTTTAAAATTTGGATTGAGCGATCAATCGCATCATAACTTCCTTGTGCAATTTTACCCAAACTATAGGCGGCTGCCTTACGGATATTGTCTTCTTCGTTGGTTTCTAAGACTTGGAGTAAAGCCGCGATCGCATCTTGATTTCCCGTGCCTATTTCCCCCAAAATATTGGCAGCTATCCAACGTGTATACAAATATTGAGTGTCTGTTAAAATTCGGACTAACACTGCGATCGCATCGGAATTTCCTGGGTCAAGTTTACCCAAAATGTGGGCGGCTGGCCCACAGATATTCTCATCTTCATTGGTTGCTAATAATTCAGTTAGATGTTCAATAGCTATCTCGCTTTTAGTTTGTAACAATGTTACCCTTGATCCCTCTGAAATCGGCTCTAGATATGGCATCCAAACCTGTTTTTCCTCATTGAAACCACCAAAACCAAATTTAACAATTTGCTTGACAATTTCAGTAGCAATGCTACAGTCCTTAAACTCTGCTATCCCAACTGCTGCCAAAAAATACGCTCGATACCTGTAAAATTTCTTGCAGCCATCATCAAACTCTACCAATGCCTTAATAAAGTTCTCTTTATGCTCGCTTAAACACTTCTCTTGTCGCCCCAACCACAGCAAAATCACCTCTTTCCACTGCTGCTCAAAAATGCGGTAGGGTTTGTATTTACCTGAATGATCTTTTACAGGTCTATCTTTGTGTTCGCGTGGTAAAAAATCATCCCAATCATCAACAGCCAGCGCAGCAAAATATTCTTCAAACGTGGTATGCCAGAAAGCATAAACTGTTTCATCAGGACTTTCTGCCGCCAAACCTACCTTGTTCAACCAACCCAATTGCAACGCCAACTCAAACAACCCTTCATCCGGTTGCCTCAGTACCTGACAAACCAGACTGTGCTTAAGTCTATACCGCGATGCAGTTTGGTTGAGCGCCAACTTTGCCAACTCTCCCAACGCTCTATTTAATTGCTTACGCTGACTACAAGTTGTCCGAAATTCTCTGCTTTTCCAAGCATAAAACGTCTTAACAAATCCCTGATAAAGTTTCGCTTTCGTATCCGGTAAACCCCCATGTTCGCACCACAAATTCCAAGTGCTGCACAACAGCGCCAATCGCAGGGGATTTTTCGCCAAATCTTTGATTCGCTCTTTTCCTGGTTTGTCTAATTCCTGTCGCAATTGCTGACCTAAATTGGGGTTTTTGTTGAACCACTTGGCGATAAATTCTCCGACTCTATCCGCTGTTGTGCTATCCCCATAACTAAATTCCAAAGTGCGATAAATCTCAAATTTGTCCGCCAGCACGTTGCGGTTTGCTTCCCAGACATTCAGCCGACAAGTCAGCACCACCCGCGCTTGTGCCACCCAACCTTTCAAGTGGTTAGAAATTGCCCAGAGGGGTTCTTCTCCCTGCACGGGCATTTCATCGACGCTATCCAACAGCAACCAAACTCTTTCACTTTTGAACAGTTCACACAGGGCATCCTCCATTTCCGGTGTTACCTGTCTCACCTTCATGGCTGTTTTTAGCCAAACTCGCAGTAGATATTCCTCTAGCGTGAACTCCTGCAAATCTGCCAAGGAAATCGAAATCGGAAAATATTCGGTGTTTTCCTGTACCCAAAAAGCGATTTTGCGTAACAGCGTGGTTTTTCCCGCCCCAGGTTCACCAATAATAGCGATGCGCTTACCCTTGTGCTTACCTTTCCCGTCTTTGAGGATATCCTGCAAAAACTGCTCGTGTTCAAAGCGCTGCTTTTCTTCGTATTCTGGCTCGTACAGGCGCGAACCTTGCTCTGGTAGAATTTCCTCACCGCGCTTGTCTGGTTTTTTGCGTTCTACTAATGCTAGCGGTACGTGGATATCATCTATATCAAACTGTTCATCGTCATCGCGCATGAACTGATTGGTGGTTAGCGGTTTCTCTGCTTCCAACATAGCGAGGCAAATATTGCGCCAATCAACTTTGATAGTCTCGGTGAGATTCGACTTTGCCCCGTTGCCAAAGGACGACGCCAGTCAGAAGTTGTTAGTCTGGTTCTCGATATTACCTTGATTGATAACTCCTTTTTCTTGCAACTTAGACAAGTTCAGGTTTTGGATGGATGGCTGTTGGGACTGGAGCTTTTTCATTTCCGCTTGGATATCTTCGGCAAGTCTGGGATTTGGATCTGCCTGTGCTGCTGCTAGCAATTGGATTAATATTTGTTTAAATTCGTCATTGCGATCGCCTGCGGACTGCACCTCTAGCATTGCTTGACCGTAATCTAAAGGTTGCTCTGGCGCAAGTTCGATCGCACTTGCCGTATCTGGAGACTCGTGCTTCAGCAACGATCGAAACTTATCAACCCGTTCAGTTACCGCATCTCCCAGGTTTTCTCCCATTTTTTCCAAGGCTTTTGTTGCCAGGACGGTAGCGATCGCCATAGCGATGGTTAGAGGTTCCATGTATCACTTCCATTAATAAACAGTTGATTACTCATTCTATTGATGGCAACATCTCTGGGAAGTGTCAAGCGATCGCACCTAAAATCCCGCATATAAATGCCCCGACGATTGAAATCGCGGCTACACAAACAAAACCCGCCTTCGCGGGTTAAGAAAGTCCGCGTAGGCGGACTTCGTTTGTGTAGCCCCAGGTTTCAACCTGGGGGCTGTGGGCATTTTGTGGTTATCAATTATTTGCGATCGCCCAAGCGTACCTTCGGCATATCCCATCCTCACCTGTTCCTAGCTTCCCAGATCAGCTTAGAATAGGTTTCCGACGGGCGATCGCTTAAATGATCCTCGACAAATCTATCGCTTCCGGCGCTAAAATCCAAACTAAAAAGACCAAATCGCGGCGTATAAGAACCCCATTCATAATTATCAGTCAGCGACCAATGCATATAACCAATCATCGGTACGCCTTCATTTTGCAATCGTTGTATTTGCTGAATGTGCGCCTGAATAAATTCGCTGCGTCTCAGTTGATCTCGACGGTGAGTCGCAACGCTATTATCGGGTTTTCGACGCAAAGCCATGCCATTTTCTGCAATTAAAATTGGATAGCCCAATGTTTGGAAGTAGTATTGACAAAAAAAGTGCAACCCTTCAGGTAAACTACGCCAATCCCACCATTTACTCGTAATTCCACTCATCAACCAACCGCGAAAATCTTTGTTCTCAAACTCAAAATCCGAAAACACTGGTAGGCGGAATATATGGGCGATGAACGGGTCATAATAATCGATAGCAAGGTAATCAAAAACATCTATCCGAGGAGATATTTCTAGTTCGTGCAAATAAACGTCCAAATGTTTAACATCAAAATTGCGATGCCCCCAGGAATTAGCAGCTTTGTGAACCAGTTGTCCGAGTCGATAGGGTATGTTACGACGAAAAGGTAAATTCGCATTGCGAAGCGCATCATCCAAATGTTTGGCATTGCTATATGCGTATTCTGGCAAATCTTTCGCCTTGATTTGTTGTCGTTTTAGAGTTAACAAATCCCAGATGGCTTTTTCCGACCAATATAAGTCGCTACAGTAAGTATTGAGCGTCACTTGGGGAGTTGTCCAACCTTCGGCGGCATAGATATCGTGGATGCAATTATAAGCCCGGACGTGGGCGGCTAGAAGGTGGTTATAAGCGGGGAAAAGTGACCAAATTCCTCCCTCCGAACCTGCTGGAAATTGACCGCTGATGTAAGTATTGGAAACTAAAATATTCGGTTCGTTAATTGTGATATACCAGCCAATTGGTGGGAGTTGGTAATCATCGATTAAACGACGATTGATATGGGTTACCGTGACGCGGACATATTCAATAAAACAATCGATGGTGTCTTTTGATAGCCATGCATCCATTCCCAACCAAGCGGGATGGGTAAAATGATGCAGCGTGACAATCGGTTCTAATCCATAACGACGACAAGCAGCAATTATAGCGGCGTAGTTGTCTAACGCTGCGATATCAAATGCAGGCGCGGGGGCTGGGTTAATATTAGTAGAAGGTTGAATTCTTGCCCATTCTATTCCTAAGCGAAAGGCATTTAATCCCAACTTTTGGCAAGTTTGAAAATCCTCTTCGTAGCGATGCCAAAATTCTGACGCAGTTCCGGTTTGCATCACTTTTCCCTGCTGTTCCCAAAGCGACCAATTATTTTGAGGTTCTCCTGTACCGTTGTAACCTCCTTCGCTTTGGTAACCTGATGTAGCGACTCCCCAGAGGAAATCTTGGTTGGAAGGTGTGTGAGTATTGTGCATGGTTGTTGGGTGCGGTGAAAGTAATTTCTATATTTTTAGGTAAAGGCACACAGATGTATGCTTCTACTAAGATAGATTTCCCCGATGAGTGCGATCGCCACCAAAAAGGATGAAAATATTTCTATCCTTAGTATGGGATAGGGCAGATAATGATTTACGCAAAGAAACCGGGTTTCTATCGATTAATCGTCGCTTTGAAACTAGAGAGCGCAGAAAGAAACCCGGTTTCTAGGTTGTACCCATTACCGAATATGCGATCGCCAATCCTTCAGAATAAATTCAGCAATGTTCAAAGCTGCACGAGGTTTACCTAATTCTAAGGCAGATTGACGCATTTGGGTCAGACGATCTGGACGTTTTAAAAGGTATTGAACTGCTGGGGCGACCATTTCCATTAATCGCAATTGTACGCCTGCACCGGCGGCTGCGATCGCATCTGCATTTTGTTCCTCCTGTCCAGGTAAAGGATCGACAATAATTGTCGGCGTTCCTCGTGCTAAAATCTCGCTGGTAATTAGTCCTCCTGCTTTGGTAATAATTAAATCGCTGGCTACAATTAAATCGTCTACATAATCTATTGGCCCTAATTTTCGCAATTTGACTTGCGAACTATCGGTCAAATCTTCTATCGCTTCCAACAGATCTTCATTTCTTCCCGGTGCAATTACCAGCATTAAAGGACTCGGACTTTCTAGGAGCGATGAAATCATCGCACGCACCCGCCTATTGCTAAGTCCGCCGCCAAATAGCGTGACTAAGGGTACATTTTGTGGTAGATTGTGGCGCGATCGCATTTCCTCTTTCGATTTGGGTTCCAACACTTCCAATTTGATCGGTATTCCCGTCACTTGCAAAATTGCCGGATCGACGCCTCTTTGTTTTAACATATTGGCGCTCAAATCGTTGGCTAAAAAATAGCCATCTATACCGTAATTCAACCAAGTACTGTGGGCAACTAAGTCTGTAACCACGACATATTGCGGCTTACTCGTTTGATCTTCTGGCTCTAACAATTGTAACAAGCGAGTCGGAATTTGTTGCACGCAAACTATTGCATCCGGATTGCTTTCTCGCAACAGTTTTCCCAAACGTTGGAAAAAAGGAGCTTCCAGTTTTGCCCAAGTGAGATTGCTATCGAGGGATTTTTCTAAATCGTCAATATCGCTGCCTTCGTAAACAGCTTTGTAGAGTTGGGGAAATTTTTCGCTGGATTCTTTATAAGCTTGAACAACTGCATTGCGATAGATAGATCTAGCGTAGGCTAACGCATCTTCGCTTTGCACTTCTACATCTGGAAAATGGGAAAATGCTTGGCTGAGTGCTTTAGCAGCGCTGATATGTCCCGATCCCAAGGAAGCATATAAAATGAGAATTTTTGTCATAGTTTCTCCTATTTATTTCCGTAGGGGCGGGTTTAACGAGGCTAGAAACCGGGTTCTTCGTAGATCTCTTTGCTTGCTCAACGATTTTTCAGAGAAACTCGGTTTCTTTCCGCAAATTCGTTGGTTAAACCCGCCCCTACTCCCAGACTCCATTGATGCTACCGCAATTAGGCCGGGAGAAACCCGGTTTATAAATACCTTCTCCAAATCCGACACCCTGAAGGGTGCGGCTATACAAACAGAGCAACGCCTTCGCGGGCTGTAAGAATTCTAGCCTGCGTAGGCAGGCTTTGTTTGTGTAGCCCCAGGTTTTAACCTGGGGGTGTTTCAGAAAATTGGCGAAGGTATTATTTAAGAAACCGGGTTTCTGAGGCTCTACAATATAAAATCGTCTCGATTGCAATGCTAACACCCTAATGACCAACAAGCTCAAGCCAGACTGGGCTGGTGATGATTTCCTCTCCCGCTTCGTCAACGTTTTGATCCAAACAAAACCAATTTACGCTGTCATGAAACAGCAAGCGCGGCAAGTTATCGTCAAAACAGCCGAAAAAAACGGCATTCCCTGGCGAAAAAACTGCGAAGAACTTGCCGCATCTAATACTAAACAGCAACTCGCTCAAATTTCCAATCCAAATATTACCTATCCAGACTACTATCAAGTTCCCTTTCACGCTTATAACGAAGGTAATTTATGTTGGCAAGCTGCATTTGAAGCCGAGTCTGCTACCTACGCAATGGCTTTAAGAGTATGGCCTAAAGAACAGATTAGTTGGCAAGATGCCCAAGATAGATTGCGCGGCAGTTTTCATCAAGTTTTAGCTAACTATGCCCCAAAGCAAGTGCGGGATATTTTAGATATTGGTTGTTCTGTGGGTATTTCAACTTTAACGCTGCATCGTTACTATGAGAAAATCCAAGACACAGCACCCCGTACAGTAGGATTAGATTTATCTCCCTACATGTTAGCAGTCGCAAAAACTCTCGATACAAATCAAGAAATTTTTACCTGGATTCACGGCAATGCAGAAAATACAAATTTACCATCAGAAAGCTTTGATTTAGTCACGCTGCAATTTGTCACCCACGAATTGCCGCGCCAAGCAACTCAAGCCATTTTTCAGGAAGCTTTTCGGTTATTGCGTCCCAGTGGATGTTTAGCAATTGTCGATAATAATCCCAAATCTCCGGTAATTCAAAATCTCCCGCCCGTACTTTTTACGTTGATGAAAAGTACGGAACCTTGGTCAGATGATTACTACACCTTTGATTTAGAGGACGCAATGCAAAAGGTAGGTTTTGAAAATATTGTAACCGTACCAAGCGACCCGCGCCATCGTACAATTATTGGTCACAAACCAAATCAATAGACCTCTGGCAAAAGTCAGCCATGAAATAAATTTCATGCTGAAAGCTTAAGTCCGTTGAAACGGACTGGTAAGAATTTTCAACCCGTTTTAACGGGTTTTAGCTTTAAGCCAGAAATTTGTTTCTGGGCATTGATTTCTGGGCATCTCAACAAAATCATCAAATCTGAAATCTAAAATCTGCAATCTGAAATGGCATTACAAGCTTTAATTTTCGACGTTGATGGAACTTTAGCCGACACCGAACGCGATGGACATCGAGTCGCGTTTAATCGCGCTTTCGCATCGGCTGGATTAGATTGGAATTGGTCGATTGAACTGTATGGCGAATTGCTATACGTCGCTGGGGGAAAAGAACGGATTCGCTTTTATTTGGAGAAATATCGTCCTGAAATTACCATGCCCGATGATGGTTTTATTGCTGAATTACATGCTAATAAAACCAAGCATTATCGAGAGATATTAGCTGGGGGTGAAATTCCCTTGCGTCCTGGGGTAAAGCGATTGATTGACGAAGCGCGAAAGGAAGGGGTGAGGTTAGCGATCGCGACCACCAGCGCCTTACCCAATGCTGTTGCTTTACTAGAACAAACTCTAGATCCATCTTGGTTTGAAATCATCGCCGCTGGCGATATTGTCCCCGCCAAAAAACCTGCACCAGATATCTATCATTACGTGCTAAAAGAAATGAATTTAGCAGCGAAAGATTGTCTGGTTGTAGAAGATTCCCATCACGGACTTTTAGCATCTCTTGGCGCAAGTTTACCCACGATTGTAACTTTCAATGACTATACCGAAGGACATGATTTTTCCGGTGCTTTATTAGTGGTAAATCATTTGGGAGAACCAGAACTTTCTTGTACCGTCGTAGCTGGTTTATCTGAAAATTTTAGTTATTTGGATATCAAAACGATAAATACTATCCATCGCTTCTAGTTGCTTTCTTAAGTTAAATCTATATATCTCTAAGTAGGATCGGAATTGCCCACCCTACTTAGTTTACGCTTACTTAGGACGCTGTAAGTTACAAATTCTGTGAACTAACCTTGCGTTGGAAGGAACAGTTTCACCCCCTCGCCAGTAGTGTTCGTGATGATCCATTGCAGCATCTTCCAAAGATTTTATTTCCTGACCGCAGATGGCACAAGTATTATTGCTATTAAACATTTCCTATCTTA
Source organism: uncultured bacterium (assembly GCA_964463555.1). Lineage (GTDB taxonomy): Bacteria > Cyanobacteriota > Cyanobacteriia > Cyanobacteriales > Aerosakkonemataceae > Microseira. Next base: position 87,743 of record CAYXCW010000013.1, read on the forward strand.
AAGCCAGCGGAAAATATTCTCTGTGAATCCAAAGTTGGCGTGTTTTCCATCAATTGAGATAAACGATCGTTCCACGTTTCAAAGCTATATCTAATATTTTTTGCATCAAATGAATTCGTAGTTACACACCTCACCCACTCCCGATCTGTAGAAACTAAATCAAGGTACTCTTCATAAATAGCATCAGCTCTTTTGCAGAGTTGACTAAAGTCATAATCAGTAAATGAGACAGCAACGATTTGCATAATTGTTACATTAACTTTCTTAGACCACTCGCTTCCACCATTCTTACCAATTTTCCTAACCCGGAATGCCTGGTTTCCAAAGATTGTAAAAGACGCTTTCATGGCGTTTTCAAACTTACTCCTGAACTCTTTCAACTTCACATCTGGGGCATCTCTGTGAATCTCTAAAAAATCATTTAGAAAGTTACTCATCCCTTTACCAAGTTTTTGATATCCCTTTTCATAAAAGGCGAGAAAACGCAAAACCATCATACGGTCGTTCATTCTCTTGCTGATACCTGCTTAATGTACAGAACTTATAAATTCTTGAAATTTAGACAAATCTTTAATTAGCTCGTTCAATTTTCCGCGATAAATACAGTTTCTTATTTCCATTCCATTGAGGGGAACTCCACCCGTATTTAACCTTTGAAAAATAATAAATAGCGTACTCTTAGGAGTTTTTGGGGATAATTCATAAGTACGCATAGTCGTGTCTCTGATTTTATCTTGTATTTCTATTCCTAGTTCAGAGTACTTTTTGCCATTTAAATCTTTCATAAATTCCAAAGATGAAAGGCGAGTTTCACCTTCAAAATAACGAAATACAGAACTCAATCTTTGAACTCCGTCTATAACCTCATATTTACCTTCTTTAGTTTTAGCAAGATAAATAACTGGGATAGGTATATCGAGAAGAAATGATTCAATTAATTGGGATGCTTTTTTGTTAGTCCAAACATAACTACGTTGCCATTCTGGATCAATAATTAAGCGTCCACGCTTATACCAATCATGCAATTCAAAAAGACTACGATCGTTTTTATCAAGGCTAACATCTGTTATGTCTGCGGATAAATCAGCATCGCCTTCATCCGATCCCTCGATATCAGTATCTTCAATTTGCTCCTCGCTGGGTATGCTCTCGAATTCACCATCGGTATACAGGGTTTCCAGCCTTTCGCTCATACTGTACTCCTTCAACTCAGATTACCAGTTGACAGTCTTTGCTCTCTCCAAAAACTATTATTGCATCAAACGAGCGATCTAAGTAACTATGCAATCGCAAAGCCTGCGCTTAGCAAGTATCGCCTCTCTACGCCACGCCAAATCCTGTATACTCACGTGCATAAGGCGGCTGAAGACCCAGCACGATATCTTCTTTTGGAACTCCCATTTCTACCAATGCTTCAGCAATTACCAGATCGGTTTGATTGCGCTGAATCCAGATTTTGCTATCTTTAATATCCAAATGCATCACGCAATTATAAACGCGCCGATGTCCATCCCATCCTAAATCAATAACTACATAGCGATCGCGCATTGTATCAAAAATTGTTTCAACCTCTATTTCTCCATTAATTGGTGTAGCTTGACTCTGTTCTGTTAACAGCTTTTCAATGCATTGACGGTAATAATCTAGTCGCTCCATTTTAGTATTTCCTCCTTTGCTGTATCGTATACAATGAGTTTTACTTGATACTGTTGAATTGATGTTTGAGGTAACTTCCGTTTAAAAAAAGACTCATAAGCCGAAAGCGGAACTGCCAAGTATAGAGCGCGATCTGGTTCTATTGCTTCTAGAACTATACGGTAATTCAAAAATTGTCCCAATGCAGTGTGAAAATCAAACAGGGATGAATCGCTCAAAAAACTCTTGATTTCAACTGCAATTTTTCTCCCTGCTTTTTCAGCACCCAAAAGCTTTTCTGCTGCCAAATCTATTTTAACTGCATCATCTTCTCCGAATTCCAGTCTCAACGGCTCGTGTGTAATAGACCACTGCTCTTTTTGCAAAGCCCGTTTCACAACATCATGATATCGATCTTTTGCTGACATAGCCCTCCACTCAGTATCTAAACTTATTTTAAACCAAAGTTCCTTCATTAGAGAGATGCGATCGCCCACTCTATCCATTGACAGATTTCCCCAAATCAGGCTCTATCTTAGGGTTCTACTCAACATCAGAAAAATTGCCTAACCTGATCCTAGAGATCAAAGGAAAAAACTATGACAACTAACGTTTCTGGTGACATCAAGAAGAGTATTAACTGGTCAATCTGGATGAGCGTTCTCCTGATTGTATTGGGAATCGGTGCGATCGCAGCCCCCGCTGTCTCTACAATCGTTGCTGAGACTTGGTTTGCTTTAATCTTGGCTAGCGGCGGCGTCGCCAAAATTGTCCACGCATTTCAAACTCGCGAAAACGGCTTTATCTGGAAGCTTTTATTAGGCGCACTTTACATTGCTACGGGTTTGATGTTGTTTTTCTACCCTTTGACGGGTGTTCTGACGCTGACTTTGTTGTTAGGTAGTTTCTTACTCACAGAAGGTACTTTTGAAATAATTCTCGCCTTCCGCTTGCGCCCTCAACAAAACTGGACTTGGGAACTTGTTAATGGCATCGTTACTGTAGTACTGGGTCTAATTGTTTGGTTCCAATGGCCTTTTAATGCACCTTGGCTGATCGGTACGTTTGTTGGTGTTAGCGTTTTGTTCAGCGGTACTTCCCGCCTCATGCTGTCGTTAAATGCGCGTAATGCTCTCAATCAATCTGACACTACTGCAAGTGCTTAATTCATAGGTTCAGAAACCGGATTTTTCTCACAATACCTTCGCCAAAATTTGACACCCTTAAGGGTGTAGCTATACAAACAAAGCCCGCCTTCGCGGGCTGCTTTGTTTTGATTTAAGCCTGCGTAGGCAGGCTTCGTTTGTGTAGCCACATGCTTTAGCATGTCGGCATTTCTGCTTTGTTTTGATTTGAGCCTGCGTAGGCAGGCTTCGTTTGTGTAGCCACATGCTTTAGCATGTCGGCATT
>CAYXCW010000013.1:90887-93316 GCA_964463555.1 uncultured bacterium
TCTGCTTTGTTTTGATTTGAGCCTGCGTAGGCAGGCTTCGTTTGTGAAGCCACATGCTTTAGCCTGGGGGCTAAAAACCCGGTTTCTGATTGATTTAATATCGTGTCATGGTGCGTTACGCTATCGCTAACGCACCCTACATATAGCTCGATTAACCCCACTGAGAATTGCTAACAACGACGCGGCTACAATATTCGAGTGAACCCCGACGCCGTGAAGCGTTCCCCCGATGAGATCGGTAGCAATTTCTACGTATGCGATCGCCCGCGCATCGCTCCCCCCAGAAAGCGCTCTTTCTTCATAATTATGCAGCTGCAAACCCAAATTCAACGCATTCAAAAACGCATCGATCGGGCCATTTCCTCGCCCGCTAATCTTGACAATTTTCCCATCGATTTGCAACGTCGCCGCAATCGCCTCTCCTTCTTCAAATAAATCGTGAGCGACGTACTTCCACGGCGCAGAAGCTTGCAAATATTCCTGCTCAAATAGTTGCCAAAGGTCAGATGAGGACATTTCTTGACCGCGTGCATCCATTTCCCGCTGTACAATCTGGCTAAATTCAATTTGCAATCGACGCGGCAAGATTAAATTGTAATCTCGTTCCAACAAAAAGGCGATGCCGCCTTTCCCCGATTGACTGTTAACGCGCACAATTGATTCATAACTTCGTCCCACATCTGCCGGATCGATCGGTAAATAAGGCACTTGCCAAATTGCATCCCGCTTCTGTACCGCCAAGCCTTTTTTAATCGCATCTTGATGCGAACCTGAAAACGCAGTAAATACCAAATCTCCCACATAAGGATGGCGAGGATGAATCGGCAATTGGGTGCAATCTTCGATCGTTCTTGCGACTTGGTTAATATTAGAAAAATCTAACCCTGGATGGATGCCTTGGGTGTAAAGATTCAAAGCCAATGTTACCAAATCCACATTCCCCGTGCGTTCGCCGTTACCGAACAAACAGCCCTCGACTCGATCTGCACCTGCCATTTGACCGAGTTCTGCTGCGGCAACTCCACACCCGCGATCGTTGTGGGGATGTACGCTTAAAATAACCCCTTCTCGTCGTTCTAAGTTGCGGTGCATCCACTCAACTTGATCGGCGAAAATATTCGGAGTTGCGACTTCAACCGTCGCGGGAAGGTTGATAATTGCTTTATGTTCTGGCGTTGGTTGCCAAATATTTAGAACTGCATCGCAAATATCTTTGGCAAAGTCGAGTTCTGTCGCCGTAAATGTTTCGGGTGAATATTGGAAATACCATTCAGTATCAGTCTGTGCTGCGGCAAGTTCTACGAATAGTTTGGCGGCTGAAACTGCTAGATCGATTGTTCCCTGTCGATCCAAATTAAACACAGTTTGGCGAAATACCGGAGACGTGGCGTTATACAAATGTACAATTGCTCGCTTCGCTCCTTGCAAAGATGCAAACGTGCGGCGAATTAATGATTCTCGCGCTTGCGTCAATACCTGAATCGTCACGTCATCGGGAATTAATTGATGTTCGATCAGATAGCGGACAAAATCAAAGTCAGTTTGTGAAGCGGAGGGAAAGGCAACTTCGATTTCTTTGAACCCAATATCGACTAACATCTGGAACAAACGCAACTTGCGTTCGACGTTCATCGGTTCGATTAAAGCTTGGTTACCGTCTCGCAAATCTGTACTTAACCAAATCGGTGGATGAGCAATCGTTTTACCAGGCCAGGTGCGGTTAGGCAAGTTAATCTGGGCAAATGGGCGATATTTTGTCGCAGGATTCTTCAACACGATCGTTTCTTCCTTTTTGTTCGATATTTGTGAGAAATTGTGGCGAAAATCGGGCTGTCAGATTGCCAAGCAAACCAAGTCTGACAACCCGAAAGCAGTCGCAGCAACATCCCAAGTGTTTGATGCAGTCGCATAATAATCTCCAATTGCTAATTGCTAATTGCTAATTGCTAATGTTCGCATTTTGTATCAAGATCTCGTTCCCAGGTTCAACCTGGGAACGATTTGCAAGAGGCTCAGCCTCGGCTGAATACTGGGTTTCTGCGAGCCAAAAAACTTAATTGAAATGGTGAAAAAATTATTTGCGCCCAAGGCGCAGCAGCAGCCCCAGCCCCAGCAGAAGGCTTGTCAGGTGATGTAGTGATGGCTGCTTTGCAAACATGATTTAAAACCGTAACTTGTTTGCATCATAGCTGGACGAGCGTGTAAAGGTCAAGGGTATGTGCGATCGCACAGATAGATCCAGTCTCCAACCGAGGCGGAGCCTCTAGTAACTCAAGTTGCTAGTTATGAGGTCAAGCATTTTAGATCCCCCTAAATCCCCCTTAAGAAGGGGGACTAAGAATCCCAAGCCGCAGTTATGAGGTCAAGCATTTTCGATCCCCCTAAATCCCCCTTAAGAAGGGGGACTAAGAATCCCAAGCCGCAGTTAT
>CAYXCW010000014.1:0-92392 GCA_964463555.1 uncultured bacterium
ATCGATAGAAACCCGGTTTCTTTAGGTAAAACCCGCCCCTACTCCCGTCAAAAATATACACTACCGTTGCTAGCGGACATCATTTCCGATTTCTGATGTATTACTCTACTGATAAACCCTGTTTTTTTACCAAAAATTACGCAAATAGACTATATTTCCACACACCGATGAAGGCGCGATCGCATTCCTTTCTTCATTCAAATCAACCCCAGGTAGGGACACAGCATCAGTAACTTTTGTTGTCAGCGAAAATTGTTCCGATGCCGTGTCCCGGCTTTTGATTATGGGTAATCGACCGGACATGATATATCATTTCCGGTAGCATCGGTACCGTCAGCCGGGGCGGGTTTAAAAAATTTCTCGCTGGCAGAAACCGGGTTTCTTAGTATATCTATAGTTTCCAAGTCGAAAATTAATCGATAGAAACCCGGTTTCTTTAGGTAAAACCCGCCCCTACTCCCGTCAAAAATTATGCACTACCGTTGCTAGCGGACATCATATTACGCACCGATGCTGGCAATCCGCTATATATTGTGATGGTGCGTTACGCGATCGCTAACGCACCCTACATTTACTCTCTGAAGCCCCCCTTAGCAAGGGGGGTTTGGGGGGATCGGTTTGCTCGAAGAGAGAAATCTCTGTTCAACTCTCTGAAGCCCCCCTTGGCAAGGGGGGTTTGGGGGGATCGGTTTGCTCGGAGAGAGAAATCTCTGTTCCACTCTCTGAAGCCCCCCTTAGCAAGGGGGGTTTGGGGGGATCGTTTTCCCTAGCAACTTGAGCAATTCTCTCCTCATTCCCCCTTTGAATCAGGACTTCCAGACGCATCAGAATTACTCGCAGATTCCGTATATTCGCAAAAGATATTCAAGCCAATTTTGAGCAGATACAACACAATAATTGTCGAAATTGCCGGGTCGAGGGGCAAGCCGGATAGGGTGGTGAGAGAAACAATTAAGCCGGTGAGTAAAGGGGCGCTGCCTGGGTTTTTGCTATATTCTTTGAATTGGGCGCGAAAGCCTTCATCGCCGCAGAGTTCTTGGCGCAGGACTTTCAGCGTGCTTTGCCAGAGGGATTGGCGTTTGCTGGGATCTTCAAAGAATTGACCTGTTTTTTTTGCCCACAGTTCGTCAAAACTATCATCGAGTCTGCCTTGCTTTTGTTCCAGGATGGCGAATGCCTCAAAAGCGGGTTCGTAATCTTGCAATAGCTGTCGTTTTTCGTTGATTTCGGGGGTGGTTAATTGGGTTTCCATGTTGATTTCACTCCTCGGTTGTTTCGCTGGCTTGTTGAATGTATGAACGCCATTGTTCTGACAATTCTTCGCCTGTTTCCTCGCGCCAAATTGTGGCAAATTGGCTGTCTCCCAACAGTTTGAGCATTCGCCCTAAATCTTTGAGATCGGAGCCAATCCACTCTTCATTATGCTCCAGATCGATAGCTAAGGCGTTGATGTAAATTTTCGCAGCTTCAGTCCAATTTGATTGGGCTTCCAGGGTTTTGCCCCATGCAGCTAGGGTTGAGGATGCTTTGCGCCAATCATTTGCTGCACTTAAGGCTTCAAATGCTTTTTGGAAATAGGCAACAGCAGTTTCAAAATCTCCTTGCTCTTTGGTAATTTCTCCTAGTTTTTGATAATTGTATGAAGCATGGTAAGCATCCCCCGCATCTTCACAAATTTGGAGAGCTTTGTGGTAAAAAGCGATCGCATCGTCAAACCGCCGTTGCTCTTGGGCTACGATTCCTAAATGATGATACTGTTTAGCAGCATTGTATAAATCCCCTGTAGCTTCACAAATCTGGAGAGCTTTGTGGTAAAAAGCGATCGCATCGTCAAATCGCCGTTGCAGTTGGGCTACAATTCCTAGATGGTGATACTCTTTAGCAGCACTGTAGAAATCATTTGCATCTTCATATATTTGGAGAGCCTTTTGGTAAAAAGCGATCGCATCATCAAACCGCCGTTGCAGTTGGGCTACAATTCCTAGATGGTGATAGTCGCTAGCAGCATTGTACAAATCCCCCGCATCTTCATAAATTTGGAGAGCTTTGTGGTAAAAAGCGATAGCATCATCAAACCGCCTTTGCTCTTGGGCTACCCATCCAAGATTGTGATAGGCAGCAGCAATCTTGTCATTAACGGAGGGGTCATTTAAGGCTGTCAGTTCATCCAGAATTTGTTGATAAATGGCTCTTGCTGTTTCCAAGTCAGCGCTTTCAACAGCTTCATTTGCATCTGCTCCCCGCAGATAGATCCAGAAATTAAAAGCATATTGCCCCTTTGCCTTTGCTTGTGTCAAGTCGATGCCAATTTGGTTTAGTGCCCGTTCTCGTAGAAATTTAAATTCCGGGTTGCGCCCCCATCGTGTATATACCTCTCCCAAGGCTTGCAGAATGAATTGAGCATTACCCCAATCCTGCTGCTGTTCTGCCAGTCGTAAGTGTTGCAATAGGTTTGGTTCTTCCATTCGCAGTGCAAAGGTTGCCAACTCCGCATTGCTGATGAGTTTCTTACGGTAGTTATTCGCCAACATTGCGTAGAAAACTAGCAACTTTTTTTCTAGGGTATTGATTACCTCCTGTGAACCTTTTGTGTCTAACTGTTGTCGCAAATACCAAGGCAGTGCCGGGTGAATTTTGTAGAGACTTTGTTAGGAGTGTAGGGCGTGTAGGGTTCTTGCTGATACAATACCGGCACCAGCCAATCTTGCAACGGTAAATTTCCCTTGGGACTGGGGCGCAACTTCTGGATAGACATGGATTTCCGCCCCGCCGCTACAGCACTGGCGATGCTTTCCCCCCGCACCAATTCCCCATACAGGCGTGCCATGAAGTGTTTCGCCCCTTCGGCGTAGACGGAATAAGCCATTGCTACCACGCCTTTAGCACCCAATTTCACCAACTGTCCCGCCACCGATGAAAAGGGTTCTTCTCCCGCTTGTCCCGATTTGCAAGCATTCAGCAGAAAAATCGGCACGCGACAATCGGTTAAATATTGGGCAATCTCCCTAGCGGTGACAATTTCCGGATTACCTTCCGCATCTTCAAAGACTAAAACCCCTTCTCCCAATTTTCCATATTGAGTTTGAACCGTTTCGCTCCCCGCTTCAAAATCCCCATGTCCGTCAAAATGGACAATGTGATAAAACCCTTTATGCGCCTGAAGTTCGGCCTCAAACTGCTTTAAACTAGGGGGACGCAACACCTTGAGATTCACCTGCTGCCGAATCGGTTGCAGCGCTTCTAGCATCGGACGAGCAATCGTTTGAAAATTAACATCCTGCTCGCCATAAGGTCGCGCAATGACGAGTAAAATATTTAACTTCTCATCGGACATTGCCCCCATCTCTGCCCGCACCGCATAACTGCTGAGACTGCGGTAAGTTCCTGCCAGCAAGGGCGCGAGAAATTGGTAATCCGGCGAGTACAGCAATTCCCAAGGTAAATTAAGTATCTCCGGTTCATCGGAAATAATACTGAGTTCGCATCGATCTAGCCCTTCTCGCGTCGCCTCCTGAAAAAATGTCCGCGCTGCTTCGCTGCTGCGGAAGATGATGTCAAATAGTTGCTGTCCCCAAGCTTGCAATTTCTGTTCTATCTGTTCTGCTTTCTGGGGTTCGAGTCCGTAGGGAAAGCGCAGGTATTGTTCTAAATACCACCGCAAATCTATCAGTGCTTGCTCGTCAAATGGGTGTTGAAATGTTATTGCTGGCGCAGGGCGAGGCATTGATTGTCCGCGTTGCCAGGAAAGTTGGATCGTATTTGCTACATGATTGACGCGCAACCAATTTCTCGCCATATCTGCTCTGCTGGTTATGCCGATTGATGCTATGTTAACTCAGTAATTCACGCAGAGTGGGTTTGTTTCCGGATACATGGGGAATATTTTAGAACTTACGCAAGTGTCACACCATCTACGTTATTTTTGAGGTTCGTAGTAGCGCTTTAGCGCCATCTTTAGCGCTAAAGCGCTACTACGAACTAAATTGAAGCCAGTTGGGTAAGTTCTGTACTTTCATTCTCTAATGCGATCGCACAAATATCTCAGAAATACTCCAGAAGAAATAGCCCAGAAATAAATTTCTGGCTGTAGAGACGTTACATGTAACGTCTCTACAGGTAAAACCCGTTAAAACGGGTTAGATTTGTTGTCTATTGATGCCGGATTTTGGCTAGAGACAGTGCAGCAATTGTAAAAGCGATCGCTCCCCACAAAACGCCTGTGGCAGCGTTGCGGGCAATCTGTGGCAAGATAATCGATGCGATCGCACCAGCAAGACTCATCCCACCAAAATATAACCCCGTTCCTAAACCTGCTTGACTGGGCGAAACCGTTCCTAGTGCAAAGGGAACTTGGGCGATAAATAACAGCCCAAAGGCTATACCAAATGCTAAAATTAGTAGGATTGTAAAAATAGAATTGTTGGCAAAAATCGTCAAACCCATTAATCCCGCAATTGCCGCTAAACTCACTAATACTGCCCGGTTAAAACCGATTTTCACCGTCAGCGTTTCTACTGTAAGTGCAGCTATAGCCGAGATAAAAAGGATACTAGCGGTAATATATTCTGTGCCGATATTCGGTAAGTGAAATTGCAAAATTGGCGGAAAATGTCTGAGTAATAAATTGACTTGCAATCCCGCACATAACCCAACTGCAAAAATTAAACTGCAACGGGACAACGAGGGCAATTTTTGCGCGTCTCCAATTGGAATAATGCTGTGTTGGGGATGGGTGGAACGCAACAGCAACCCACCCACAACTAAGACAATCGCTCCTAGTAAGAAAGTTAAAGATGCTCCTAACAATTGAATTAACTTGCCTAATAATGGCCCAATCGCTCCCACGAGTCCAAAAATAAAGACTAGAATGCTGGTAGCTTTGGGAAGTTCAGCCGCTGGTGCGAACTGCATTAATAAAGCGATCGCTGGCCCGCGAAATACAATCATTGCCAGTACCCAAAGCATCATCAGCACCGGAACAAACCAAAGAATGCTTGCTGTTAATGCTTGTTCTAGTAACAAAGAAACCGTCACAAAAATCAGTCCGGCGATGGTAATTCCGACGGTAATAATTGGCAGGCGATTGCCAACTCGCTGCATAATCCGATCTGAAATTAATCCGATACAAGGTTCTGCGATCGCTCCCATCAGTCCTTGTAAAATATCTAGCGTTCTGGCAAAATGAACAAATCCAATATTTTGCAAAATTTTGGGTTGATAGAAGCCATAAGCCATCCAACAAAAGATACTAGCTGCCAACAAAGCTGCTAAACCCCAGACTTGTCGCCATAGAATTTTCTCGTGTGAACCAGATTGCATAGTAAAATTGGCAAAAATGGAAGATTTACCCGTGTTCGACATAACAGTAGAGTGCTTTTGCGATCGTTTACGTCAAATTCAGGCAACTGGATTTGTGTATAAGGTAGGTGGGCAACAGAGGGACTGAAAAACCGGGTTTTTTAACGAAAAATCTAGGCTTTCAAGTTTAGCTATTTGCAAAAAACCCGGTTTTGAGCCACGGTGCAAGATCTGAGTACTTCTATTTCCCTATCTCCCCCAGCTCCCCCAGCCCGTAAGTGTACATCATCCGAGCGCAACCCGCTGTATATCTAGAGGTAGCACCCTAGAGGGCGCTCCTGCGCTACAGTTGGAAGGCGTGCTGTAGGGTGGGATACAAATGACGGGGTCATCGCGGGAGACAGAAGAACTAGAATATAGGCGATCGCGCCAACAACGCCGGGAAAGCGACTGGCGGTTATTTCTGCGATTAATCCCTTATGCGCGTCGTAGCGGACGCCTGCTTTTGCTGTCGATGATATTATTGGTGCCGGTGGCGGTATCTGGCGCTATTCAACCTTTGATTATAGGACAGGCAATCTCTTTAATCCGCAAAGAGCAAACTTGGTCTATTCTCCAAGGTAGAGATTTATCAACCGGGTTAAATATTCTAGCCGGTTTACTGTTGGTAACGGTGATAGGGCGATTGGTGCTTGTATCTACCCAAAGTTATACGGTGCAAAAGGTAGGGCAACAAATTACTAACGCGATTCGCGACGATTTGTTCGACCACGTCACCTCTTTAGCAGTAAGATTTTTTGATCGCACACCAGTAGGAAAATTAATTACCCGCCTCACCAGCGATGTAGAAGCGTTGGGAGATGTGTTTACCACGGGTGCGATCGGTATTGTGAGCGATTTGTTTTCGATTTTGGTGATTGCGATCGCTATGTTTTCCTTACAATGGCAACTGGCGACTATGCTAGTACTAATGCTGATTCCCGTAACGGGAGTAATTATTTATTTTCAACAGCAGTACCGCCAAGCAAATTATCTCTCCAGGGAAGAACTTTCTGCGCTTAACGCTACGCTGCAAGAAAATATTGTGGGGATAAATGTCGTTCAGCTATTTCGCCGGGAAAAGTTCAACGCCGAACTGTTTCGGACGATCAACAAACGCTATATTAAAGAAGTAGATGCAACCATCTTTCACGACTCAGCGGTATCTGCCACCCTGGAGTGGATTTCACTGGTAGCGATCGCGGGCGTTTTATGGTTAGGTGGACTTCAGATTCTACAAGATAAACTCAGTTTCGGTACTCTATCCGCATTTATTTTATTTGCCCAACGTCTCTTCGATCCATTGAGACAATTTGCCGAAAAATTTACCTCAATTCAAGCCGGATTCACAGCTGTAGAACGCATCGCCGATATTTTAAACGAACCGATCGAAATTCGCGACCCCGAACATCCAAAATCATTACCATCATCTGTAGGGGCGGGTTTTACCAACCAATCTGTAGAGCCACAAAATATCTCGTTAAACCCGCCCTCCGCTCAATTACCAATTACCAATTACCAATTACCAATTGGCGAAATCAAATTTGATCGCGTCTGGTTTGCTTACAAACAAGACGAATATGTGATTCAGGATTTAGACTTTACGATTCATCCCGGAGAAAAAGTCGCATTAGTTGGCCCCACGGGTGCGGGTAAAAGTTCCATTATCCGGCTATTATGCCGCCTTTACGAACCGACAAAAGGTCGGGTTTTTATAGATGGCGTCGATATCCGAGACGTACCGCAGACCGAATTGCGCCGCTATATGGGCGTGATTTTGCAAGACGGATTTCTGTTTGCTGGAGATGTTAAAAGTAACATAACATTGGGCGAAAATTATCCTTTTGAGCAAGTTGTTGCAGCTGCGGAAAAAACAAATATCGCCCAATTTATCGAACAATTACCCCAAGGTTACGACACCCAACTGAGAGAAAGGGGAACCAATTTATCTGGCGGTCAAAAACAACTTTTAGCCTTTGCTCGTGCCGCGATCCGAGATCCGAGAATATTAGTGCTAGATGAAGCAACCGCAAGTTTAGATGTGCGAACAGAAGCATTAATTCAAGATGCTTTAGACCGACTTTTAGTAGGACGCACGGCAATTATTATCGCCCACCGCCTTTCTACTATTCGCAACGTGGATCGGATTTTAGTATTAAAGCGCGGGCAATTAGTCGAATCGGGTAGCCATCAGGAATTGTTACAGCAAGGCGGACTTTACGCGAGTTTGTACAAGTTGCAAATGTTGGGAAATTAGAAAATTTCAGATTTAAGATTGCAGATTGTAGATTTAAGCGATGGGATTATACTTCAAATGGTCAATATTAGGAGCTAATACCTTTCTCGCTTCAATCTGTAACAGCTCCCCCTAAATCCTCCTTAAAAAGGGGAACTTTCACTGGTTCGGTTCCCCCCTTGGCAAGGGGGGTTAGGGGGGATCGGAAAATGTTATAAATTCCTGCGATCGCTCTCCAAAGCTAAAATAGACACACACCCCCTAAATCTAACGTACCAGCCATGTCTCCAGTTGAAGAATTAGCACCTCTCGAAGAGATCCAAGAAGAAGAGATCCAAGAAAATGTTATCTTTCCAGATGGCGACCTCTATAGCGACGAACCTCCTGTGGAAACCGAACTGCACCTGCGACAAATAATCCTACTCTTCAAATGCTTAGAATGGCTGTGGCGAGACAGAAATGATTTCTATGCTGCTGGTAATCTCACTATCTACTACAGCCCCCGCCAGCGCAAATCGGAAAAGTTTCGAGGGCCAGACTTTTTTGTGGTATTGGGAACTGACAGAAAAACTCGTAAAAGTTGGGTTGTCTGGGAAGAAGATGGCAAATATCCTAATGTAATTATAGAAATATTGTCGCCAAAAACAGCAGATACAGATAAAGGTTTCAAGAAACAACTTTATCAAGATACTTTCCGCACTTATGATTACTTTTGGTTCGATCCATATACTTTAGAATTTGCCGGATTTCATTTAGTCGATGGCGAGTACCAACCTCTGGTAGCAAACTCACGAGGACATCTGTGGAGTCAGCAACTCGGTTTATGTCTGGGAATCGATCGGGGACTGTTGCGCTTTTTTACCCCAGAAGGACAGCTAGCTCCGACGCCGGAAGAAGTGGCTGAGCAGGAAACTCAACGAGCTGAGCGATTGGCAGCAAAACTGCGAGAATTAAATGTAAACCCTGATACAATTTAACGATTGCACTCCGCTGGAGAGTATCAATAACTAAAAAAAAATATTTGCGTACTTAGTGCGATCGCTTTTACCGAGCTGATAAGCTTGCTAACCAGCCAGCTCGAAAGCGATCGCACTCTGCGGTTTAAGTAATTAAAAAATATAAAAAGTTATTAATAATACCTTTTATTGTCGCATATTCGCTTAAATTTTCCCTTTTTTAAGTAGGTGAAGCGGCTGCTAAAACAGGCTCTGAGTTAGCAAATTGAACCAAATAGAGTCAATACTAGAAATAGAGCTTGGCTATGGAGGCCACGTGATGACTACCTTCGTTCCGTTTGAAACCGCCCTTCAGATGTTGGCAGTTGCCTATGTCGTTTCAGCCGTCGTATTAGTTGCAGCTTCATACATCGGTTGGGCAGTCATTGAAACTATGGAGGAAACGCGCAAACTTTAACCCAGAAAGTTAATTATTTATTTGGGATCGCTGAATGCAAGCGATCGCTCGAATGCCTTACTATAAGTAAACGGTTGCATCTGGCATTCTGCTTTGTGGCAAATTTTGCATCTTTCAGTTTAGATTTATGCAATTTGACGCGGTCAGATCCGCATTCGGAGAGTAGGAAATTGCTCAAGTCAGCATTGCTCAGGTTCTATCCCCTTCATTTGAGCAATAAATAGATCTGATATATCCTCACCTCCCAACCCCCTCTCGCATCAAAAGAGAGGGGTAAAGATTAGCCAATTGTAGGAACAACTTTGTTTGGTAACTGTTGAGTAGGAACCCCTGTCAGCGCGCGCTGGGGTTCTCCTAACATTACTAACGAGCAATTCAATTGTTGTACTAATTGAGTTGTTAAATCGCTAATTGCCAAACCACCCGCAGTGCGGCGTCGTTTTGAACGCAAGATAATTAAATCGGTAGATTGCGATGCATTTAAAATCGCTCTGACGATATCTTCGTGAGGAACTATTTGAATATCGAAATTACTTTGCGGTGCCCATCTGGAGGCGAGTAAAGCCAGTTGAGATTGAGTCCAGGCGCGTCGGGTTGTGGTAGTGTTGCGATCGCATACATGCAACAGCGTCACCTGCGCCCGATTCGCCTGGGCTAAAATTTGAGCAAACCGCACCGGACGTACCGCCTCAGCAGTAAGATTTTCAATCGGCACTAAAATGCGTTGTATTTCCGTCGGCGATAATAGCAAGCGCACCAGGGCAACCGGACAGTGCGCTGTCCACAAAACATTATCGATCGCATTGCCAAAAAAGCGAGCGCGAAAACCCGTTCTTTGACCCCATCCCATCACAATTAAACTGGCATTTTGTTCGCGACTAGCGCGACTAATTCCTTGGGCAATATTATCATCAATTCGCAATAGCGGTTCTGCTTCAACACCCAATTCTCGACTCAGTTCGCTTGCCCTTGCCAGTAACGCCTCACCCCGCTGGAGAGCAACTTCCAAATGAGGCGC
Organism: uncultured bacterium; assembly: GCA_964463555.1. Classification (GTDB taxonomy): domain Bacteria; phylum Cyanobacteriota; class Cyanobacteriia; order Cyanobacteriales; family Aerosakkonemataceae; genus Microseira. The sequence continues at coordinate 10,005 of CAYXCW010000014.1, forward strand.
ATCCATATGCGCGTGAGCAGTAGCAACTGATAGCGGTACAATTCGACCTTGTTCGTGTCGCGCCAACAATGCCGCCATTTCGATCAAATATCGCTGGGTGCGAGGATTATAAACTGGAACCACAACGGTAAACGAACTCGATTTTTCTCTCTCTTCCCCATCTGTCCCAGTTGAATCCGGTTCTAAATTTGTTTCTGGTACGCTCAAACCTGGCGCAACCTTACTGGTAATTAGTGGCCCCAGAGATGCCGTTACTAACATTAAAACTATCACGCTGTTTAATAACTCTTCAGTCAGCAATCCGGCGCGATATCCTACTAAAGTTGCTGCCAAAGTCGCTGCCACTTGCGGTAACGACAGCGACCACATAGTTAACATTTCCTGCCAGTTATAGCGGTAAATAAATTTAGCAACCAAAGCGGCTAAAAATTTACTGCCAATTAAACCCACCACAACCGCTAAAGTCAGCCAAATAGATGCAATACTTTTAATAAAAGCTGGAATATCGATCAGCAGTCCCATATCCACAAAGAAAATCGGAATAAATAGGACGCTGCCTACAAAAACTACCTTTTCTTTAACCGGCCCCTCCCCCACCGCGTCATTCACTGCCAACCCGGCTAAAAAAGCTCCAACAATTTTTTCTACTCTAATTAATTGCGCGCCCAAGGCTGCGAGGAAAACCGCCATCAGCACGAATAAAAATTGATTCTCCTGATTGTCTCCAGAGCGGCGGAAAAATTCTCTCCCAGCCCAATCAAAGCCAAATAAAATAATAGCCGAGTATACCAGCAACATCCCTAACAGGGCAAAGAGATTGAATAAGGTAAAGTTACCTGCATGAATGCCGATACAAACAGCTAGTACTAATAAAGCACCAATATCGGTAAAAATAGTAGCGCCAATCGTGACGATAACGGCTTCATTTCCCACCACCCCTAAACGACTGACAATCGGATAGGCTAAAAGCGTGTGGGAGGCAAACAGCGAGCCGATTAAAATTGAAGCATTCCAACCAAAGTTAAATACTCTCCCGACAATTGTGCCAAATATCAAGGGAACTATAAATGTTAAGAAACCAAACCCAGCCGAACGATGTTTTGTTCGTTTGAATTCTTCCATGTCAACTTCCAACCCTGCCACAAACATCAGGTAAACTAACCCAATATCTGATAGCAGCCGCATTGTCGGTAATTCCTTTTGAAGTAGATTTAACCCGTTAGGGCCAAGGATTACACCGGCTGCTAGCAAACCGACTAATCCCGGTAATCGCAGTTTCTCAAATAAAGGAGGTACGATTAAAATTACCGCTAGCAAAATAGCGAAGGGGACAAGCGGTTCGTGGAGAACTTCTAATACAGATTCCATCGGTTAAAGCCAGAGGGTCGCTACTCTACGAAAAAAGGGATAACTTAAGAAATTAAACTCGCTGACGAATTTTTATGCTATTCCCCTGCGGATAGATATAGTTAGCTCTATTTTTTAATTTTTGCTTGCTTAATTATTAAATTTAATCCTAATTGCCTATAGACTTTTTGCTAAAAATATGGTATAAATTATTGCCTTTGCACCCCAGGAAAACAATTAGCAATTAGCAATTAGCAATTAGCCAAATTTAGTTGCGATCGCACTAAAAATGCACCTGGCTCAAAACGATCCGCAAGCGGTCATAATCATCTTTAAGCAGCGTACTCAATGTGCGTCCTGCCTGGACTAACCAAGCGCGATCGGCCTTTCTCAGTCGATAAACTTCGCGAATCGCCGCCGCAGCCAGCGCCTCTACGGGTGCGCCCTTAACTTGCAATAAAGTTCGCAAAAAATCTAATTTTTCGCTAAATATAACCACTTCTTCCGGTTCGCAACGAAATACCGCTTGATGCACTTGGGGAGGACGAGGGGGGAGGTGTTGGTAAATGACGGGCGTTCCGTCGGTAGGTGGCTGATATCCTACAATTGAAGCGCGAAATTCGGTTTTGAGCATGGCAAAAATCTGGGGTTGTTCTTCGCGTAAATCCTCTAACGACAACCCTAAAGCCCTGGCGCGGTGAATCGTGTCGATCGGGCAAGTGGTAGCATGATAAACGATCGCATAAATTTGATTCCCCGATTCTTCATCTTTTGCCCGCACCAAACTGCCAAAAGGCGGCATCGTCGGAAAGCTAAGCGTATCGGGTTCTAGACATTGGGCGAGAAACTCAATCGTCGAAGTTTCGATCACCTCCGCGATGTGGTCGGGGTGGCGATCGCTTACAGTAAATTGTGGCAGAGGAAGGCGCATAAAATTCGGTAGTGGGTAATCGGTAATCGGTAATCGGTAATGATAAATCGTCTTTTTGACCAATTACCAATTACCAATTACCAATCACCTACTTAGCTTTTTTCTTACCAGCAGTTACATCCACCAGTTCTAATTCGGACAGTCGGAACGTAATCAGCTTATCCCAGTTGCCGCCTTCAAACAGTACGGCAGCTTTGCCATCGCTGACTCTTTGCACCAACCCTTGGAAGCCGTAGTAAGTATCGTTGATATTTTTGACTTTCACCGCTGAACCGGGCAGAAACATGATTGATTCCTCTTGTGGTTGCTTCTATTAGCTTACAATCGCTGCTTGGCTAATCGCTAATTGTTTAACCACCAATTACCAATTACCAATTACCAATTACCAATTACCAATTACCCAAAGACTAATATCTCTTTCGCGGTCGATGGTTTGCCACTGATTCTATCAGACCGAGAGCCAGAAAGTTTTTCAGCAGTGCGGATCGCCCGTAACTCAACCAAGGGAGGGGAATACCCGTCACAGGTGCTAAACCGATCGTCATGCCGATATTAATCGTGACCTGAAACACGATCAAGCTCAAAAAACCAATCGCCAATAAAGAGCCAAAATCATCTTTAGCTTTGGTAGCAATCATTACTAAGCGCAGGCAAATCAGCCAAAAGGCGATCAAAACAAAAATGCAGCCAGCAAAACCCAATTCTTCCCCAATTGCTGAGAAAATAAAATCAGTATGTTGTTCGGGGATAAAGTGCAGCTGAGTTTGACTGCCTTGATTCAAACCTCTGCCCCACAACTGTCCGGCACCAATGGCGATGCGGGATTGAATAATGTGATAACCGCTGCCTTGGGGATCGATTTCAGGGTTAAAGAATGAAATTAAGCGGTTTTTTTGATAGGTTTTCAACAACCCCCAAACAATGTGTCCCAATTCCCCTGCAATGATATTCGTAACCAAAGCGCCAGCCGCTCCATATAAAGGCCAAGGGAGAGTGCGCCACGCAATGAAAATTATTATCCCTGCCCAAACAATCCATCCGGGGAAATAGGCGCTAAACAGAATCACCGATACCAAGGGAGAAACTAACAGCAATAACCATCCGGGGTTAGCATTAGCCCAGTAAAGCATTGACAGGGTAATCGCGCCAAAAACTAACGATGTTCCCAAGTCGGGTTGAATGAAGACTAAAAACCAGGGTACAGCTGCGATCGCTAAAACTCGCAAAACATCCGGTATCGTCCGCGCCGAATGCTTGTGCAAAATTGCCGCCAAAGTAATAATCAACCCTAATTTGGCAAATTCTGAAGGTTGAAGGTTAAATCCACCAAAGGTAATCCAGCTTTGGGCACCGTTCACCGTCTTACCGATAATCAATACCAAAATCAGCAAAACGTTCGTGATTCCATAAGTTACCCAATGCCAATCTAGTAATTTCTCATACCGACAACTGGCTATTAAAAGTACTAACCCCAAACCAATGACACCGATTAGCCAATGCTGCCACCATTCTGTGATGGCGCGAGTTAACTCGGTACTGCGGATCATAATGCCGCCCAAAACAGTCAGCGCTGCGGGCAAAATCAATAGCCAGCTATCTATTCCCTGCCAAGGCTTCAACCAAGTATTGACGCGGGATTGAGTCTGAGATCTTAACATAGTGTTACTTTGTCATTGGTCATTGGTCAAGAGTCAAAAAGACCCTTGACTCAAATCCAAGATAGTTTTCCGTGAACTGTAATTATGCTAGGGCAGCAACGGAAACTTTTCCAGCGATGCGGAACGCAATTTCCTTCAAAGCTTTTGCCGAAGCTGATTCGGGTTGACCAATCACAATCGGCACCCCCACATCGCCTCCCTGACGCACGGGAATTTCCAACGGCACGCACCCCAGTAAGGGTACACCCAGTTCAGCGGAAGTTTTTTCACCGCCGCCAGACCCAAAAATGTCATAATTTCGGTCGGGCATGTCTGGGGGAATAAAATAACTCATGTTTTCGACAATCCCCAACACGGGTACGCCCAATTGCTGGAACATTTTTAAGCCTTTGCGCGCGTCCAGCAAAGCCACGTTTTGCGGCGTGGTCACAATCGCAGCACCCGCCATCGGCACGGCTTGAATTAAGGTTAACTGAGCATCTCCAGTTCCTGGGGGCAAGTCTACCACCAAATAATCCAGTTCGCCCCACTCTACCTGGTAGAGAAATTGGCGGATAATGCCGTTAAGCATCGGCCCGCGCCAAATTACCGGCTGATCTTTATCGATCAAAAAGCCCATCGAAACCATTTTGACGCCGTGGTTGAAAGCCGGTGCCAAAACTTCTCCAGCAGCGCCTTGCTGTACCATCACTTGGGCGCTTTCTAGCCCCAACATTGTAGGCACGTTTGGCCCATAAATATCCGCATCCAGCATCCCCACTTTAGCGCCTGAGTTGGCTAAAGCCACGGCAACGTTAACGGCGACCGTGGTTTTACCTACGCCTCCTTTACCGCTGGAAATCGCGATGATATTCTTCACACCGGGAATTCCTTGGCGATTCGGTAGATCTTTCTGCTTCGGAGTTTCTGCCGTCACGTCAACAGTTACATTCTCAATCCCAGGCAGTTGCCGGACGGCTTTCTGGCAGTCTTCAACGATAAATTCCCGCAGCGGACAGGCAGGCGTAGTCAGCACGAGGGTAAAGCTGACGTTACCGCCGTCAATTTTGACATTGCGAATCATGTTTAATTCCACCAAACTCTTGCGGAGTTCGGGGTCTTGCACGGGTCGCAAGACATCTAAAACAGAGCTGACATCAACAGTAGCAGGCATTGTGTTCTCCACCTGCACTGCATTGGTGCAGGCAGGTTAATGACTTATGTTTATAAAATCTTAACGTTGCGCGGGATCTCATTGATAGTTACCACCAGTCAAAGGCAAAAATCTAAGAACTATCAATACCTGAGATCAAATTGCAAGTATTCCCAATCCCTAACCCCTAACCCCTAACCCCTAGTTTGTTCGGCGGCGTGAGCTAATTCTGCTGCTACTTTGGCGGCGCTGGGTTGAATCAGCGACCAGATCAGCGGAGACAACCACCCGCGCAAGCTGATGGAATAAGATATTTGAGTGCCGCAGACGGTGGACTCGACTTTGTAGATTACCCGTTCTTCCAGCCCTGGTAAAGTGATAATGCGGACGCTCAATAATTCTCTGGGTCGCACTTGCTCGACAAAAATCCGAATCGGAATCGGGATTGAGCGAGTCACCGCCTGGTAAATCAATCCTGGTTTGGGAACTAACCCTTTGGGAATGTTCGTGCTTGCCAACAGAGGATGCCAGGAAACATCGGCTAGGTCAATAACTTTATGCCACAGGGCGTCCACAGAGGCTGGAGTTAAAACCCGATAGGTCTTAGCCAATGTGAACTGCCACCAGCGCTTTTTGCGCCAGCGCATCAATTTGGAGGAAAAATTGCCCTTCATGGTAGTCCCCCTCTAGTTAGCCTGCAAGCGTAGCTTTCGATCATAGGGTATTTCTGTAAGACTGTGCATGTTTCTGGTAAAAATTTTTATTAATCTGCTCCGCCTGCTTAAAGTAGGTAAAAGCGACTTGGTTTGACTTGACCCGATTAGAGCATGATTAAATAGCCAAAAATTTAACTAAACTTAACCCTACCTCCTTGCAACCAGCAGATATTTTTGTGGTAAGTTAGACGGGCTGCCGAAAACCAAGGCACAAAAACCGCGAAACCGTTCGGCTGATCTCGCGGCGATGCCTGTTTCACACAACCTCAATTGTTTGGTTGATCTTCCGAGTACGCTCGGCTTGAGCGGAATTGACGCCTGTGGACAAGTAGGAGCCGACTCCCTTGGTGGAAGCAGGAAGCAGACCCTCCAAAATTTATTTTGGTTGAATGGTAAACTTCGAGCAAGTTTAGCCAAGTTCTGTATAGCAGTTAATCTTAAATACACCCAGTACAATTCAACATCTGTTCGGTTGAAATTCACTTAATCGATTTTTTTGAGAATATGACCGCTTTTTCCACAATCGATACAACCACAACGCATTTTGTGCCACCCGCTGACTCCAGAGCCAGGGTTAGCCAGTTTATGCGCGATCTACAAGATCAAATTTGTCAGGCACTGGAAGCTACCGACGGTAGTAGCACTTTCATGGAAGACTCCTGGGTGCGTCCCGAAGGCGGTGGCGGTCGTTCTCGCGTCATCCGCGATGGGGGTGTGTTTGAACAAGGCGGCGTCAACTTTTCCGAAGTCTGGGGCGACCACCTGCCTCCTTCAATTTTAACCCAACGTCCAGAAGCCGCCGGTCATCGCTTCTACGCCACCGGCACTTCGATGGTATTGCATCCTCGCAATCCCTATATCCCGACAGTACACCTGAACTATCGTTATTTTGAAGCAGGTCCGGTTTGGTGGTTTGGTGGCGGTGTGGATTTAACGCCCTATTATCCCTTTGCCGAAGATGCGGCTCATTTCCACAAAACGCTCAAAGCCGCCTGCGATCGCCATCATGGTGAGTACTATCCTACTTTTAAACTTTGGTGCGATGAATATTTTTATCTGAGACACCGTCAGGAGACGCGGGGCGTAGGCGGTATATTTTTTGACTATCAAGATGGCAGGGGGAAACTGTACCGAGGCCCAGATACAAGCGGCTCAGCAGCAATTTACAGCGATAACCTGGCAGAGATAGCACCGCGGGATTGGGAAACATTGTTTAGTTTTATACAATCTTGCGGTCAGGCATTTTTACCGGCATACGTGCCGATTGTGGAAAAACGGCGCGGCTTGGAATATGGCGATCGCGAACGCAATTTCCAGCTATATCGTCGGGGTCGGTATGTGGAATTTAACCTAGTCTATGACCGGGGAACGATTTTTGGCCTGCAAACCAACGGGCGCACTGAATCGATTTTAATGTCGCTGCCTCCCTTGGTACGGTGGGAATACGGCTATCAACCAGAACCAAACTCCCGCGAAGCCGAGTTATACGATACTTTCCTCAAGCCCCAAGATTGGGCGAATTGGTCGGAATCTAACGAGGACGTGAAATAATCTTCCCCTGGATTAGCAGCCAGCAATTAGAGACTTCGCTACCAAAGGTAAAAAGTTGCAAATATTCTTTAGCTGAAGCAACTTGCTGCGGTATACTTTAGCCTGTTAAAGTATTTCATCAGGCGGCTGGCTGTTCTTTCGGATATATGCTGCTACGAGTTGACGGATATACTTAAGGAACAAAAAACTATTGATTGTTGTTCAGCCAGTGGGTTCCCCAAAATTACCCCGATCAAGCACCAGCCCCGCCAATTGTTTAAGCTGGCTGTGTTCGTTTTTCGCCTGATTTGGGTAAGGTTATGATCAAACGCTGTACATCTATAAGATTTCAACGGAAACGTCAGTGATTCACATCGAGCAGAAAACCCACACAACCCAAGACGGCACGACTGTTATCGTTTTAACACCTACAGGCCGTCTCGATATCACAACGGCGTGGCAATTTCGCTTGAAATTGCAAGAGTGCATCTCTAAACTCAGCCGTCACGTGGTAGTAAATTTAGGTCAAGTTAATTTTATTGACAGCTCTGGCTTGACCTCGCTGGTGGCAGGCATGAGAGATGCCGACAAGGTAAAAGGCAGTTTTCGGATTTGTAACGTACATCCGGAAGCTAGATTGGTGTTTGAAGTCACCATGATGGATTCAGTATTTGAAATCTTTGAAACTGAGGAAGAAGCTCTAGAAGGAGTTCCTCGCAGTATGGTGGGTTAAGCGCTGGCTGTATAGTCAGTATCGATAACATCAAGCAAGCTCCTCTCTTTCATGGGAGGAGAAAATTTTATATTGGCAGAAATGCAGAAAAATCCTGGCGTTTGGTGAAGCGATAAGCGCCAAGCAAAGCGCCCCAAATGGCTTTACCCGTTGCGGGGTCGATGCCTTTGTCGTAGCTGAGAAAATGCTCTGAACTCGCTGCAAATCCTAAATCTACTTGGTAGGTTTCGCCGCCAAAGGTGAAGCAGCAACGGCAATTGGGGGGCAGAGTTGCTTGAAAGCGAAGTGTTTCATCTTGGGTAACGGTGAGAGTGCAGCCCGGTAGGTATTCTATATCATCGAGGGTCAGGGTTTTGAGGCGTTCTGCGTCGCTTCCCGCTCCTTGAAACGATGAGGGGTCTTTGAGCATGTAATACTGAACTTGGATCGCTGCTGGTTGCTCGCTGAGTTGTTGCAGCCGGATAATCCGCTGACGATAGGCGCGATCCAAATAGAGAGCATTGGCTTGCTCAGCAAATAAAGTCAGGCTATCTTCTGCAAACAAAGCCACGGGACGCTGCCAGAGGCGCAGATGGACGTACCAAGCAGGATCGGCGATCGCTTGGTCGCGGTTATCAAACTCACCCGCCATGTAGCTGGCTAAGGCAATTAACTCAGGAGAATACACGATCGCATAAGCGCAAATAGCAAGATCTGATTTTACTGCACTTTAACCCCAGTATTTTCTACCAACGGTTCGCCTTGGCAAAGAGGCGGTTAAACGCGACAATAAAAATTAAACGATTATAAAATTGTGTCCCTCAGCACCCCGCTCTAAAGACGCGGCGGCTCACTGCCCCAAATCTTTAGATAGCTGACCAGCCTAAGTCCCGGTAAAGGGGAAACTACGTTATCGGCAAGTGTTAAAGACCTACCAGGGAATGTGTAGCTAGTTCCTTGCTCTAGAACTCAAGGGTTAAACAGTTTTACGAGGGGTAAGACAGTGCTTTTGAGATAGTACCGACCGATAACTTTGGCGAAGCTAACTTTACCCCAGTAATGGGCAATCGGGGAAAACCATATCCCCAATGAGGGGCAATCATACCCCTCTACCCCGCAAGGGAACGGCAATTAAAATTGCTCGTTATGTATTTCATCCCCCACTTAAAACATGGGTGGCTCTCCATAATCCCGAAGGTTTAAGGTGAATAACGTCCGCACTGTCTCAGATACCAAGCGATCTTTCTACAGCCTTCACACTCGTCCGATCAACTCGATCTATCGGCGCGTGGTAGAGGAATTGATGGTAGAGATGCACTTGCTCTCGGTTAATGTTGACTTTCAGTACGACCCAATCTACGCGCTGGGTGTAGTGACAACATTTGAGCGCTTCATGCAAGGCTATCGACCAGAAGCGGATAAAGATGCGATGTTTGATGCCCTATGTCAGGCTGTGGGGTACGAACCGCAACAATATCGGCAGGATGCCAAACGGCTCGAGGAAATGGCTTCACGTCAACAGACTGCCGATCTAATTGCCGGGTTGAGTCAATCTGCTGGTTTAGGAGATGCCGATCTGGAAAAACATTTGCAAGCGATCGCCAACAATCCTAACTTCAAATACAGCCGCTTGTTTGCCATTGGCTTATACACCTTGCTAGAAACAGCCGATGCCGATCTGGTAAAAGATACAAAGCTGCTGAATGAAACGCTCAACCAAATCGGTGCTAAATTGCACCTGCCAGCGGAAAAAATGCAAAAAGACCTGGAGCTTTACCGCAGCAATTTAGACAAAATGGCTCAGGCGCGTCTGGTAATGGAAGATATGCTCAAAGCCGAACGCAAAAAACGCGAGCAACGCGCCGCCGATAAAGGCGTGGTAGTTGCACCTCCCGGCGGTCAAAAAGAACCAACAGATGCAGCTGGGAGTTAAAACTAAGATTCCCCCAAGCCCCTGATTAAGCGCAGGGCTACTTGATTGCGATCAAAGAACACTGGAGGAGCTGGGGGAGCTGAGGGAGAAATTTACCTCATTTTTCGACTCTTCCACCGCCAATCCTACCGGAATTAGCCCTGCCTGATTAAGGGGGGCTTTTAATTTTTTGGTTGTTGCACTCGGATCGGGTGTATCTGACTCGAAAAGCAATCCGCTGTCAGCAAGTTGATCAACAGCTATAGCAGTACCCGCTGGTGTATTGACAGATTCAAGCGAGAGATGATTGATTAATTAATACCTGCACGTGGTAGTTGTAAATAGTCCAGGGCGTAGCGCTATAATACTAAATCCGCTTCTATCATCCCTTTTATGCCTAACGACTGAAGTCGCGGCTACACAAACAAAGACCGCCTGCGCGGTCTATAAGAATATTGGGGGCGATCGCTCCGGATTTGGTATAACGTCGTTTCAAGGTATAACCTAGAGCGCCAGTTAATAACACCAGGGGTCTGTAGCTTGGTGTTAAAAGTTTTACAACGATAACTAGAAATTTTGCTTAGAAGCGATCGCAGAAGCGATCGCATCAATTAAGCGGTCGATTTCGCTTGGTAGGGTGAAGTAATGGACGCAGGCGCGGACGCAGTCGGGGAAGCGAATCGTGCGGATGAAACAATTTTGTCGTTCTAGCAGTTGGACGAATTGGTTGTGGGGCATACCTTTAACTTGGAACGAAACCAGACCGGCGGCGGGAGGGGAGGTATGCAGGCATTTAATGTCAGGTAATTCGGATAAGCGTTGCCAGAGATAGCGACTCAAATGTTGAATTTGTTGATAGCGTTGTTGGGCAGAACCCCATTGTTCTTGGAGAGCGATCGCTTCCCCCAATCCTGCCATTAAGGGATAAGCTGAAGTAGCGACTTCATAACGTCGGGCGTCTGAGTGCCAGCGAATCGGATTGCCGCTGCTATCGGTCACAATGCCGCGCCAGCCAATCGAGGTAGGATGTAAACTTTCTAGCGCATCGGGTGCGACGTAAAGACCGCCCAACCCTTCGGGGCCACACCACCATTTATGCCCCGTAAAGGCATAAAAATCGATGGCGATTTCGCTTAAATTTAACGGCAGCACGCCGACGGATTGAGCGGCATCGACTAAAATCCTGGCGTCAGAAACATTTTTGCAGGCTGTGGCGATTTCAGCTAGGGGTAAGACTTGCCCGGTATTCCAGAGGATGTGACTGAGTACTACCAGGCGGGTAGAAGGTCGCAGGTGTTGGATGATGGCGGTGACTGGATCGCCTTGGTTGAGGGTTTCGACTAGGGAACAAATCGAGACTTCAATCCCAAAGCGGCGCTGGAGTTCTTTGACGGCGGCGACAATGCCGGGATGTTCGCAGTCGGTGATTAAAATATGGTCGCCCGCAGACCAATCTAAACCCCAGAGGGCGATATTGCACCCAACGGTGACATCTTCGGTGAGAGCGATCGCTTGTTTGGCAACGCCGAGTTGAGATGCGATCGCGCTTCGCATTCGATCCGTTTGCAAGTCGATCCAATCGTTGACCGCACCGGAAAATGGCCCTGCTTGCTGAATAAATTGGTAAGCGTTGGCGATCGCTTCGAGAGCTAAACTGGACAGCGGCCCTTGACCGCCATAATTGAAATAGGCTTTATTCGCCAAAGCTGGAAATAAGCCGCGATGTTGCTCGGTTTTTGCGTCAATCATGGTGGTGGGTGGGAAGGGTTGCAAGCTTTAGAATTTTACCGGATTAAACAGAGGCAGAGGGAGGAGAGGAAAAATCAGGTGAGCGATCGCAGTCTATCGAATTTATTGGTAAGTTAAAGTTATGTTGTTGACTGCGGAACTGTTACTAAGTTATCAACGCTGTGAGAGACGGGCTTTTCTCGATGTTTACGGAGATCCTGCCCAGTTAGATCCGTTCGGCGATTTTCATCTCAAGCTACAACAGGATCGGTTCGCCCACGAACGAACGGTTTTGGCAGGAAAAAATTATTACCGACCAGAGTATCGCAGGGGAGATTGGCAAGCGGGGGATCTAGCGACTCTGGAATTGATGCAGCAAGGGGTCGAGGTAATTTATCAAGGGGTGTTGTTGTCAGAAATGGCTGACGAGGAAGCACCTGATGCGCTGACTTTTTTAAGCTGTCCGGATTTATTGGTCAAACAGCCGGGAGAATCTATTTTTGGTGACTGGTGTTATGTACCCTACCAAATTGAATTAGGCAGGCGTCCGAAACAGGATTATCAAATTATTGTGGCGTTTCACGCTTTTGTGCTGGGCATGGTACAGGGAATTTTGCCCCCAACGGCGTGGTTGGTTTTACGCGATCGCGCTCCCTATCAGGTAAACCTACCAAAAATTATGCCCAAGATGCGCGATGTTGTAAATGAATGCATCGCTTTGCTGCTGCAACAGCAGGAAGAACCGGAAGTGTTTATTTCCCGTCAGCGTTGCAATCTTTGTCGCTGGTACAGTCACTGTTACACCAAAGCCAAGTTCGAGCAACATTTATCTTTGATACCCGGTGTGAGTCCCAGTCGATATAGTTACTTGCGAAGTCTTAATCTGACAACGGTAGAATCCCTAGCCAGTGCGAATGTCGATTTGCTCGAACCGACGATTGAAAGAGATATCGCCATTCAGTTAGTTAGACAAGCTCAATCTGTCCTGCAAAATCAAGTAATTTTAAGCGAAACTCCACCTTTCCCGGCGGAGGCTTTACCAACTGCGCCGATAGAGCTTTATTTCGACATAGAAGCTGAACCTGATATTCATTTAGACTATTTATTGGGTGTTTTAGTCGTAGATAGAACAGCTAAAACAGAAACATTTTATCCTTTTTTGGCAGAGCAACCTGAAGATGAAAAGTTGATTTGGAAGCAATTTTTAGAATTAGTGTTGCAATATCCAGAAGCACCAATATTTCATTTTTGTGAATACGAAGTTGATACGGTAAAACGTTTAGCCAAGTGCTATAAAACACCCTACGACCAAATTGAACCCATCCTGGCAAGGTTTGTCGATATTCACGAACGAGTTAAGCAAGCCGTAACGTTACCAGTGCAAAGTTATGCACTCAAACATATTGCCCGCTGGTTAGGTTTTGAATGGCAAAATCCTAAAGCAAATGGGCAGTTATGTATCTACTGGTATGACCAGTGGTTAAAGGTAAGCGATCGCAACTACCTAGACGCAATTGTCCGCTACAACGAAGACGACTGTCGCGCCACTTTAGTCGTCAAAGATTGGTTAGTTAATTTTATTAAAGATGCTCGGCAAAATCCAGCATGAATAGTTAGTAATTGGGACAAAACAATGATTGCCAATCCAAGTCATTATTACATTTCAGCAGAAGAATACCTAGCCGGAGAAGACAACAGCCCCATCAAGCACGAATATATTCGGGGAGAAATCTATGCAATGGCAGGGGCAAATGATGCTCACGTGACTATTAGCCTAAACATGGCGTCGGCATTGAGAAACCATCTGCGAGGGAGTGGTTGCCGCGTTTTTATTGCAGATATGAAGGCGAAAATAGAGAAAGGAAATATATTTTACTATCCAGATGTAATGGTAACTTGCGACGAACGCGATCGCGCAACTCCAACTTTCAAACAATATCCTTGTTTAATTGTAGAAGTACTTTCTAAATCGACTGAAGCATTTGACCGAGGCGATAAATTTGCAGATTATCAGCAATTAGAAACGCTACAAGAATACGTACTAATTAACCAGAAACGCCAGCGAGTTGAATGTTTTCGCCGCAATGCTGAAGGACTTTGGGTTTTATATACTTATACTCCTGGCAGCGAAGTGCATTTAGCCAGCGTTAACTTTCACATCAGCATCGATGCTTTATATGAAGATGTTACGTTCGCAGAAAATGAAGCCCGCGAGAATAATTAAAAGTAGCTGACTATTTTATGCTAGGCGACGGACATCACAAACAGCTTCTGCATCTTCTGGTTGTGCTGGGCGAAGGTTAATTTCCATATTTTTATCGCTCATACCTATAAAAAAGGTGGGCTATGCCCACCCAAAAATCATCCTTTTACACAAAGAACCTGCTTCAAAGTTGCTTCAACTTCGACTAAATCGGATTGATTGTTCATCACCTCTTCTATCGGCTTATAAGCAGCAGGAATTTCATCTATAACACCCGGATCTTTGCGGCATTCGACACCTTTAGTTTGCTCGATTAAATCGTCTAAGGAGTAGACATTCTTCGCTCGCGCGCGAGACATCAAACGCCCTGCACCATGACTGCAAGAACAGTAGCTTTCCGTACATCCTTTCCCTTTGACGATGTAAGACTTTGATCCCATCGAACCGGGAATAATGCCGTAATCTTCCTCTTGTGCCCTCACTGCACCTTTGCGAGTAACGTACACTTCTTCGCCAAAATGTACTTCTTTTTCCGCATAATTGTGATGGCAATTCACCGAGATTAAAGGTTTAGTTTTCTTCCCACCTGCGAGATATTTTTCGATGATTCGCACAAAGCGTTCCATCATCACATCGCGATTAGAACGAGCGTAATTTTGCGCCCATTGTAAATCGTGCCAATAGGCTTTAAATTCAGGCGTTCCGGCAATAAAATAAGCTAAATCTGGATCTGGTAAGCGATTAGAAGCCATTTTCGCTAATTCCTTAGCGGTACTGATATGGCACTGGGCGAGCATATTTCCAATGTTACGCGAACCAGAATGTAGCATCAGCCAAACAGCATCCTCGGTATCGAGACAAACTTCTATGAAGTGATTCCCAGAACCGAGAGAACCCATTTGTCTCATGGCTTTACCTTGCAAGTCTTGCACCCCTGGATGCAATTCCTTGAAATCGCGCCAATTTTGCCAGTTCGTAACAGTTTTTTCTACCTCCTTATTTTCGTTGAAACCAGTGGGAATTGCTGCTTCAATATCTAGGCGAATTTTCTTCAGCTTTCCTTCTAATTGAGCCGCGTTAAATGGGGTTTTAATCGCCATCATCCCGCAATTGTGAACGAAGACACCTGCTTGCAGCGCGAAGTTGTGGTATTCCGGCACCGTCAGACAGTATACGTCTTGTTTTGCTTCCAGAGTAATAACCTTTACTACCTTGTGGTTGTAATGTGCCACAGGAGTAGAATCGCGAATTTTATGTTGGATTCGGGAGCGATCGCATATCAATTCCGCTCTCTCCCACTCACCTGAATCTGGTTGCTGAATTAACGTATAACCATCTGGATCCACTTTAGAATAAAATGGCATCAAAGATGTTCCTGGTTGCAAGTTTTGCGCTGCTTCATAACTGCGATCGCGCAGCATAAATTGATGATCTGGCGTACAAATGATTTCCTCATTGTTATCCAGAATCACTTTTACTAACGCCGCATTTTTTCGGGTCAACTTCGCAGTTGCTTTAGCCGCTACGATTCTTCCGCTTGGAGTACATGCATAAACAATAAACTCCTCAGAACGTGCAGCCAATTCTTGAATTGGATAAGATTTACCATCAACTAGGGGAACTAAAGTTTCTCCAACAAAACAACCAATATCCACACCCACAGCAGCAGGAATAATTGCATCTTTGGTGGCAATTACAGAACCCACTAATGCACCTTTTCCTAAATGAACGTCTGGCATCAATGCCACATGTTTGAACACAAATGGCAAGGATGCTACGTTCTTTGCCATTTTGGTTTCTTCTGAACCAAGGGCATGGTTTGCCCACGACAGTACGGGGGCTGGTGTTGAAATTTCTAGCTTTTCGTAGGGCATAACCTTTTGTTTGCGATCGCAGTAATTGCGGTTTCATATATATTATACTACAAATATTACAATAGCAATTCCCGATGGTAAAGCTGTGAATGCATGGATCGGGAAAATTGATTAAACTTTGTGAAGGTGGAACGCTCCTTGAGATTTTAGGTAAATTGTGATGGCAGTTGGCAAAGATACAATTTGGGAACGCTTCTTAGCGCCAGTGGTTCGGCTATTGATCGATGAGAAGGCGTTGCAGCAGTTCTATGACAGTATTGATTGGGAGCAAGAAAGCTCGCGCATCCGCAATCCCAGTCTCACCTGCCCCTCGTACTACAGCCAAAATTTCCACGGCATCGAACGCGGCTACCTCAATCCAGGCGCTGCGGTATCATACGATCCGGTTACGCAATACGTCCTACCGCCCAATGAAACCTGGGTACGCCAAGGCTTAATCGACGCCATCGGGGGAAAACCGCGACGCATTTTAGACTTAGGCTGCGGTACTGGTTCGACGACGATACTGTTAAAACAAGCCTTTCCTCAAGCAGAGGTGATAGGTTTGGACTTGTCGCCCTACATGCTGGTGATGGCTGAATATAAAGCCAACAAAGCTCAACTCGATATCCAATGGCGTCACGGTATGGCGGAGGAAACTGGGTTACCCAATGGGGCGTTTGATGTGGTGACAGCTTCGTTGTTATTCCACGAAACGCCACCAGCGGTAACTAAGGCAATTCTGCGCGA
This sequence comes from uncultured bacterium, assembly GCA_964463555.1. Taxonomy (GTDB): domain Bacteria; phylum Cyanobacteriota; class Cyanobacteriia; order Cyanobacteriales; family Aerosakkonemataceae; genus Microseira. The sequence continues at coordinate 26,477 of CAYXCW010000014.1, forward strand.
GTGTTTCCGACTCCTGGTGGCGGGGGGACAAGTCTTGATTTTGGATGGAAATCAAAAAACCCTGCGCTTAGTGGATTGGCTAAATGATATTTTTGAAGAACCTTATATTAAGGATTATGCGGCGGGTAGCGTCGATGCCTGGATGGGGGCGGCGGGGTTTGAGGCTGTTTGCACTCACGATGTGTGGGGGCTGCATCAACTCACCCAAGGTATCAAACCCATTCCCTTTCAAACAGCACCAGCTGCGTCTTCTAGTTACATTCCATTTGAGTCTGAGGGTTTTGCTGCCCCAGCTTTTTAACAGATCAGCATGGCGTTAAAGGCGGTTTTATTCGATTTCAACGGTGTCATTATCAATGATGAGCCGATCCACGAAAAGTTGATCGAACAGCTTTTGATTGAGGAGAATTTGCGACCTAAACGGGGCGAGTATCGGCAATATTGTTTGGGTAGGAGCGATCGCGCCTGTCTCAACGATATCTTAATCCGTCGCGGTCGCTTCGTTTCGGATGCCGTCCTCAACGGATTAATCGCCCGCAAAAGCCGCGCTTACCAAACGCAGTTACAGAGTATAGATCCTTTACCCATCTTTCCCGGCTTGGAAGATTTTATTTTAAAGCTGCAAGCTGCTGGGATCAAACTCGCCGTCGTCACCGGCGCTCTGCGTGCAGAGTTAGAATTAGTATTAAATAGAACTAATTTAGCTCAGTATTTTTCCGTAACGGTGACCTCGAACGACTTGATGGCGAGCAAGCCCGCGCCCGATGGCTACTTGCTGGGAGTCGAGAAACTGAATCAAGTTTATCCCGATCTCAACTTGCAACCGTCAGAGTGTTTGGTAATAGAAGATACTCAAATTGGCATTACAGCCGCGAGGCGGGCAGGGATGTTTGTGGTGGGAATAGCGAATACTTACCCGTTTCATATGCTGCAACGTCAGGCTAACTGGACGGTAGATTATTTTGCCGATTTGGAATTAGACCGAATACAGGAAGTTTATTCTCGTACCGATCCGCAGCCCTCGATCGCCGAGTGTTAGAATAGAGAACGCCAGTCAGTTGGCAAGGGGGATTAGCTCAGTTGGTAGAGCGCTGCGATCGCACCGCAGAGGCCAGCGGTTCAAGTCCGCTATCCTCCATAGGTTTTTGTCAATTAACACATTATTTGTCGTCGTTAACACATTAGTGTCATTATTTACAAATTAATGTCGTCTAAACTGGAAGCAGCCATCCGGCAAAACCTTAAAGCTTTGGGGATGTAGGGGCATGACAAGTAAGATAGGTTTAGATATTAAAGACTTATTGCACGTGCGCTCAAAACTTACGGAGCTTAAGGAGCCGACACGGTTCGAGAGAAAATGCCTAAGAAAATTAGAGAATTAAAAGCAATGCTGCGTAAAGTAGGCTTTGAATGTGTCCGAATTCGAGGCAGTCATGAGCGATGGATTCATCAAGATTTACCAGAATTGCCAATTACGCTAGCAGGAAAGGATAGTAAAGATGCTAAACCTTATCTTGAGAAGTTAGTAAATGATGCTTTGCAGCAGCTAGAAGACAAGGAGCAAGATGATGAGTCAACTTAAGTATCGGGTTAATATTGTTTGGTCTGAAGAGGATCGAGCTTATCTGGTGGAATTGCCAGAATTTGCTACAGAAATTCAACGTTATTTTACCGATGGTGAAACCTACGAGGAAGCACTCAAAAATGCTCAAGAGGTGCTGGAATTATTGATTGAAAGTTATCAAGCCGAGAATAGACCTTTACCTCAACCGTAAATCTTACAGGCAGTATGAGAATGAGAATGATAAACTTCATGAGACTTTTTCCGCAGCTGTAACAAGTATAAACTTGTTCTTGAGTTAACCAGGCTGCATAAAGCAAAGATTGACGAATATCCTCTGGTTCTAAATAAGGATAATCATCAATAATCTCTGCTACCGTTTTACCATTCGCTACTAAATTTACCACTAAAGAAACAGGAACTCGCATTCCCCGAATACAAGCTTGACCTGCCATAATTTTAGGATTAAATGTAATCCGATCTAGACCTAACATAAATTAACCCTCCCAAATGCTTTTAATGGCAAAGGATATGCCACAATTGCTGGTAAGGATAGCCGGAGATCAGACCGCAATGCTTCCACTACTGAACAAAACTACCGATCAACGCATTGTCCATCATGGAACCTGGGAACAGTTCAAGTTCATCCAAAAAGGTTTTGATGGTTCTCCTGGGGTGCGGCTATCTTACTATAACGAAACGATCGAGATTCTCATGCCGGGACAAGACCACGAAACTTTTGCTCGCGTCATTGGTTACTTAGTCACAACCTTTCTGGTCGAACAGGGAATCTTCTTTAAGCCTACAGGGGCAATGACTCAGGAAAAAGAAGGTGTTGTCTCGACTCAAGCGGACGAGTCATTTTGCATTGAGAGCGTTAAGTCAATTCCAGATTTGTCCATCGAAGTTGTCTTCACCAGTGGCGGCATAAGTAAGTTAGAACGCTATAAAGCTTTGGGTGTTCCAGAGGTTTGGTTTTGGGAAGATGGATTGCTCAAGCTCTATCATCTTCGAGACGGTAACTATGAATCGATTGAGCGCAGTCAGTTACCCGGATTGAGCGAACTCGATGTTGATTTGCTCAAACGCTGCATTTTGATGGCAGAAACTGATGCTGGGGAAGCGATTAGAACATTTCGCCGAGAGATTTAGTCCGATGTAAAGCGCTTCCCATCACGATTCGAGAAATTGCGATCGCTCGCTCCTTCCCAGCTTCTCCAGCAACCTTTGCCAATATGTCGATCGCCTCAAGAATAAATCTGCGATCGCTTTATGCTGCTGCCGAAGGTTTGGCAGCCATACATCCTATCTATCCCGTGCCTCTACAGTGATTTAAAAGAATTGAAAACCGTTGAATAGTAACCGGAAAACAGTTAACCGTTTTTATGACCATTTACGATCGGTAATCTAGTTTTGCACTTTTTTTTTCTATACTAACTCAAGTTGCTAGTTATGAAGTCAAGCATTTTAGATCCCCCTAAATCCCCCTTCACAAGGGGGACTTTGAATCCGGTTCCCCCCTTTTGAAGGGGGGTTAGGGGGGATCAAACCAACCATATTTGTAACTAGCAACTTGCGTTACTATTGAGTGACTGTGAATATCTATCGGTAAGATTTTTTTGGGGGAATAGGCCAAGCTTATGACCATAACCGGAACAGCTTTAGATCATTTTTGGCAACTGGTTTGGGGAGCGATCGCTTTAAAACCCGAAGCCTTTAACTTTATTAAAACCTTACCGTCAGCGACTCAAGCAGCGGACAAAGTGGTGATTTTAGCAGGCTTATCTCAAGCAATTGGACAAAGTATCATCTTGTTTATTAATCGCGTTAAACCGTTTCGGTTTGTCGTGAGTTTGGGCATATCAGCACTCTTGTTTGGTTTTGGATATCTGTTTTGGGCATTAAGTACTTGGGCAATGAAAAACTTATTTTATCCACCAGATATTCCCTTTACCGATGTTCGCTCTACTTTGGGTTTTGCCTATGCACCACAATTGTTTAGTTTTTTAATTGCTTTGCCCTATCTTGGCGTTCCGATCAATGTTATTTTATCGATTTGGAGCTTTATCAGCTTGTTATTAGGATTGACAATTTCTCTAAATTTAGATGTATTTGATGCCGCTATCTGTGGAACATTAGGTTGGTTAGTGGTGCAGGTTTTACAGCGTACCGTTGGTAAACCTGTGGCTAATTTTGGTCGTTGGCTCTCGAATAGCGCCGCTGGGGTGAATTTAGTAACGGATCTAAAAGAGATTGAAAAAAAGTGGGAAGGTCGAAGTTCTTAGCGCAAGTTGCTAGTTATCTTGATTGGGGCTGGTAATGGCTAATGGTTAATGGTAGAAGTGAAAAATAGTACCATCAGCAATGAGCAATTAGCGATTAGCAATCGGAGCAAACCACGATAGTTAGCGTTCTTTCGTTCTTGCCAACAATACAAACGATCGCTGGGAATAACAATGAGTCAGGTAGTGAAAAAGGTTTCATTTTTCTTAGGGGTGCTGGTTGTTGGAACTCTGCTTTTTCCCCTGTTACTACATCTAATTCAATGGGCTTTTTTGGCGTTGGATGTCACGACGCAATTAATCGTAAAATTGGTAGCGATCGCACTTCTAGCAGGATTGGTTGCGGCTTTATTAAGTCCTTTGGAAGCGTTGGGTTGGTGGGCGGGTTGGTATGGCGATCGCGTCGATACATCCTCTACTATCCTCCAAGAACCTATTGCACCGAATACCTCTGTTTCTCGCTATATCATTTATTTAGATGGCATCGGACAAGCCAATTTTACCTATCTCCCAGAAGGAGAAGAATTTCTAGATTTATTAGCTCAAGCTCTCCCGGATGATATTGCCATTATTCGGGGCATCATGCCTTATTCAGTCCGGAATCTGTCTTTAACCAGTAGCGATCGCTCTTTTGGTTGGTTTTGGCGATTCTTAGATCGGAAACGCCAGCAATCACCGTCCAGCATCCTCGGTTTTTTCATTAACATCCAAAATATGTTAGTTGTGTCGGTTTCAGCCGATTCGCGCTATGGCCCGATTTACAATCGGGGTACTGCACAAGTGATGTATGAAAGTTTAATTAATCATGGCTATCAACCTGGCAGCGGCATTCCTATTACTTTAATCGGCTTTAGTGGGGGCGGACAAATTTCAATGGGTGCGGCAGCTTTCCTGAAACAGGCAATCGATGCCCCCATTGAGATTATTTCCTTGGGTGGTGTTTTTTGCGGCAGAAACCCAATTTTAAGACTGGAACATATTTATCACTTAGTTGGGGAAAAAGATACCGTTGAACGAGTCGGCCCGCTTTTATTTCCGCGACGCTGGAAACTGTTTTTCCTCTCCTATTGGAACCGTGCTATAAAACACGGGCAAGTAAGTATTATTTCCCTGGGACTTGTAGGACACGAAATTCCAGGGGGATTAATGGACTCGAATGCTTTTCTACCCGATGGACGCAGCTATATGCAACAAACTATTGAGTGGATATCCGGCATTATTCAGGGGACTTTACCACCGCCTGAATCCCTACCGATTCGCAAACAAAGTAATTATGAACGCTGGCAAGAAGCAGTATTTAATCGCCCCGATTATTACTTAATTAAGCACTCGCTTTCCCCAAGTTTGTACAAACCGATCGCGCCTTGGATGGGACGGTTGATTTTACCGAATCCATCAGAACGCGATCGCATCAAAGGCGTTTGGTTTGAGGTTTACCACGCCGAACCGGAGTATCAGCATTTAGTCGGTGAAGTAGTAAAATTGCGCTGGACAGATGACCCCCAAGTTCAAGCGGATGTGCAATCGGTGACTCGCGATCTGTTCTTTAGCGACGATGCCCGTTATAGCTTGAAAAATGGGGTGGTTCATCCGCAACGTTTGAATAGATGGCGTTTGGTAGATCCTTTGGAATCTCTGGCGGGGGGTAGACCTAACGATGATACGATTGTGATGCTAGAAAATCCCTTAGTTAAGGTGGAAGAAGGGAAAACAACCACCCTCTCTATCGCCTGCGAACCGACTCAAATTAGCGGACGTTTTTATGCGCTGGTGCAGTTTATTAAACCTCTAGAGGTTACGGTTGATGGTCAACTTTATCAAGTGAGGCACTTTAACTCTAAAACGCGACAATTCGACGGTGTAGAGGGGATGGTGTTAATGCCCCAGGTAGTACCTGATGATAACGAGATTTATAAAAGTACCAGTAACAAAATTGAAAAATCTGCTTGTAATGCTTCTGGGTGGTACATTTACGGGGCACAAAATCATTATGGTTTGTTTGTAGTGCAAGCGCTTGCCCCTCGTGCTTTATTCTCTCTTCAACCAGACAGGGAAATAGTAGGGGTAAAACCTGCGATGCAGTACCTTAAAACCGAGTGCTGGGACGATTTGGTGGCGAAAAAAGGGACAATTGGCTCGGTTTTACTCAATGGACAAGGAAGCGATCGCAGCATGGCTAAAGACTGGCAAGAAGGCGATCGCGCGCTCTTAGTTCACAACTATGGCGGGATTACAGGCAAAAAAGCGGAACCGGCGGCACAAGGCCCCGTTTATTTCGGACATTTTTCTTATGGAATTGCCAAGGTAGTGCGAGAACCTTTAGCCAATGAGTTGCAATTTGATATTGTTTACCACCAAATTTATACGCACAACTCTGATGGTTTGCTCTCTGGTAGACACCACTGGACGCGCTATATGGGCGATCGCCAATTTGGATTTTTAGGATCTCGTCCCGTTGCCGATTTGCTAATTAAATTAGAAGGTTTTACAGGCTATTACGACATTGACGGCAAACTTAAATCTCCCTTAGATGATGCGGCTCGGCAACTCGATTTAATGATGGCACGCTACCGCATCGGAGACGGCACGGGTGCAACTTATGTTGGTCCAGCTAACAACTGCGCTCAAGATTCTAATCAAGCTTTATATGCTGCCCTGCGTCAAATGCAACGCTCTGCCCAGAATGCTCCCGGATTGCAACAATGGTTAGCAGATCGTCCCCAGCTTGCCAGTCAACTTAACCAGTTACGCAAGGTGGGAAAAGCTTTACGCAGAAAGCTTTTACCCTGGGGAATTGCCCGTGCCGACTGGCGCGAAGGTGAGGCAAGTTTGGGCAGCAGTCTAGAAAATGACCCGATTCAGCAGTTATTCACCGGGTTGGCAAGCTGGCGCACTATGTTCCCTCGTGTGGCGAGTGAGGGGATTGCACAAGCATTTATCGAGCAAGGGGCATCGGTTTGGGTGTTGCGAACGAATCAGGTTGGAGGATTTGACCCCGATATTGAACCCCTAGCGCCGATCCGGTTATAGTGTTTGCGGTTTGGATTCTGGAAATTGTCAAGGCGATCCCCCCTAACCCCCCTTGCCAAGGGGGGAACCGGACAAGTTAAGTCTCTCCTCCACCTTTAACCCTTTTTTCTGATTATTCTTAGTTTATGAAAAAAAACTCTATCTTTTATTTAGTTGGAAGTTTGGCAAGTCTCATTATTATTATTATGGGATTAAAGGTGTTTGCTGAAATTTTATCTCCTGTACTTTTGTCTTTATTTATTGTTTTAGTTTGTTCTCCTTTTGTGGAATGGATGCGATCGCGGAAGGTTCCCCTTTGGTTAGCGCGAACTATAGTAGTTTTAGGAGTGGTGGCAATTGGTTTGATTTTGGTTGGCTTTTTAGCCGCTTCTATTACTCAACTAACAGAGGTTTTACCTAGCTATCGTTCTCTTTTGGAGAATCAGTTTAACACTTTAGAAAAATGGTTAAATTCCCAAGGAATTCAAGCTCATGATATTTTTCAGCTCGATTTCTTGAGTCCACAACGGCTGGTGCAAGTGGTTTTGGAATTTTTAGGGGGATTGTTAGGCACTTTAGGAAATATTGGCGTTACTCTTTTTGTTTTCATTTATATGCTGATTGGTTCTCGCAGTTTCTCCAAAAAGTTAGCGAGACGATTGGGAGAAAACAATCCTTTGTTAATCCGAATTGAAGAGTTTAGTAAAAGTATTAGTGTTTATTTAGCGATCAAAAGTTTTTTGGGCGCTTTGACAGCTTTAGGCCATATTATTTTACTGTGGGTAATGGGAGTTAATTTTGCAGTGCTTTGGGGGGTAATTTCATTCTTAATGAATTTTATCCCTAATGTGGGGTTTGTGATTTCTTTAATTCCTCCTGTACTGATGAGTTTATTACAGTTTGGATTGGGTAAATCGATTTTGGTAGCAGTTGGATATATTTTGATTAACAATTTCTTTGATGTTGCGATCGCACCCCGTTACTTGGGCAAAGGTTTGGATTTGTCAATCTTAGTTACATTCCTAGCGGTCATCTTTTGGACTTGGGTGCTAGGGGCAATCGGTGCTTTTTTAGCTCTGCCTTTGACGGTTATGTTGAAAAAGCTGGTTTTGGAAAGTTACGCCGAAACCCAGTTGCTAGCTGAGCTTTTGGCTGTGGAAGAAGATGATTAACTCGAAGGTAAACTGGAATATTCGCCCCTAAATATGCGGTGATGGTGCGTTACTACTTAATCTCATTTTTGCTGCATTACATACTTACCCACCTGGCATATTTTTTCTGTAGCGGTGATGGTGCGTTACGCTGTCGCTAACGCACCCTACATAAATTTTGCTCAATTACAGTCTCTTGGCTTTTTTGTCAAGCATATTTGAAAAACTCAGGTGTATTTCATCTATATCAGCAGGGTGGCATTTTGGTATATTCAGTTAACAATTTTTATCGCGGGCTAGATAGCGATCGCGCAGGCATTTTGAATTACTTATCAATGGCGGCTCTTTCCTGATAAGACATTTTACAATGTGGAAAAAAAAGTGGAAAAGTGGTGCAAACTTAGAAGTGTTTTTCATCGGAAATTGTCGCATAGCGTAATTTGTTGCCTATGAGGATTTTATTGGTTGAGGACGATAAGCATACCCAGGAAGTGTTGCAGGCTACATTAACTGAGCAAAACTTTGTGGTTGATGGGGCAACAGACGGGGAATCTGCTTGGGAGTTACTTCAGCAATTTGCTTACGATCTGTTGTTGCTGGATGTGATGCTGCCGAAGTTAGACGGCATCAGTCTTTGTCGCCGCTTACGTCAGGCGGAAAACCCGATCTTGATTATGCTGTTAACTACCCGCGACAGCCTGAGTGACAAACTGCTGGGGCTGGAAAGTGGCGCGGATGATTATTTAACGAAGCCGATTAATATTCCAGAATTGATCGCCCGAATTCGGACATTGGTGAGGCGCAATCCATCTGCTGTTACTCCGATTCTGACATGCGATCGCCTGCGCCTAGATCCGGTTTCGCGGGAAGTAACTTACGATGGAAAATTGCTCAAAGTCGGGCGTAAAGAATACTTGCTTTTAGAACTGTTGCTACGCAATCCTAATCGGGTGTTTAGCCGCAACGAGATCATCGATCGCCTCTGGAGTTTGGATGAAGAAATCCCGACAGAAACAACGATCAAATCCCACATTCGCAGGATTCGTCGCAAATTAGAAGAGGTTGGGGCAGAAGATTTGATCGATACGCTTTATGGTCAAGGATATCGCCTCAATCCTGCCTTGCTCAAGCCCCCTGCGGATCAACCCCTATCTGCACCTGCTTTAGAGCAAGTGAACAATCTCACTGCTAATATTTGGCAACGCGCCTATGCCAAAAGCTTGGATAAAATCGCTGAATTAGAACAAGCTATCCTAACGCTGCAAGCCGGAAAGTTAGACGAAACACTGCGTCAGCAAACAATCTTTACGGCTCACAAACTGGCAGGTTCCTTGGGCGTATTTGGGTTTGAAGTGGCTGCCCAACTTTCACAACAAATTGAAGATGTTTTTCGGCAAGCGAAGGTGCCGCAGACGAGTACTACTCAACTACTCCAGTGGATTCAGGCATTACGTCTAGAGTTGGATGGACGGCAAAGCTCGATCGCGCAAATTCAAACGGCTCCACCGAATGTTAAATCCGGCTCAAATATTGTTTCTACCTGGACAAACACGCGCATTCTGGCTATTGATGACGATCGGTATGTCTTAAATCAAATTGAATCAATTTTGAGCGGGCAGGGAATGCAAATTCATTGTCTAACTCAAGCCAGCGAACTTTGGGAAGCGATCGCACAGGTACAACCCGATTTATTAATCGTAGATCTTTTACTGCCCGATACAAATGGGTTAGCGTTATGTCAACAAATTCGTCAGCATCCCCGTTGGGTATGGTTGCCAATTTTGGTACTGAGTAGCCGCAGCGATCGCGAAACTATTCATCAAGTCTTTTCTGCAGGAGCCGATGACTATATTCCCAAGCCAATCGTAGCAGAAGAGTTACTCACCCGACTCACCAATCGCTTGCAGCGTCAGCGATCGCTTCGAGGTGCGATGTCGCTTCCCAGCTAAGGGGTAGTTGCTGTTAATCCTCGCGATCGAACCAACTTGCAATCATCCCAGCAATAGGAATTGCCAGAAATATTCCCAGCAATCCAGCGACTTTTTCGCCAATAAACAGCGCCAAAAATATGAACACTGGATTAATTGCTAAAGCTTTACCCATCACTCGGGGACTGATGTAATTATCCTGAATTTGTTGCAAAATCACCGATGCAATAATAACTTTTAAGGCAACCCACCCCCCTTGAGACAAAAAAACCAAAACTGTAATAATAATGACGCCCAACGTGGCTCCAATCCCTGGAATTGCATCCAGCACGCCCACAACAATCGCTAGAATTAGCGAAAACTTCACCCCTAAAACAGAGAACACGATAAAGCTAGCGCTGGTGAGAAAGACAATCAACGTCAACTGGGCGCGCAGGAACCCGAGGAAATTTTTTTGCACAATCCGATCGAAGCGATCGCGCACAGTTTCGCCTCTATCATCGGGTGGATCTTTTGGTAATAGATTCAAACAAACATGCCAAATTTTCTCCCCATCAACCAGCATATAGATGGAGATTACCAGCAGAAAAATAGCGGTAAATGTATTGGAGAAAAAGCCACTTACTAAACCCAATCCAGTATTCAGACTAGACCGCAAAACTTGGCTAATTTGCTCGACATTAATTTGTTGCAGATACTGTTTGAAAGGCAGATTGCTAGTTTGAATAACCGTGGTCATACTTTCAAGTAAACTGCTGCCTTGGGTGAGAATTTGATAACCCAACAGAGTCACGAATGCCAGAGCGATCGCAATGCTTGCCACCACCACCAACGCAATCGATGCTCCCCGTGGCAAATAGCGAGACAGCTTGCGAACTGGATAGTCCATCAGCACTGCCAGGATCGCAGCCGTTGTAAACATCGCAATAATGTTGTAAAAATAACCGATCAGTTGGACGATAACCCAAACGCAGGCAGCCAAAAGCAGAAAACGCAACAGAGCCGAGTTATTAAGCGATCGCCAAAGTTCATAACGGTTAGACTTTTGCATAATAATTAAACATGTGCTTTAGAGATATCGCCAAAAATTGCACTGTAAAACTTATTGTAATTGAGTGGTATCAAGATTGCTCTAGCTTAGCGAGTAACTCTGCGTCCCTACGCAACAACTTCAGTTTTTTAGCTAACTATCGTTTAGAATAACTGCCCTTTGAGGTGCGGTTATTCTAAACTTCTATGAACCGAGACTCACATCTTGCACCTACCCGATAAACAGCCGACAAATAAATTTGGGGCTGAAAGCTTAAGTGAGCTAAAGCTAACTAAAATCAAGGTTTTAACCCGTTTCAACGGGTTTTAGCTTTAAGCCGGAACTTTAGTTCTCGGCTTGGTGCAAGATCTGAGGAAATCTACTTATCCTCAGCGATCAAAAAATTCCCGCCGAATCTCCCGGCGCATTTCCCGGCGCATTTCCCGCATTTCCCGGCGAACTTCGCGGCGACCTTCTCGAATTTCGCGACGCAGTTCTCTTGGACTATCTGCATCCAGGATTTCACGGAGTGCTTCGCTGCGTTCCCGTCGAATTTCACGAGTACCCTCGCGCCATTCATCTCGAATATCGCGCCTATCTGCGTGAGCAATTAAAGGCATTGCCATATTCAGCAGTAGAGAAATCGATGTCAATCCCAGTGCCAGCCAGAAGGAATTATATTTCATTACTGCTCTCCTTGGTTGAGGGCATTTCTCCTCGTTGATTCCTGGAACTGACGCATATATTGCCTGCATTTGCTGGGATCGACAGCAGTTGTAGCGCCGCTGCCATAAGCTGCTGCATATAAAAATGCTCGATCCGAACCAAACAAACGAGTAATCCTGGTAAAGTTTCTGACGACATCTCTTTCAATGTTTACCGCTTGATTAGAAGAGGCACATTGAAATGCAGCGCCGGATACATAGCCAAATTGCTGGATTCCGTTATCAAATACCTCTTCTTCATCCATCGTTTGAGCGATCGCATTGGTAGGGCAACAGCAGAGCAGAATTCCCATCAGTAATGCCAGTTTTTTCATCTTTCTTTCTTCTTGTTTCAAATCCGACTTTTAAGGGAGAGCAGGTACATCAGTACTTTGAACCGCGATCAAAGTATCTGCCTCAGCGGCTTTTCTCGCTTCAATCGCCTCTAGGACGGCGATCTCTGCTTCTTGGGCAGCGCTGTAGGCAAGTAAAATCGCCGCGATCGCATATTCTTCTGCTTCTTCAGCGTGTTTGATCAGTTTATCTTTCTCTTTTTGCGCTTTCCATTCGGCTACCTGAGCCTCAATTTTTGCCTTCTTCGCCTCAATGCGTTGCGTCAGTTTATCCTGAGCAGTGGCTATTTCCTGTTTTTTGGTTTCTAACTTCACTTTTGCTTCTTCCAGCTTCTCTTTGATGCTGGATTCGGCTTCCTTAGAAGCCGTACTCAGTTTTTCTTTTACCTGAACCAAATGACTTTCAATTTCATTCAATTTGACTTTCAAGTCATCACAGAATTTGTCGATTTTTTCGCTCATCACAGTCTCCTAAATTTACTAGAGGTGAAAACTTTAGTAACGCAAGTTGCGAGTGACATCCAAGCGGACTGGTAATAGGTAATAGGTAATGGGTAATGGGTAATTGCCAAGTTCAGACCCCCTATGAAACCAATTAGCAATTACCAATTACCTATTACCAATTACCCATTACCAATTACCCATTACCAACTTGACTTAATAAGCAGTCCAACCGCCATCGGTGGGATAAACGCAACCTGTCAGATTGCTGGCATCTGGGGATAGCAGGAACAAAATGACAGCTGCTTGCTCCCAAACCGTTGCCATGCGTTTGTTAGAATCTACTGCCATTAGAATGCTCATGGTTTTGAGCGCCGAGGTGGGACTGCCCTTGCCCATTTTTCTCATCGCCTGGACAAATTCCCCTGCCCGTTGAGTCATCGGCGTTTCGGTTCCTGCCATATTGACTGAATTGACGCGAATACCGTAGGGGGCATAATCCAGCGCTGCCTGACGGGTTAAACCTGTAACGCCATGTTTGCTAGCAACATAGGCGGGATTGCCTCCCAAACCCGTTAAACCCGCAATCGAGCCAATATTGACGATCGCAGCTGCTCGATTTTGGGCGACCATTTGCCGCAATTCTGCCCGCATAGATCTGAAAACCCCTGTGGTGTTGATTGTCATCACCGCTTCCCAATACTCATCGGTTGCTTCGTGAATCGAGTTGGGCAATAGGTGGCGTTCGGTATCAAAATTGAGGGGTTTAGCAGGATCGCCCCCATCCATCACCCCCGCCGCATTCAACGCCAGATCGAGCGCGCCAAAGGTGTTCGCGGCTTCTGATACCATGCGATCGCACAATAATGTTTCCACGACATTGCCTACAATTGCGATCGCTTGATGTCCTTCACCCTCGATCTTGCTGATAGTATCGTTGAGTTCCTGCTCTTTGCGATCTACCCCAACAATGTTTGCCCCTTCTCTTGCTGCCCGAATTGCAGTTGCAGCACCAATTCCAGTCGCAGCACCCGTAACCAGTAGCGTTTTACCCTGAAAGCGGTTGGGAATAAAGTAATCGGGACTGGTAGGTTGGATGTCAATATTGGTCATTGGTTTGTTTCCTTCTTGAGCAATCATCGTGTTTTTTGTAGGGGCAATCCCCCCGTGGTTGCCCCAGTGTTTTGTAGGGGCAATCCCCCCGTGGTTGCCCCAGTGTTTTGTACCCCCCGTGGTTGCCCCTATATCCAGAGCCGTTGCGTAAGTCCTGAAGCAGATAAATTGGGGGATGAGTGCGATCGCATTAGCAAACGCTGCGGGATTGACGTTCAAAAGACAACTCATCTGTCAATTTGAGAGTTTGGTTAATTTGCGCTAGAAATCGCCAGGTAATTAGCAGTTGTGCGAAGTGGGTGGCAGACACTTTTTCATATTGCTCTTGAGGAATCGCTTCCTGAATGGGAATGCCCGTAAATTGAACAATATAGTTTTCTAACTCCGCAATCGTTTGCGGGGATAAATTGCCATCAATATGAATGGCGATCGCGGTGCGTCCCCAGTAGCGAAAAGGCACAGCCGCCAACAAAAATGAAGGTCGATTTAACTCCAGCATGGTAGCTAAATCAAATGGCAGCGACAATCCGGGCAGCGGTGTTTCAGTCGGTTCCAGAATCAAACTAACTTTATAACCTCGTGAAGATTGGGTTTCGGCAAAGCGATTGGGGACAAATTGTTCTAGCTGACTGCTGCCGACTTGGATCGCAATATTGGCATCAATTTTTTGAGCGTCGATCCATCTTACAAATGCCGCTTCCCGTTGCAGCATTTCCCGTTCCAGTGATTCGGCTTTATGTCCCCGTTTTTTTACATCCCGTTCCCATTTCCAAGCCCATTTCACTTCTCGTTCTGGATTGACGTAAAGACTGAAATCTAAGAATTTGACCAATTGGGGATAAAGTACGTGCAGCCCTTCTACAACGACAATCGGTGTAGGAGAAAATGCTTCTGGTGGGTCAAACTTGCCAGTAGAATGATTATAAATCGGCACATCGATCGCTTTTCCCTGCTTCAGATCCGATAAATGTTGCTCCAACAAATCCAGGTGGTTGGCATCGGGATCGAGGGGCAATCGACCGCTTTGCTTTCGTTGTTCGCGATCTTCTTTGTGATAGCCATCCGTACAGATGGTAGAAACCAGGTCGCTACCAATTAACCGCCGAATGCCATTACTAAAGGTGGTTTTGCCGCTGCCACTATCTCCAGCAACACCAACAACGATTGGAACTGGCAATTGCTTTAAGCGATCGCGAATTTTGGCAGAACTCGAACCGTTTGTATCACTCATAAAATTTAGCTTGGGAAGACCTGGTTCTACAGCCGAAGCATAAATGGAAAAGGTGCAAAAAAGGTGCAATGGAACGCAGCGAACCCGCTCAAGTACAAGGTAGGGAACGGAGAGGTTCCGGTAGGTGAGAGCGATCGCCAATGACGCGAAAGAAAGGCCCTCGTTCGCCCAATTCCACAATACTGACGGCGCTGACGGGCAGATCAAAGCGATCGCGGTAACGCCCCACGTCAATTCCAAGCAATACGCAGATGGCAATCCTAATCGTTGCCTTGTGGGAAACCAGCAACACATTACCATTGGGGTAAGTTTGTTGCACTTCGTGAATTAGTTGCCAAACCCGCAAAGCAATATCCACAGCTTTTTCGCCTTCTGGTGGTGCATTCCATGCCGGATCGGTCAGCCAACGCACATATTGATCGTGGAAATCGCGATCTACAATGCTGGGATGCAATCCTTCCCACTTGCCATAAGCGAGTTCTTGCAGCCCAACTTTGAGTTGCATCGGCACTCCTGTCAAGTCGCAAATCGGCTGTGCTGTTTCGATCGTGCGGCGCAGAGGACTGGCGAAAATAGCAGTCCAGGGAACCGATGCATAGGCTTTGGCAAAAGCTTGCGCCATCTCAACACCTGCTGGTGTTAACTCCGGATCGTTGGCGGGTGTACCGCAGTAGCCCCCTGTTTCTGTATAGGCAGTTTGTCCATGTCGCAGAAAATATAATTTCAGTCCCATAAGTTTAAAAACCTAAAAACACAGAAATTTGAAAAGTAAACCAGGGACTCGTATCGTCAGTCACGGCGCGTCGGACGCCTTCAGAAGGAAACGCCATCGATGTCACTCCCAACAAAAACAAATTTTGCGAAATTGACCAGCGAGTGGTGAACATTACTTCCTGTCCAATACTGCGAGACTCCAGCCTTGATAAAGCAGCATTACCACCCAAATTATTTAACTCATCGGCAAACAGATAAAAATAATCGAGGGATAATTGCAGGTTTTCCGCAGGTTTTACCTTAAATTCAACTCGATGAGAAAATAAGTTGCCATTAGAGTAAACTTTAGCCAGATTAATCCCCTGAAGCCAGTCACCCAATCCGCCGCCCCGCAACGAATCAAACCTTTCATAACTCGAAGTTCTGGGATCGTCGCCGCTAAAACCCGCAAATCGATAGCTGATAGCCGGTTGCCAAGGAGCATTTTTCAATGTATAGCCAGCCCAGATATAACCAGCATGGGCAGACATAGCAAAATTATTGTTCCATTCATAGGCATATTCGCTTTCCAACCATAGCCCGTCTATGCCGAAAGGCGATGTCCAGCGTACTCGCGGATTGATTACCTGTAACCCTTCCCTGGTTCGTCTTTGACCATCTGGAAATGCGTAAATTGTGTTCGATTCTGGGACTGTAATATATGCAAGCGCGGCTTCAATATTGCGGTTGTCATTGTATTTTAGGTTTACGCCTAAAAAACGGGACTCGGTATCAGCAATCGGTAATTCATCGGGATTTAAATAAAACCCTTGAATTAAGAAATTACCAAATCGGAGATTGGCTAAAACGGTATTGTCATACACTTGACGGGCATTGAGAAAACTGGCACCCCGTTCCAAAGCATTTGCCGACCCTAGCACTTGCCCAAATAGAAAATTGCGGTTTAGTTGAAAGTTTTGTCGTCCAGCGGATAGATTGAAGGAAATCGGAGAACCTTTTTGGGCGAAGAGGAAACCGCCGTAGAGCTTTTCAATTGCACCGTAAAACCGGGTGTCTTCACGAAAAATATCGGGAGCCAGAGTAGTAGATTCTGTGAAACTGAATGCGCCGTAAACATAGAGGGGAATATTGCGAAGTTGAGTAATTCCTGCCAGCCCCGATTCAATATAGAATTCAGGCCAGGTAATGGTTCCTCTGGGTTGATAGCTTCCTCTGACAAAGTCCTGGGTGCTGCCAAACCAAGAATTGGTATCGCTGAAGACGCCAAATCCGGCATTTAAGATAACTTTTACTAAAGCGCGATCGCTCTGATACAGCGTGGGAAAATCTCCGAAATTACCGCTGACAAAAATTCCCCGTGCCTCTTGGATTTCCGGTGGCTTCTCTTCCGCTTCCGAGCGAATAGTAACTAGCAAGGCAACTATTACCGCTCCAGGGTTATTTGACTGGTAAAGTCGGTACTCAGCAAATTGAATAAACGGTAATTGTCGCACCTGATTGATGCCCCGATCGGCAAATAGCGGGGTAAAACTCCCACCCGCCTGGATGCCAAACGTCTCGGTTATTTGTTCCTCCAACTGCTGATTTGTTGTCGGATCGTTCGTGGGATTCTTTAGGTAAATATAAACCCGTTCGATCTGATTCCCTTCTCCTAAGTTCGGCGGAATCCTAACCCCAGCATTTGGATCGTAAATGTTCGTGGACGATCGATCTGTTTGTTCAAAGGTTTGATTGTTACTGGGAGACTCTGGGGCAATCGGGGCGTTATCGGTTTCGGGAGATGGGACAGTAGTTTGAACGATGATAGAAAGCTGTTCTGGCGTGAGTTCCTGTTGAGTTGAAATAGCCGTTGGTCTGGACAAAAGATCGGCTGCACGGGTAGAAATAAATTGCTTATTTTCTGCCTCTGCTAAGCCTGGTGAAGTCAGACTTAAAACAGAAAGAGTTGAGGTTGAAATTACCCACAGAAAATAGCGATGCCACGCAGAACGAACCATCAAACTTAACCTCACATATTAGATTGATAATTATCAGCAGTCATGGAATTTTAAATGATTGAACCGCAGAGAGGCAGAGAACGCAGAGGAAGAAAGAAGAGGTAAATAATTCGGATGGTAACGGATTTGATACGATCCAAAACGAACGGGTATCAATTAAAGCCTAAAGCTTCGAGCGAAATACCTGACTTGCTTGCTCTAATCCTCGGTCAGATTCAGCACCGATTAAAAACACCTTAAACTCTTGGTCGCGGCTCAAATATTCTGTATAGGCGGCTTGCAAATAGGGTCGATAGGTTTCATTTTCGAGGAGCGAAACTTCAAAGAATGCCAGGGTTAAGGCGTTGCTATAGGAATTCAAAAGATTGGGCGATGGCAGCGTCAAATACGAGATGGATTCAATCATTTCCTGCAATCCGGAATTTAGTTTTGAGAAATCCACATGAGCTTGCCCTTCGAGGAGTGCTAAATATTTTTTCGGTGCTGTTAGCATATTGAACGATCGCACCTGCTCCATTACAGCTGGTGTGGCTAAATCGTAAGTTCCTGCCTCCAGCATCGTCGGAATCGCAATCTGGCTCAATCCGTCAGCGCCAAAGATACTGTTGTTGACTGGATTTAAAGCATAAACTGCTTTCACCCGCCGATCTTGAAGATTGTAGGTTTCACGGGGTAATTTCAGCAACTGACACTGAATAAATAGAGAAAGATCGAGATATTCCAGATTGTTACTGCAAGCACGTTGCAAGTTAGCAAAATCAATTTTGGCTCCTGCTAATGCCAGCGCCGTGTACCCACCCAAGGAATGTCCCATCACTCCTACAGATTGCAGATTTAAGCGTCCAGAAAACTCACTTTGATTGCGTCGTTCGAGTTCATCTAGGACGTAAGTGATATCCAAAGGACGATCGATAAATTCCTCAGTGAGAAACACTTCTCGAGATAAACCTTGCCTCATTTTTTGTGACTGAATTGTATCGCTTCCCGGATGTTGCGGCACAGCTACAACATAGCCGTAGGATGCTAAATATTCTGCCCGTTTATCAAAATCTTCAGGTCTGGAACCAAGTCCATGAGAAATTACGATTACGGGTGTTTGTCCAGATCGCCATGTTTGGGGCTGATATAAGTCTACATAAAAAGAGCGATCGCGTTTTTCATCCCTCAATTGCCAGCGTCGTTTTTGCACTTTGAAAGAACCCGATTGAGTCAAGTCAGGTAAAGCCGAAAAATTAGTCGCCCTTCCATTTTGAGCTTCGCTCTCCGAAAGGCGAGAAATGGCTTCGGTAAAAAACTTAGTGGCATCGACAACAATTCCCGCCGCCTTTGACAAAGTTAAGCTAGATTTGACATCAATATGTATATTCGTTGGGTACTTGCGAAATAGATTTAACAGAGATAGTCCTTGTTGATCTGATGCTGCTAGCAGAATCGCAGCACGCAGGGCGTATTTGCCGTTAATGCCTGCATCTGTACGAATATAGGAACCGAATTGGTTTAATAAGCTTTCTCCCATGCTGGTGTATAAAAATCGCGAGAGTTGAACCAGATTTACTTGCGAGCGATCGCTCAGTGCCTCTCTAAACCCTTGCTGCTCCTTTTTATCCACTTTAAGAAAGTCGAAGTAAAACTGTAAATCTGGAGCAACAGCGCCGGTTTCGGCAAAACTTTCTAGAGAACTGACTTCGAGCGATCGCACGAATGGCCCGTATTGAAAATAGATCTTTTCTGCGGCTTTTGCAGGCAGGCTGGTGAGCGCAGCAGAAGCAATTCCCAACAAAATTAGCTGGATTTTGCGTCGCCATTTGGATGAAGTTTGATGATTGAAAAACATACTATTTCAACAGTTGATAGTTGATAGTTGACAGCAAAGAAACCGGGTTTCTGTGAAAAATCGTTTATGGAACTAAAGAGCTACTCAGAAACCCGGTTTCTAAGATAGGATTGCAAGCTAGGGAACTTAATTTTTCCTTTCCCCCTTTTAGGGGGAGGCTTTAAACCGATTTTTTCTGGTAATCCACGCATACCAGAAACCGGGTTTCTCAGTTGATCTTTTTCCTGGCTCAACAATTTTTCACAGAAACCCGGTTTCTTGCCAAAATCAATCCGGGAGGATCAAAGCTACGCAATTATCCGCTGTTTATCGGGTTCTCCCATACAGTCGCACAATTGCCCTTTCGTTTGAACCTGGACGAGATCTGTAAATCAGAGTCACATATCGAATTACGCGATCGCGCCCGGGCAGATCAATTACTCGTGATTCACCACCTCTGGCAATGAATTGCCGCAGGGGCGGATTGAGAGTTCTACCATTACCCAAAGTGATGGTCATACCTAGAATTTGAATGCCAGTTTCTCTCACTCTTAACTTAATGCGAGAATACTGCCTTCTAGAACTCACACGAATAACATCGCGCTCGGTAACAAGACGAACGCTGCGCTCTCCCAACAAGTCCCATTCACCTGCGATCGCGGGTGCGATCGTTCCTAATAATGTCAGTTGAAAAGCTAGCAAACTAACAACAACTGTTCTGCGTTTCATCAACAACCTCCTGCAACTAAAATGAGTTTAATTTGGCAGATCTTTTTGCCTTTTTATGTTTTGCAAAACCCCTCTTTATCGGTATACTTATGATACCGATGTATGACAGAGGCAAAAATTTATTCGGCACCAAAATGCTCTCGCAGTTTGGCTTCTTCTTCTGCTGATAAATTAGATTGAATCAGTTCTCCTTTTTCTTCTGGGGCAAATGCGGCTTCGACCTTATCCACCGTGACCTTTCCTATTAACAAAAACAAGGCCGATGTTCCTTCCCCTACTTTGGCTTGGATATCGTTGATAAAATCATCATTGATGCCATAATCACCAAACGAGCCAGACAATGCGCCTAATGCTCCACCCAGTATCATTCCAACCACAGGCATCAGAAAAATAAACCCAAACAGCATTCCCCAAAAAGCGCCGTCCATTGCGCTGGCACTGACCAAGTCGAGTGCCTGACGAGTTTTTGGCTTTTTGCGACCGCGAGGCCAGGATACAATCGCTGCATCCTCAACTTCAATTAATTGCTGTTTTTGCAACTCTGCCACCTTTGTTAATGCTTTTTCAGCACCATCAGCAGTGTTGAATTTCCAAACGGTTAATGTTGTCATTGTTGTATAACTCCTGATTAAGAGAAATAGGAATTCGTGAATATTTAATATCATGTCCTGTGGTATCGGTAGTGTATGGATTGCTAATTGCTAATTGCTGATTGCTGATTGCCTCCTCCAGTAGCGATTAGCTGTTAGCAATTAGCAGTTACATAACCGAAGTTACCGAACATAATATAAGCCAACGGTGTTTATCTGGTTTTGCCATACAGTTGGACAATTGCTCTTTCGGTTGAACCTGGACGGGATCTGTAAACCAGGGTGACAGAATGAATCGTGCGATCGCGTCCGGGGATATCAATTACTCGCGATTCGCTACCTCTGCCAATGTATTGCCGCAGGGGCGGATTGAGAGTTCTGCCATTGCCCAAAATGATGGTCATACTCAGGATTTCAATCCCAGTTTCTCTGACTTTTAATTTGAGGCGGGCATACTGTTTTTTAGAACTCACGCGAATCACATCGCGCTCGGTAACTAGACGAACGTTGCGCTCTCCCAATAATTCCCATTGATCTGCGATCGCTGGAGCAATTGTTCCTAACAATGTCAAATGAAAAGCCAGCAAACTAACAACAATTCTTCTTCGTTTCATCAAAAACCTGCGTCAGGAAAAACGACTCGACAGCTTTTAACCTGTCGTTTTATTTTTGGGTTTTAGGAAAACCAATTGGGTATAAAAATGAAACAATTAATTTAATTACATTTTGGTGGAGGATTGTTTCATTTGTGCCAATGGCAAACCCAATTGGTATCAAGGTTTTATGCCAAATTTAAAACAGCCAAAATGGGCTGTACGTTCGCATTAAGCATCATCACCAGTCGGCATCTTGCTCTTGAAAGAACCACCGCCATCAACTCGTAATTCAATCCCCGTTACCCAGCTAGCAGCCGGAGAAATCAAATAGTTGAAAGCATAAGCAATGTCGTTGGGAACCCCCCGGCGTTTCATCACAAACGAGTCTGCTAAACGCTTCAGCATGGCTTCGTCGTAGCCCGCATCCAGAGTAGCAGCACCGTTGTCCACCGAGCCAATAATGATGCTATTAAACCGGACTTCTGGGCCACTCATAGCTGCCATACTGCGAACCATATTCACCAGCGCTGCTTTGGCATTGCTGTAGGAAATGAATTCTGGAGAAGGCGTAATACCCACCATCGAACCGGAGAAAGTGACAGATGCATTCTGCTCTTTTTTCAAATAGGGCATACACAGTTTAGTCAGGTTGTAGCTGCTAACAGTATTCAGCACATAAGATTTCACCATGTAATCGGTGCTGACATTCCACAACGGCGTGTATTCTCCCCAGCCAACGTTGTTCACCAAGGCTGTAATCTTGCCAAACTTGTTGAGGGTAGCATCTACCAGTTCTTGCAGTTGCGCTTCATCCGTAACATTGGTTTTAATCGCGAGGGTTTCTTGCCCGGTGGCTTTGGTAATGTCATCGGCATTTTTTTGAGCGGCTTCATAGTTCAAATCAGAAAGCACAACTTTCGCACCAGCTTCTGCCAACACATGAGCCGTTGCCCCACCAATTGCACCACCTGCACCCGTGATAATGACTACGTAATCTTTGAGTGAAAAAATATTGAGAGCCACGATCTTTATCTCCTGAATAAAGTTGAAAACCAGAAAAAACGAGTTTGTAGGGTGCGTTAGGCGCAGCCGTAACGCACCATTTGCTCAGTTTGTAGGGTGCGTTAGGCGCAGCCGTAACGCACCATTTGCTCAGATTTAGATGCCTTATTTGAGGGGGAAAGGAAAATGAATTTCCCCAGCAATCCCATCAGCTTGAGGGAGAGGTAACTGTCAACTGTCAACTGTCAACTATCAACTGTCAACTATCAACTGTCAACTGTCAACTGTCAACTGTTAAAAAAGCATCCGAAAAACTACAAATTAGTCAAGTTCTTGCACGCCACCGCCGCTAACAGTCAGAACTTGTCCGCTTACCCAACTGGCGGCGGAAGAACATAAGAACAAAGCCGCATAAGCGATATCATTTGCTTGTCCCAAACGTCCCAAAGGCGTATGTTTTAACATTGCCTTTTCAATGTCTGGTGTTAGTACGGTTGCGAGTGCATCGGTTTTGATGGCACCGGGGGCAATGGCATTGACCCGAATATTTTTCGGCCCCAAATCAAAGGCAATATTGCGAGTGAGATGACTTTCCGCCGCTTTTGAAGAACCGTAAGAAGCCATATTAATGTTCTTATTGTCCCCCGCCATCGAGGAAATATTTAGGATTGCACCTCCACCCGCTGCTTCGATATGGGGGGCGCATAATTGACAGAGACGGAAAACAGAGAAAACGTTGAGTTTGTAAGCCCAAATGAATGTATCCATTGGCATGTCAAAAGGCTTAGGGCCACCGCCGCCTGCATTGTTAACCAGAATGCTAATTTTGCCGAAAGTTTTGATTGCTTGAGCTACCAAATTTTCTAACGCTGCATCATTGGTAACATCGCAAGCTACTGCGATCGCTTTCCCTCCACTGGCATTAATCTCATCAGCCACCACCATCGCGGTTTCTTCTTTCAAATCGCTGACAACAACCGCCGCCCCAGCTTGGGCAAACAGTTCGGCAATTCCTCGCCCAATTCCAGCCCCGGCACCTGTGACAATTGCTACCTGTCCATCGAGCTTAAAGGCATCTAGTACTGTCATATTTACTCCCTCAACTAAGGTTCAAAATCAAAATTTTCGCGGCAAAAATCAATGCTTTAGCGTTGCCTCTACGGTGTCTCGAATCGCTTGGGCTAAATCATCTCGACTGTATTCCAAAGCTTCGATTGCAGGCATCGGATCGAGAAACAGCAGCGTTGCTTGCATTTGAGCCATGCCGACGGGATCGTATCCTCCCACTTTGGCAGCAGATTGCATTTGTTGTGCTTGTTGGCGTGCAGAAATTAGCATCTTTTCCAACGGCACGATCTCAAATGTGCGTTTGAGTTGCAAAGCATCGGCAAACAACCCGTAAATCTGTTCGTAGGTCAAGTTATCTTCGACGATCGCATAATGTTTGCGTCCGGTAATGCGATCGCAAGCCGCAGCAACCGCCGCTCCCACCTGGCGAGCCGTCACGCAAGCGGTTCCACCCGCTGGCACTGAAACCACCTCCTGCTCTTGCACCTGCTGGATGTAAAATCCCCAGAGAGTACCTCGGTTGGGAGCCGCCCCAAAGATGTAAGGCAGTTCCAGAATCGCAACCGCTACATCCTCGCCTGCGAGTTCAAACGCCACCTGGTTTTGTTCCAGTCGGGATGTCACATAAGGGTGCTGTTGTGCAATGCGTAGTAAGGGAAATGTGCGATCGAGGGCTGTGTAATAAGACCCCAGAATCACCAACCGCTTGCTACCCACTTGCTGCATCAGCGGAATCAAACGCCGAATCGGTTCCACATTCGCCTGACGGTAGCCCGCGATCGCTGGCGGCTCAAACGAGTTGCGTCCATCTGCACCGCCCCCATACACAACGGCATCGCACCCATCGATCAGTTTCAGCACATCCTCATCTGACAAGTCATCAATATTCTTCAGAACAAGCGCAACCTCATCGGGTAGGTAACCCGGTTCCGGACCAGGGGGTAACCCCATCGCTATTACCTGATGCCCCCGCCTGACCAATTCCCAGACGGAAAAATAACCCAGATAGCCCGTACCCCCAATCATCAATACTTTCATGACTTTTGCCCTAAGACTTGACTTGCCAGACACTGGCATAATCGTTTGCCCGAAAGGTTGTCTCGATACCGCCGTCAATCACCGATCTAGCCGTTGATAAAACCTATTCGGGACGGAGCATAGCTTTCATCACAGCCGCATTAATAAACCAGGCAGCAATCCCTGCAATTAAACCCATAACGATCGCTCCTATAAATGGCGTAACCAGGATCGACCCCACAAATTTTTGCAAGAATAAGGCGATCAATGCAGTCGTACCAAAGGCAAACAGCGAGTAAAACAAGACCGTTCTCAAACCAAAGAAAAAGAAGGGACGCTCTAGTAACTCTGTGGGAGCCTGCGGCAGACTTTTAGCTTTTTTGCCAAAGTTAAAAAATGCGATCGCACCCAGAATCAGCGACAAGATAAAGGCAGTCATCACCCCCGATGAAAAAACTGTTTTATCGTGGGATGAAATAGTATCCACTGTGAGCGGCAGCGTTGCTTGGCTTTTAAACATAAACCATGCTATGACCGCGTTAACCCCGGCGTTGATTGCACCGCTGGTTACGGCTTCTTTTTGAATGATACTATTTGTTTTAGGCGAACTATGAACCATACAAACGCCCTGCGTTCAATCACGATCAAAGCATAGACAAAAAAAGTGCAAAACAGGTGCAAAGTCTCTCAACTCACATCTTGCACCATTGTCAACAAGCCTTCAAAAACCGGGTTTCTTGATGAAAGATCTAGGCTTTCAAGTTTAGCTATTGGCAAGAAACTAAGGTTTAGCCGTGGTGCAAAGTCTCTCAAGCTCAAAATGATGAAAAACCGCCATCAGTGGGATAGGCAAGCCCTGTCAAATCAGACGCTTCATCGGAGAGTAAAAACAGAATCACGCTCGCTTGTTCCCAAACCGAGGAAAGATGGGAAGGATCTGCCAGTTCAAGCATATTTTTTGTCTTGTAACCTGAAACTGGATTGTTCGATTTACCTGCCTTGTGTCTGGCTTCCAGCCATTCTTTTGCCATTGCCAGCATCGGAGTTACAGTCGTTCCCATATTTACTGAGTTAACTCTAATACCATGAATCGCATAATCGATCGCGGCATTTTTAGTTATCCCAGTTACCCCATGTTTGCTGGATACATAAGCGGGATTAGATCCAAATCCTCTTAGCCCGGTAACAGAACCTACATTGACAATTGCGCCACCTTTGCCTTGAGCTACCATTTGACGCAGTTCGGCTCTTAAGGACTTGAACAATCCAATGATATTGATCGCCAGCACCCCTTCAAAATATTCATCTGTTGCCTCATGAATTACTTCTGGTAAGAGAGGTTGTTGGGTTTCCCAATTAAAGGGTTCGCCAGAATATACAGCTGTCATTACCCCGGCATTATTAACAACATAATCGAGGGAACCAAAGCTGCGAATTGTTTCCGCCACCATGCGATCGCAATCTTCTGTTTGGCGAATATCCGCTTCCACAAATGCGGCTTTTCCCCCTTGCTGTTGAATTTTTTCAACAGTTTCTGCACCTTCTTGAGGCAGCCAATCAGCAACCACAACGTTAGCACCTTCACGCGCAGCCCGGAAGGCTACAGCTTGACCAATACCCCGTGCAGCGCCGGTAATCAGCATCGATTTACCAGCAAAGCGGTTAGGAATGAAGAAATCGGGGTCAATTTGTTTAACTGGAATCATGATTTTGGTTCTCTAATTAATTAGAAACTTGTTGAGGATTTTGGTACGAACGCAGCCCAAACCACAGTAGGAATGCGGCTAAGAGGAGTGCGATCGCTGGCACGAGCAACATCTGCGTGACTCCGGTTGTAAACGCCGCCTGATAGTTACCTACTAATCCTTCTAACTTTTCTTGTGGAATCGCAAATTGAGCCGCAACAGAAGGAACATCGCTACTCAATACTTTTCTCAATACCTCAGTTGCTCGAACCATCTGCTCCTTGTCCAATCCAGCTTTGGTGAGTTCGCCCAGGTAATAATTCCGCCCATAAGTCGTGACTAAAGCAACTGTGACGGCGACGCCCATCGCATTGCCTAATTGAATCACAGCGTTATTAGTTGCCGAAGCAATTCCGGCTAAAGCAGGAGGTGCAGAACTCAACAAAGCATTCATCCGGGGAACATTAGCGACACTATAGCCCGCGCCCAAACATATCATCGGCAATAACACATTCCCGATCGATAAATTGGGAGCGATCGTATTTGACAGCAGAAACAATGCCAAAGAAAATAGCAACGTACCCGCCACAATTAAGACGCGAACTTTGAATCGATTCACCAATGTACCCGACAGGATGCTGAAAACAAACATCGATAATGTCAGGGGCAACAACATCAACGCAGATTCCACTGGCGATTTTTGCAGTAACACCTGAAAGTAATTAGATAGATGGAAAAATACACCTGTTTGGGCAAAGGATAGCAACAGAACCAGCAAGCAACCCAGGGAAAAAGCTGGCTTCTGAAATAGGGATAATTCCAGTGCTGGGGATTGCACTCGCCCTTCCCACCAGATGAAAATTCCTAAAACTACTAACCCAATCGTGGCAGGAACCAGCACCGCCCCGCTCAAAAAGCCAACAGCACTTGCTTGACTGATACCATAAACTAGGGAAAACAACCCAACAGCACAAAGTAAAATTCCCACCCAGTCTAGCTTACGACCGCTAGCAGCTTTGCTTTCAGAAACAAATCTGAGCATGAAAAAGATGCTTAGCAACCCCAATCCTATGACCAGCGTAAACACCGATCGCCAACCAAATGTTTGATTGAAAAATTGGATCGCAATAGAGGAAAAACCGCCCATAATTCCCAAAGTCGCGCCGTAAATTCCCAAGGCTTTAGGACGCTCTTCACTGTCAAACGTAATCGTCAAAATAGCTAACGCCAGGGGATTTACCAATGCCTGACAGATGCCATCCATGCCCCGAATTCCGATTAATGCCTCGGCGCTAGGTGCCAGCATCGACAAAATTGCAGCCGCAATGATGCCACCAGTGCCAATTAGAATTAATCGCCGCCTTCCATACAAATCGCCCAGAGTCCCCCCGCCTAAAATGAATGCCGCTAACATCAGGGTTGAAATACTGGTCATCAAACCAATTGTGGACTGGGAAGGATTCAGTTCTTTTTGAATAGAAGGCACAATTAAACTGAGAATGCCAGCATCAATAGCTGCCATCAGCACGGTAATAATGCAGGCAAATAGCACCATCCATCGCCCTGGCTCGCGTTGGGTAGTTGTGGTTGAAGAAGTCATAAACGATTTTTAGTAAAACGGTTGAATTCTGGACTACTCTTTTATTGTTTACAGCCAGAAAATACTGTAAAAAAGTGCAAAACTCGTGTACTGAACCTCAAAGGCTTGGTTTCTATGGCGGATTGCACCCAGTGATGGTACACCTGAGTTTATGTAGCGGTACATAATAACTCAAGCTGCTAGTTATAAAAGCGATCCCCCCAACCCCCCTTCCCAAGGGGGGCTTAAGAGAAGGTAAGAGGGTAAACAGATTCAAAGTCCCCCTTATTAAGGGGGATTTAGGGGGATCTCCAAAGACTAACCTTATAACTAGCAACTTGGATTAATAGCTGCATTTCAAACCACTCCTGAAGGTTGTGCCCGCATGAGGTACACCTTCAACAGCGGTGTGCGGGCACCCTTAAGGGTGCGCGCTTGACAAAGGAAGCGAAAACGCTGTACCTCACTCAGTTCCAACTGCACCAGTTTTTGACATTTTGCGGTTAAATTGCCTACTAAAAGGCTCTCAGATGCGATTGATGGCGAAATCAACAACTATAACCAGGCGGCTGCTGCTGATTGATGACGATGAGGATTTGCGGGAAATTTTTTATGCGACGCTGAGTGCGATCGCTAACCTTGAGGTCTTGGTGGCAGAATCGGGGAAAGCAGGTTTAGCGATCGCCAATCGAGAGCCATTGGACGCGATTCTGCTCGATTTGGTGATGCCAGAGATGGATGGGGTAGAAGTTTTTCATCAACTTCAGTCCAACCCCGCTACTCAAGGGATTCCGGTAATTTTTATGACAGCGAGAACCCACGCCCAAGATCGGCAGCAGTTATTAAACCTCGGTGCCAAAACCGTCATTTCCAAAGCCTGTAAACCCCCTCAACTTGCAGCACAGGTGATGGAAAATTTAATTTAAGTTTAGATTGTCACCGCTGATGAAGCCTCACCGCGATCGCTCCCACCCCCTTGCCCTTGTCTTTTTCCTACCGGGACTACTAACCTTGACGGGCACGATGCAGATTGGGATAGCGCTGATTGTTTACAGGATGGGAGGCGATCGCACGCTGAACATGGAACTATGGATTCTTGCGGTCATCAGTTCCACAGCTTTTACCCTTCTACTCACCATTCCCTACTTGAGACGCAATCACCAGGCATTAGAAACGCTAATCGCCGATCGGACAACTGCCTTGATCGATGCTAATGCCCAGTTAGCGGCAGAAATTGAAGAACGCAAGCAAGCTGAAGCCGTATTACGGCGGCGAGAAACGACTTTGGAGAAAGTCCAAGAAATTGCCCATATCGGGAGTTGGGAAGCCAATATTCAGACTAAACAAATAACTTGGTCAGAGGAACTCTACCGAATTCATGGACTTGACCCTAATCGATCCGTTCCAGGTTTTGAGGAAATTCAAGCGTTGACCCATCCGGAGGATCGCTGGATTCATCAGCAACACATTATTGAACAAGTCAGAGCCGGAAAACCATTTGCAGCCGATATGCGGATTATTCGCCCTAATGGAGAGGTGCGCTACCTGGAAGCGCGAGGAGAGCCAATATTTGATCGACAAAATCAATTCATTCGCTACATCGGCATGTCCCGCGACCTTACAGAACGCAAGCTCACAGAAGAAAAACTGCGAAAAAATGAAGCGCTGTTGCGAGAAGCCCAACAAGCCGCGAGAATGGGCAGTTGGGAACATGACTTGATTGCAAAGAAAACGATTTGGACGGAGGAATTGTATCGCATTCACGGGCGAGATCTGAGTCTTCCGCCTCCCACTGGCGAGGAATTGTTAAACCGCATTATCTATCCTGAAGATTTGCCTTTCTACCGACAGCAACTGTTGCAAAAATATCTCCAAGGTCAGCCCTTTGAATGTGATTTTCGGATTATTCGAGCAGATGGGGATATCCGTTGGGTGGCTGCTAAAGGAGAACCTATCTTCAATAGCCAGGGGCAAATCGTGCGATATGTAGGCATTTTAATGGATATTTCCGATAGGAAACAAGCAGAAGAGAAGCTGCGACAAAGTGAAGCAACCAATCGGGCATTAGTGCAAGCAATCCCCGATTTACTAATCCGAATTCATCGCGATGGCACGTATTTAGATGTGTTTTATGGCGGTAATGTCAGAGTATTTAATTTAGATAAAGCTCAAATCCATAAACACATACAAGATGTTTTACCGCTGGGAACGGCGGAAGAACTCATGCAAGCAATTGCACAAGTTCTAGAAACTCAGCAGATCAGAATTGACGAACGGCAAGTAGTATTTAATCAAAAAAATTATTACGAAGAAACTCGGATTGTACCCTGTGGAGAAGATGAAGTTTTGGTGATTGTGAGAGATGTCAGCGATCGCAAGCAAGTAGAATTGGAACTGCAACAGGCCAAAGAAGCGGCGGAAGCGGCAAACCGGGCAAAAAGCACGTTTCTGTCTAGCATGAGTCACGAACTGCGGACTCCCCTCAATGCGATTCTCGGTTTTGCTCAATTGCTGAATCGGGACAACTCTCTAACAACAGAACAACGGGGTTACATTGAGACGATTAATCGTAACGGTCAGCACTTATTAGAATTGATCAATGATGTTTTGGAAGTCTCCAAAATCGAAGCCAATCAAGTAGCATTACACGAAGATAACTTTGATTTGTACCAATTATTAGATAACGTTGAAGAAGTATTTCGCCTGAAAGCGATCGCTAAAAATCTTACCCTCACTTTTGAGCGATCGCCCGCTGTACCCCACTACATCCACACAGACGAAAGTAAACTGCGGCAAGTACTAATTAACTTACTCAGCAATGCGGTTAAATTCACCTTTGCCGGAAGTGTCAATCTCTGCGTCACATTGGAGGATCTAAAATCAGAAAGCGGACAATTACCCAAGTCCTACACTCTGCGATTTGAAATTACAGACACTGGAACTGGCATCAGCGGTGAAGAACTTGCTCAATTGTTCAAATCCTTTTCGCAAACTCGATCGGGACGCCAAGCAGGGGAAGGTACGGGCTTAGGTTTAGTTATCAGTCGCCGCTTTGTAGAACTGATGAGGGGTGAAATTGGCGTCAATAGTACGCCCGAACAAGGCAGTACTTTCTGGTTTACAATTCAAGCCGAATCTGTCAACAGCGATCGCCTTCTACTACCACTCCCAAGCCGAAAAGTACTGGGGCTAGAGCCAGATCAACCAACCTATCGCATTCTGGTGGTGGAAGATCAACCAGAGAATGCTGAATTCTTAAAACAGTTGTTATCAATCGTCGGATTTGAAGTTCAGCACGCAGCTAACGGACGCGAAGGAATTATCCTTTGGGAAACCTGGAAACCGCATTTAATTTTAATGGATATGCGAATGCCCATCATGGATGGATATGCTGCCACTGCTGCGATTAAAGCCACACCGCAAGGGCAGAAAACCGCGATCGTTGCCGCAACGGGAAGTGCCTTTGAGGAAGACCGCGCCAGGATTCTGGCGATCGGCTGCGATGATTTTATCCGCAAACCTTTTCAGGAAAATATTCTCTTTGCCAAGATTAGCTATCATTTAGGAGTGCGCTATCGTTACGAAGAGGCAAGAATTTCCAGCAATTTATCCTCCGATCAAATTAATTCCTTCTGCTTGTCTCCGGAGGCTCTTAGGGTCATGCCATCTAGTTGGATAATGGAATTGAATGAAGCGGCAAGCGAGTGCAACGAACCAGCCGTTTTTCAGCTACTAAACCAAATTTCAACCGAGTATGAAAACCTAGCGATCGCTCTGAAACAATTAGCCACCGACTTCCGCTTTGAAGAAATTGCCGCACTCACCCGCCCGGACTAAACCATGAATCCGCCTTCATCTCTGGTATCTACTGGCAATATTTTGATTGTCGATGACACTCCCGACAACTTACGCTTGCTCTCTGAAATGCTGTCCAAACGAGGCTACAGCGTCCGTAGTGCTATTAGTGGATCGGCGGCATTTATGGCAGTCAAAACTAAACTACCTGACCTGATTTTGCTAGACATTAATATGCCCAATATTAACGGCTATGAAGTCTGTCAGCAACTCAAAGCGAATGATACTACCCGCGATATTCCCATACTGTTTTTGAGTGCTTTTAATGAAGCGATCGACAAAGTAAAAGCATTTCAGGTGGGTGGTTTAGATTACATCACCAAACCCTTTCAAGTGGAAGAAGTACTGGCACGAGTCGATACCCATCTTACCCTCAGTCGGACTCAAAAAGAATTGCAGCAAGCTAGATCTGAAGCACTCCGGGCGCTAGAGCAGCAAAAAGAACTCAATCGGTTAAAGTCAGAATTTATCTCTCTAGTCACTCACGATTTCCACACTCCGTTAGTCAGCATTCAAGGCTTCACTTCGCTTTTACGTCAAGGCTGCCCTAACCTACCCATTGAAACGCAACAGCGCTATTTCAACAAAATTGATGCTTCAGTCGAACACCTGATGTATCTCCTGGAACAAGTCTTACTGATTGGCAAATCCGAGTCCGG
The DNA here is from genome assembly GCA_964463555.1 of uncultured bacterium. Classification (GTDB taxonomy): domain Bacteria; phylum Cyanobacteriota; class Cyanobacteriia; order Cyanobacteriales; family Aerosakkonemataceae; genus Microseira. The sequence continues at coordinate 58,584 of CAYXCW010000014.1, forward strand.
TAAGTTACAGTGCTATCCAACTAGCGTTAACCTGGAAGCGTTTTGTGGTGAATTAATTGAGTCTTTTCAGTTACAGAGCGATCGCCACCCGATCGAATTTTCTTATACAGGCAACAAAACTACCGTCGAGATCGATCCAACCCTACTCCGACAGATTCTGATTAACCTGCTCACCAACGCGATCAAATATTCTTCTGAAAACAGTTCTGTACGCTTAGCGGTGGAATATCAAGCAAGTGCGATCGCTTTCCAAGTACAAGATCGTGGCATTGGCATCCCTCTAGAGGAACAATCTCGCCTATTTGAACCCTTCTACCGATGCAGCAATGTCAAATCGGTACGGGGTAGCGGACTAGGTTTAGCAGTCGTAAAAACTTGTGTCGATGCCCACAACGGGCAGATTCAAATCACCAGTCAAGTTGGACAGGGAACTATAGTTACAATCCAGATTCCGCAGCCACTAACAATACCCTTCACCAATCAAAGCGATCGCTAAAATCCGCCACCTTTCCTGGTAAAAACGCCGAAACCCCCTATTTCTAGGAGGTTTCGACTATCGGAGCGACACGATTTGAACGTGCGACCCCCACTACCCCAAAGTGGTGCGAGTAAGCCTATTTTCAAGGGTTTTTAGCTTTTGGTGACTTCCTTTCACCAAGGTTTCACCAAAATGGAAAGTAAGCGCCCTAGTATCCGAGTTCCCAAGGTCACCCCTGACGATAACCGAGGTAGCATCCGAATCAGGTTTCGCCTAGCGGGGAAAGACTACCAGATTACTGGCTGGGGTCAATACGACGATCCCATATGTCTTGCTAATGCCGAAAGGATATGCCAGGTTATTAAGCTTGATATTCTTTCAGGCCAGTTTGACCCCACGTTGGACAAATATCGCCCCAAAGTAGACGTACCTGAGAACGTTGTATCGATAGCAGCAAAACAAAAAAACCTACGCGAGGTATGGGAAGCTTACAAACTCGCCTTTTCAGCCACAACAGAAGAAACAACTAAACTCAATGTATGGAAACAAGTTGACCGATGTTTGGCTCGACTAGCTCCCACAACATTAGAAGCTTCCGCTTCCTATAAATTAATCCCTGAATTGCTACTGTATTACAGTCCAGGAACCTTGTACAGAGTATGCATTTGCTTAGACGCAGCTTCTAACTTTGGGGCAAGCAAACAAATAATTTCTGGGTGTCATTGGAACGATTTAAGGACTTACCTCCCTGAAATGACCCCAAACCAACGGAGTAAGCAAACATTTACTGAGGACGAAGTAAACCACATTCTTGATGCATTCAAAACAAACAAGTTCTCTAGTAAATTTTCAGCATACAAAGATTCATTTTATGCTGACTTTGTTGAGTTCTTGCTGCTAACAGGATGCCGTCCTAGTGAGGCAATTGCATTGAGATGGAAACACGTTAAGGGTAATAAAATCCATATCAAACAAGCATCTGTGTATGGAATCACCAAGGGAACAAAAAGCATTAATCACAACCGCGAGTTTCCTGTTAACACTCAGTTGCGGGCATTGCTAGACAAACGCTGTCCCGAGGCGGTCAGGAACCCCGAAACTTTGGTGTTTCCAGGGCAAAGAGGCGGGCGTCTGTGCTTGAGAACTTTTAGCAGTCGCTATTGGAAGCGTATTGTAGACGCTTTACATAAAGAAGGGAAGATAGAAATCTATCTTCCTACTTACAACTTGCGTCATACTGCGCTATCGTTTTATGCAAAAAAAGGCGTGGACATGGCAACACTTGCAAAGCTAATGGGAACAAGTGAAGAGATGCTAAAAGAGCATTACCTTGGGGCTGACAGAGCTATTCAATTGCCTGAAATCTAAGGTATGATCTAGATTGTTCGTGAATTTGTGAAACCCCCCTTATTGTTAACGGTTTTAAGGGGGTTTTTATTAGTCATGTTTTTCTGAATTCAATTCCGGAATTCAATTCCGGAAAACATGACTAATCTTTTCTTTGACTACAACCCAGCAACATGGTCACCAACCCCAGTATTGCTGAAACTGTTTCTGCATCCTGAGACTCAACCACAAGTAACACCTCTCTGTTGTTACTTTTGTAAGTCAACGTCCCTCTGAACATCCCAAAAAAGATAGCGACGCACATCAGGGATATCGATAGTCCTGTTAACACTCTGTGAATTTTCATATTATTCTCCTGTGGGCGGAGTATAGCGCCATAGGCGGATACCGTAGACTTTCATCTGTGGATGTCCCGCACCCACATCTTTTAAGGTACTGACAATGTGCGTTCCGCTAAACCAGATAGGGATTACAAGGCGCTGCTCAGTTGCGGTAGGACGAAAGCGACCACCCCAGACATTGACTTGAACAATGTCGCTTCCCACCGCGATTGCCCATTCGGCATCACCTCCATTCCACTGGGAAGCCATCCGAATACCTACCTCAACTTCTGCGTAGTATTTGTTAGCAGTAGGTGCTATAAATACAATTCCAGCCGAACTTCCCCCGCCCGTAATTTCACCCCAGCCTGTTGATGATTCATTATTGCTATCGATTGCTGCTGCTAGATTGTCAGGAGCAGCAACATTCCAGTTACCAGTTAACGATATTGCTGCATTAGACAGAGAAACAGGAGTAAGCATAGGTGTAGGCTCGTTAGGTTGCACAGGAATTTGTTGAGTTTCTAGGATGTTTTTAATTGCTCCTAGTTCTGTCAGTAAGGCAGTGAGGTCAATTGGTGGTGTTGGATTGCTGATGTTAACAGGCACAGGGTCTGTAAACTCTGGCAGCGTAGTAGGGATAGTGTTGCGAATTTGTTGTAACTCTAGCTGCAATCCTGTGACACTATTTTGTAGAGTATCAACGCGGTCAGTAAGAGCAGAAACGTTAACTGTGATTTGATTTGTCATGAGGATGGTAATCTACTAGCTATTACGTTAAGACTTGTTTGAATGTTTCTCAGTGATTCACTGGTTGTATCGCTAACAACACCTGTGTATTGAAAGCAAACTACTTGCAGGCTTGAAAACCAAGGATAAAAATCAATACGCAAAGAATACTCAGTAGAGTATTGGTTGAATGTCAAAAGTGTTAATTGGTCTTGCGTAATGATTCTGGTTTCAGTGACTGCACCTCCTCCTGAAAATGGAATCCCTGTAGGCGTTACTTGGCTAACCTTGCATCCCCTTTGCCACTTTCTTTCCTCAATAAAAGGACTTTTGCACCATAAGGCAGCAACAAAGTTGCTAAAAGTAACAGGGACAAAACTATGGGATATAGGCACAGGACGACGTCCTACAAATCCTGTGCTTTCATAGACAAAGTTATGCACCTCTTGCCATAAATCTTGCCGACCTAATTGAAGGACTGGATTAGTCATAATACCCAACTGTTAACAGGTTCTCCTCAACAATACAGGCATATTCATCCATATCCATCCCTAGCTCGTAGAGATTTTCAAGTAAGTACTCTCCGTCAAACGTCCTACCAAAGACATCAACGATAAGAGATGCTGATACGCACCTTTCTATATTTTCATTGTCAGTATCAGCATCTCCTGAGAAGATGACTTGCACCGTAATCAAGTCATTAATTTCCATTAGGCTAGTTAATGATGAGGTCTTCTGGGCGACAACTAGCGCCTACCACAATTGCTACTGCTTTAGCATCGGCAATCAATGCCCTAGCAGTGTCAGCGTAATTAGTAGTACCAACACGCCCAAATGGGTAGGTGTAGCTTTTATTGTTAGCCCTGGGTTTATATGGTATACCAGTAAGTTTACTGAATTCGTTAGTAGTAGCCCGCGCACCACCGGTGTAAACAGTAATTTTGGCTGGAATGAATTTACCTGGGTAACTGGCGGCGGTCGTGACGAACCCTAATGAGGCAGGGCTTAGACCAACCGTACCAATTGCAGAGTTAGCCCTTTGACTTACTAGCGCCTTAGCAACGTTGTTGGTAGAGCCAGCATTGAATAATTCAATTCTTCGCTCTACCAATTTATCGGGTCTACTGTCAGGCGTGCGGGTATACGTTACTGCCCGTGCCCCTTTTCTCCAGTCTTGAAAAAATCGCAACCTCGTACCTGCTGGTGCGTCAGGTGAATCGCCAGTTGTGCTACCAGCTCCAGTGGGACGAAGCAGATTTAATGCTCGTTGCAAATCACCAAAGCGGTTCTTTCTTGCCATGTATTTCAAGGAAATAGCTCTACTTTTTTGATAGTAAGTCAAAAAAAGAGGCTTTAAAACCCCATAGACATCATATGATGTCTATGCCTAATCCCTCCCCCAGATGCATTTTTGGAGCGTGGGAGCTAAAGGTGTTTGTTTCTCTGTTAGTGTTTCCCACCGGAATTCAATTCCGGAATTCAATTCTGAAAAATATCACTTACTTAAACAAACACCTGCTCTATGGCTTTACGGAATTTGTACCCAGTGTTAACAAGGATGATGGGCTTGGTGAGCTTGTGCCAGGTAAACTGAGCAAACTCAAAGGTGACATTCCCAATGGGACGCCGCCGCTTCTTTCTCTGGGTACGCCCTAAAACTGTCTCCGTTCCTGGATTTACTGGGAAAGTCCTATCAGAAACGCTTCGATTAATATATTCAGAGTCAAACTGTTTATCAGCAAGGGTAACTATTTTCTGGATTACCCTCACTCCTTCTGCTTTGTTAGCAGCATAAAGTTTTAATTCAAAACCGTCTGCTGGCGGATACGGTGGAGGCAAGAGTTCCTACACTGAGAAGCAAAAGGCAGAGCAGCGATTAGCGTTCATTTGTGAGCAAGTAGGTACTGTTTTTGGACTAGACAGCGCCGCTGCACCAAAGGACTTATACGGCTTGATAGGACTAACCGGTGAGATGGTTGTGTCAACCTATCCTGATTTTGTAGTCCTCTATCTCATGCTGTCGCTAAGTTTGGGAACTGCCGTTCCACTGTCAGCAGACTTAGGACGCATGTGGAAGGAAATGCGTGAGGTTGACAAAGATATCGCTAGCAACAATCCTCCGTTTTAATGTTATTTCTACCGGAATTCAATTCCGGAATTCAATTCCGGTAGAAAACACTCTTTCTATGACAAACGATGAACGACTTTAAAGCACTTAGAGACTTACTTGCTTCGGATGAGTATGAATGGAATCATGATGAGGGATTTGGAGCTAACATGATTTCTCTGTTTCAGGAATATTTTTACATTCCCGACCCTGAAATACAGATACCAATCTTAGCAGCATATGCTAGCCTTCACAGTTGCCTTAGCAATGTTGTTCCTATTCTCTGGATAGAAGGCGCTGCCGGTAGCGGAAAGAGTCTATTGCTCTCAATATATGGGGCGGTAGCTGGGGTGAAGACCCAAAATGCTAGTTGGACATTCGCCAGTATTCGGAACGAGATAGAAAACAATCGCGCTGATGAGTCTGGAGAAAAGCACTACATTCTTTGCCTGGACAATCTTAATGAGGAAACGTTTAGAAATGAGAATCTGTACACCCTTTTTCTCTGTGGATATAACCGTAAAGACAGCATCACCGCAATTGCCCAACTCGGAGGGGAGAATATTTCTTTTGACTGTTTCTCTCCTAAAGTCGTTACAACGATACATGGCGTTTTATCTCTCCCTCGTTTTTCTGAGGTTAAAAGGCGTGCATTGCGGATTTACACTAAATCCATCGATTCTGTTGCCAGGGCAGAGGGTAAGCATATACCTCAAGATATCAGTATCAAAGATTTAGGCTGCAAAGACCTATCTATCTTTAATGCACAGTTCAATTATTTGTGGAGGGAAGAAAATCAAAACCTTTTTTTGAAGTATTGGAGGCAAGTAAGTAAGGCTAAATTTAAATGTGGCCTAGCAAGAAAAAAGATGTGCCTGGATTTAGTTGCTTGTGGCCTTGTTTCTGGTGTTTGGCAGTCGTTGGACTTAGCGGTTGAGGCTGTCAACAATTACTGGGAGTGGATGGACAATAAAGACTCTGACTCACCTTTGGTGGGAGTAGTCAAACATTTCATCTCCCAAGAGGCAGAAGCTTTTGAGAATCTAGGGATACCCGTTGAACTTAGCCCCAAGCGATTAAAAATGCATGTCCAATCCGCAGCGACAGAGGGGCTACTAGACTGTCCGCCACTTGATAAAGCCATCTTTCAAGTTATGCAAGTTTTGGGATGGCATCAAGTAACATTACCGTCAGGAACTCGTAAATGGAGAAAAATACAATGATGAACGAACAGCCCGGATTTTCAACAAAGTCTGAGTACGAAAGATTCTGCATGAGAGGCGCTAAAATTCTTCCATGTTTGTGTGACGACGGCTTTCATTCTCTACTGACACCCGACCCAGTTCCCGTGGCCTACCTTGTGGAGATGTTGGAATCTGCGAAGATTCCTCCAAAAGTTGACTATCATTCTGTACCTGGGTTTGACTTCTACAGCATCTTTTCTGACTGGGAATATGGTCAGGGTGCAATAGTTTTTGGATTTATTCCTCATTCTAAAACTCTCTTCCTTAGTGAAGGTTTTTTTGGAAAGTCAATCAAGGATGGTTGGATGCATGGTTTTTCATGGGAAGAATGGAATGAGTTTGTAGAATGCATTGAAGCAACCCAACACGCTATCCCTGCTCATATAATATTTGACCCAAAAGTAGATATTTTTGGGTATCCACAAGATATCTTGTGCAAAGATGTTTCCGGTTATTTTACTGATGCAGCGAGGGATGCCAATGCTTAGGGGTAAAGGTTTTTCTGGGAGGTCTGCCCCATACAAAACAACTCATCAACGGGTCGCAGTTCCTATCTCTTACATGGTAAATGCGATCGCCAAAGTCTATCGCGATACCGTAACCAAGGAAATCCATGCAGGGACTATTCTTTCATCTGAAGAACAAAAAGAACCCCAGATTGCTTTTACCCTAGTTTTCAAGATTTCCCTTTCTACCGGCGAGGTGACCTACGATTTTGGTCGCAGATTCAGGAGCCAAATGCCAACCCCCCCTTTAGACCCCTCTGAAGCCCAAAGCAGTAGTAACTTGGCTACTAATTCTAAGCCATATAGGGAGGCTGAAGTTGCTCCATTACTGGCACGTTACCGAAACCGCCGACAAGATACTAGAAACTGGGTAGAAGCGGGACGACTTTTGGATGAACTGGCTAAGTTAGGTTTTTAATAAGTCATCTCCACCGGAATTCAATTCCGGAATTGAATTCAGAAAAACATGACATAATTCCACACCGTAAAAACCTGCGGTGTGGTTTCTTTTTTACCTGATATCAAGTATCCACCCCCCCATAACTACATCACCCAATAGCTATATCTCTATGAATCCCAAACCTATACAGGGAGCTACGACCCACGAAAACAATTTTCAGGGGTAAGGATAGCGGAGAAGGGGATAGCAGGGCTTATAGAGCCTTCTAGGGGGTAATGATGAGGAAGGTACAGGTGTACTAGAGCTGTTAATAGCTAAGATTGGCTCTACTTATACAACAGAGGTATTACGTATGCAATCTGTTAACAGTCAGAGAGAGATAGTGATGTTAACAGTTAAAACACTAGATATAGCGTCAGTTGGTTTGTTAACACTAGATATAGTCACCAAAATTTCACCAAAACAGTAGACAACCAAAGGGGTGATGAGAGAGGGTAGATACGTACACAACTTTCACCAAAAGCTAAAAACCCCCTATTTCTAGGAGGTTTCGACTATCGGAGCGACACGATTTGAACGTGCGACCCCCACTACCCCAAAGTGGTGCGCTACCAAGCTGCGCTACGCCCCGATGTTTTTCATTTCGCTTTGCTAGTATAACATAGTTTTTTGGAAAATTGCAACCCTTCAAAAAACTTTGAGGATTTGGGTTGCTTGCAGCAAACTGGGAACTGCTGCTGGCTCCCAACTGCCTTCGCCGCGCCGTCCTACATTTAAAATAAAACGCAAGCCGTAAGCGCTGGGATAGCCTTCGACTTCCATCCAGAGCGAGTCGCTTTCGGCTTCGCAGGCGATTTTTTCCTCATCCATTAACTCGCTTGCCATCTGACTCATCGTGGTTGCTAACTGTGCCAGCAAGCGGCAAAAGTCGTCTAATTCGGCTTCTGTAAGCTCAATTGCCCAGTTATCGCCACCGACTAAACCTTTATACTCTAAGGCGTTGGGGTTCCAACCGATGCGCCAACCTGGGCCTGTTTTAATTAAACGATCCATTGTTGGAATTGGGTAATTGGTAATTGGTAATTGGTAATTGGTAATGGGAATAAAGCGATTACTCATTACCGATTACGGTTAAAGTCTAAGGCGCTGGGCGTCTCCGGGTTGCGGTAGGGTGGGAAGCGATGTGGGATTGGGTGCGGGTGCGGGCGATCGCTCTCGCGTTTCCCCCCGAGAGGGCGCTGCTGTTTGTGCGGCGTTGGGGTTAAATATATTGACCAGGGTTTGAATTAAGGTATTGCGTTGAGCGCGAGTTAGCCTTTGAATGACTGCGCGATCGCCTTCTATGGGATTTTCGCGCAAGGTGTCGCCTCCCGGATATACCCCTTCCTCGATCAGTTCGTTTTCGCCGAGATAATCTGCGATCGTCAGTTTCCAATCCAAGCGATAATTAGGCGGACGCCCTTTGACGAACATGTGATACCTAATTAATCGACTCGCTAAGGTATTATCTAAATCGACTTTCCCGCTTTGTTGGTTGACGTATTGATTTTCTAGCGGCAAGTCGGGCATCTGTTGATATACTTGCCGCCAGAGATCTTGGGTTCTTAACGCTTGAGCGATTACCGAATTTTGGCTCGATATCCTCGCTGGCGTCGATTGCCCCATCCCCGCTCCCAAAACCACTAGACCTGTTACGATAATTGCGATCGCTACCAAACTCAGTTTTTTGGTCATAGGTCATAGGTCATGGACTGCAATTAGCACTATTCGCCAATAATTTCCGGTTGGGTTAACTCATCAGACATTTCGTAAATTGCGCGAATTACAGGTTTCATCATCGGATCGTCGCTGTTGTCAAAGTCTTCGTACCGGCGACGTTTGGCACGATTGGCAACTTGTACCGTAATTCGGTAGCGATTGGAAGCTGCTTTAATTAAGTCTTCGGCTCGATACATGATTTGAGCCTGGGTAGTCTCGAATTTAGAACGCTTTGGCATAGAACCAGATTATAGATCCTGATGGAATATCCCCATCCCTAGTGTACCAGCAGCTTTTCGATCCCAAAGGGGGGAAAGGGGGGAAAGGGGAAACATGGGCAGCGAGTAATAGATATTTGGTAAAAATGCATCTGTGAGAATCGAGTTTGACAATATATCTCATGCTTTAGCTTTTCCAAATCCTTTCCCCCCTTTCCCCTTTCCCCCTTTCCCCCCTTTTCCCCTTTCCCCTTGGCGGTTGTTCCGGAGCGGCTAGACTTGAAATGGCATATTGTATTGCTTCTGCACGGTGTGCCAAGATTTAATCTATCTTTACATAAGTGTTATTGCTCATGCGATCGCTCGTAGCACCCACTTTGACACAGTTACGCCCCGCTCATTCCCATCCGCTCAAAATAGTTGTATTGGGGGATAGTTTAGTTTATGGATTTGGCGACCCTGAAGGTGGCGGATGGGTAGAAAGATTGCGGCGCAAGTGGATGTCGCCTTCTAGTCCGGGTCACGTGTTGTACAATCTGGGAGTGCGGGGCGATCGCACCTGTTCTGTATCTGGGCGATTGGAACACGAGTTTCGCCATCGGGGAGAACTGCGAAACCGGGTTCCGGATGCGATGATTCTATCGGTGGGCGTGAATGATTCTCCACGCATGGGGCGATGGGATGGGCGCAATTGTACGAATTTTGATGATTTTCAACGGGATATCGAGGCTTTGTTGGTGCGATCGCAGCAGTTATGTCCGGTATTATTTGTGGGCATGGTGCCGGTAGATGAAAGCAAGATGCCGTTTTTAGATTGTTTCTACTTTAACCGCTCCGACCAGTATCGCTACAAGGAAGCGACGCGAGAAGCTTGTCTGTCGCGGGGCATTCCTTATTTGGATATTTTTGATTTATGGATGGCGCGGGGTGAAGAATGGGTAATTTCCCACATGACTGAAGATGGATTGCATCCGAATACTTTCGGCTATCAGGCATTGTTACACGATGTTCTCGCCTGGGAAGAAATGCATCAATTGATTGCTAACAAATCAGCCACAGCCTAAACTTTCGCGCGTCGAGACGCCAGTAACTGGATTTACTCCCGTTGCGCGATCGCACATTTGTTTTACTTGATATCTATCTACCAAGGCATCGGTAAAATCGGCGCCAGTAATATCGGCATCAAAAAAACTGGTGCGCGTCAGCATTGCTTCAGTAAAAATAGCATTCTTCAGATTTGCCTTTTCAAATGTCACCTGATCTGCTAAAGCACCAGTGAGGTTAGCGCCTTCGAGATTGGCTTCGAGTAAAATTCCTTGGCTCAATATCGCATTGGTTAGATCTGCACCCTGGAAATTGGCTCGTTTCATTTCAGCCGCAGCGAAAACCGCACCTTTTAAGTCGGTATAGGAAAAGTCGCGGTTTTCCAGGTAAGTTTTGGTGTAATTGATTGTGTTTGCTTGTGCATAAGCGGGAGTTGCACTCAGCATCACCCAAAAGCAGGCAAGTGCGAGGATTAAAATTAAACTAAACAAGCGCCACCATATTGTTTTGAGGGTAGCGCTGTTGCGGTTTTCTTGGGTAATTTGCGGCATTGTTTTCATGTGGATTTACCAAGTTATTTTGATATGTTGTTGCCCGCACCCAATTTATTGGCGATCGCTTCGATTATTTGAGCTTCTGCGGATGTAATCACTCGATCTAATTGGGCAATTTTTTCGCATTGAGCCAACAGGGGTATCGCAAAATCACCGTCGATTTGCTCGATCAAGGTTGCTAACGGGGGTGGTGAGTTAATATTGGCTGCGATCGCATCCAAAGAAGCTGGACTCAGATTGGCTGCTTGTAATTCTGGCAAAATCATCTCCCAAGTTTTCCCTGCATTACCCGCCAAGACGACGTGAACCAAAATTTGATCCATAATCGCTTCTTGAGTAATAGCTGCTGCTAAATACTTCTCACTTTCTGCTTGAGAATATTTGGCTGTGTCATAACTGGCAGCGCCGAGAAGCTTTCTTCCAAGGTACTATGCTCTCAGGAAAGAATCGATCGGTGTTTTTACTGATATTTACGCTTTGAGCGCGACGCCAAAATCACCAGTAAGTAAAAACCCCCTCTCCTCGCAGCAGAGGGGATGCGGGAGAGGTTAAAACTCTGCTAAATAAGAAGGCCAATCTTCTCCAATCCGAAGCGTGATATCAGATTCGATATCCCCTGTAGATGCAGACTCAATAGTTCCCAAACCCAATTTATCTTTAAGTTTTTTTGCTGCTTCTAGATCGCCTTGTTGCACAATAATTTGAGTTTGACGTTCTCGATCGGGCCAATCTTTGACTAAATAAATGTTGTTGAATCCCAAAGTTTTTAAGTACTGGGCGACTCGACGACTCATGTGGGCTTCACCGGAAGCGTTTTGAATCGCGATGCGAATGTTATCGTCAGAACGGGTAGTTTCGCGGGCAAAATCGTTGCCATCGACGGCGAAGAAGTCGCGCATCACGCGATCGCGTCCCCTCCGATCGATTATCCAATGGCTGGCATATTGTCTCGCATCGCTGAAATGACCGGGTAACATCACCATTTGAATATCCGCCCGATCGAGTTTCAGCCCGAAATTCGCCAGCGCTAGCATTTCTTCTAGACTAACGTTGGTGTCCACGTATTTCTGCATCACTCGCAGCAATTGCGGCAAGCGGGGTAAAATTGCCGGACTGATTAAACGCTGTCGCAATGCTTTTAGCAATACTTGCTGTCGCTGCACTCTGCCGATATCGCCGTAGATATCGTGGCGGTAGCGGGCAAATTTTTCTGCTTGTTCGCCGTCGAGTAACTGCCAACCTGGGTCTAAACTAATTTCTAACTGCTGGGTTTTATCTACGTAGCGCATCGGGTAGGGGACGAATACTTCTACGCCACCAACTAAATCTACCAGTTCGCGAAAGGCATCGGTGGTGACGCGGACGTATCTGTCTATGGGTACGTCGTTGAGGGTGCTGCTAACGATTCTGGCGGCTAATGCTGGCCCCCCATCGGCGTTGGCTTGGTTGATTTTTTGGATGGTTAATTCGGCACTATCGACTTGGGTGTCTCTGGGAATCGAAAGCACTTTCACCGAGTTGTCGCTGGGATCTACCCGCAACAACAGCATGGTATCGCTACGACCGTTAAAGCTGTCGCTGGAGTGGGGCGAACTATTGGGAACGCGGTCGATGCCCATGACTAATATATTAACCGGACGGGTGAGACGATATAGGAAGGCATCGCGCCACAAGTTTACAAGACTTCGCTCTTGCTTTTCTGGCACTACGCAACGGGGTGGCGGACATATTGCCGTAGATAATGGCGTAATCAGTGCCAGCGTTGCTCCCAAGGTTGCAGAAATTGTAGTTGTCAGGAATAATACCAGACTCCAGAACAGCCATCTCGCTACCGACGACCTTTTTGAATTGCTTGACGGAGGTGTTTCTGTATATTTAGAAACAAATAATGCTCTCCACAACCACCACTTGGCGATCGGATGCGGATCGGGCGCAGATGGGTTACTGTCTACCCTAGCTGTTATGGGAACAAGTGCCCCAGCGGGTTGCTCTGATTCACTCGAAAACTTTGGAGTTGACTCGTTGTTAGGGATTTTCACTCCATCCACCACAGATATCTCCTACCACACCTGAAATACCACAACCCGCGTGTATCTTTCTCTACACTTAGGTCAAGGCAGATTATAACCCGAAGCCAGGAGAAACTCGATCAAAGGGGATGATGATACAAAATCAAGTGCTTTCGCCACAGACGCGATCGCTTAGGGGATAGTTCCAGCTATTTATCCGATTGTGCAGGCATTCTAGCGATTTAACCCGAGTTTTTTCGCCAATTCTAAAATCGCACCGATCAGATGTTGCATTCCTCCATCCTGTTGGTTTTTTGGCGGTAATTGAGCGCATACTTCTTGCGGCGACCAAAAATGGTCATCAAAATCGTAGTAGGCCATATTTGTGGTTTTAATATCAATGTTTGGCAAATTTTATCGCATTGGCGATCGCGATCGCTGCTGAATTAGTATAATTTTCCGTTACACTTGCAAATTTGCTGCTGGGAAGCAGTAAATTTGCAAGTGTAATTGTCTGTTTTCCCGGTTTTTTCTAATGCTTTCGGTGGCGACGCTTAGCGGTAATCCCCAGAATATCTTAGTGGGAACTTTTTCTGGCATCGGTTATCTAAAATTTGCCGCGGTGCTGACGCCGGTAGCGGTGGCGGGTTTAATCGTTCAAGTTATGCTGTTGTGGTGGCTTGATCCGGAGGTGCGATCGCGCGTAGCTATTGCGAATTTTACTTTACCGCGCTACCGCCTGCACAAGCCTTTATTAACTAAAACTGTGGCGATCGCTACCGGATTGTTAATTGCGTTTGTGCTTGGGGTGCCTTTGGGAAAAGCTGCTTTAGTGGTGGAAGCTGCTGCTAATTTGGGTTACAAGTTGAGTTTTTGGGAGCATTTACGTTTTGGGTTGCCTTTGAGTGCGATCGCTCTGTTAATCGCTTATTTTTGGATTTAGCTGCAACTCGAGTCGGTTTCGGTTTGCTACAGCTTCAATCGTGTATTGTGCCATCGGGCATAATCGCGCCTTGCAAGTTAGCATCGGTCAGGATAGTGCGAGTCAGGTCGGCTCCTCGTAAATCTGCTTTTTGTAAGTTGGCTCCGGTTAAGTCAGCATAGCTAAAGTCTGCTTCTTGTAAGTTGGCTTCGCTTAGATCGGTGGTATGGAATTTATCGTTTCCCCTCCCTAAAATCGCACGGCAAAGTTTGGCTCGCTTTAAGTTCGCCCGTTGCAATAATGCGCCGCTTAAATTGGCATAACTCAAATCGGCTTCTTTTAAGTTGGCGTCGCTCAAGTCGGTTTGCCGCTCGGAATTAGAGCGCAAGTTGGCTTCAAATAAAATTGCCTTTTCTAAATTCGCCCCGCTGAGGTTGGCATCCGACAAGCAAGCTTTGGCAAGTTTGGTTTTCTCTAGACAAGCTTTGACTAACTTGGCTCCGCTTAAATCTGCTTCCCGCAATTGAGCTTTGCTCAAGTCGGCTGCGCTCAGATCGCATCCCCAAAGAATACTTTCGCTCAAGTTCGCTTTTGAGAGATCGGCTTTGGATAAATTCGCTTGTCCTAGCCTTGCTTCGCGCAAGTCGCTGCGATTTAAATTAGCGCCAGCAAGATTCGCGTTGACTAAGTTAGCTTCCCGCAGATCTACCTCTGATAAGTTTATTTCACGAAAATCACGCTCGTCGGCTGCGTATCGCTTTAGAAGTTCATCTGCTTTCATCTGGTTAAAAATATAGATTCTATTTCAACAACGATCGCCTATCGGACAATCGAGTGCCAGCTTACTTAGCCAAGCTCGCTCGGTAATTATACCCGAAACGGTCAACTTAAGATCGCCCTTTGCTCCAATGATAGGTTTGATTAATCTGTATAACCTGCAATTATTTTAATTTTTTTACTTCAGCATTTGTAACGCTAAGTAAAAAAATGCAGTTTATTGACTCTATTCTCAATTATTTGATGAATTTACTTGCTTTGAGCTGTATAATCAATTTTTCATAATCTATGGCGTCGTATAACTAAAAGTGGTATTGCTGTATACCTGAGCCTACAACCCCTTTCACTGCGAGTAACATTCGTTAAAAATATCAGGGAATATTGACAAAGGCTGAGCGCGCGATCGCCTAAAATCCAACTATTTTTCCTCCCCCTTTACTAAACTTCACACTTGCAAATTGCTGAGCTTGACAAGTAGGGAATCTAATGATAAAGAAGATTTGCTCGAAACCAGGCATTTTTAATAATACTTTCCCACTAATTTTTCCACCTCTATTTGTAAGTTATTGAGCAAAGTTTGTTGACAGGAGGGCGAAAGACTTTGGCAGAATTTTCCATACTCTTCTTGAAAGATTCCATTTTTGGGCTTGATGAAAGCGGGTTTCGCAGAAGGAGGGGATTTTGATTTTCAAAATCGGTCTAATTTTTCCTTTGGGAGTTGCGATGGGGATAGACTTGACAGGTTTGATAACAATGCCTTCGGCTTTGTTGGTAAAGGGTAATTCTGGCAATCCTAGTAAAGCTGGGATAGTAGACTCGAACTCTGGATTATAGGTAATGGCTGCGTCGTATTTGCCGATGAATAGGGGGGAAGAGCAGAACATACCGACAAGGTTGCAGAGGTGAAGGGTTTGGTTGTAATCGAGATCAGTTCGGGAGGCGGGATTGTGGTTAGCGATCGCAGCAATATCAAAAGCAGAGAATTGGATATTGGGAGTGGGAGGAACATCTGGGTGGGGATACTCGCCGCCAAACAATTCGCCATAAATTGAAACGCGAAGGGGATGGTTAAAGGAAGTTTGGAGTATCTGGAAAAGTTCCCGCACTTGGGTGAATAACTGAGTCTCGAAGGATTTAAACCCAAAGAAATCTTCCCCTGGTTCTAGAAACTGCTTGCGTTTGGCGAAGCGGAGGATTTCCCCATCGGTGAAGATGCAGAAATTAGCGCCATGAATTTTTTCGGTGACGACCCAGTCGGTTTTGTTGAAAGCGCGATAGTCGGAAGGGGAAAGATTCCACTGACTGGAACTCTCTGCAATTTTCTCGTAACTGATGAAATGGGGAGGCGAGTTCATATTTAATCCGCGGTTAAAGTGGCAATAAATTTATCTCGGTTTTAATACCCACACATCTCTTACCTCTGCGTACTCTGCGCCCTCTGCGGTTCGTTTAGATATTCTTCTGACACCAAGCGAGTATCCCAAACCCTTAATACCGAATCCGCGGGTCGATATAAGCATTAACGATATCGATCAAAATGCTGGCGAAGACGACAATCGCGCCGAAAAAGACCATGATTCCCTGTACGGTTGTATAGTCTCGTTCGGAAATGGCTTGATAGAGTTGATTTCCCAATCCAGGCCAAGAAAAGGTAACCTCAGTTAAAACTGCACCGCCCAGCAAAGACGCGAAGGTCAAACCCAAAATTGTAATCACGGGAATCAAAGCATTTTTGAGGGCATGGGCGAAAAGAATTCGTCTTTCGGGAATGCCTCTGGCTCGTGCGGCTTCTACATAATCTGCTTTAAGGGTTTCTTTTAAGTTCACCCGCACTATGCGCTCGAAAATACCGCTGATTAAAATGCCTAAAGTTAGGCTGGGAAGGGCGAGATAGTAAAGCGATGTCAGCAATTGATTGATGTTGCCGTTGAGCAGACTATCGATCGAGTAAAGCCCGGTAATTGTAGGCGGCGCTTCTAAGGCGAGGGGGAAGCGAGTACCCAAAGGAAACCAACCGAGTTGGACTGAGAAAATTAACTGCAAAATCATGCCGAACCAATACATAGGAATGGCGTAGGTGATGATGCCAAATAAACGCCCGCTTGCGTCGAAAGCAGAATTAGGTTTTGAGGCGGAAAGGGCACCGACGCCGACGCCGACAACGAAAGCGATCGCCATCCCAAATAAGGACAATTCCAATGTCGCCGGGAAGTGCTGCCCAATAATTTCCCAAACCTTTTGACCCTGACTCGTAATCGATGTCCCTAAATCGAACTGCAATATCTGACCCAAATAGCGCAGGTATTGCACCCACAACGGATCTGCCAATCCCAATCGCACTCGCAATTCTTCTTTCGCTTCATCAGAAGCACGACCGCTGAGTAAAGCATCGACTGGATCTCCCGGCGTTGCTCGCAGCAGCAGAAACACCAGCGTCACGATGGTCAAAATCATCAGCGGCGCTAGGAGTAACCGCGCCAAAATGTAATACTGCAAAGCTTTAGAACGAGACATGGGATGCGTGGATTCTGGTTTAAATCAATCATCTAGTCGCTGCTCGCGCCAAGTACGAGCGGAAAAAATCGGTTTAAAGCCTCCCCCTGTTAGAGAGAGGTAACTGTCAACTGTCAACTGTTGAACTCTTTCTTCTTCTCTCTGCGCCCTCTGCGCCTCTGCGGTAAATTAAAAAAGTATTCTGCCCCAACGAGTCAAACTAAGATTTACCGATCTGCCAGAGAGGAAGTTGCACAATTGGATCTAATTGAGCATTCTGCAACCCTTTCCTAGCGAAAGCGTAATCTTTAGTTTGCCACAAAGGAATGATGGGAACCTCCTGCGCCATGATGGTTTGAATTTCACCAAAGATTTGCTGTCGCTTCTGTTGGTTTTGTTCGCCGAGTTGCTGTTCGATGAGTTGGTTCATGCGATCGCTATAATAAAACGACCCCTGATTTTGACTCCCGCCTTTCTCGCACCCGGTTTTCGCCGTACCTTTTTCGCACTTTAAAAAGGGGCGAATAAAGTTATCGGCGTCGGAGAAGTCGGGATACCAGTTCACCAATGCTGCTTGATAAACTCCTTTGCGAATGTTGGCGAAGAAACTAGCAGATTCTTCCGAACGAGGTTCGATCTCAACAACGCCTGCTAATTGCTTCTGGACGTATTCTTTCAACGTACTGGAAACTTGCTGGCGAATTGTCGAGGCGGAAGGATACCAAACTTCTAATTTCAAAGGTTTCGCTGCCGAAAATCCTGCCTTGGTTAGCAATTCTTTGGCTTTGGCGATATTGCTTGCTTCTCCGTAAGCATCTTTATAAGTTGGCTGGGAAACATCAAAGGTGTTGGGAATCATGCTGTAGGCAGGTTCCCCTTGATTTCGCAGTACGCGCTCGACAATTAAAGGACGATTGAGGAGGGATGCGATCGCTTGTCTCACCTCTATTTTATTCAAAGGTTCAGACTTGGTATTCAATACCATGTAATTGACTACATTCCCCTTCGTCTCTAATACCTGCCAACCTCCCGACGCGGCATCTGCTTGCAGCTTGGCAATCTGATCCGGATCTAAACTTTGATACGCGATATCGATCGCACCCGTGCGAAATGCATTAAATAAGTTAGCCGAACTTGTCAAAAACTGAAAGTCTATCCCTTGATTCGGCGGTTTTGTTCCCCAATACTTGTCAAATACATCCAACCGCACCAAGTTGGGACTAAATTCTACCAATTTATAAGGCCCCGTTCCCACAAATTTCGTCGGATTAAACTTGCCGCTTCCAATCTCGTAACCTTTCGGCGATACCGCGCACAAACCCGAATAAGATAGCACTGCCGGAAACGGCGCAAAGGCATTTTTCAGTTTAATTGTCAGTTCGTATTCTCCCGAAGCCTTGACAGATTCGACTAAATCTGATATCAGCGAACTGGGTTTACCGCCATTTTGAATAAATCTATCGAGGGAAAACGCCATTGCTGCGGCGTTAAAAGGCGTGCCGTCGTGAAAGACAACGCCCTGACGCAGGGGGATGGTGTAGGTTTTGCCATCGGCACTGACTTTAGGCAGGGCGGTGGCGAGTTGGGGTTCGAGTTGGTTGGTTCCCAACTTGTAGGAGTAGAGGCGATCGCCCAAACTATAAAGTACGGTACTCGATGCTAGTTCGTAAGCATCCGCCGGATCGAGAGTGCGCGGTTTAATTGTCATGCCTACTGTAATCCGCGCCGAATTGCTTCCCGTCGCGGGAGTAGGTGCATTAGCAGCTTCCCGCCTACCACAACTGACGACGAGCAACCAGCAGAGACTGAACAAACCGAAAAATTGAACTAGGGAACGAAAACGTTTAGATCCGGATAACCAAAGCATGGGTACTATTTTGAGCCAAAGTCAGTGCTGAGTATAGCAGGAGAGCGCAGTGCCAGCAGAATAAAGCTACCAATCTCAGATGAGACAGTGCGATATAGGGACAAGCAGGACAATGGAGATAAAATGGGAGCATGTCAGGAATGCAAATCTAAGCCAACACCCAGCAAGGGTGTCGGCTACAAAGTTGACATGCTCCCGATAAAATTTTATCTGTTGCATTCACATCTGCACCTGCTTGCAGCAATTCTTGAACTTGTTAAGCGCTGTCGTTTCTGGACGCATTCAACTACCACCATATTTTAAAGCTTTTTATGAAGCTTCTATATATTTACCAAATTCTTCTAATACATAGCTAGATAGTTGGAGAAAAAATTTCACCGAGTTTAGCGTCACACCACCGTATAAAGTGTACCTGCACTTAATCACAGGATTTCCTTCTTCATCAATTACGGCTGTACCAAATCCTTTATCAAGATTCCATTGATTAATTTTACGTAAATCCGGTTTATTCGTCACATTAAATCTGCGATAAATTGTAATCAGGTCGCATATATTGTTTTCACTACAAGTTAACCCGACCAAAGATCTATTTTTGCCGAATTCAGCTATGTAGTAGGTCGTTTTTCCTTCGCTACCTCTTTTACCATAGAGGATACCGAGCTGATTGAATAGCTGTTCTAGCTTTTGTTCTGATATTTGCGTATGAATGCTGTTATCAATTGTTTCTGGCGGCGATGTTTGCTGTTTTTGACTGAGGTTGTTTGGTAATAATTCCTTGTCTAAATTTACTAAAATATCTGGTTTTATATCGGTAGCGATCGCTTGTCTCAATAAAATCTTATTCCCTCCCAATGTACCCAGTAAAAGCAGCATAAAACCCAAACAAAAAGATAACATTAATCCCCTTGGCTTTATCGCCTTATAAAAAAGTTTTTTCAGCATAAATTTCTTTTCCATTTTCTCCTGTATCGTTTTGAGCTTAAACTGAAATCTTGCACCAGTTGCCATAATCGTAGGTTGCCTACCCCTGCCGCCGATGTCGGTTTGAGGGTTTCCAGCTTAGCGATGCAATATCCCACCCTAGATCAAACAACTTTTTTGACAATGGTGCAAGACTCAATTTCCAAACAGCTCAAACCTAAATCGAATAATACAGAGGGAACGACTTGGCATCCTTGGGTTTTACATACACCCGCTCTTGGGGTTCTAACTTTAACTGATCGAACCTTTCTCTGGTCAAATGCGCCGTCAAAACTTGCCCGTCATCTAAAGTTAATTCCGCCTGAACTTCCCATCCCAAATGTATTAACCGACTCACTCGCGCGGCTACCGTGGTGCCGTTTGCTTCCCGTTGCACGATAATATCGTGTGGTCGTAAAAATATTTCCGGTTGGGCAGATTCAAAGCCATTGCCTTCAAACATGCGCGAAGTACTCGGCAATATGTTTACCGGCCCGATAAAACTCATGACAAACGCACTAGCGGGATGGTCGTAAATTTCTGCGGGCGTCCCCACCTGTTCCACCCGCCCTTTATTCATCACCACAATCTCATCAGAAACTTCCATCGCTTCTTCTTGGTCGTGGGTGACGAATACTGTAGTCACGTGGACTTCATCGTGCAGGCGACGCAACCAAGCTCGCAAGTCTTTGCGGACTTTAGCATCTAATGCACCAAATGGCTCATCTAGCAATAAAACTTTAGGTTCAACCGCTAATGCCCGCGCTAAAGCCACCCGCTGACGTTGACCTCCAGATAATTGGGAAGGGTAGCGATCGCCCAATCCCGACAACTGCACCAATTCTAGTAACTCCTCTACCCGCGCCTTGCTCTTGCCTTTGGCTCCTTTGCGAATTTCTAACCCAAAGGCGATATTCTGACGCACGGTCATGTGCTTGAATAAAGCGTAATGCTGGAACACAAACCCGATGTTGCGTTCCTGTACGCTTTGGTTGGTAGCATCTTTGCCAGTGAGCAAGATTCTGCCGCTATCGGGCATTTCCAACCCGGCAATTAACCGCAACAGCGTGGACTTCCCCGACCCCGATGGCCCTAACAATGCTACCAGGGAACCCGATTTGATTTTTAAGCTGACATCGTCAACGGCTTGGAAACTACCGAACTGTTTTGATACATTCTCTACAACAATGCCCACTGGCGAAACCTCTAATAACCCGTTGTGTAATCTCAGTAAGTCCACGTCACCGGGTAGTAAAGGGCACAAAAATTTGGCTCGAATCGCGATTGAGCGATCGCCGTTCTCCCAAATCCCCAGTTAATCGCTGGACTTACTGTAGTTTTATATCATAATCAGGAGAAATTTTTGCATCTTTTATTACCGGATCGGTCAGTCCGACTGGGTGCAAAGCCGCGAACAATGTAGATCGGCTATTGGGGAGCGAGCGAGGAACTTGTGGCTAGCAAAAGCTCCAAGAAAGTAGAATTGAGTCAGTTTGGCAATGAAGAAATCAGCCAAATCGTCTGTAGAGGACGATCGTCGCACAATTGTTCTGGGCGAAATTGTTGATTAAAGTTTGAGCGCAGAAACAAGATGACACAAATTGTTACGCAATCCAAGTTATACGCTCGCGACTTTGTGGCATGGTGTGAAGATACGGTCGCTAAATTAAAAACAGGTCGCTTCTCTGAGATTGATATTAACAGTTTGATTGAGGAGATAGAAGGCTTGGCGGGACGGGACAAACGGGAATTGAAAAACCGCTTAAGAGTACTTATCAACCACTTGCTCAAGCGAATTTATGTCGAATCTCCTGATGACTATCGGGGATGGGAACTTACAATTAGAGAGCAACGCCGACAGATTTTAGACTTATTAGAACAATCGCCCAGCTTGGGAAATTACTTTGTCGAGGTATTTGTCAAATGCTCCGAAGATGCACGGGAAGATGCACGGGAAGATTATCCAAAGGTACAGTTTCCCGATGAATGGATGTTTAGCCGGGATATTGATGCGTTACTGCGTGAAAAGTTTTGGTTAACAATCAACTGAGCAGCAACAACGCTCTAGCTAATTTAGTAAATCTTCCTCCTGCCTACTTTTGTTTTCCAGTTGTTCAACTGTAGCCCAGAAGGCGAGGAGAAAGAATTGCCAAGCCTGGGGAAGTGCGATCGCCACTGACGCCATCCAAAGATCTGCAATCGGCAACCTTCGCAGCCAAGCAGGGCAAAATCCATCGGGCATTTCGCAGCCTCTAGTTGCCGGTTGTCTCTTAAGAAGTGTTAAGGTATGTAGCAATTTCTTCATATCCAGCCAATTCAGTGAGAATTAGGCTCAAACTCCGTGATACCATCTCACCTTGTAGCTTGAAGCGATTGGGAGAAAACCTTTGTCACTACGGGTTGCTGTTGTAGGAGGGGGACCAGCGGGTTCCTGTGCTGCCGAAACGCTTGCCAAAGCTGGAATTGAGACGTATTTAATCGAGCGCAAGCTGGACAACGCCAAGCCCTGTGGCGGAGCGATTCCCTTGTGCATGGTGAGCGAGTTCGACTTACCGCCGGAAATTATCGACCGGCGAGTGAGAAAAATGAAGATGATCTCGCCGTCGAATATAGAGGTTGATATCAATCTGGTAAATGAAGAAGAATATATCGGCATGTGCCGTCGCGAGGTGCTGGATGGGTTCCTGCGCGATCGCGCTGCCAAACTCGGCGCTAAGCTGATCAACGGCACGCTTTATAAACTCGATATTCCCACCAGCAATAACGGTGCTTACACTCTCCATTACGCTGACCACTCGAATGGCAGCGTCGAAGGGGAGAATAAAACCTTACAAGTCGATTTGGTGATTGGTGCCGATGGGGCGAATTCCCGCGTTGCCAAAGCCATCGATGCTGGGGATTATAACTATGCGATCGCTTTCCAAGAGCGCATCCGCCTGCCAGAAGACAAAATGGACTACTACCAAGATCTGGCAGAAATGTACGTCGGTAACGACGTCTCGCCCGACTTCTACGCCTGGGTATTCCCCAAATACGACCACGTCGCCGTCGGTACCGGCACGATGAAGGTCAACAAGGCGATGATCAAAGACCTACAAGCGGGAATTCGCGCTCGGGCAGCCCGCAAGCTAACCGGCGGTAAAATCATTAAAGTCGAAGCGCACCCCATCCCCGAACATCCCAGACCCCGCCGCGTCGTCGGGCGCGTTGCCTTAGTTGGCGATGCTGCCGGATACGTCACCAAATCTTCGGGTGAGGGGATTTACTTCGCCGCCAAGTCTGGTCGCATGTGCGCCGAAACAATTGTGGAATTTTCCCACAACGGCGATCGCATTCCCACCTCAGACGAACTCAAAGTTTACCTGAAGCGTTGGGATAAGAAGTACGGCATGACCTACGTGGTGCTGGATATCCTGCAACGGGTATTCTATCGTTCCGATGCTACGCGGGAAGCGTTTGTGGAAATGTGTGCCGACATGGACGTACAGCGCTTAACCTTTGATAGCTACCTTTATAAGACGGTAGTGCCTGCAAATCCTTTGATCCAGATGAAGATTACTGCCAAAACGATTGCTAGCTTGCTGCGGGGTAACGCCCTGGCACCTTAAGCCAACAAACCCGTTTTTTTGGTCAATACCTTCACCAAAATCCGACACCCTTAAGGGTGTCGCTAGACTCAGATCTTGCACCACGGGAGGTAGAACCTCCCGGATCTCGTTCCCAGGTTGAACCTGGGAACGAGAATACTGAGGCTCCGCCTCAAGGTACAAGATGTGAGTATACTCACATCTTGCACCTTGACTAAAAACCGGGTTTCTTGACGACAAATCTAGGCTTTCAAGCTGAGCTATTTGCAAGAAACCCGGTTTTTCCAGGCTGGTTGACAATGGAGCAAGCTGTGATTATACAAACAAAGCCTGCCGCCGCAGCCTCTGAGAATTTTAGCCTGCGTAGGCAGGCTTTGTTTGTATAGCCCCAGGCTTTAGCCTGGGGGGCGTTTGAGAAAATGGGCGCAGGTATTATTTGCCACAACCGGGTTTCTGTAGCAGTCCCGTTTTATACATAATTGGATGCCAGCATTAGATGAACGATCTAATGCTGGCATTTTTTTCCGTATAGTCGATCGCTCATAAAAAATCATCACCTAAACATAAGCCGAATCTACGTGTAAACCCGGAGTTATTCCACCGTCGATCCCACATCGGCTGCCCCGACTTGTTCCCGGCTGGGTAACTCCAGACAGTAACCAGCACCGTAGACGGTCTTAATGTAGCGAGGGTGACGAGGATCTGGTTCTAGCTTGGTTCTCAAGTGTCGGATATGCACCCGAATCGTTTCGATATCATCATCTGGGTCATAACCCCAAACTTCCTTGAGAATTTCGCTGGGAGAAACGGTTTGACCGTGACGCTGAAGCAAGCAATGTAACAATTCAAACTCTAGGTGAGTCAGCTTGATCGTTTGACCGAACCATAAAGCTTCAAACCGTTCTGGCACCAAAGTCAAGGGGCCATAGTTGAGGATTTCGCTATGCTTGGCAGCTTGAGGAATGCGATCTGTACGTCGCAGCAGTGCCCTTACCCGTGCCAGCATTTCTTCTACTTCAAATGGTTTGGTTAGGTAATCATCCGCACCCGCATTAAAGCCTTCCACCTTATCTTGAGTTTGGCCTAAAGCCGTCAGCATGACCACGGGGATGTCTTTGGTGCGCTCATCCCGACGCAGGCGCTGACAAACCGTGAATCCATCTACCTTGGGCAGCATCAAGTCTAAAATTATCAGATCTGGCTGGATTTGCAGCGCCAGCGCCTGACCTTTAATGCCATCTTCTGCTTGGCTGACATCGTATCCAGCCATTTCTAGGTTGACGGCTACTAATTCTGATATTGCACGATCGTCGTCGATAACAAGTATGCGAGGCATCATTAAAGAGCTTTGACTCAAGTTTTTTTAAGGTTCGATAAGGAACTGTTGCAACTAGCAAAGTTTCCTGTACAGATTATAAGCACGATTCTAAAAAATTACTAAAATTGGTAGGCTTTTATTGACAGTTTGTACAACTTTGCCGAGCGATCGCGAACTAAGCTGCGTTTTTGGCTGAATTTGCGAGCAGATCCTGCTCTAGCTTGATAATTGCTTAAACTCGAATGAGCCTGAAATGGGGAAAAATCCAGACTAGGCAATAGTTTATTGGGGATGAGCGCCCAAAAATTCGGTTGTGGTGCTGGATTTTCCGTTTTTATGCCGTAAAAATCCAACTAGCAGGCTTTTGTCCCGTCACGTCCCTGGTAGTTGTGACCGAAAAAATATGCTACGTTCCTTGCTCTCCACCCAGGTGGCTGAAAAACGGTTTGACAGTAACGCTTGATACCAAATCGGAATCGACAACCCCTTTTATCTTCTCCTTCTTTGTTTGTGTCCTAATTCGCGATCGCGAATCTTCTGAAAAACGCGATAAATGGTTTGATTGCTGGGATAATATAACCAATATCTCGCGTAGCTTATTTCAGCCACGACAAGTTCTTACTGGCAAAATGCCCCATCTTCCTTACTCTCCCCCCAGGTGGCTGCGAAACGGTATGGCAATCACGCTTTACACCGCGCTACGGGCAAGTCGCGACTGGGAAGCAACGCTACAAGACCCAGAGCCACCTTATCAGGAAAAAATCTTTACAGGGGCTGGCGGCGTGCCTATTTTTGGCCTGGTTGCAATCCCAGACAACCCGCGCGGTACAATTGTTGGCACTTATGGAATTACCGGCTCTTTGGATAATCAATGGTTTCTGAAACTGCTGGGACGCAAGGCATTTGCTAAAGGTTATGCGGTAGTTTTATTTGACTGGAGGGCGCACGGCAAAACAGCGGTTTTATCTCCTACTTTGACTTCTGATGGGTTGTACGAGGGAGAAGATTTTGTTTGCATTGCTGCCGAGGCGAAAGCTATAGGTTGTCCTGCGCCCTTTTGGTTTACCGGGTATTCTTTGGGAGGACAGCTGGCGCTTTGGGGAATAAAAGCAGCAGGGAAAATTTCCTTCTCGCCGCGCCATTTCCCACTCGTTAGTGAAGATATTGCTGGTACGGCGGTAATTTGTCCGAGTTTGGATTCTAATCGTTCGCTTTCTTATTTAGTTAAGCATCCGGTGGGGAAATATTTGGAGCGAGCGATCGCGCGCGCACTCAAAAACCTAGCATGGCAGCTGTACAATCTTCACCCAGATGCCATCGACCCCGCTGCCATCGAACGGGCGAACAGCATTGCCGGTTTTGACCGCGAATTGGTAATCGAACGTTTGGGTTTCCCATCGGTGGAAGCGTATTACCAAGCAAGTAGCGCTCTGACCATCTTGCCACATTTAAATAAACCGACGCTAATTATCTACGCCGAAGACGATCCTTTATTTGACCCAACCCTCGTACCAGACTTAAAAGCAGCTTGTGCGAACAATCCTGATATCGACTTGATGCTAACTCGTTATGGCGGTCACGTAGGTTACATCAGTAGCAAAGCGAACCAAAGCCAAAGCGGCGATCGCGATCCTTGGTGGGCGTGGAATCGCATTTTAGAATGGTGCGATCGCTTTGCTACTTGATTTATTCTTGTTCTGGTTCTTTGGGTACAAAGCTAGTGCCGTGCTGGGTAACTATGTATTCCCCATCTGACTGCATAACGACTATCTGAACAGCATTTTCATCATCTATATCGTCAACGATCTCATGCTCGTTGCAGTTCTTCAGCGCTGCAATCGCTTTGGGGTCACCTTGCTGTGCAAGTAATGTAAGCAAATTGTGAACGGTTCTGGACACTGGTTCTGACATAGGATTTTCCTCTTGAACAAGCGATCGTTGTCCAGTTAAAGATCGTATTACAAAATTAGTCAAGTTTTGCTTTTCCCTCTTAGCTGCCCAAGAAACCCTTGCCATCCAGAACGTTTAGATCTGCGTCTCGCTGCCCTTCGGTTGCGGTTATTCTGTGCTGCTGACTCAATATCTTGAGCGTGCGGTATTCCTTCTTGGGCGCGGGCTTCCTCTGTAACGGGCATGGCATGTTCATCCGGTACAATTTGAGAGCCATATTTTTTGGCGTAAACTTGGGTAAACTCGGCGCCGAAAAATAAAATTTGCGCTGCATAATAAACCCAAGCCAGGATAACTACCAGCGATCCAGCTGCACCGTAGGTAGAACCAAAACTGCCATTTCCCAAATAAGCACCCAACAAAAACCTACCAATACTGAACAGTAGCGAGGTAATCGCCCCCCCAATTAAAACATCTCCCCAAGTAATTTTCGCATCGGGAAGAAATTTAAACATCATCGCGAACAGTAACGCAGTAACTACGAACGAGATGATAAAGTTGGCAATTTGCCACATAATGTCGAAACCGGGCAATAAATTGCTGAAATAGCTGTTAATTCCTGCCAAAACCGCACTAATAATTAGAGAAACCAGTAGTAGAAAGCCAATTCCCAATACCATTGAGAAAGACAAAATGTTTTGACGAATAAAGCCTTTGACAGGGCGTCCCGGCTTTGGCTGCACTTCCCAAATAGTATTGAGCGCATCTCGCAGTTGAGAAAATACCCCAGTTGCACCAAATAATAGAGCAACGATACTTATGAGCGAAGCAATTGTCCCAGTGGCAGGCTTGTTAGCATTTTGAATTGCCGTTTCGATGACTTCCGCGCCACTTTTGCCAACTAAACCTTGAATTTGCCCGACTATTTCGCCTCTGGCTGCTTCTTCACCGAATATACTGCCTGCGATCGCGATCGCAATAATTAACAGCGGTGCCAGGGAAAATATTGTATAATACGCCAACGCTGCCGCCAATCGCGACGCTTTATCCTCGTTCCATTCATCAAACGTTTCTTTTAGCAATCCCCCAAGCGTTTTAAAATTCAAACGCGGTGCTTTTTTATCCCGCTGAAACTCTTCAGTTCGGTGTTTATCTGATGGATTGGAAGTGCGTTGCGGCATTTTTTATTAATTTAGCAATTAGTTTAACCTGTTCCCTTTATACTTTTTACTATTCCTCAGCAAGGCTGGTCATCTGTCTTAAGATTGACTGCCAAATGTTGATAAAAATTCTATCTTTAGGCTGATATCGAGTCCGGTAGTATCGGACTTGTACTGTTAGTCGTGTTGTAGGGGCGGGTATAAGCAGTCTTCTTTGATTCCAAGCGAATTATTTTGATAAACCCGCCCCCGTGCGATGCCGATACAAGCGGACATGATATGACCTACAAATTGGGAGCTTCCATCTTTAGGATGCTTTCAGGAGCTTTCTGGAGCTGGGGGAGAAGAAGAGGAAAAATGTTCATGAGGAACATTGGCATACCCATTCCAAAAGAGCCGTAATTAACCCAATTTGCTAGTTATAAGTTGCAAGCTTGGTAATTGGTAATGGGATTCATAGAGGTTGCTGCTCTTAGCAATTACCCATTACCGATTACCTATTACCAGTCTGCTTGGATGTAACTAACAAATTGAGTTAATCACCTAGCCAATACTTTTTGCAGGGAATTGAATACCTGAGTTTGATGCAAAACACCTACTCCAAACAAAATCAACAGGATAACCATCACTACCCCGCCGTAATTTCTGACAAATTCGTCTAAATATCGGGGTATTTTCCAAAGCGGCTTTGGTATGCGGCGGGCAACTTGTTCAAACTTAGCTTGCGCCCAACTTACATCCAGCCCTTGTTGTTGCGCCTCCCACAATAAACTCGCTGCCAGTTGCAGTAAAAAAGGATGCCCACCACCCCATTCTCTAGCAAGGCTTTGCTGTTCCGTACTTAATGCAGCCTTTGCCCCCATTCTCTCAGGCAAGCTTACCAGCTCCCAGGCTTCTTCTTGTGTCAATTCCCTCAAAGGTAGAACTTGTTCAAAGCCATTGAAAAAAGAAGAAGTCAGTTTATACCGCCGCTGGTAAAAATCCAACTTTCTGTGGGAAGCTACCACCAGCCTCAAGACATTGCTGTTCATCAAAAAACGCAAATTGTCAAAAAAACCATCGTTAAAATGTTTTGGATAGCGAAACAACGCTTCAAACTCATCCAGGCAAAGCACAGGAAATAATCCCTGGCGTTTCCATTCTCCGATTGCCCCTGAAAAGCTTTGGCGATCCAAAGATTTTATATTCTTCCAGGGTCTGATTAATTCTGGTTTGGCTTTCACCAAGGGGTGATTGAGCAATTGTCGCGCAGCTGCCAGATAAAACCCATTTTCCCGCTGACAATGACATTGTTGCAAATTCAGGTAAATTACGATAAAACGGCGGGGATTTTCTACCCGCTGTTCGTAAGTCTGGCAAAAACGATAAAGCAGAGAAGATTTTCCCATTCCCTGCTTTCCTACAACGTTAATGCTACTAGACTCCATACCCATTATTCGCGAGGTAATGTAGTCTAATTCAGCTTCGCGCCCAACAAAATGTTGGGGTTTTTCAATCATCGGTCCTGCCAAAAACGGACAAGGAGCAAGCAACTGAGAAGTCATAAGAAAGTTTCGCTACCAGTCGAGACGTAGTAACAAGATGTGCGATATTACTTCTGCTTTCATACCAAATAAATGTAGGGTTACACCCCACAGTTAAGGGTAGTTGCGATCGCGCAGCGTGCCTATGGCATATCGCGCCAGCAAAAGATACTGATACTCCAAGTTCCGACAGGGAATATACCAACCTTTAATGTCAGTGCCTTTGGCTTTAACCTGCGGCCTTAGCATTTATAGGGTGGCAAACAAGATCAAAATCAAATTTGACTTTAGGTAGAAATGTGAATGCTACCTTTTATAAGTAATATGACTTATACATGCAAGTAGCTCAACAGTGAAATTACGGATTTCGGAATTGGTTAACTTGAAACATATTTAAGTAAAAATCGGATCGACTGAAATATCATCAGTAATATTACTGAAGTCAGCTTCGCTTAACAAATTTTTACAGTTTGAGTAATTTTGTCAGTGCAAAAGTTAAATATTCATATTGTGCAAAGGTATTATAAATTTGCGCCGAAATCCGCATCTGCCGAAATGGGTACTTAGGCCAATAATTTATAGGCACTTCAATGTTAAATTGCTCCCACAGGGCATCTTGTAGGGGCAAAATTAACCGCGTTTTGACAAATTCGCTTTTATCGTTTGGTAACGATATAACTGCCATCGAACCAATCATCGGATCGGGACAGGGTGGTGCGACGCCCAATGTTTCGCACAGCATCTGCCTTGCTGTCAATACCATTGTCCGATTTCGTGCTATTAATTCAGGCCATCCACCCACAAGTAGCGAACCCATGAATTTAATTGCTTCTGGTATGCATAAATATGCTGTAGGATCGTCGGTTCCCATCCAATCAAACTCTAATTGAAAGCGAGATTTATCGCTGCGGGGCGAGTTAGCACCGTGACTGATAGTCATCGGACGAATTTCTGATTGCTTATCCTGTCGCACGTACAAAAATGCCGCGCCTTTGGGGGCACACAACCATTTATGGCAATTGCCGGTGTAGTAAGTGGCGCCGCAGTTATGCAGGTCTAAGGGAATCATACCGGGCGCGTGAGCGCCATCGATCAGGGTATCGACGCCACACCGTGTCAGTTCTTGAATTATTTCCCCAATTGGTAAAATTAAACCTGTTTGGCTGGTTATGTGGTCTAACAGCGCTAGTTTTGTCTTAGGTGTGACGCGATCGCATACTGCTGCAATTATCTCTTCCGGCGAATCCAAAGGAAACGGCACTTCTGCCACCACTACTTTCGCCCCGGTACGCTCTGCGACAAAGTTCAACACGTTGCGACAGGCGTTATATTCGTGATCGGTGGTGAGTAATTCATCCCCTGGATCGAAGGTAAGCGATCGCAACACCGCATTCACCCCCGTCGTCGCATTGGGTACAAATGCCAATTCCTCTGCATCCGCACCCACAAACTCAGCTAATTCGCTTCTTGCCCGATCCAGAAGTTCCTCAAACTCCCGCACGAAAAAGCGCAGGGGTTCGCTTTCCATCTGTAAGCGCCAGCGCTGCTGCGCTTCCAATACCGGAATTGGACATGCCCCAAACGAACCGTGATTGAGAAAAGTTATTTCTGGGTCTAGCGACCAATACTTACTAAATTCTGAAGGGTGAGGCTTGAAGTCTAATTTCTCATCCTTCATGCTTCACCCTTCATTTTGTATCTAACTCCCCAGGCCGGATTCGAACCAGCGACCAATCGGTTACACTTATCCCCACGTTTCCGCGAGGGGTGGACTATCTCATCATCCCTTGGGGATGTCGGGCGCTCTAGGATTTATTGGACAGGCTCCTCATCCTTAGTCTCTGCGCCTTTCTGGCTACTGTGGAAAAAACCACCGCCTTTTGCCAGACTTGGCTCAGGATTACCGCCACCTTTAGTGCTGCGGCTTCCCTGAATTCACCCGATTTTCCACTACTTGTTACCAAGTAGCGCTGCTATGTCACTCAAGATATCAGTTAAACCTGGTATCTTGCGTCCATTACAGCCGACCGCTCTACCACTGAGCTACTGAGGATCGCAGTTATTTATAGTAGCGGTATCAGATGGGATTTGCAACCCCCCCTGGCAAATTTTTTTTCCAGTTTTTTCCAAACAACTGCTTTCATCTCCGTCAGCGCTCAAAAATAATCGGTAAGGGTGTCGTATCAATCTTTGTATCCCATGCGTAATTCAGCTAAGCGTTGACGTGCTTTGTCATCCAGGGAATTGGCTAAAAAGCGACCGCTGGATTGCTTGCGCGGTTGATGTTTCCGCCGCAGGCGCTGGGCTATCGATTCGATTTCAAATGCGAGTTGCTGCGCTGACATCCATTGGGCACCATAGCCGACGACTGTCAGCTTTTGCGCCCTGTCCGATGTGGCGACAATCAGCCGCCGCTGCAATGGCAACAGCTGGTAACGTAATACAGCACAGGTTTTTTCGATAAAAGTGTCTGCGGTTTGCCCAAATTCGGTGTAGTATACAGATAAATTATCTGTAATCACCTCGTTATTGCCGGGGGTATCGCGGTAATGGGCATCAAACACGACCTTAGTATCAAAGCCCTGAAAAGCGCTATAGCTTGTCAGGGCTTCAATCAGCTCAGTGCGGGCTGCTTCTAAACCTTTGCGATCGCGGGTATAGATCAGCTTATTCCAGGAACCAATTACGTTGTAGCCGTCTACTAGCAAAACTGCTGACGGCGGTGGGGGTGTCATTTTTCAACGCCAAATTTTTCTAAACTTAACGTTTTCGATATTAATTCATATCTCAATAGTAATCAAAGTGTTAATTCGGTTGACATAATCACAAAAATATGCATTGCAGGAGAGGGGAAAGGGGGAAAAGGGGAAAGGGGAAAATGGGGAAAGGGGGAAACGGGAAATTCTTGTTTTCGCTTTTTGCGGATTTCTGCGACCAGAAAAACCCTCGATAGGCAAACTGGTCGCCAAGGGAAAAAATTGTTTTCCATTTCCCTCTTTCCCCCCTTTCCCCTTTTCCCTTTCCCCCTTTCCCCCGTCACTCGCACACCCGCACTAGGAGGTAATTTCCTCGACTTGCATCAGACGTTGCTTTAAGCGGTTGGGATCGCCAGAGTCTACCACTTGGCCTTGTTCTAGTAGAAAAGCACCATCGCAGTAATTCAACTCATCGAGGCGGTGAGTTACCCATAAAGCGGTGATGCCTTGACTTTTGACCAAACGCTGTACTCCAGCCACCAGATCTAACTGACTATCTGGATCGAGTAATGCAGTGGGTTCATCTAAGAGTAAAACTTCACAGCGACGGGCGATCGCGCCAGCGATCGCTACGCGCTGCTTTTGACCCCCACTCAAAGCATAAATAGGCCGTCGCTGCAAGGCTAATAAATTGACTGCGGTTAGGGCTTCTTCTACTCGCTGGCGTACCGCTGGCAGGGCAAGGTTTTCCTCTACCAATCCAAAAGCCACATCTGCCCCAACGGTGGGCATGACTAACTGATGATCGGGATTTTGAAAGACAAATCCTACTGGCTGAGCAATTTTAATGTTCCCCGACTGGGGAAGCAACAAGCCAGCCAGCAACCGCAGCAACGTAGATTTACCGCTGCCGTTGGTTCCCAAAAGCATCCAAAATTCGCCTTTGGGAACCTCTAGCGAGCAAGATTGTAAAATCTTGTCGCCTTTAGGCCAGCTAAAGTACAGATCGCTTACTTGAATGGCTGCTTGTGTCATGCGATCGCTACCGGACAGCGTTTACTCAGCTAAGGCGACAAAACCGGGGGTGCGCCCCGCAGCAGCGCTGCTGGATTTCTGAGACAGTTGCACCGCTGAGATTTCGCCACTGACGACGGCTATCTTTTTTTCCGGTTGTTTCTCGCAGGTCAATTCCAAAACTTGAGAATGCCCAGAGCGCATGATATCTACAATTTGGTTGTAGAGCGCTAGGGCATCCTCTTCTGACTTCCTTTGCACTGCGAGTGGAAAGGGAGTGTTTTTTACAGTCAAGTCGATAGTGAACATGCTTTGGTTAAAAAATCTTGCGCGAATCCCATTGGCCTTATCCATTATCTCAAATCCCAGCCATCCCTGCCCAAATAGAAAGGGGAAAGGGGAAAAGGGGGAAAGAGCGAAATGGAAAACAATTTTTCCCCTGGCGACCAGTTTGCCTATCGAGGGTTTTTCTGGTCGCAGGAATCCGCAAAAAGCGAAAACAATAATTTCCCCTTTTCCCTTTTCCCTTTCCCCTTTTCCCCTCTTTCCCCGTTTCCCTCTTTCCCCCTTTCCCCCCTTTTCCCCTTTCCCCATCTTAGATTGCTAGCCGAGTTGGCGATTGTCGTGAGGATAGGCTAGGCGATCGCAAAATTCCTTGACCCAGGGGGTGAAAAATCTGGAGACTTACACCTATAATGAGAGGCACAGTTAAGAAACGTAAACTGTAAACACAATTCAACAGTATTTGTGCCTAAACTAAACTGCTCTAGCAGCGGTGCAGGCACAAAAAATAGTTGAATCTGCACTTATATATCTGTTTGGAGATTCGCGCCATGACTATTGCAGTCGGACGCGCCCCAGCGAGTCGCGGATGGTTTGACGTCCTCG
>CAYXCW010000015.1:0-91266 GCA_964463555.1 uncultured bacterium
AGTGGACAGTGGACAGTGGACAGTGGACAGTGGACAGTTGACAGTTGACAGTTGATGGTTACCTCTTCCTCAAGCTTATAGGATTGCCATCGGTAGCCTAAGCCGGGGCGGGTTTATTTATACTTGGCGAAAGAAACCGGGTTTCTGTGAAAAATTGTTGAGCCAGGAAAGATATCTACAAAGAAACCCGGTTTCTGGTTTCGTAAAACCCGCCCCTACTATAGACAACCAAAGCTAACGGACTCGGTATGACAACAAAACTCCGTTAATCCAATTACCAATTACCAATTACCAATTACCGCATGAGGGTTAGCATCAATGCAATATCGTCGCACCAGTTATGCTGTTTGGGAAATTACTTTAAAATGCAATTTAGCTTGTAGTCACTGCGGTTCAAGAGCGGGGCAAGCACGTACCAAAGAACTTTCTACAGATGAAGCTTTGGATCTAGTCCAACAGATGGCAGAAGTGGGAATTAAAGAAGTAACTTTGATCGGCGGTGAAGCGTTTCTGCGCCCAGATTGGTTGGAAATTGCCGCCGCTATTAACCAGGCAGGAATGCGTTGTACGATGACAACTGGCGGCTACGGCATTACCTTAGAAACCGCACGCAAAATGAAGCAAGCGGGGATTGCAACGGTTTCAGTTTCGATTGATGGTTTAGAGGAAACTCACGATCGCTTGCGGGGCAGAAAGGGGGCTTGGAAATACGCTTTTAAAACCATGAGCCACCTGAAAGAAGTGGGGATTCCATTTGGTTGCAATACCCAAATTAATCGCCTGTCTGCACCAGAATTTCCCCGCATTTACGAATGCATTCGCGATGCGGGGGCGCGGGCGTGGCAAATTCAACTTACCGTGCCGATGGGAAATGCCGCAGACAACGCACATATCCTGCTGCAACCCCATGAATTACTCGATATTTACCCGATGATTACCAGCGTCGCCCGCCGTGCTTACAGTGAAGGCGTGCAGGTGCAACCGGGAAATAACATCGGTTATTATGGCCCAGAAGAGCGACTGTTACGCGGGCGGGGAAAAGCTGATGAATGGACATTTTGGCAAGGGTGCGCCGCCGGACTTGCTACCTTGGGAATTGAAGCCGACGGTGCGATTAAAGGTTGTCCTTCCCTACCGACTGCTGCTTATACGGGTGGCAATATCAGAGATCGAAGCTTGAGAGATATTGTCGAAAATGCTGAAGAATTGCGCTTTAATTTAGGTGCAGGAACGCCCGAAGGCACAAAACACCTGTGGGGTTTCTGCAAAACCTGCGAATTCGCCGAACTTTGCCGGGGAGGTTGTTCTTGGACGGCGCATGTTTTCTTTGACCGTCGAGGTAACAATCCTTACTGCCATCACCGGGCGCTGGTGCAAGCGGAACGAGGCATCAGAGAGCGCGTCCTTCCTAAAGTTCGCGCGCAAGGGCTGCCATTTGATAATGGCGAATTTGAATTAATTGAAGAGCCAATTGATACTCCCTGGCCTGAAAACGACCCGCTGCACTTTACAAGCGATCGCATTCAATGGCCCGAAACTTGGCAGGATGAAGCCGATGTTTCTGATGCGTTAGTTGTTGGTTGATTGATTGAGGGTATAGATCGTGACAGAAAATTCTTCTAGCGGAAATGCAAAATTTGATGGGGAAACTCCTCTGCTTCCCCGCCAAGCTTGGAACAGTCAATTGGCTTATTTGAAAGCCGTTTTGAAAGCAAAACAAGCCTTAGATCGAAGGGAAAAATTTAATTGACCGGATGCTTTTTGCCCTTTGGCAAGGTGTTATGGGTTGGGGAAGACTGGTGTTTAATTAGGCGGTCAATTTCCTCTAAAGCTTCCTCCATCCCTTGTTCGGTAATGGCTGAGAAGTCATAGCCTAACTCAAAGTTCACCGCTGGGATGCCGATCCACCAAGCTTGGGGATGAGCATTGTACAGTGCTTGCGCGATCGCTAACAACATTTGCGGGTCGCTGGTATGTCCCGTTGTGGCAACGGAATGGGCGGGTTCTAACAGACATACCCTCACTTCTGGTGTTGTCACCTCAGTATAAGCATCTACAAAGATGACCCGATCCACATCTACGAGTTCGTCCGCCAATTCCGGGGTGAGTTGGTGAACCGCTAGACTGCGTAGGTTAGGCACTCCCCACCTTTCCACCGCACGCGCTACTCTTTGTCCCACTCCGTCATCGCCGCGCAGTTCGTTACCGTAGCCAATCACCAGAATAGACTGACGCAGGGTTTTTAGCGTAGCAGTTAAATTGCAACTCATAATCAATCCCTCAATTTCTCCCTGTTTTCGATGAGTAGGACATTATTTGAGCTTTTGCGCGCGAGGCAACCTGCTTTCGTCCAAAGCCAACTCTACTTTCAGCTTAGGAGAAAAATTTGAGGAAGGCATGAGGAATCGTTTCTCTGTAAAATTACTTAAACGATACGGGTACTTGGGTGTTGTTATCAGTTTCAAGCTCTGGTATCTGGGGGATGGTGTTGCGATCGCTTGCGGATTTCACTGAAATCCCCCATTTAAGTAATTATACATAGATTAGCGCAAGCTAATTGTGCAATTTTTGTCAAAAATTTACGTAAACTTTAAATTAGTATATAGATTTATAATTATTTCATAAAGATTACCTAAAAATGCTTGAACGGCAATAGGCAAAAACCATAGATTGAGTAGCAGGGTAAGGCGATTGCGATCGCAAGCTATACGCTTTCAGTAAATACCACATGTAAGAGTGGCTGAAAAACAAAGGCGATACGCACAGACGCACGCTTGGCAAACGCACCTGGTTAAAGCTTTATACACCCAGAGAGATGCGAAGCGCCTGACATTTAGGGCAAATTCTTGGCATGGCAAAATTGCTTTGCCGGAAGATGCTTAGTGTTGCTTTTTACCCTTTAAGACAAGTCAAATTGACAAGTTCCCTGGAGAGACTCGATTAATGATGAAGAATCTATCAACAGTAGCTGCTGGAGCTGCTTTGCTTGCTTTTGAGACAATGGGTGCAGCGCATGGGGCTGCGATCGTTCCAGGTAATCTGGAGAATATAGAAGGTAACACTAATCATATTTTACCTTTCAATAGCTCTAACTTTCCCACTCCTTCTTCGCGGTATCAGCAAGTATTCGCAGCCAGCGAATTTGCATCGCTATCAGAACCATTCCTGATTAGCCAAATTCTCTTTCGCCCTGATGCCGAGAGGGGCAGGGCTTTTTCCTCGACGCTGCCTAATATTCAAATTAACCTTTCTACAACAATGAAAGTTCCTGATGGTTTAAGTAGGATTTTTGCTCAGAACATCGGAGTTGATGAAAAGGTAGTTTTCAGAGGATCTTTATCGCTTTCTAGCGCCTTTACTGGGGATACGACGGGGGTAAAAGATTTTGATATCGTCATTAATTTGATGACGCCATTTCTCTATAACCCCAGTGCGGGAAATCTTTTGCTTGATGTGAGAAACTTTGCCGGAGGTTTTTCAACTCAGTTTGATGGACAAAGGACTGCTGGAGACTTTACATCCCGCGTTACCAGCACTCTTGTGGGTGCATCAGGAGGTACCGTAGATACGTCGGGATTAGCCACAAAATTTGTCACAACACCCGCAGTACCCGCAGCACCCGCAGTACCCCCAGTACCCTCAGTACCTGCATTACCAACAGTACCAACAGTACCAACAGTACCGGGTAAGGCAGTTCCCGAACCCGCCTCGGTGCTGGGGATACTGGCTGTTGCTGCTTTCGGTGCAAATTCAGCACGCAAGCGCAAGAGTTTTGTAACTAGCAACTAAATTTAGTTATAAGTTGCTAATTGGTAATTGCTAATTGGTAATTGCTAATTGGTAATTGCTAATTGGATTCATAGGGGGTTCGATCTTGACAATTACCCATTACCTATTACCAGTTTGCTTTAGATGCAACTAGAAACTTAGGTTAATAGCTAATAGCTAATGGCTACTCTTGGGCCATTAGCTATTAGCCATTAGCTATTAGCCATCAATTAAATAGCTTTGGAAAAATTGGACATAATTTTCTGGCGGAGATACGTATCAAAAACAGCAGCAATATTGCGGATTAACAATCGTCCAGCAGGAGTTACCTGAATGCAATTGTGGAACAGGCGGATCAGTCCATCGGCTTCTAGTTGCTTCAATTCATACCGCTCGGCGGCAAAATACTCATCGAAATCTTGGTCAAAGCTCAGATGATACTTCTCTTCAAAATCATCTTTTGACAGCTGATATTGACACATTAATTCCATAATAGCTGTCCGACGAATTACATCATCTTGATTCAGCCTTACCCCGCGTTCAATGGGTAAAATTCCCCGATCAAGCGCTTGATAAAAGTCTTTCAAGCGCTTGTGATTCTGAACGTAGACATCATGTAGCATACTAATCGAGGTCATGCCAAACCCAATCAGATCCGATTCTGGTTTAGTTGTATACCCCTGGAAGTTACGATGGAGCTGGCCTTGGCGTTGTGCGATCGCTAATTCATCGTTCGGCTTGGCAAAATGATCCATCCCGATAAACTGGTAGCCATTTTGACCCAGTTGCTCGATCGCCATTTGCAGAATATCGAGTTTTTCTGAAGGTTTGGGTAGAGCTTCTTGGGGAATCAGTCGCTGTACGGGTTTTAACCAAGGCACGTAAGCAAAATTAAATACAGCAATCCGATCTGGATCGAGTTGGATTGTCTTATTAATAGTCTCGCGGTACGTACTCAAAGTTTGGAAAGGTAAACCATAAATCAGGTCAACATTCACACTCTCAAAACCCGCTTCTCGTATCCACTCCATCACATTAAACAGCAAGGCTTCTGGTTGAATGCGGTTAACTGCCTCTTGCACTTGCGGATTAAAATCTTGAATGCCAAAACTAATCCGATTAAATCCCAAATCTTTCAAAAATAAAACGTAATTCCTGTCTAAATATCGCGGATTGACCTCGATAGAAACTTCAGCATCTGGAGCAAAGCGAAAATGCTCGTTAATCGTCATCCATAACCGTTCAACTTGATCCAACGAGAGATAATTCGGCGTCCCTCCTCCCCAGTGCATCTGATCGACTGGGCGCTGGTTATCAATTAACTCAGCCATCTGGCGAATATGACGAACTGTATAGTCCAGATAAGGTATGGCGAATTCTTTTCGCTGGGTGATAACGGTATTGCAACCGCAGAAATAACAAGGCGTTTCACAAAAGGGAATATGACAGTAGAGCGATAATGGCGTTTTTTTATAGTTGCCGACGGCGATTCCTGCCCTGAAATCAACTTGATCGAACTCTGTTTTTAACTCGGTTGCAGGTGGATAGCTGGTGTAACGCGGTACGGGCTGGTCGTACTTGCGAAGTAATGTCGGGTCAAATTGAACAGTCGGCAGCGAAAAGCTCATTGGTGCGCGTTCCCTTTTTGATTGGTGACTAGAGTTGTTGATTTGAGATCTTGCATCAGCGTCATAGTCCGCCAGGGAATAAATTCCCACAGCGAGTAGCGAAAGTCAGTTAAAACTGACTGATTTGATCAGATTAAGTCGGTTTTAACCGACTTTTGCTATTAGCCCGGAAATTTATTTCCGGGCGGGCTATGAGATTTGTGCAAGATCTCAATGAGGCGATTTGGCGAATCAAATCTTTTAAATGCTGTATTCAAGCGCTACAGGTTGGGCAACAGAACCGTGATGAGGTCGCTCGGTTGCGCCGGGAATGTTCTGGCGGGTGAGTAAATCAAACACGTGTTCGCCAATTGCCGCTTTAACATCATCTTCTAACTCGTGAACCACATCTCGATTCAACTCAAATGCATAGTTAGCTTCGTCTACAATCCGTTGAATTGTTGCCTCGTCAACGGGTAAAGAATTGAGCGCTTGACGATATTTTTCTTTGAATGCGCGTTTTGCTTCTACCGTCGGGATTTGCTGAAATTCATGCAGTCCCGTACCTTGGTCGGGAGGCAAATTCAGCGCCGAACGCACAATATTTTTCAAGGCTTGACCGCCAGACAAATCGCCCATGTAGCGGGTGTAAGCATGAGCCACCAAAAGCGCTGGGTCGGTATTAGCGATTTCTTGAATCCGATTAACGTAAACTTGACCTGCGGGTAAGGGTACAATCTGTTCGCGCCAGTTGTCGCCATAGTAATATGCCAGGTCTGCTTCCAGATTCGATGTCCGGTTTAGTTCCGGAAAATAGATCGGCCCGACTACTGGATGAGCCTGGTGACGCCGAAGTGCTTCTTCTAGCGCGCTGTAGACTAAATATAAATTTGCCAGCAACTTACGGAAAGGTTCTCTTTCCACAATCCCTTTGAGGAAGCACTTCATATAAGCCGTGTTTTCTGCGGCGGTGTGAGACTGTTTGGTGCCTTCTCGCAGGCAGTTGGCTAGATCCAGGTTCATGTCAAAATTACCTCATTCGTCATAAATGGTTGTTTTGGCGATACCTTACACACAGAAACTGGGTTTCTATGAAAAATCGTTGGTTTGGAAACTAGAGATCTACGAAGAAACCCGGTTTCTGGCTTCGGGGCGCGTCAGCCCTCCTGAGCTACGAGCAGTTAGATCCCTCAGCAGGCACGCGGCAGACAACCGACCCGGTAAATACTGTATAGCTATTCAGCGATTAAATGAGGCGAAGTTTTCATAACTTAACAAAACTCCAACCAAGTAAACGCTTTTTGTATTTTTCCGCAACAGGTCTGTTCAAGATGCGACAAGTACTATAACTTAATAGCTATTAAACTGATTTACGTCGAACATCATGGTTAACTCTCTGCCAAAGCCGAATCTGGAGATATCAGAAGCAAAGACAAGGGCGATTAAGGAAAACATTCTCACGCCCCGGTTTTATACAACAGATTTTGAAAAAACGGCAAAAATGGATTTGTCTGCTCAGGAAACTGAGCTACAGGCGATGCTGGCAGAAATGCGCGCCGATTACAACCGCCACCACTTCGTGCGGGATGAGGCTTTTGATAGATCTTGGGATAACTTGACTGGAGAAGCGAGACAAGCATTTATCGATTATTTGGAAAGATCTTGCGTTTCCGAGTTTTCCGGCTTTCTGCTGTTTAAGGAACTGTCTCGCAAGTTAAAAAATCGCAGTCCCCTGCTGGCGGAAATGTTTAACCTGATGGCACGGGATGAAGCGCGCCATGCGGGATTCCTTAATAAAGCAATGGGGGATTTTGGCTGCACGATGGATTTGGCCTTCTTGACAAAAAATCGAGTTTATACATTCTTCCCGATTGAATGGGTGATTTACACGGTCTATTTGTCAGAAAAGATTGGCTACTGGCGCTACATCATTATTTATCGCCATTTGGAAAAACATCCTGAGAATCAGTTTTATCCATTGTTCCGTTACTTTGAAAGTTGGTGTCAGGATGAAAACCGCCACGGGGATATTTTTAAAGCACTGTTAAGATCGCAACCCAAACTTTGGCAAACTTGGCAATCCCGCTTGTGGAGTCGCTTTTTCCTGCTGACTGTGTTTGCTACCCACACGCTAACCGTTCACGAACGGGCTAATTTTTATCGCGTGTTGGGATTGAATGAAACCGAGTTTGATGCAGAAGTAATTCGCCAAACTAACGAAACAGCTGCGCGTGCTTTTCCATCGGTTTTGGATACGGAAAATCCAGAATTTTTCCGCCGCTTGCATCGCTGTTCGGATTTGAATATGCAAATGTCCCAAATCGATGGTAGTTCTCAACCCAAGTGGTTGAAGGTGTTACGCAAGTTACCGTTCCAGGCTAGAATTGTCGGTCATCTGCTGCGGATTTATCTGCTCAAACCGATTGATGCCGAAGCGTTGAAGGGAACTGTGCGTTAGTAGGTTGGTATGAAGCGATCGCTCTTTGGGTGAGGTGAGATCTAGAGCGATCGCTTGCCCCTTGGTACCGGGGGGTCGGGTAATTTTGTCATCAGTAATCAGAAAGCGATCGCTTTGTCATCTGTAGCGTTGAGCTGCTCTTAAGCCCCCCTTGGCAAGGGGGGTTTGGGGGGATCGGTTTTATGACTAGCGCAACTTGGGTTAGTAGTTAGCTAATGGCTAATCGCTAATTGGGTAGCATTCTTCTTTAGCGGGAACACAATTAGCAATTAGCAATTTTAGTTAATCAAACTGCCATCAGTTTTCGATCTTCTGCCGCAGAATTGAGTTTTGTTCGTCCCCAAATCCAAATAGCACCCAACCCTAGCAAAACGACAATCAATTCAACAATGCCGCCCAGCACGGGTATTGCTGTTAGGATGACAAACGCTACCAAACCGACAACTAGCGCCACAAAATTCGTATATGTGGTGTCAGGGCGCAGTTTTTGCAGCAGCCACCGCCCGCCCAAAAAGCTGAGGACAATTTGAGGCACGAAGCTGTTAACAATTCCGAAGCCAATTAAGAGGGCAAAATTAGCCAACATGCCAATGCCGATGGCAGGCAAAATTAAGTTTGGTAGGGTGAAAGCCAATACCATCATCAGCAACATGGTGACGATAGCGATCGCGATCGCTGCCCCCAACACTGTAACAAATGTCACCACACCCCAGCCCAAACTCGGCAGTGGCTTTGCTTGCACCGTCGCTGCCAAGGTGCGAGTCCAACCGGGGACGAACCGCAGCAGCAGCCAGCCAATCAGCACCAAGGCACCAAAACGCTGTAATTGATTCAGCAGATTGTTAGTTGCAGGCTGCGGCGTTGAGGTTGCCACTCGTTCGTTTGGCAACGGCTCTCGTACCACACCGCCCGCTATTTGGGCTTTTGGACTAATTTTTGCTTCATTCACCGATTGGTAAGTCACCTTGCCACCAATGCGAGCCGTATCGGCGAGGGTAAAACCGGGTTGCAGTTTCGGTATTTCTACGGGTGGTTTTGGTGCAAAAGGCACTTCTAAAGGATCGGAATCGCCAACTGCGGCGACGCGCAGGTTTTGACCGACGGTGCCGCTGAGGGCAAAGGAATTCATCGCGCCTAAGACGTTTTGCTTGACGTTACCTGCTAATAAAGCTTGAGCGCCGACAAAGTTGAGATTGCCGCCGATAGTGCTACCTGCTTTATTTTCTAAGCTTAAGCCAGCAGCGATCGCATCATCTCCCACCTGCGCTTTATTTCCCAGCGTGAGAACTTGTCCCACGATGCGAACATCATCGCTAACGCTACCGTTAATCGTCACCACTTGTCCGGCAGCAATTAAATCTCCCTCGACTTTACCGTTAACTGTGACTCGCTTTCCAGCCAGTACCGCATCACCTTTCACCGTGCCGTCAATGGTGACAGTTTCCCCAGCCAAATATAAGTCATCGTTAATCGTTTGCTCGGCGGTGATAATAACTTGCTTTGGTGTTTGATTGTTGCTCGACCAAACTGGAGTAACAACCAATAGCAGGGGTAATAACGCCAAGGCTAAAAGGAATAGCAATCCTTTTTTAGTTGAAATTCGCCATCGTTTGATGTGATTCATCATTGTTTCTCCCTAATATGAAATTCTTTATCTGGGAGCATTTGATTTCAACTACTTTCGAGCCTTGGCGTCTGCTAATTGCTAATAGCTAATTGCTGATTGCTAATTGCTAATTGAAGAACGCTGGTTTCAAGAACCCTAAGCTATCATAAGCTTCAGTAACTCACATCTTGCACCTACCCAATAAACAGCCTCCAAATAAATTTGGGGTTGAAAGCTTAAGTTAGCTTTAGCTAACTAGAATCAAGGTTTTAACCCGTTTCAACGGGTTTTAGCTTTAAGCCAGAAATTTATTTCTGGGCTGGGTGCAAGACGTGAGGTAATATACTATTTCCCTTGCCATGAGCCATTAGCCATTAGCCATTAGCCCTGCATTCGAGATAACCAGCAACTTGAGTTAGTAACTAGAATTAAGCAAACGCGCCATGAGGTTGAAATTGTTGTCCACCCAACCAATTATATTAAATATATTGGCAGCCAAGCGCGGTGGTTTAGAAATCAACGTATCCAACTCGATTAAGCGTTTGAAATCGATATTTCCGCTCCCATTAAACTTAACTCCCGCCAATTTCATGATATTCAGCAACTCTTGC
The DNA here is from genome assembly GCA_964463555.1 of uncultured bacterium. Classification (GTDB taxonomy): domain Bacteria; phylum Cyanobacteriota; class Cyanobacteriia; order Cyanobacteriales; family Aerosakkonemataceae; genus Microseira. The sequence continues at coordinate 10,051 of CAYXCW010000015.1, forward strand.
GCCACAATGCCGTAGCCAATTGTCGTCGGATGCACTCCATCTAAAGAGAACAAACCGCCTTTAATTCGCCCTTGGGCATTAGCTAGATAAAACTTGGAATCCGGCTCAGGTTTAAGCGCTTGCAGTGGTTGTGGTAAGGGGTAAGGCGTCCACCAATCTGGCCTTGCATCGGGGTCTTCAATATAGCGGCGAGATGCCAAACGATCTAGCAAACCAACGGTTTCAAACACATACCAATCTCGGCCTTCAGAGCGACCCTTTCGCACTGCATCGACGATAAATTCATTGTATTGGTCAATCGCACTATCGATCGATCTGGCTTCTTGTTCGGTGATGTGCGGGTGCTTTTTGGGGTCGAATTCTGCGTCAGCAATCCAAGGCAAGGTGTAATAAGGAAAATATCGCGAACCCTTTTCAACTTTATTGCTGATACCTCGGGCAAATGGCACGATGGTAACGTGAGGAACCGTACCCCAAATTACGTGACGGGCGCGAATTTTTTTGACTTCCTCGACCAGTACATCTAATTCAGCTTTAAAGTGAACGGGACGCCAGACGGTATAGATATCATTTTTATCCATATCCTCGTAACCTTCAGCCGTCCAATTGACTTTAAATGTGAGAATGCTGCCGAGTGCGTTATTAGCACCGATGAGAACAATTAGGGTTTCAATTCCATCGCCGGTGCCAGTTTCAGAGGTACCTTCTGCGCCCAAAGTTGCGGCTGCTTGTACGGGTGAAAGTGCCTTTCCTGCTTTATCTCTTGCCGAGTTCAACACTCGCAATGCAGCGCGTTCGTTAGCATTGCTGACGATTTGCTGCACTGGATCGTCTTTGGGCGGATTTTTAGCAATTACCTGTTGGCAAATATCGGCGTTGCGCTCGATAGTATTTCGCAAATCCCAGCCATAAACTGCCAAATTGTGGTTAATTTGTGTTTGGGTTGGCAAGCGCAATCCATCGCCCCGTTCCCAATAATCTTCGGTGGCATCCATCGCTGATTGTAAAAATAACGCAGCTGAGACGTATTCCCACCAGTCGATATTGCTGCCAAATTTTGCTTCTAAATCTCGCGCTAGTCGTTCGATGTTAAGCGGCAGTCCATCCCCCGGACTGTTGTAAACTGGATAGCGGAATTTATCTAACCAGCCTAATTCTTTGGCAATCATTGCCGGATAGGAAAGGCCAGTATTAAAAATCGCTCCACTTTGAAAGCCGTGGGTGAGAGAGTCGCCAATGGTAACGAGTCGATGGCGGGGCGTTCCTTGGCGGTTAACGTTAACTGGAATTCCTAAAGTTGGATCGGTTTCCGGGCGGCGCGGTTGGGGTGTAACAATTACGTCGGGTGGTGTTTTCGGATCTAGCATTTGGGGCGTTAGTTGTCTTGCCATGCGGCCTCCTAGTAATTGATTATGAGGGTATATTAACGCTCCAAAAGCATTTTACTCAGATCCGGAATCGCGCAATATTTCGCAATTTTTATCCAGCTTCATCCCGCTCAATTTTAAGAAACGGCTGATTCTTTTTCAGGTGCAGTTTCTATTTTATGAACGATCGCTTGCACGGTAAGCACCGAACAGGGGGCATGATGGAGGACGTAATTGCTGACGCTACCCAAGAATAACTCGCTCAATCCAGATCTACCCCGACGCCCGACGACTATTAAGTCTGCGCCCCAATTCAGGGCTTTTTCGCAGATGGTTTTACCGGGGCTACCGGGGATTTGGGTGAATTCGGCGTTGATACCAAGGGTATTGGCTTTTGCGGTGCGATCGCGCAACAAATCCAAGCATTTCCCTTCAAATTCATCCCACTGCTTGCGATAGTTCATGACAATTTCTTCTCGCACCTCCGGATAAATCTCCGGATACAGATCCAAACTGGAAAATCCAGATATTTTTGGGCTGCCTTCTTCTTCCGAGGATAATACGTGCATTAACATCATACTCGCACCCATCGCCTTAGCAAGGTTCAGTGCTTGCTCAAAAACTTGCTCGCCGATCAGGGAACTGTCCATCGCTACTAGAATTTTGCGAAACATAGTTTTCTGTCCTTTTTGTTAAAGGATTTGTTTTACGGTTTTTCCGCCAATTTTTTTATGCTGCAAGCTTTGTCAATTCAGAACCACCGGCAACAGCACTTCTTTGCAGAGCCTATTTACCGATAGACTTTACCTCACCTCTAATAATGACAGCTTAATTCTTATTTTTCTACACTTTTTTTCTAATCTAAATATTTCTACAACTTTCCTAACAATTGCGGTTTTGTTACCAGGGTAAGCCAGGGATTGCCCAGCCACCCACCCTCGGCTAATGGCTCAATCAGGAAAAATGCTAACAAAACTCTCTCATAATTAGCCATTAGTAGGGGCGAAGCATTTGCGCTGTTATTTTATCGGTAAAGCTGAAATATTTCTACGCAAATGCTTCGCCCTTACACGCCATTAGCATTCCGATTTTAGTATTAACAATATTCTAAAATGACTTCTTTTTGTTTTTCTCGCAATATTTTAACTAACTCTTCTATGAGATTGCGGCGAATCGAGATATTTTTGGGCAGCAGGGGATTTTGGTAAAAGTCGTTAATTTTCTGTCCTACTAAGAATAAAAGCGAATCCGCTGACAAAATTTCCCTCACTAACATGACAGAACCGTTATTATCGTCAGGCAGTCTTGATATATCGCAATGACATTGTTTTAAAATTTCAATTGCTTTTGACATGGTTAAGATACCTTCTGTGACTAAATCAATCCCCTTTAATTTGCCAATTGGGGGAAGATCTTTCCGCATAGTTTCAATTTCCATGTCAATCGTTTCGCCTAAATAATTAGCGACGATGTTTCCCGTTGTTCCACCGCAAATAATTTTCTTGCCTTCAAATTTTAACAGCATTTCTACATAGTCTTTATCTTTATTTTTATCAATAGGGGGGCCAGTAAATATCATTAACGGGTTTGTTTTCCTGACATACAAACCTACAAAAGTTGCATCATCGCCAATTTTGCCTCGATAAAGCGAATGAGTTTCTTTGATAACGCTATTAACAATATTCCGCGAATTATGAACTTGGCTAATAAACAATTCTTCTATATGTTTAGCAATGCTTTCCCATCCCCAACCAAAATTTAGCGTTTGCCCCAATCCTGCATAAAGGACACCATCGCTAATTGCCCCTAAAAAATCCCCATTTTCCAGGTAGCCTTCGGCTACGGTAACTTTTTTATCTAAAATATGTTCGGTTTGGGTTTCTAATTTAACTAGCTTACCTTGTTTAAAATAAAGAACTGGAGGATTATCAAAATTAATCCATTTAAACTTATTCGTTTCTCGTTCGATTTGAATAATCGTAAATGTAGCGTAAGCAATTTTTCTAACTTGACAAATCGGTAAAGTGCCGATAACGGTTTTAATTACCTCTTCTATAGCAACATCTGCATTGAGCATCGTAATAATAATTTCTGTGGTTAGGGTAGCCAAAATGTTGGCTTTAACTCCACTTCCTAACCCATCGGATAAAACAATTGTAGTTTTCTTTTCATTCTTGCAAAACTTGACTTTGTCGCCGCAAAGTTCTTCTTCTTTTTTGTTTAAGCTTAAATTGTAAATATCCAAAAAGTTATCCATCTTCAAAAACCTCCTGTTCGAGCATTTTGACTATTTTTAAGAGGCTGACTTTTGTTTCTGCGGTTGTTTCTCCTAGTAACCCAGCAATTTGTTGGGCGACTTTCATTTGATTGTCTACTACCTCGTTGACTTTAGAAATGGTTTCAGTTTTTAATTTGATGATTTCTTTTTGGCGTAGTTTGTCATGGGTGGTATCAACCATGATACAAGCGACAATGCTTTCATCTGGAATGGGAAAAATAACTTTTCTGACGTATAGATTGTGTTCTTTGTATTCGGATTCTTCCACGCGAATCACTTCATTTTTTTCCCAAACTTTTTGGAAATCCCTGACATCGTTTTTCAAAATATAGGATACTGGCAGACCGATTATTTCTTCTGAGTCTACATTAAACATTTTACAAAATGCGGGGTTGACAATGGTAATCTTCATTTCCTTGTCAACTACTATAAGACCATTGGGGTCATATTCCCATAACAGTTCCCACAGACTTTTCTCGTTTTTTTTCACAATCTCCTGCCTTTAAATTATATTTGGCAATATTTCGTCTTTGAATTTTTGCTCGACGTTTTCAGGATTAATCTTGCTAAAGACTTTGTCTTTGTATTTCATCACTATACCATCGCTACAGGCTTCTAGACAAAAAGATCCCTTGAGTTCGACTTTTTCTTCTAGGTTATATTGGCTCATCATACTTTGGAGTTTGGGCAATACTTCATAAACTCCCAGTTGATGACAAGCGGAACCCATGCATAGATAGAGATTTTGTTTCATAGGTGATTGGTAATTGGTAATGGGTAATTGGTAATTGGTAATTGGTGTTTTTACAATTACCTATTACCGATTACCCATTACCTAATTACGATAAACTTCGTTGAGAATTGTTCCATCTGCGGCAATTAATTGGACGTGCAGGGGCATTTGTCCGGCGGCGTGGGTGGAACAACTGAGGCAAGGATCGAAGGCGCGAATTCCGGCTTCGACTCGGTTTAACATGCCTTCGGGAATTTCGTTTCCTTTGATGTAATGTTTGGCGATTTGGGTGACGGTTTTGTTCATTGCCAAGTTATTTTGTCCGGTGGCAATGATGAGATTGACTTTTTTAATTAGGCCATTTTCGTCTACTTGATAGTGGTGGAATAATGTGCCTCTTGGGGCTTCGCTGACGCCGATTCCTTCTAAACTATTAATGTCTGCTACGGCGCGAGTGCGAGGGGAAACAACATCCGGATCGTCTACGAGTTGTTCGATTTTTTCAATTGCTGCCAGAATTTCAATTAATCGGGCGTAGTGGTAGAAAAATGAGGATGTGACTGCCCTGCCGCCTGCGCGATCGCGCATTTCCTGCAACTCTCTATCCGCATCTGGGGTGCCGATGCGATCGCATACATTCAATCTCGCCAATGGTCCTACTCGATACATCCCATCTGGATAACCCAGCGGTTTGTAATAAGGGAATTTCAGATAAGACCAGTTTTCCACCGCTTCGCCGATAAAGTCTTGGTAGTTATCTTCACTGAGATTATCGGCAACAATGTTACCTTCGCTATCCCGGAAGCGAAGCACGCCATCGTAATGTTCCCATTCGCCATTTCTGCCAACTAACCCCATGAAGAGGGAAGGGAAATTGCCAAACGCTTGAACTTCGTCTTGCAATTGATCTAGCAGGCGCTTGAACAAACCTAAAGCATGTTCGGCGGTGGCGCGGGATTCCGGGAGGCGATCGCGTATCCACGATCTGCCTTCTTCGGAGAGAGGCGATCGCACTCCACCAGGCACCGCCCACGCCGAGTGAATTTTCTTGCCTCCCAATATTTCCAGAATTTGCTGTCCAAATTGGCGCAAGCGAATTCCACCCCTCGCCAAATCCGGATCGGCTGCGATTAAACCAAATATATTGCGAGTTGCTGGATTGCTATCCCAACCTAATAAAAAGTCCGGACTAGATAGGTGGAAAAACGACAGCGCGTGCGACTGGGTAATTTGTGCCAAATTCATCAATCGGCGCAATTTATCCGCCGCCGGGGGAACCTTCACCGCCAAAATTTTATCCCCAGTTTTCGCCGATGCCAACAAGTGACTCACCGGACAAATGCCGCAAATTCTAGCAGTAATACCCGCCATTTCTGCCATCGGACGCCCTTCGCAGAACTTCTCAAATCCGCGAAATTCGACAACATGAAACCGAACATCATCTACTTCATTTCCATCGTTGAGATAGATGGAGATTTTGGCGTGACCTTCAATGCGCGTAATTGGGTCAATAACTACTGTCTTAGCCATATTAATCCTCTTTGATTGGTAATTGGTAATTGGTAATTGGTAATTGGTAATGATTTTTTTCTATTACCTATTACCCATTACCCATTACCCAAACTTAATCATATCTCGACCTTGCATGACGGGTTTTTCGCCGTGTAAAAGTGGTTCGATGCTGGCTTTAATTCGCTCTGCTGAAGGGGGACATCCGGGCATAAACATATCAACTTTTACGACTTCATGCACTGGGGCAACTCGTTCGAGTAATTCTGGAACAATGCCGGGGAAATGGGGCAATTGGGGTGTTATATCTCCCAATTCTAGATAGCAGCGCCTTAAAACCGGATCTGTACCTTTGATCATATTCCGCATTCCCGGTACGTTGGCAGTTACGGCACAATCTCCGAAAGAAATGAGGAATTTTGTTCTTTCTCTAACTTTGCGAAGCAGTTCCAGGTTTTCCTCGTTAGCGACTGCGCCTTCAACCAAGCAAACATCCACGTTTTCCGGGTAGTCTTTAATATCAGAACCAACTGGACTATAAACAACATCCACTTTCTCGGCAAGTTCAATCAACCACTCGTCTAAGTCGAGAAAAGACATGTGACATCCCGAACAACCCGCTAACCAAACCGTGGCGAATTTTATCTTTTCCATTGCTACCCTCTCTCTGAAAATTGGTAATTGGTAATTGGTAATTGGTAATTGGTAATTGGTAATTGGTAATTGGTGATTAGTGTTTCTTCCTATTACCCATTACCCATTACCCATTACCTATTACCGCGTCCATTTATGTTGTTCCCTTGCCGTGACGAGGAAGTCTAGTTTAGTGCGATCGCGATCCATTTCCGCCACGGTGACGCCTTTGCGGAAAATTGCCCCCGTCGGACAAGCTTCGACGCACTTCCCACAACTGGTACAAGCGCTAACCGTACCCCAAGGTTGATTTAACCCCGTCACGACTTTGGCAGCAGCGCCGCGAAATGCCACATCCCAAACATGCGCGCCTTCAATTTCATCGCAGACGCGCACGCAGCGGGTACACAACACGCAACGGTTGTGATCGATGCCGAAGCGATCGTGAGAAATATCCACATCTCTTTCGGGGAAACGATAGGGGAAGCGCGCATGATCCATCCCCATTTCTATGGCTAAATCTTGCAATTCGCAATTCCCATTCGCCACACAAACCGCACAAACGTGATTGCCCTCCACAAACAACATCTCTACCGTCATCCGGCGATATTCGTGCAACTTCGGCGTGTCAGTCTGAATTTTCATCCCCTCCCAAACCTGCGTCACGCAAGCAGGAAGCAACTTATTCATCCCTTCAATTTCCACCAAACACAACCGACAAGCACCAACATCAGAAACCCCATCTAAATGACACAAAGTCGGAATCCGAACCCCCGCCTCTTTTGCCGCTTGAAGAACAGTCGCCCCCTCTTCAACCGCAATTTCATTCCCATTAATACTTAACGTCTTTACCGACATAAACCCTCTCTTCTAATTTCAGATTTCAGATTGCAGATTGTAGATTTTAAATTCAATCTGCAATTATTTCTGAATCAACGCCAAATACTCATCCCGGAAATAACGCAGCGTACTCAAAACTGGATTCGGCGCAGATTGTCCTAACCCGCACAAACTCGTGCATTTCACCATATCGCACAAAGCTTCTAACTGTTCCAAATCCTCCATAGTTGCTTTCTTGTTGAGGATTTTAGTCAATGCTTGATACATCTGTACCGTTCCGACGCGGCAGGGGATGCACTTCCCGCACGACTCGCCCCGACAGAATTCCATGTAAAACTGGGCAACTTCCACCATGCTAGTTGTATCATCCATCACCACCATGCCACCCGAACCCATCATCGATCCGAGTTGCACCAGGGAATCGTATTCGACAGGAGTATCTAGCAACGACGACGGAATGCAACCGCCAGAAGGCCCCCCAGTTTGCACGGCTTTGACTTCCCCTTCGATGACGCCGCCGCCCATTTCTTCGACGATTTCGCGCAGGGTAATTCCCATCGGTACTTCAATCAAACCGTTGTTACGGATTTTACCCGTGAGCGCAAACACTTTAGTACCTTTGCTTTTTTCTGTCCCGATGCTGGCGTACCAGTCTGCACCTTCGCGCGCGATCGCTGCAATATTAGCAAAGGTTTCCACGTTATTAATCAGCGTCGGACAACCCCACAATCCCGATTGGGCGGGGTAAGGTGGACGGGGGCGCGGGTTACCCCTACCGCCTTCGATGGAAGCAATCAGGGCAGTTTCTTCGCCGCAGACAAACGCACCGGCACCGATGCGGATGCTGACTTTAAAGTCAAAGGGTGAGTCAAAAATTTGACTGCCTAAAATACCGAGTTTTTTCGCTTGTTTGATCGCAATTTCCAAGCGTTTGATCGCCAGGGGATATTCGGCGCGAACGTAAATAAAGCCTTCGCTAGCACCGACGGCATACGCTGCGATCGCCATCCCTTCCAACACCCGATGCGGATCGCTTTCCAACACCGACCGATCCATAAATGCACCCGGATCGCCTTCATCGCCGTTACAGACCACGTATTTTTGTCCGGGAGGCATTTTTGCCACCGTCGCCCATTTCAAGCCGGTAGGATAGCCAGCACCGCCTCTCCCGCGCAAGCCGCTTTTACTAATTTCTTCCACGACTTGGGCGGGGGTCATGTCGTGTATGACTTTATACAAAGATTGATAGCCCCCGGCGGCGATATATTCTTCGATGCGTTCCGGGTCAATTTTGCCGCTAGTTTCCCTAACAATTCGCTTTTGACGGCTAAAGAATGGGTGTTTAAAATCACCTTCTTGTGCGGTTGTGGTGCCGCCATTGAGGGAGGCAATAATACTCGCAGCTTGATCGGGTTCGACTCGTTCGTATAGTTTATCTTGCGGATCGATTTCTACGAGCGGGCCATTGCCGCAAAAACCCATGCATCCCACGCCGACGACTTGGATGCGATCGCTCATTCCCAATTCTTTGACTGCCCCTTCTAAATTCTTCTTCACCGCGACAGAATTGGCAGCGCGACATCCAGTTGAGGTACAACAATGCACGCGAATCGGTTTGTAATTGTTGCGCTCTTTTTCGCCAAGTTCGAGTAGTTCTGGTAAGTCCATAATTGGTAATTGGTAATTGGTAATTGGTAATTGGTGATTGGTAATTGGTGATTGGTAATTGGGAATTGGGAATTGGTAATTGCTTTTTCTTCCCATTACCCATTACCTATTACCCATTACCCATTACCAATTCCCCATTTTTCGATTCTTTCTAGTGCTTGTTCTGCCGTTACTTTTCCTGCTACTTCGCCATCGAAAACAACGGCGGGGGCAATGCCGCAAGCACCGATACACCGTGCTGTCATTAACGACATTTGTCCATCTTCTGTTGTCTCGCCTTGGTGAATGCAAGCTTTCTTTTCTAGCGCTGCTAAAACTTCGCCGCTGCCTTTGACGTAACAAGCTGTTCCTAAACAAACTACGCAGCTATGAGCGCCGCTGGGTTTGAGGGAAAATAGATGGTAAAAAGTGGCAACTCCGTAGACGCGACTGAGGGGTAATTTTAGCCCGCGCGCGATGTATAGCAGCACGTCTTCTTCCAGGTAACCGAAAGCTTCTTGCGCTTTGTGCAGGATTTCAATTAAAGCATCTTGGCGATATTGATTCCGCTTCATCGTAATATCCAGGGCTTTGAAGCGTTTATCGCCGCTGGGATGTTGTTTTTGCTCTGCTTTTTTTTGAGTGACTTTTTCTGCGTTGGCAACCATGTTCTTTATCCCAATAAGTTTTCAGCCTGAAGCACGAGCTTTGTCATTTTTCCCCCTTTCAAGACTACCCATTTAAGCGCGAATCCATCAAAAAAGAAACATAACTTATAAATAGGTTATCTTCTGTTGTCAAGGGAGTAAAAACTTTATAGCTCATGCTTTTTCCTGATTAATAAATGGCAATTTTAGACTAAATTTGATTGTTCTAGTTCAGACTCCTCTGTTGTAGTTTTAACAGTTTGTACGGTTAAAACCGAGCAGGGAGCGTGGTGGAGTACGTAGTTGCTGACGCTACCTAGTAAGAATTCGCTCAAACCAGAAAGACCGCGACGACCGAGAATAATTAAGTCTGCGCCCCAAGTGCGAGCGATCGCGCAGATGGTTTTGCCTGGATTGCCGACGTTTTGAGTGAATTCGGCGGTGACGCCTGCGTTGGTAGCTTGGGCGGTGCGCGATCGCAGCATCTCCAAACACTGAGTTTCAAATTGATCCCACTGTTTCCGATAGTTCATCAACATTTCTTCGGAAACTTCTGGTGCTATATCTGGATAAAATTCCAAACCAGAAAAAGCCCCCGCAATTCTGGGACTGCTTTCTTCAACTGGCGTCAATACGTGCAACAGCAGCATCTGGGAATTCATTGCCTTACCTAATGTCAAAGCCGAATCAAAAACTTGTTGACTGCTGTCACAATCCATTGCTACTAAAATTTTGTGAAACATAGTTTTTATGGGTAATTGGTAATTGGTAATTGGTAATTGGTAAGCTCGTCCATAAATAGTGTTTTGTAGGGGCAATCCCCCCGTGGTTGCCCCTACATCTAGAGGCGTTGTGTAAGTCCTGTGGTAATTGGCGACTTTTCGCTTTTTTACTCCTTCCCTCGCCTTTGGGGAAAGGGAAGGAGTAATAGGAGTTAGGTGTTTAATGGGTAATCGGAATTGCGACTTCAATCCAATTACCAATTACCCATTACCAATTACCCATTACCTATTTCAGCTTCGGTTTTGGCGATTTCCAGCATCGTCTTGAGAACGGTGTCCGGGTTCAAGCTGATCGAGTCAATTCCCTGTTCAACTAGGAAGCGGGCAAATTCTGGGTAGTCAGAAGGCGCTTGACCGCAAATACCGATCTTGCGATTGTTATTTTTCGCGCGTTCGATTACCAAGCGCACCATTTCTTTGACGCCTTCGTTGCGTTCGTCGAAGAGGTGGGCGACTAATGCGGAGTCCCGATCTAAACCTAATGTAAGTTGCGTTAGGTCATTAGAACCGATGGAGAATCCGTCGAATACTTCGCTAAATTGATTCGCGAGGATGACGTTGTTGGGAATTTCGCACATCACGTAGACTTGCAGGCCGTTTTCACCGCGTTTCAGGCCGTATTTTTCCATTTCTGCCAATACTCGGCGACCTTCGTCGGGGGTGCGGCAGAAAGGTATCATCGGGATGACGTTGGTTAAGCCCATTTCGTCGCGTACCCGTTTGAGGGCGATACATTCTAAGCCGTAAGCGGCGCGATATTTTTCATCGTAGTAACGAGATGCGCCCCGCCAACCGATCATCGGGTTTTCTTCTTTGGGTTCAAATTGTTTGCCACCCAAGAGGTTGGCGTATTCGTTGGATTTGAAGTCGGACATCCGCACGACTACCGGATTGGGATAGAATGCGGCTGCGATCGTGCCGATACCGTGGGCGAGTTTATCGACGAAGAAGTCGGGTTTGTGGTCGTACAATGCCGTCAGTTCGCCGATTTCTTTCTTCACCAATGGATCTTCGAGGGTATCGAAGTTCATCAATGCCAAAGGGTGGGCTTTGATGTGGTTGGCGATGATGAATTCTAGCCGTGCCAATCCCACGCCATCGCAAGGAATTGCCGATAAACCAAAGGCTTCTTCTGGGTTACCCACGTTCATCAAAATCTTGGTGCGGGTGCGAGGCAGGTTATCGAGTTGGGTTTCGATGATTTCAAACGGCACCATACCGTCATAAACTCGTCCTTCTTCCCCTTCCGAACAAGAAACGGTGATTTCTTGTCCTGTCTTCAACGTGCCGGTAGCGTTACCGCAACCAACGATCGCAGGGATTCCCATTTCCCGTGCAATAATTGCGGCGTGGCAGGTGCGTCCACCTTGGTTGGTGACGATCGCACTCGCTTTTTTCATGATCGGTTCCCAATCTGGGTCGGTCTTATTGGTTACCAGTACTTCACCAGGTTGGAATTCGTCGATGCGGTGAACGTCTAGAATCACGCGGGCTTTACCGGCACCGATCATTTCGCCAACTGCGCGTCCCGTTGTCAAAACGTTACTCGTACCGTTGAGTTTAAAGTTCTTGATGACGCTGGCGGATTTTTGCGATTGTACTGTTTCCGGGCGGGCTTGAACGATGAATAGTTCGCCGGTTAAACCATCTTTTGCCCATTCAATATCCATTGGGCTGTTCGTGCCCCGCACTGCGGAATAGTGGTCTTCAATGATACAAGCCCACTTACCAAGGATAAGAATTTCGTCATCGTTGATGGCATATTTGCCCCGTTCTGATTCTGGTACGGGGACGTTCTTGGTTTGCTTACCGCCACCCACGTCGTAGATCATTTTGATTTCTTTGCTGCCCAGGCGTTTTTCCAGAATCGGCTTGAAGCCTTCTTTCAGCGTGGGTTTAAATACAAAGTATTCGTCTGGGTTGACGGCACCTTGAACGACGTTTTCACCTAATCCATAAGCGGCGGTAATTAATGCCGCATTCTTGAAGCCGGTTTCGGTGTCGATGGAGAACATGACGCCGGAAGATGCTAAGTCAGACCGTACCATCTTTTGCACGCCGACGGAGAGGGCGACTTCAAAATGGTCGAAACCTTTGATTGTGCGATAAGAAATAGCGCGATCTGTGAAGATAGAAGCAAAGCATTTATGGCAAGCTTCCAATACTGCATCAACGCCGTAAACGTTGAGGTAAGTTTCTTGTTGTCCGGCAAAACTGGCATCGGGTAAATCTTCCGCCGTGGCGCTGGAACGAACCGCTACGTCAACGTCGCTGCTGTAGCGCTTGCATTCTTCTTGTTCTTCAGCTGGCAGTTTTTCGCAGAATTCGGTACTGGTGCCGTAGCGATCGCATAATTTCAGGTATGCCTGAGTAATAGCTTCTTCTAATTCTTCCGGAAATGGCGTGTTGAGAATTAAAGCGCGTGCTTGTCGCCCCCGCATCCGCAGGTTCTTAACATCGTCTACGTTCAGATCAGAAAATAGCTGGCGCAGTGTTTTTTCTAGTCCAGCTTGTTCGATAAAGTACCGATAAGCATAAGCTGTAGTAGCAAAGCCAGTGGGTACGTTCACCCCTTTAGGTGTCAACTGGCGAATCATTTCACCCAATGAAGCGTTCTTACCGCCCACTAATGGAATATCAGCAATGCCAACGTCCTCGAACCACAGGACTAAAGCTTCTTCTTTCGGAGATTGGAGAGTTTCTACTCTTTCAGTTACTTGCACCATAAAACTCAATCCGCCTCACAATTCGGTTTTTAGAGCTAGTGCATTCCTTGCTACTCTGGCTGTTGAATCAGCCCCGATGACAATTCCTTCGCATATCGAGCATTGTTTGCTCTGGGCGATCCAACAAACTGGATCTTAGAGACTCTGTAGGCTGAAATGCTTTTAGGCTCTACATCTTGAGTTATAGGACAACAATTTGAGGAAGTTGTGAGGATGGTTAAACAGTGGACAGTTGACAGTTGACAGTGGACAGTGGACAGTTGACAGTTGACAGCACCGCCACCGCCACCGCCACCGCCACCGCTGCGTAAGTCCTCAAATAATTTCACCAATCTCGCGCTGGCGTGCATAAATTTTTGCATCGATCTCAATCCATAAATGTAGACCCCAATACAGGGGTTGAACGGAGAAGCTAGTTTAGAGCGCTCAACCTAGTTACTCAGGTGAAAACCATGCCGCTTGAATATTTTTATACCTTACCGTGCGTAGAAGAACATCGAATTTTATGGCAAATAGAGCCGCGATCGCGACGGCATATTGAAAACCTGCGTCAAATCATACAACCAGTGAACTACCCAGTTAACGACCCGTGGGAGGCAGCGATCGCCCAGTATCTGTTCGAGCAATTGCGGCAACATCCAGAAGACGAACTCATCCGTAAGCATTGGATGGCATTTCTACTGAGGCGTTGCGAAATAGTTGCTAAGAGAATTTTGCCGCTGTTAGGCGATCGCCACCATATTGGCTTCGATGACTTATTTATGATGGCGTCTGTTGCAGCAATCGCTCCGGTTCAGTTCTTTAGAAATTTTGACGAAAGTCGCGTTCAACTGGGATTTTGGTATCCGACATTCATCAGGTTTACCGACATCAGACTCAGGAATTTGTTACTACCCGAATTAAGGAGGGAGACAGGAAACCATATGTTTGGACAAAGTAATTTAGGTTTAGTGGCAAGATCGAGTCGAAGGAGAGTCAGGGAAGCACTCGAACGTTCTGGTTATGGAAACGCACAAATAGAAAGATATCTGTTAGCTTGGCAGTGTTTTCAGGAATACACAGATTCCGTCAACCGACGATTCAATCAATTTAATGGCAGAGATTTTCAAAACATCGCCACTCGTTATAATGAGTTGAATCAAAGTGAAAGCAGCGTCACCGGCTCGGAAATTCAAACCTGGTTGGACAACATTGGAGAAGCGATTCGACGCTTATCAGATCCACCCCGCACCTCTTTATGGACTGGTTTTTCTTTCCAATCGGATGAGGGAAGAAATTTGCTAGAAAACATTGCATTTGAGACAAGCTACGATGAAGAGATGGAGGAAAATGTAAACAGATTGAGACAAGCGATCGCTGATGTGTTGAATGGCTTACAAGAAATTAAAGAAAGGCAAATGCTTTTTCTCAAGTATGGGTTAGAACTGACCCAAGGTGAAATTGCTGAGGAAAGAGGTATAAATCAATCGACAGTCAGTCGCCGGATCAATGAGTTAATCAAGCGCATTTTGTTGGGAATTTGGAAGTGGTTCAACAGAAAGCAAGAAACCAAATATAGTCCTACAGAATTGGCTGAGATACAAGCCGTATTGTACCAAGATTATGCTGATAAAATCGACCGCTTTGTTCAAAATTCAATTTCTTCAGTTACCGAAGAAAGTTGGAAATTGTTAAAGTTGTTTTATGTGGTTAAACAACCGCTTTCAGAAATTGGAAACATGTTTCAAAGAACTGAAGAGGAAGTGCGCGATCGCTTAAACGCAATCCTACAGCAGTTATGCAGCAACATGCTTGCTCAAATTCAAGCTGAATTTAACCTCGAATTGCAACCAGAGGGTGTAGCTTTCAAGAGCATTCCTACAATCGTCGAAACTCGGCTAGAACGAATTCTGCAATATTTACACTAAGCGGGGAACAAAACAATGAAATTAAGTCAAGCCAACCTCAGCCAGATTTATTCCGAACATTTGTGGTTAGAAATTTCTAACAGCGATTTGGAATTAGCTCGTCCAAATCCTCAAAATTACTCAAACGATACTGGGCGCAATTATGCATTTTTCAATCGCCTGTGTTTGAATGCATTTTTGCATTGGTGCCAGGAAAATTTAGAATTAGAACCTGCCGTATTTCCCAATGAGGAAGTTTTACCCATGCTTTGGGAATTTTTCACTGGTTGTGGAATTAATCTTTACGGCAAACGACTGGTATTAATTCCCACAGATGCCATCGATATGGCAGATTTCGCCGTACCTCAAGAGTGGGTGGATATTCCCAATTTAGCAGCGGATTATTATTTACCCGTCCAGATTGATTTAGAAAATCGCTCGGTTCATTTTTGGGGTTTTGTTTCCCGAAGCACTTTGAAAGCTAAAGCAGATTTCGACTCGATTTATCGCCTGTATTACGTTGAGGGAGACTGGGTTATTCCTAATTTAGAGATGTTGGAGGGTGCGTCTAATTTACGCGATGAAAAAGGACAAGTTGTGCCTTTAACGACACTATCAAATGGGGAGGCAGAAAATTTAATGGTAAAACTGAGCGAACCTTCGCCTTATTCTCCCCGCCTGAAAGCAAAGTTTGAAAAGTGGGGAGCTTTATTAAATGAGAGTCGTTGGTTACAGCAACTGTATGAAATACGGACTGTCGGATTTAATCTCAGTAAGTGGTTGGATGGGATAGTTGAAGCGGGTTGGCAGACATTTGATGAATGGTTAAATGCCAAAATCCCAGCATTTCGATCAAAACAAGTCAAGGGAATTGAACTAGACTCACCAGAAAAAATTAAACGAGCAGTTTCCCAGTTTCGTAATAGTCAAAGTGAAGTAGTTGTTCCTAATGACATTGAAGATCGAGAGGCGTTGGTTCATTTGTTACAGCATACCCACGATGAAACAGTGCGCTGGAAAGCGGCTGAGTATTTGTGGACAATCGATCCAAATTATCCCAATCCGGCGATTAGAAGGGTGATGGATTTAGGCGTACAATTGATGGGGCATCCCATCGCTTTAATGATTGCAGTTTTGCGAAAATTAGATGGCAAAATTGCCGTGTTGCTGCGAGCTTATTCAATGGGAGGTCAGACTAAATTACCCCCCGATTTGAAATTGATTGTACTCGATGAAAATGGCGATCCAATTCCACGTTTGGAAGCGGTATCTAGAAGCCAACCTTTAGATGATTACATCGCGCTTTATTTTACGGCTGATGTGGGCGATCGCTTTAGCATCTGCCTAACTTTAGAAGATACCACCATCACAGAACAATTTGTCGTTTAATCCTGATATTTAGAGGTTGAATGTAGGTTGGGTTGAGGTAACGAAACCCAACTATACTGTTATGTGTGGGTTAAGCGATATGCCTCCGGCACGACTAGAGCGATCGCTCAATTCAACCCGGTTAAATAGTGTATGTAAAGGTTTATTAAAAATTAATAAATCCACTTTTATTTAGCAATTTTTTATAGTATTATACAACTCAATAATTTCACCTCAAGGAAGATGAGAAATGAGCAAGCGAGTCATCTTCAGAATTGATAATGATGGGAATTTTGAGCAAGGTTTTACTGTCACCTTAACAATTAAGGAAAATGGGGAAGTTTGCGTTCCAGAAGTCAAGGGTAGACTGAAACCAGCACCAGAAATTATCGAGCTTTATAATCAATGGCAAGAAGCTTACTGCTCTTGGGGACAAAACTACCGTGGCTGGAGAAGAAGAAAAATTGATGTGCCACCGGAAATAGAGAGAAACTGTGCGGGTTACAGCGAGGATGATGTTAACAAATAT
Organism: uncultured bacterium; assembly: GCA_964463555.1. GTDB lineage: Bacteria > Cyanobacteriota > Cyanobacteriia > Cyanobacteriales > Aerosakkonemataceae > Microseira. The sequence goes on from CAYXCW010000015.1 coordinate 26,996, forward strand.
GCTCGTAAGTTTGAATTTGCTTTAAATGACTGGCTAGATGGCTCGCAATTGCAAGAGCTAAAAAAGGAACTGGAGGGTACAGTTGATAAAAAAGATGCGGCGAGCTTCATTGTCCAAACCAATTGCGAAGAATTACAAAAATTTCCTTGGGAATTATGGAGTTTACTTCAGGATAATTACGATGCTGAAGTGGCGTTGAGCCGCAGAAGCGTACCTAAAAAAGGAACGTGGAAAAGCTCAGTTAAAATTCTGGTAATTCTGGGAAGCGACAAAAATATTGATATTCAAACGGACTGGGATATTATTAGGCAGAGATTACAACAAGATGAATTAGTTCCGCTAAAACAACCTAGCAAAAATGATGCGATCGCAATATTGAAAGAGCGGCATTGGGATATTATTTTCTTTGCGGGACATAGTTCGAGCCAGCTAGATGGAAATAATGCAAAAATTTGGCTCAACGATCGAGAAGATTTATCGCAAGAGGATCTAAAGGATTGTCTGGAAACAGCGGTAAAAAACGGATTGAAACTAGCAATTTTTAACTCCTGCGATGGATTGGGATTAGCACGACACTTGAAAAGTTTAGAAATTCCCCATAGTATTGTCATGCGGGAACCAGTTCACGATCAAGTTGCCCAAAAATTTTTAGATGATTTTCTCAAAAGTTTTACTAGCGGTGCTTCTTTACACGAAGCAGTATCCGAAGCGCGCAAGGAGTTAAAAGAGATAGAAAAAAGTTCTCCTAGTGCGTCTTGGCTACCCGTAATCTTCCAAAATCCTGAAGAACCACCGCTATTTTATCGAAGAAAAAGCGATCGCCGACTGTTAAAGCTGGTAATGTGCGGGATGGGAGCGTTAGCGAAGCTTTCCGTAGGAATCGCAACTCTGACGTTAGGTGCATCTGTCATCTTCACGCCGTCACAAAAAGCTTGCGATGTGCAGCTGAATAAAAATTTACCGCTGAGTTGCGGTGAGAAAGCGTTAATGAATCCAAAATATAGTCCGCCGCAAGTTAAAAAGGTAGAGGGGATTAATGCGATCGCGCAACGTAACTATCCAAAAGCCGTCGCCTTACTAACACAAGCATGGCAGGAGGAAAAAGATCCAGAAACGCTGATCTATCTTAACAATGCCAAGATTCTAGCCGAGCAAATTCCTGCACATCAGATTTACACTATTCCTGTAGTCGTTCCGATCTCGAATGCGCCATATTTCCAAAGTAAGGATATAGTCAAAGGGATCGCTTGGCTGCAAGATCGAGTCAATAAAAACCCTCAAAGCCAAGGGAAAATTAGAGTTTTAATTGCCGATGATGGTAATAATATAGCACAAGCTCAAACGATTGCCAAAGAATTAGCGAAGCGCTCCGATATTTTAGTCGTTATCGGTCATTATTCCAGCCATCTCACAACCAACGTTAAAAATATCTATCAACACAACAAGTTAGTTTTGGTATCGCCAAGCGCTGCGGCTTTTCAAGGACTTACTGCTACCGTTCCTGTTAACAATTTCTTTTTTAGAAGCACCGCAAACACCCAATTGGCATCCAAACCATTAGCCGACTACCTGATTGCCAATAAATATCAAAATATCGCGTTCTTTTACACAAAAGGCCAAGCATATAGCGAGTCATTTAAAAAAGAATTTAAAACCCATTTGGCTGGGCGGGTAAAAATTGTTGGCAACTTTGATTTAGGGGAAAATACATCCATAGTAAGAAGTAACGTAGCTAGAGTGAAAAAAGACTTTAAAAATGTTGCTTTAGTGCTACTTCCCGATGCTTATACCATTTCTAACGAACAGGATAATCAACTAGCAGTGATTAAAGAAAACAACGGCGAATTGTTGATTGCTGGCAACGAGACAGTTAGAGAAGATAAAGTTTTGAATTTAGGAAGGCAAGCACTGAGAAAAATGGTGGCAATTACTCCTTTGTATCCCTCTAGTAGCCATCATCAGCAATTTCAAGATTTCTGGGGAAATACAGAAAAGCTAAATTGGCCTGTTATCCTATCCTATGATGCCTTAAAAATGGCAATTTATGCAATAGAAATACAGCCAGGTATACCCAATCGAATAGGAGTACAGAAAGCATTATCAGAGCCTGGATTTACAATTCAAGGATTGAGTGGGAAGATTACATTGAATGTAAGCGATCGCCGAGAAAATACAGTTAGATTAATCAAGCCAGATTGTTCATCGGATTCTTGCTATTGGCGTCCAATTCACAAGTAGTAAACAACTAAAGTTAAAGGAGTATCAAAATGAGTAAGCAAGCTATTTTCAGAATCGATCAAGGTAATTTCGAGCAAGGTTTCCGAGTCAGTTTAGAAATTCGCGATCATCAGCGTAACCTTGTGGCTGGGGAAGTTTTCGGTACTCTGGTTCCCAACTCTGAAATTGTCACCAAGTACCAGAAATGGCAACAAGCTTACTACGTTTGGGGTCAAGATGAAAATTGTCGCTGGTGGAGACGAACGATTGATGTTCCATCCAGCATAAATCAAAACTACTCTAGTAGTGAAGACAGTGTAAATCGCGTGAAAAATGCGGCTGACGAGTTTAAAACAGCTTTCAATAATTGGCTAAATCAATCCTTAATAAAAGACATAGAAAAAAGATTATGGCGAAATGTTAAAGAAGATGAAACTGTAACTTTCATCGTGCAAACTGACAACGTAGAGTTACAAAAACTTCCTTGGGATATATGTGATTTAGTCGAAGGCTATAAGTATTTTCAAGTAGCTTTGAGCCGAAAAAAAGAACCGATAAAAGGAGAACTGAGCGTTCCTGTCAAAATTTTAGTCATTTTGGGAAGCGATGAAAACATCGATCTCGAACCTGATTGGAATAGTCTTAAGGCATTACCCGGAGCCAACCTAACCCGGATAGACAAACCTCAATTACCCGAATTAAGAGAAAAACTTAACTCTCAGCCTTGGGATGTTGTCTTCTTTGCGGGACATAGTACTACTTATCCAGACGAAAATGATGCGCGAATTTGGATTAACGACCAAAAATCCTTATCGCCTAAAGAGATTGAGATAGAATTGCAAGAAGCTGTCGAAAGGGGATTGAAACTAGCGATTTTTAATTCTTGTGATGGATTGGGCTTAGCACGACAACTTGATAATTTAAACATTCCCCACATTATTGTTATGCGGGAACCTGTTCACGACAAAGTTGCCCAAAAATTTCTAGAGCATTTTCTAAATAGCTTTGCCAAGGGGAAATCTCTACATAGAGCAGTATGTGAGGCAAGAAAAAAGTTAAGTAGCCCTGAAGTAGAAAAGTCTTCTCCTAACGCTTCTTGGCTACCCGTAATTTTCCAAAATCCGGAAGAACCACCGCTGTTTTATCCGCAACCTGCGGTTACAATAATACAAGAACCTCAACCGAAATCGGCAGAAAAGAAACAAAAAAATTGGCAATTTGCATGGTGGGGATTGGGAGCATTAGCACTCATCACCCTAGCCTTTGCCATCCATAAAATCATCGATATCGATCAAGATTCTACCCGTGTTCCTGGAATTAGCTTAGGAGAAGAAATCCTCAGCCAAAATAGCACCCCGGAAAAACAAGCGGGTATAAAAGCTTTTGGAAACAAAAACTACCCGCAAGCAATAGCTAATTTTAAAGCTTCTCTTCAGAAGCATCCCAACGATCCGGAAACCAGAATTTATTTAAACAATGCAATAGCGGCAAATAGTAAACAAACCGTTAAAATTGCCGTCAGCGTACCTATTGGTAGCAACCAACCCGTCGCCGAAGAGATTTTACGAGGTGTCGCTCAGATTCAAGATGAGATTAATCGCGACTACGGGATTACTGGATTGCCGTTACAGGTGGTCGTCGCTAATGATAATAATACCCCCGCTCTGGCTGAAAAAGTGGCTCGTAAGCTGGTCAAAGATCCGGCTATTTTTGCCGTAGTTGGACATAATTCTAGTAATGCCTCCGTCGCAGCAGCGCCCATCTATAAAAACGGGAAATTAGTGATGATTTCCCCCACTAGCTTTGCTAACCAATTGAGAGAAGAATCGTATGTTTTTCGCATGGTTCCCCAGATTACGTTTTTTGCGGCGCAATTATCTAAAGGACTTGGCAAAGCAATTCCTCACCCCAAAGTGGCAATTTGTGTAGATAATGTATCCCCAGATCAGGAATCATTTAGGAACGAATTTAAGTATGTTGTTTCAGCCTATAAAGGACAGCATATCGATTTACAATGTAACTTGGCAGATCCCACTTTCAATCCGATGACTGTGGTTGAAGAAATTAGAAAAAACGACGTTAACAGCTTGTTAATCGCGCCCTTTGTTAATAATCTGCCACAGGCGAGCGCGATATTCAAAGCACTCCAAGAAAACCGATTACAGATTGAGCTGTTTGGCAGTCCAACTTTATACAACGATACAACCATTAAGTTGGGAGGGAAAGCAGTAGAAGGTTTGACAATATCAGTTCCTTACTTCCCGGATGCGAAAGAAAAAGATTCGTTTCGCTCGCTTTGGCAGACAGAATTAAACAATTGGCGAAGCACGATGGCGAAAGATACAACACTAGCGATCGCTACCGCTTTACAACAACTATTGGTAGCAAAAAATCCAACTCGCGACCAATTAGACAATATCCTCAGATCTCCTAAGTTTAAAGTCAAAGGAGCCACCGGCGAATTTAAATTCAGCAGCACCACAGGCGAACGAGAATTCCTGTTTCAGAAACAGCGATCTGACGCATTAATCAGAGTTGAAAACGGTCAATTTGTCAAGCTTGAATAGCTTGTTTTCTCCTCTCGTTCCCAGGCTGCTCTCGTTCCCAGGCCGGAGCCTGGGAACGCAGATAAGCGAGGCTCTGCCTCCTTTGTACCGGGAGGCAGAGCCTCCGTTATTGCGTTCCCAGGTTCTACCTGGGAACGAGAAACACGAATCTGGGAACGAGAAACGAGAAAACGAGATATAAACTGCATATTTTTCTCAGTCCATCTCAATCCTAAGTTGGATGCATTCACTTTCCCCATTCCAGCTAGGAGATAACTTATGTCGAATCAAGCTATAGCCCTAGAAAACCTATTTGACGCAGATTTTTATCGAGCCAATAACACAGACTTGCGTAACTTTAACAACCAGCAAGCATTACAGCATTGGAGAGATTACGGTTTAGCTGAGGGGCGAGTTTTTTCGCCATTCGTAGATCTAAACTTCTACCGCAGTCGAAACGCGGATCTGGCTAATTTAAATAATCGTCAACTGTTAGATCACCTGGCAACTTGGGGACTGAATGAAGGACGAGCTTTTTCACCGTTTGTAGACCTCAACTTCTACCGCACTAGAAATGGCGACTTGAACAGATTTAATAACCGTCAACTGTTAGATCACCTGGTAAATTGGGGACTGAATGAAGGACGAGATTTTTCACGTTTTATAGACCTCAACTTCTACCGCGACAGCAATCCGGATTTAGCCAACCAAACTAACCGTCAAAGGTTCAATCATTTACTAAATTTTGGTGCCGACGAAGCGCGAGCCTTTTCACCGTTTATAGACATCAACTTCTACCGCGCCTATAATGCAGATTTAGCCAGTTTAAATAATCGTCAACTGTTCAATCACTTAATTGACTGGGGTTTAAATGAAGGCAGGAATTTTTCACCATTTATAGACTTGAATTTTTACCGCAACAGCAATCGCGATCTGGCAAGTTTTAACAATCGCCAACTCTGGGAACATTTCACGAGTTATGGGAGGTTTGAACTCCGCAGTCTTGATGCAATTCCGTATAATGCTATCTCTGGCTATGGCTTAGTCAATGCCGCAGCAGCCGTAGCTGCCGCCATCGGACAAAGCCCTTTTCCAGATGTGCCTGATACAGGGTTGTTTAATGTTGATAATAATAGAATCAAGGCTCCAGAAGTTTGGAATCGGGGGTACACCGGACAGGGTGTTGTGGTTGCTGTTCTAGATAGTGGGGTTGACTATAGACACTCCGACTTAGACAGCAATATTTGGACTAATACAAGAGAAATTCCTGGCAACGGACTGGATGATGACGGCAATGGCAAAGTTGATGATATCCGGGGTTGGGACTTTGTAAACAACGATAACGACCCGATGGATTCGCTTGGACACGGTACTCATGTCGCCGGAATTATTGCGGCAGAAAATAGCGGATTTGACGCGACTGGCGTTGCTTACAATGCCAAAATAATGCCAGTCAGAGTTGCCAGCACATACTATTATATAAATGGTGCAACTCTTGCTGCTGGAATTCGTTATGCTGCCGATAATGGCGCTGATATCATTAACCTGAGTTTGCGAGTTGATCCCACTTATAATGAAGTCTCGCAAGCAATTCGCTACGCAGTTGGAAAGGGTGCGGTTGTTGTTTCAGCAGCAGGAAATCGGCTTAGTATAGGTGACATTGTACCCGATTACCCAGCCCGTTATGCTACCCATTTTGGGATTGCTGTTGGGGCAGTTGATAGCTTTGTTAACACTTTGACTAACTTTTCCAATCGTGCAGGTACAACTCGGTTAGATTATGTAACCGCTCCTGGACGAAGTGTTTACTCTACATTGCCGGGTAATCGACATGGTTATGATAGTGGTACGTCGTTTGCGGCTCCCCAGGTTTCAGGTATTGCTGCTCTGATTTTAAGTGCCAATCCTAATCTGTCGCCCGTGCAGGTAGAAAGGCTAATTACTGCCAATACTAATTCAACCCGCAGTGGATTTAGCTTGGCTAATTCTACAAATCAGACGCAAGGACTCGCGGCTTTATCGGCGAGTTTTGACAGCGTAACTGGAGATTTTATCGAACCTGAAAGCAATGATTTTGGTTCGAGCAATACTGCTGCGACTCCTGCTATTAGTGATGTAGATCAAGATGCGATTCCTACGGAAAGCTTTGCAAACGCATCGATTCATCTACCATTTAATTCGATACCTATAGACGCAGGTATGACGCAGAACATTACCACGGGCGCTTTGTTTTTTGAGCCTAACCTCTTGGATGGGTTAGCTCACATCCAGTCAAGTCTCGGTATGGAATTCCTGCCCAGATTCGACGGTTAAAAAATAGTATTTTTTTCAACGCATCCCAATCATCAAAAGGAAGTACGCTGCCATGAAACTGAAGCTTTTTTCTCCTCTATTAATTCTCACGTCTCTACTTTTTGCAAGCCCTAATTATGCACAAACTGAGATGAATATCCGAGAGTTGTACAACTTATGTTCTAAATTTCCTTTAAACTCCGGCTGTCAAGGTCGCAATATTCCGATTTTTCTAGCCGATCGTCCAGGCGATGAAGGAAAATGCCAGTTGTTATCAAGCAAGGACAGCGCGCTCGAACCCTGCAAAGTTGTTATTAACAACGAAGGTTTAACGGTATACATTGAAATTGGTTCAGCGATCGCAGAGCTAGATAACCAACGTGCGACTCTTGAAATCAAGATTCCCTTCCAAAATATATTTGCTCATAATACTCGAATTTGGCAAACTTGGTCGCGCCGAAGAGCAGATTTTGTATTTGCCGAAATTGATGTGGGTTTCACGCTAGAATTAGATAATAAAGCTGAAAATCGCAGCAATTTTGTGAAAGTTTTGATCGCCAACGAATCTATTGGGCTTAATCTGCGTTCTCAACTGGGAAGAACAACCAACTTTTCGTCTAAAGTTATATTTCAAAGCCAGTTGGCAACTCAAGTGGAAATCGCGGCTACAAGCGATAAATCCGCGCAAGTCAGGCAATTATTACAAACCAAAGTCTGTATTCGATGCGATCTCAGAGGAGCGAATTTACAGTCAGCAGATTTAGAAGATGCCAATTTAGAAGGAGCCAATCTAGAGGGCGCGAATCTAGCAGGAGCTAGACTCAAAAAGGCTTACTTAGTAGGAGCAAACCTCAACGGTGTTAATCTAGCAAGAGCAAATTTGGAGCGCTCCATATTGACTCTCGCCTCCTTGGTAAAGGCGAATTTAGAATCGGCAAAATTACGCGGGGCAAACCTACAAAGCACCAACTTAGAAGGGGCAATTTTAAGAAACGCCAACTTGAACGCCAACGATAGAAACCCCACCGATCTCAAGTATGCGAATTTACAGCAGGCAGACTTAAGCCAAGCGACACTCAAGGGAGCGGATCTGATGCTGGCTAATTTAGAGGGAGCTAATCTTCAAAATGCAAATTTGAGCTATATTACGATTAATTCTGCGAATCCATTAGCGGAGGCTTATAGGAGTTCATACGCGAATCGGGCAATAAGAATTACACATTCAACTAACTTAATGGGTACTAATCTATGTGGTGCGACGATGCCTGATGGCAGAAGATCTAACCAAGGTTGCAAGTAGCGAGATTTCTTTCATAGCTTGCATAATTTTTTAATTTTATCCCAATCCTAGATCGGATGCGTTCAAAGGTTGCGGTGATGAATCCGATTAAATTTGCAGCGATCGCAACTCTGGCTGGACTGGGAATAGCGATGACAATTACCAATCCCAGCCAGTCTGACTACGAAGAGTATGCGATCGCTCAGTTAACAGCCTACCTAAAAGACAACACCTGTACCCAAACTCTCAAAGATGAGGATAGTTTGCTCCAGCATTCCTGCACGTTGCTAGTTAATATTGGGCGCCCTCAACTTGAGAAACTAATTGCCGATAACACCAACCAGCGCAACTTTATTTTTTTGAGCATTTATCGCACCGAACTTTCTATCAGTCCTTTGTTGCCTGCTTACCGCTTTGAAACCGTGGCAGCGTTGCAAAAATTTTATACCTACCAAGTAGAAAAGGGCTATTAATGACAAATACTAGCTTTGGACAACAAATATTACGCGATCGCTATCAGATTCAACGTCAGTTAGGACGCAACGCCTCTAGGCGTACCTTACTGGCTGAAGATTTACATACCCAGGAACTGGTTGTACTAAAAATTCTGACTTTTAATAGCGATTTTCGTTGGGACGATCTGAAATTATTTGAACGAGAAGCGGAAACGCTCAAATCTCTATCTCATGCAGCAATTCCCCGCTATCAAGATTACTTTGAATTAAACTTGCCCAAATGTCGAGGCTTTGTACTCGTGCAAACTTATATTGATGCCACCTCGCTACAAGATTGGATTAAACAAGGGCGAACATTTAGTGAATTAGAGGTGAAACAAATCGCTAAAGAGTTACTGAATGTGTTGATGTATTTGCACCAGCGCAATCCGCCCGCGATTCATCGCGATATCAAGCCCAGCAATATTTTATTAACAAGCGATCGCACTGCCCATCAAGTGGGAAACTTATACTTAGTTGATTTTGGTTCTGTTCAAAGCACTATAAAGAAAACAGGTACGATGACGATTGTTGGAACCTATGGTTATATGCCACCCGAACAATTTAGCGGACGTGCCTTTGAGGCTTCGGATCTTTATAGTTTGGGAGCCACATTAATTTACTTGGTAACGGGGACACATCCCGCCGATTTGATCCAAGAAGATCTGCAAATTCAGTTTGAAGATGTGACGCATCTTTCTGCCAGCTTTGTTCAATGGCTCAAGCAAATAACACATCCCAATCGCTTGCAGCGGTTTACTTCTGCTCAACTTGCTTTGCAAGCGCTGGAGAATCCTAAGAGTAAAACCCAATTTGTTCAACAGACTACATCAACTCCTCTAACTTTGCAAAAACCTGATGGTAGCAGCATTTCTCTTCGCAAGGATGCAGAAACTCTTGAGATATATTTACCTCCAGAATGTCTTGAAGCGTCAGGTTTTGTAGGATCGGGTTGTTTCTTTCTGTTGGGGTTATTTTTTATTATTATTCCAGGGATTTGGTTATTTACCGCGTTATTTACTGGTAACTGGATTAGCGTGTTGTTGATCTTGTTTTTCTTGTTTCCGGCAATTATTAGCTTCCTGTGGCAAAGTGTTTTCCTAGCGAACGCATACCAGTACATCCATATTGATCGAACGTCGATGAGTGTAACAACTATCTCAGGGTTTGGAATCCAGCACCGGGTTTTTCAGGCAAGTCGCAATAGCCTCTACAAATTGACCTACGTTAAGCGCCTTTATTGTCGAGATTCTGAAACTGGAGATTTTGTAGAAGTACCGCCAGAGTTAAAGATTTGGGCAAAACAGGGTAATAAAACTAGCTCTTACACCATTGGTAAATCCCTGAGTGCAAACAGTGAAAAGCGGTTTTATGGCTATCTGACAACGCAAGAAGCCAATTGGTTGGCACAAGAATTAAGTGATTGGTTAAAGTTACCAATTACAAGAGAATAAGCTGACATCTTGCACCTGTGCTATTAGCCAAGGACTTAAGTCCTTGGCTAATAGCACAAGTCCACTTAAGTGGACTGAATACTTATGATTAAAAGCTTTCAGTCCATTTTAATGGACTTTCGCTATTAGCCCGGAAATTTATTTCCGGGCGGGCTATGAGATTGGTGCAAGATCTGAATCTGCCTAGACTGCATATTTTTTTGATTCTATCCCAATCCTAAATTAGATGCTTTAGAAGTAAGCAATCGTGAATCTTATAAATACTCAGCAAGCGGAACTTTATCAACGCCTTCAAGCCTTTTCCCTAGATGCTGCTGATGCAAGTCTGCCATTTAGCAAACGACTCGCACGAGATAACGGCTGGACAATTGAATACGCTCGTCGCGTTATCGATGAATACAAAAAATTCATGTTTCTAGCAGTAGTAGCCGGTCATCCTGTTACTCCCTCTGACCAGGTAGATCAAGCTTGGCATTTACACTTACTATATACCCGCTCCTATTGGGAGGAATTCTGTCCCCAGATTTTACAAATGCCTCTGCATCACGGCCCTACCAAAGGAGGACAAAAAGAGGGGCGTAAATTCGATGACTGGTACAACAAAACTTTAGCGAGCTACGAGGGATTTTTTCAACAATCACCGCCTGTAGATATCTGGCCTCCATCTCATATTCGGTTTGGACGGGATGTTCGCTTTGTGCGAGTAAATACGCAGGATAACTGGATTTTACCGAAGCTAAGTTTGAATTTTTTGTCGGAATTTCGTCTGATATCATGTCTGCTTCCATCACCGCCAATATCCCTCACCCTGAAGGGTGGGGCTACACAAACAAAGACCGCCTGCGCGGTCTATAACAATATTGGCACCGGATTCCGTCTGAGTCGAAGTGCGATCTTCGTTTTATGTTTTTTGCTAGCATTGACGGTGACAAGCTGTGGCTCTTTGGGGCGATCGCATACTATCTCAAATCTACTCAATCTCACAGGGCCAGAATTTTTGAAACTCTATCTGTTGCTGGGAATTCTATCGATTATCCTGGCAAACATTATCCGCGAGTGCCTGCGACAGCCGGATGGCAATTCTGTTGTCTCGCTGGATGTGTACGAAACTGCCTACCTCAGTGCAGGAAAATACCACACTGTAGATACAGCGATCGCTAGTCTTTTCCAGCGCGGATACGTGCAGCCCCAAGCACAGGAACGTCAGCTTGTCCTGACAACAACATTAGAGCAGATTGACCACCCACTCGAACGAACAATTGCAACAGCAATTGAAACGGATGGAAACATCGATCGAGTCAGAGTATCTACTGCTGTTATTCTTGCCGTTGAAAAGATTGGCGATCGCTTACGGCAATTGCAATTGCTAGTGAATCAACAGCAAGCTTTCATCTCCGGGATGTTTTCAGCAATTCCTATTTTCGCTTTGTTGGCACTCGGTATTAGCAAAATTGCAGTCGGAATTTCTCGTGGCAAGCCTGTAGGATATCTGATGTTTTTGTGTTTTATCGCTGCAATTATAGGGTTCTGTTATCTGTTTGGGCGACCTCATCGCAGTCTTATGGGCGATCGCGTCCTGGCAAACATTCGCACTCGTATAGGACGGAAGGTAGTTGTTAACAGCACCGACGATCCGCAACTCCCACTCGCGTTTGCCTTATTTGGCACTGGAGTTTTAACTGATAGCACGCTTGCCGACTTACGCCAGGTTTTCATTCCTCCTACTACTGCCAGTGGTGGCTGCGGTGGTGATGGTGGTGGCGGCTGCGGCGGCTGCGGTGGCTGCGGTGGCTGAGACAGGGTTTCTTTGCATAAACTGCATCAGGACTTAGGCGCGACGAAGCCAGAAACCCAGTTTGAGAGTAGGGACACGGCATCCTACATCTTCTATACAAGCTGAGACAGGGTGTGAGCGATCGCCTACCTACCTAGCTCCAGAAACCCGGTTTTTTCAAAAAACCGGGTTTCTTTACATAGACGTGCATATTTTTCTCACTTCATCCCAATCCTAAATTAGATGCGTTACAAGTGAGAACCGAATGAAACCTACTAATACTAACAATAACCAAAACCAGTCTCGGCAGTGGCTTGTGCCGTTAATCCTCACCGCGATTGGCGGATTCGTGCTTAATTTAACTTGGAAAAAATCCGGGCGTACTGTGGTAGCAATCTGGAATTGGCTGTGGGGTATGCCGATTGAATCCGGTGGCAAAATCGCTGTAGAAGTGGCGCGGAGTTCTCTTGAATCGATGCAACAATCCATCGCTCAACTCGCCGAATCTGTCGCCCTCGCTATTGCCGCTTATGAGAAAGTCAAAGCGCAATATAAAGTCAAACAGCAGGAATTTAAACAGGCAGAAAATCAAGCTTTACTCGCGTACCAACAAGGAAATGAAGCAGCCGCAAGATTGGCGATGAGTCGGGCAATTTCCATCGAACGCTTGCTGCCCAAAATTGAAGAACAAGTAACTCAAGCGGAAAAAGTCGTATTGGGTGCCAAAGAAAAACTCTGTCGAGAACGAGAAAAGTTAGAGGCTTATCAGATAGACCTGCAAAATATGAAGGCTTTAGCAGACATCAATGAAGCCTTAGAAACCATTTCCCAAGTTGATAGTAGTTTAGACATGTACTCGGAACGCAATCAATTTGAAGCTGCAAGAGCAGCGGTGCAAGGGCGCAATCTAGAAGCGATCGCTCGCGCCGAATTGTCTGAAAATCCGGCGGAAAAATTGCAAGCAGATTTAGACCAATTGACGCTCACCGATGAAATTTCCCGTCGCTTCCAGCAATTGAAAGCCGACAAACATAACTTACCTACATCGCAGCCTAACTCTACAGTTTCGTTTCAGTTGAACGTCGTAGAACAAAACGGAGAAAATGATCGTGGCACAAACAAAACAAGTCCAAACTAAAAGGCGCAAATTTCCGCCGATTTTATTCATCTTTCTGGGATTGGGATGTTGGTTTTTATTTCCTCGAGTGCAGGGGATGTTGAAAATTAATTCTGGAATTGGCAGTATCGGGAATCGCTCGTTGATTGCAGAAAAACTAACCTCAGACAAACAAAAGGGAATTGAAGCTTTTGCTAAAGGGGATTATCAGAGCGCGATCGCATCCTTTAAATCTTCCCTTCTCCAGCAACCAAATGACCCAGAAACCCTGATCTATTTAAACAATGCCCAAGCGGGAAACAATGCGCTCAAAATCGCCGTCAGCGTCCCAATTGGCAACAATTTAAACGTGGCGCAAGAAATCCTGCGCGGCGTAGCCACAGCCCAAGATGAAATTAACCAAAAAGGCGGGATAAACGGCAAGAAATTGCAAGTTGAGATTGTCAACGATGAAAACAACCCAGAAATTGCCAAAAAAATTGCTCAAGAATTAGTCAAAGATCCCCAAGTTCTTGGCGTCGTCGGACACAATTCCAGCGATGTTTCTCTGGCTGCTGCGCCTATCTATCAACGGGGAGGATTGGTGATGATATCGCCTACCTCTTCTGCTAATAATCTTTCTGGCATCGGTCAATATATTTTTCGCACTGTTCCCACTACCAAATTGATGGCAGAAGCATTAGCCGACTATGCGGTTAATACTGCCCGTAAAACCAAAATTGCCTATTGTTACGATTCTCAATCGCCCGGTAATATCTCTTTCAAAGATGAATTTGTCGCGGCATTTGTCAGCAAAGGAGGGCGATTCATTCCCACAGTTTGCGATTTATCAACTCCTAACTTTAACCCCGATCTTGCGGTGAGTGAAGCTATCAACAGCGGTGCGGATGCCTTGTTTATTGCTAGCCACGTGGATAGGATTGATGCCGCCGTCTCTCTCGCCAAAGTTAATCAAGGCAGATTGGCGCTTTTTAGCGATCCGACGATGTACACTGTCAAAACCTTACAAGTTGGACAGCAAGCCGTTAATGGGTTAACTCTCGTCGCACCTTGGCATCCTCAAGTTAACCCGTATTTGGCAGAAACAATGCGTCAGCGGTGGCGCGGTACAGTTAACTGGCGCACGGCGACGGCTTATGATGCAACGCAAGCGATAATTGCCGGATTGCAACCAGGTACTTCGCGCGATCGCTTACCCCAAGCCTTGCACAATCCAGGATTTACCGTCAGCGGCGCCACGGGTGCCCTCAGATTTGCACCATCGGGCGATCGCATCGGCAATCCAGTCATTATCCAAGTCCAATCTAACGGTTCAAATTACCAATTCGCGATGCTATCCAAAACGCCTTAATTTGCTAATTGCTAATTGCTAATTGCTAATTGTTAATTGCTAATTGTTAATTGATCGTCGGAATATTTTGCGCTTCTACTATTAGCCATTAGCCATTAGCCATTAGCCATTAACCATTAACCATTAGCCATTAGCCATTAGCCATTAGCAACGGCAACATTAGGATTATTTGCTAACCGCCCATCTTCCATATAAACAATTCGATCGGCGATATCCAAAATGCGATTATCGTGGGTGACTAATAGAATCGTACAACCTTGTTCTTTTGCCAATCTTTGCATCAAATCAACCACATCGCGACCCGATTTTTTATCTAGCGCTGCGGTGGGTTCATCCGCCAAAACTATTTTGGGATTAGACACTAAAGCCCGCGCGATCGCAACTCGTTGTTTTTGTCCGCCCGATAGGTCATCTGGATAGTAATTGAGCCGATTTCCTAAACCTACATGTTCTAACATTTTAGCAGAACGGCTTTGCATTTCTTCTGGTGAAATCTCCCAATGCAATTCTAATCCCATCCTGACGTTTTGCAACGCAGTCAAACTGTTGTGTAAATTATGAGCTTGGAAAATATAACCGTGATGGCGTCGTGCTTGGGTTAATTTTTCTGGACTAGCACCGCAAAGTTCTCGCCCTAATATTTTCAAACTTCCAGATTGGGCAGAACGCAATCCACCAACTAACGTCAATAGCGTTGTTTTCCCCGAACCAGATGGCCCGGTCATGATAATAATTTCCCCAGCATTAATCTCTAAATTGATATCAAACAAAACTTGCTTTCGCAGTTGACCTTTACCGAAATAATGGTCTAAATTTTGAATAGAGATGACGGGTTCAGAGTTAATGAGAGTTTGCATAAATCCATTCCTCCTAGAACATGTCCGCCGGATCGGCAGATTGCAGTTTGCGAGTTGCGATCGCACCCGAGATCGTACACATAATAATAGTCATAATCAGTACTGTCACCGCTCGCGCCATCGTCATATATAGGGGTAAATTCGTCGCATTTCGCGTCAATCTGTACAATCCCAAAGGCAGAAGCGATCCGGGAATAAAGCCCAAAAGTGCCAAAATTATCGCCTCTTCAAACACCACACCCAGCAAATAGATATTGCGATATCCCATCGCTTTAAATGTGGCGTATTCTTTCATATGGGCATTTACGTCGGTTGAGAGGACTTGATAAACAATAATCACCCCCACTACAAACCCCATCGCTACGCCCAAATTAAAGATAAACCCAATCGGGCTATTTGATTGCCACCAATTCACCTCAAAGTTAATAAATTCTTCCTTCGTTAGCACTCGGACATCATCAGAAAGGTGGGATTTTAACGCGGCTGCTACTTGCTTGGGATCGTAACCTGGTTCGACTCGAATTAAACCCAAACTTACGCTTGCTGCTTCTCGTTTGGGAAACAGTCGTAAAAAGTTCTGATCGCTGGTAATTAAGCTACCATCTGCGCCAAATGACGCCCCCACTTTAAATAAGCCACCGACGGTAACTGTGCGCCGTTCGATTTCGGTGGTGACGGATTTTCCTTGCTCAACTTGGGTAATGACTTCTTTATATTCCCCTCTGGCACCGCGATCGAATAAAACGGTATCGGGTAGTTTAAGTTTGTCTAATTGTTGATTCACTTCTGGCAAGTTAAAGGCTGGTCGATCGGGGTCAAATCCAATAACTTGCACTTGTCTTTGGTCGCGGGTTTCGGGATTTTTCCAGTTGATGATATTGACATACATTGGATCTGCCGATTTTACCCCAGCAATATCTTCCGCTTGATACAATCTGCGTCGCGAAAATGTTGATAATCCTTGCCAGTTTCGGGCTTGGGGACTGATTAAAATTATGTCTGCTTCTAAACTGCGATGCAGGCGGGTGTTACTGTCGTAAAGTGCGGATTGAAAGCCGAGTTGCATGAATATGAGAACGTCGGCGAAGGCGATGCCTGATATGGCAACTAGCAATCTACTTTTTTCGCGACTTAGTTGCAACCATCCGAGGGGGGTTCGTCGTCTCAGTTGTTGAATTAAGTTTGTCATATGGTAATCTTCTTTGAGGGATGAATTTTTTAAACGAACCACAGAGACGCAGAGGACGCAGAGAGGAAAAAAGAGAGGAGTTGGGGAGTTATATCGAGTTAGGTAGGGGCGGGTTTTACCAACCATTGGGTAAAACCACGAGATATTCTTTAAACCCGCCCCTCGTATGGTTAATGGTGTTGTAGGGGCGGGTTTTACCTGATAGCTTTGATTCCCAGCTAGTTGTGTTGATAAACCCGCCCCCCGCGATGCTGATGTAAGCGAACATGATGTTATTTAGGGTTATCTAGTTGCACTACTACTTTGACTTGCAGGTTGGTGAATTTGGCTGCTTTTTGACTGGATGCTTCGTCAAGTTTGATTTTAACTTCTACGATTCTGGCGTCAATGTTGGCGCTAGGATCGGTGTTGACGATGTTTTGTCGTTTGACTTGCCAGCCAATTGTGTCTACTGTTCCTTGCAATTCTTCGGGTAGGGAATTGCTGCTAACTCTCACTGATTGTCCGGTACGAATGTTGTTAATATCGCTTTGGTAAATTTCGGCGATCGCATACATCTGTTGAGTTTCTCCAATGTCGATAATGCCATCGTTTGATACTAATTCACCTGGACGCGCGTGAATTTCTAAAACTGTCCCATCTTGCGGCGATCGCACGATTGCTCGATCTAAATTTACCTTGGCTTGATTCATGGCTGCGATCGCTCGCCTAACTTCTGCTTTTGCTGCTTCTACGTCTACTGGACGCACTTCGGCAATTCTGTCTAATGTCGCTTCTGCTTCGCCAATTTGTTCGCTACCTGTAGAATTTGTCCGATTTAAAATCGCTTTGGCTTCGCTGAGTTGTTTGCTACCTGTAGAATTAATCCGATTTAAAACGGCTTGGGCTTCGCTTATTTGTTTGCTACCTGTAGAATTAATCCGATTTAAAACCGCTTTGGCTTCGCTGATTTGTTTGCTCCCTGTAGAATTAATCCGATTTAAAACGGCTTGGGCTTCGCTTATTTGTTTGCTAGCAGTTGTATCAATTCGATTTAAAACGGCTTTGGCTTCGTTGAGTTGCTGAAGCGCTGTTTCTACCGCCAGACGCTTGCTTTCATAAACAGATCGAGAAATTGCACCATCTTGGTAGATATTTTCGTAGCGTTTATATTCGGCTTGTGCGTTTTCTAATTGTGCTTCCAGTTTCTTAATTGTTGCTTGTTGTGCCGTGCGATCGCCTTGCCATTGCGCTTGAATCCGTTCAATTGTTTCTTGTTGCGCTGTCTTGTCGCCTTCCCACTGTGCTTGAATGCGCGAGATTGTTTCTTGTTGCGCTGTCTTGTCGCCTTCCCACTGCGCTTGAATCCGGGCGATGGTTTCTTGTTGCGCTGTCTTGTCGCCTTGCCATTGCGCTTCGATGCGATAGATACTTTCTTGTTGCGCTGTCTTGTCACCTTGCAATTGCGCCTGAATTCGGGCAATTTGGGCTTTTTGCGCGTCAATTTCGCCCCGTTTAGCTCCTGCTTGCACTTTGTCGAGGTTTGCCTGCGCTACGCTGACGGCTTCTTCCGCTTCTGCTAATGCTGCTAAGAGGCGATCGCGACTGTCTAGAATCGCAATTTCTTGTCCCGTTTTGATGCTGTCTCCCTCTTTCACCAGCAGTTTCTCTACCCGACTCCCTTCGTTTGACACGGGTGCCGAAAGTTTCACGATTTCTCCCTTGGGTTCCAATCTTCCCAAGGCTGTTACCGTTTTTACTTCTGGTTGAATCGCTTCTGGTACGGGGGCGCTGGTTTCTGCGGTATTATGCCACCGCATAGCTGTATAAATTCCCACTCCGCTTACTAATAGAGATGCCGCGATCGCGATAACGCTGGGCGAACGCGAAAGGAGATCGGTAGGTATATTTTCTAGCTTCCAGTGCTGAACCATAACTGCCTCGCAAAAGCAGAAGTTTAAACTAAACCGTTTAGTTTTGTCTTACAATGATATTAGACTAAACCGTTTAGTTTAGTCAAGTACCTTCCCTCACATCTTGCACCTACCCGATAAACAGCCCCCAAATCAATTCCGGGCTGAAAGCTTAAGTTAGCTAAAGCTAACTTTCATCAAGTTTTTAACCCGTTTTAACGGGTTTTAGCTTTAAGCCAGAAATTTATTTCTGTTGGCTCTGGTGCAAGACGTGAGTTCCCGGAGAGCGGACATATAGCGGATTGCATTCTTAGCGAGGTAAAGCCTTAAGGCTTAGTTTGTGTAGAGGCAGCGTTAACGCTGCCTCTACACAAACCTTCGGTATACCTAATACGGCTGCAATCCGCTGTATTTCTCTAAGATGAAGAAGACACAAGGGGAAAAAAATGGCGCGCATCAAAGCTAGTGAAGCAGAGCGAGAGATTTCAGTTGATAAATCCGAGAAAATTCTGCAAGGAGCAATGGAAGAGTTCTTGGCGCACGGCTATGCCGGTGCGAGCATGGATAGGGTAGCCTCCCGTGCCGGAGTTTCCAAAGCCACCGTCTACAGTTACTTTCAAGACAAAGAAGGACTGTTTAAAACCTTAGTCGAGCAAATGGCGACCAAGCGGTTTCAGTCTGTGTTTGGCGAGCAACCTCCGGAAGGAGATGCTAGCGTCGTGCTGCCAAAATTAGCCAGAACCGCATTAGCTCAGATGATTGAGAACAAGGAACATCGAGAGTTTATGCGGGTAATAATTGGCGAATCGGGTCGTTTCCCGGAGTTAGCGCAAGTTTGCGTCCGCTGCCTGACAAAACCAGCGATTGAAACAGTTACTCAATACCTCAGCAATCATCCCCAACTGAACTTACCAGATCCAGAAGCCACAGCCTGGATTTTAGTAGGATCTTTGATTAGTTTTATGAAGATACAAGAGATGCTGCACGGCAAAGAGATTATACCAATGGAAAGCGATCGCCTAATCGAAGCCCTGACTTATCTAATTACTGGCGCTGCCAATCCCAAATCTGCAACAGTTGACAGTTGACAGTTGACAGTTATACGAATTGCCTTTGAAAATGCTTCGCATCAACATGTAACAATTGTAGGGGCGGGTTTTACCAGTCATGTTGGGAAAAAACTTTCAATTTCTCTAAACCCGCCCCCAAGTGTGGCGGATTCATGGGAAAAGGTTATTACCTCTTCCTCAAGCTTATAGGATTGCGAGCAAGGCAAATTATTTTTCCCTTTCCCCCTAAAAGACGGAACCTTTCAACCCATTTTTTCTGATAACACGTCTCTAATCATATTATGTTCGGGTGCTTTGGTTGTGTATAATTTTTGATTTTGTCGGAGCGGGTTTATGACAATCTTTGATTTGAAAACAAGAGAGCTACGAAGAAACTAAAGCGATCGCCTCGTTAAACCCTTCCTTTGCTGACGTTACCGATGGCACCAGAGATGATATAAACACACCCCTTGCGACACAAAACCCTCTATCTGAAAGCCTATCCCGTTGGGAACAGTAAAGAAACCCGACAATGTTTCTTACGAAAGACGACATAGTTTTAACCTTTGAATTACATTATTTATTGTGATTTAAGCAACATTTCAACTTCACAATAAACGGTTGAAATCAAACCATTTTTTAAAGGAAGGTACAAAATGAGCCTGGAAGATAGAGCCAAAGCAACTGCCAAAAATATCGAAGGCAAAGCCCAAGAAGCCCTGGGAAATATCAGCGGCGACCCCGAAGATAAAACCGAAGGTAAAGCCAAACAAGGTGAAGCTTCTGTGCGTCACGGCGTAGAAGACCTCAAAGATAAAGCCAAAGACATGATCGACCGGGCATAGTTGCAAACCAGAAACCCGGTTTCTTTAAGAAACCGGGTTTCTTTCCTAAAATAAGGAGGAAATTAAGGTGAATTTTCTCAAGCAAAGTCGCCAATTTTTAACCGCGATCGCATTAATTTTAGTCTTGACAATTACCACGGCTTGTGCAGGGCCAAGCGTAGCGACCCAAAAACCTCAGCTACCTTCAATCAATCAAGTTTCTAGCCAACTGCAACGGGGTAATACCTCGGCAGGTCAAAAGTATGGTGACTGGGTAGTGCAAACTGCCAGAGGGCTGGTTAAAGATGCTTACGTGCGCGACAACAACAAATTGGGGGTTGTAATTGCGCCACAAGTCAAGCCAACTGAAGTTCGTGATTTAGCGCGAAGTCTCGTGCAAGGTTTCCACAATAATTTCCCCAATCAAGACGTATCGGTTTTAGTTTACGGCCCCGATAAGCACCTAATTTTAACCGCCCAGTACGACCATCAATCGAACCAAGTTAAGTACCAGGCTAATAGCTAATTGGTAATTGGTAATTGGTAATTGGTAATTGCACTCCATTAGCCATTAGCAATTAACCATTAGCACTCAAAGAACAGGAGAACAAAAAAATGACTTACTCTTCTGACGATTACAAGCGTCAAATCATGAAAGATTTGGCGAGTGGGAATGTCGAATCCCTCGACGATGTTCCCAGCGATCCATCTAGAGACTATCAAGATTTTGATGATTTTGCTCAGCGTTCTAGCGTTGACGAAAGGCGTCAATTGTTCGGTAAATCTTTGCATCCAGAACGCATTCCCGCCAGCCAAATGGAACCGGAATTGCGGAAAGCAATCGAACAAATTAAACCCAACGAACGCGATGATGTAGCGCGCGCTTTCATGAAGCGGTTACACGAACGAGGATTTAGCGATCGCCAACTAGAGCAGCAACTAAACCTCTCTACTCACCACGCTAGCCGCATGAGTGCTGACGATGTTGCCAAAATGGCTACATTCGTCTATCACAACCATCCCGATATCTTCCAAGATGTCCTGGCGGAAAAACCCGGTTTAATGAAGTTTCTCAGCAATCCCCTAGTTGCCGCAATTGTTGGTATCATGGCGGCTAAATGGCTCAGCGGTCGTCGTTCTTAGTAACGATGCTCAAATAGTATCTATATGTAGGGTGCGTTAGCGTGAGCGTAACGCACCAAGCTATATATATATATCTATCTATATGTAGGGTGCGTTAGCGTGAGCGTAACGCACCAAGCTCAAGCGGTTCCCGCTGCTATGGGATACAATCAATCAACGATCAAATATCATTAGGCATTAATTCCCTAATAGCTGGTACAGTACCTCATAACAACAAAAACCGCTGTATCATATCCGGTAAATGGATAACATCGAAGTGCGCCCCATACAAGATAATCTGGAACTAAATCAAATGTTCTACCAGCGCTGGCTTGTCCTCAGAGCGCCTCTAAACATGGACAGAGGAACCGAACAAGACAGTTACGAAGATAGCGCCTTTCATCTAGTAGCTATATGCAACAACCAAATCATCGGTTCTGCTAGACTGCGAGAATTATCAACAGAATTAGCTAGCATCGCCTACGTAGCAGTCTTACCCGAATTCCAAAACCAAGGAATTGGTACAAAACTAATCAAAAAATTGATCGAAACAGCCAAAGAAAAAAATCTCACACATTTAAGGCTAAGATCTCGCATCTCAGCCTTAAATTTTTACCAAAAACTGGGATTTTCCCCAGAAGGGGAAGTCTTTGATTACCTTGGCATTCCTCACATTTTCATGCACTTAGGCATACCAGCATCTGTGAAGTCAGGCGGAGATTTTCCACAGAATACTTAAGGAAAGTTGATTCCTTCCCAGCACCGCAAGAACCTTTCAGTTGCAGCGTTTTAATTTCATCTTTTATCAAATCAGCTTGGTAACTGTACCCCGAACCATCGGGTTTTTCAAAAGATATTTCTCCTTTAATTAAACTCTTGTCTGCGCTTTGCTCGATAATTTGACCCGCCACTTTATAGTTAAACCAATCCCATCCATAACGCAGAATCATTTCTCGTTCCAAAACCTGAATCGGATTTGGTAAAATTCCCCAACCTCGATAAACTTTACTCAAGCAGTTTATATCCCCAGCCCGCACCAAAATTGACTTAAACGAATCTTGCTCTAAAACGCCGTAATACCTGCCATCTGGGAAGTCTATCGCAGTCGGTGCAAAGCGATGTCCTCCAAAGTGACTCGCCTTCCACATCCGAACATTATCTAAGCCTAATTCCGCAATAGTGGCTAAAGCTTGAAGATAAAATCCATTCCCATACCGCGCACAGCATTGGTCGTGGCTTCCGTGAGTACAAACTAAAATATCTCTTGTTGGCTCTGTCAAAACTTCGCAGTCGGAATTCTCCCCAGCTAAGTAGTTTTTCACCACCCCAGCTACAGAGTCAATGCTATCTACATTAAACTCTCTCTTGTTGTATCCACGGGAGAATTTTTTCTGGCTTCTGTCGTAAATTAAAACCTTTGTTTCTGCTGTATTTTTAGGCTTGTTATTGGTTATCAATAAAAACCGAATCGGCTGCTTAGATTGATTGATTTCTGCTACCAAATTCTTGAGATTATCGGGAACCTGTTTTGAATCAAACGCCTCGTATTCCCACGGAGTCGGACACTCCACTAGGACGTAAGTTTGAAAAATTGAGCCACTACCGATAATATCTTCTCCGGCTTGTCGAGAAGCATCAGCACAAAAGAACTTATTCATTTATCTCTCGCTTTGTGTAGAATTTACCTGATGTCACTCCTCTCCTTAATATATTTTAACTAATTTACTTTCAGTCCAGATCTAATGAATAATTTAAAAAGGCAATAGCTGCTATAGAAGAAAAAAGATAGTTAATTGTCAACCAAGATAACGCCTTGAGTAACTAAACGCGATAAAAGCGGAGCAATATCGATATCCCAGTCAAAATCGGGTAACCAATTTACGACATCGTTGCCTGTAAAGAAATCTTGACTAAACAATCTTTTAACAAAACTTTCCGGCACTCCTCTAAGCGTTATTTCTTTCCCAGCAGCGATAATTTTATATCCACTGCCATCGGCAAGTTCTGAAATCTTTACCCGCTGAAGTTTAGGATTTTTGAATTTTGTGTCCTTACCGTGGGGGAATATATTGAATCCAGCTTGGTAGGGGAAAGAGTATCTAGCGCTTGGCTTTCCTATATTCTCAAAATAGCTGATAAAATCTTCGCGTATATTATTGCTTGCCAGTAACTGACTTAAGTCTTGAATTAAAGTATCTAAACTATCTTTTACCAAAGCTATCTCTACGGGTAAGGGTAAGCTTTTCCGCCATTCTTCTTTCTGACTTAGTTCGCTGATTAACCATTCGAGAAATTCAATCCTTGTCTTGCAATGAACTCCTAATGTTAAATGTAGCGATGGTTCATCTAAAGCAACTGCATAATGCCAATGTCCGCGAGGAATGTATAAAATATCTCCTGGATATAGGGTACAGGTTAAATAGGGATCTATTTCTGGAGGCGAAAAAGATGTGGATTTTTGGTCGGTTAAAGGGTGTTTAATCGTATCGGTAAATACATACCATTGCTTTTTGCCGTCTACTTGTAAGATAAAGACTTCGTGGGTATCGTAGTGACATGAAAAACCCTGTCTTCCAGGCCAAGAACAGTAGGCGTTGACTTGCGTACTATAACCTAAATCGTATTTGATTTCAGCAGCAAATTGCGTTACTTCCGGAATATGCTTGTGAATTTGGTCAATTATTAACGTTGCTCCCGATTGACACAACTCGACCAAATTACCGTTGTCGCTTTCATTTAGTACTTTTTCATCTAAGGCGAGGCGTAAGTCGGGATATTTTAATTTGTGATAGTTCAACAGATAGTTGAGTTTTTCCCAAGAAAATAAATGGGTAAATTTTTTCTTGCCTTCACCAGATATTACAACCGCTTTGCTCGTCCAGTTGCGTTCTAAAAAGTCTGATACGCTATAGGGTTGTAATAAATTGGCTAGAAACAACATAATTGATAATTATTATCAATACAAATTTAAAAAAATTGCACTACGGGAGGTGGAACCTCCGATTGTTGGTTCCCAGGTTCCACCTGGGAACCAAAATTAAAACCTATTCGTTGCTGGCGTCGCCGCCGTCGCCATCAACGCCATGATGGAATTTGCTGTGGCGAATGGTCGTTGGTTGGGCTATTTCCTTGATTTCTAGTTGAATTTTACTGGTACGGGGTTGTTTGTTGCCTAATGCTTTGAATTGTTCTGACATGCTGTGTCTCCAAGTTGAATACACCCATTTAGAGCAGATGGTCATGAAGCGGGTTGGGGGAAGCGATCGCTCCCCTCATCCCGCCAGTTGGCTTACCTGGCTCTTTAGCAGCAAGTCTAACATGCTGTCAATAAAAAAGCTAGCTAATTAAGAATAAATTTCAATTAACTCTGACAAGAGGAGAATTGACGCAGGAGACAGTATAAGCTAAGATAGCTGCTTTAAAGTGCATCTAAAGTAGCCTAGCCGACTAAAGGAGGCAAAAATGAGCTTACAAGACAGAGCCAAAGCGATCGCCAAGAACATAGAAGGCAAAGTTCAAGAAGCAGTGGGTGAAATTACCGGCGATCCGCAACAGAAAGCAGAAGGCCAAGCCAAGCAAGTTCAAGCTCAAGCAATGAACGTGGTGGAAAACGCCAAAGACCAAGTCAAAAAATTCATCGACAAAATCTAAACTTTTAAACAAAGCGCCAAGCGCCAAGATACCCCAATACCCCAATACCCCAATACCCCAATACCCCAGGCTTTAGCCTGGGGCTACACAAACAAAGCCCGCGGAGGCGGGCTAAAATTCTAAAGCCCGCGCAGGCGGGCTTTGTTTGTGTAGCGACACCCTTAAGGGTGTCGAATTTTTTTTAGCGCGATCGCATGGGAAATGATTTTAAACCGCAGCTAATTCAGGAGTGGGACGCTTGCTGTTGCGAATGCCTTCAATTGCTTGAGCATAATCCTTAGCGTTAAATACAGCAGAACCAGCGACGATCGCATTCGCGCCAGCTTCCAAAACCTGCCAAGTATTATCGCCTTTGAGGCCGCCATCGACTTCAATCCAAGGATCTAAACCGCGTTCGTCGCACATTTGGCGCAGCTTTTGAATCTTAGGCAACACTGCCGGAATGAACTTTTGACCGCCAAAACCGGGGTTGACGCTCATGATCAGAATTAAATCGCAAACCTCTAACACGTATTCAATCAGAGCTAGAGGCGTCGAGGGATTGAGAACTACACCCGCTTGCTTGCCACATTCCTTGATTTGGCAAAGCGTGCGGTGCAGGTGAGGAGAAGCGTTATGCTCAGCATGAACCGAAATGATATCAGCCCCCGCCTTAGCGAAGTCTTCCACATACTTTTCGGGTTCCACAATCATCAAGTGGACATCCAAAGGCTTTTGGGTAACGGGGCGAATCGCTTGCACAATCAGGGGTCCAATTGTGATGTTAGGAACGAAGCGACCATCCATCACATCAACGTGAATCCAATCGGCACCGGCGGCGTCAACGGCGCGAATTTCATCGCCCAGACGGCTAAAATCAGCTGATAGGATTGATGGAGCAACAACAATTGGCTTGTGGGTTTTGGTCATGACTGGCACTATTCTCCTGGGTTCTCGGTAACCAGTTTAACAAAATCTTTAGCAAGTCTTAAGAAAATTGCGACTCATAATTAAACCAAAAAAGCGATCGCGTGGAGAAGCTGCCGTGGTTCAGCACAAAATAGTAAAAAAACTGGCATGGCTAATTGGGGGTGTAGGTGCTGCAATTGTTTCTACACCCGTGCAAGCGACTGAAACTTCAATCGACCAAACTGGAATCGATGCCTTGCGCCTGCGTCAAGCACCCTATAACTTACTCGGTCGCAAAATCGCCATCGGTCAAGTAGAAATCGGACGCCCCGGACAATTTGGCATCGATAAAGCGGCAAACCGCAACCCCGATGCCGTACCCGTGACGCGAGTATTTTGGCGCGATGACCCAGCCAAAACCGATACCGATGTAGATCCCCACGCCTACAGCGTCGCGGGGATGATGATTGGCACTGCCAAAGAAGTACCGGGCGTTGCACCCGCAGCCAGGTTATATTCCGCCGCAGTGGGTTCGATGGAAAAAAGCGGACAACCCGAAGAATGCCTCGCCGCCCAAAACTTAGCCTTGCAAAACGGCGGCGATTTGCGCGCCATTAATTATAGCTTTGGCGAATCCTTAGAACGCGACCCGCGCCCCGATGCGATTTTAGACGGTAACGCCTTGCTTACCCAATGTTTAGATTGGTCTGCCCGCGTTTACGACGTGCTGCACTTGGTAGCGGGAAATCAAGGACGGGGAGGAATTCCGATTCCCACCGATAATTACAACGGTATTAACGTCGCCTTTACCAAGCGCGTCGATGGAATTTTTTCTAAGATTGACTTTGCCAACATCGGCGATATTGCCGAAGGAATCAGAAGGCGACTCGAAGGGAAGGAAATTAACCTTGGTCCCCGTCGCGCCATCGGTATAGTCGCCCCCGGTCATGAAGTACCCGTTCTTAACCTTGATGGTAGGGTATCCCAAGTCAGCGGTACAAGTTTGGCAACGCCCCAGGTAACTGCTACCGTTGCTTTAATCCAGGAATTCGGCGATCGCCAACTCACCAGTCGCAAGTCAAACTGGAGTGTAGAATCCCGCCGCCACGAAGTATCCAAAGTCATCTTGCTCAATTCTGCCGACAAAATCAAAGATGAAGGCAACGGTTTGCGCTTGGGCATGACCAAGACGATTACCGATAAAAGCAACCGCAATTGGCTGGAATCCGATGCCTATAAAGATGACAAAATTTCCAAAGAC
Organism: uncultured bacterium; assembly: GCA_964463555.1. Taxonomy (GTDB): domain Bacteria; phylum Cyanobacteriota; class Cyanobacteriia; order Cyanobacteriales; family Aerosakkonemataceae; genus Microseira. Next base: position 54,253 of record CAYXCW010000015.1, read on the forward strand.
ATGCAAATGGGAACGGGTCAACTCAATGCTTATCGGGCAGTGCAGCAATTTAGCGGCGGTCAGTGGAAACCCGGACAACCAGTCGCCCCCATTGGTTGGGATTACAACAAAGTAGAACTGAACAAATCCCAAGATTACGTCTTAGAAAAACCCTTGCAGCAAGGAAGTTTCGTTTCAATTACGATGGCTTGGAATCGGGTAGTCGATCTCAACGATGCCAACAAAAATGGAGTGTACGACATCGGCGAGGATTTTCGCGATCGCGGTTTAAACAACCTCGATGTCTATCTCGTTCCCGCCGACAGCAACGACACCACCCGCTACACCTGCGCTTCGGTTAGCGAAGTTGACAGCACAGAACATATTTTCTGTCAAGTGCCTACAACGGGAAATTACAAAATCCGCGTAGCGTATAAGAAACAAGTCAACGAAGCGAGTCAACCTTATGCCCTAGCTTGGTGGACAGTACCAACTCGATAAATCTCTTTTGTAGGGTGCGTTAACGCAGTGTAACGCACCTGAAAAAAATTTAACTAGAATGATTCAAGGAAATGGATTTAGCATTAAAGAAAGCAAGTTTGACTACTTTTTTGGTCGTGTTACTTCGAGTCCGCACAATCAAGCTAGATCGTTGCAGAACTTGCAGGATTTGAAAAAGCTAGGTATAAACGAAGCAGCAGGTGGACGCGAGCGTCTCATGCAGATTTTGGAAGATGGACTGAGTTCTCCTGAAGTGAGAAGAACAACAAATGACTACGGAACAACTATTGTCAGACAAGTGGAAGTCAGCGGAGCTGAAGCTAGAGGAGCTATAGAAATCTTCTACTTCTATCCTGGTGGCTCTAGTCTGTCAGCCCGCCCAGAAATAAGCTCTATTATCCCTAAAATCTATCACTAGGAGTCAAAGTGGAAATTCAAAGCATCGATGAATCATTATTTAATAAAATCGATGGCATTCGGCAGATTATTGCTCACGATCATGCTAGAAGATTTGCACTTATTAATTTAAATGACATTGGGGACTATGGAATTAGTTGGAGAAGTGATTTAATTGAGCCTATTGTCACATTGTCATACGATCAACTAACCACCTGGATTGGAGTGGATCGGCAATTAGCCGCTATTGAGATCAATCACGGGCGCATTTCTGTCGCTTTGTCGCTAACCAGTAATATCGTCCAAATATTAGCGTTACCGTCGCTAACCGCTGTATTAACTGAGTTAGAGGTGTTGCTTTTTAACATGGACAAATCTATCCGATGTATAAAAGGACTTCCTGATATAAGTTCTCAAATCTCAGCTTACGGTAAAAATTTGGTAATTAAGTCCTTAGACGGAGACAACCTAATTTTGGACATTGAGACAGGAATTTTTAAAGAATCTATAATCACTTCTTAATTATTAACATCTGGTTGATCAATCCAGCAATGATACCTAGATGGTCGATATCTTTGACTTAAATGTCAATGCTGATTTCAATCTTTGGAAAATCGGTTGCCTATCTGGCTCCAAAACATAATCATTGATCGCAACATTTGTCAACGCATAATCCACTGAATAGCTCATATTTTTTCTCTCACCTTAAATATTTAGCTGTATGTCTTTGAGCCAGCTTTTGTAGGATGCGTTAACGCAGTATAACGCACCGAAAAAGGTTTAAGCAGCAAGGTTTAGAAGGTGCGTTACGGCTACCGCCTAACGCACCCTACAGCGTTAACCCTACCTGATAGCCGCGCTGAGTGTACTCTAAAACTGGTCGCAACTGCTCGAAACTCGGTCGCAGAGCGGCACGCCAGCTGGAAATCCAGTCTGAAAGCTTGAAAGCCGCCTCGCGTTCCCCTACCGCAGCATAACCCTCGCCGCATAGGGAAAGTAGGGCAAGACTTCCAGGCTGACTACAACCAATAGCAAGTCCGAGATCTTGCGTATATGCAGTTGTCAGACCTTCTGGATAGGTAGCCAACAGGTAAGCGCGCAAAGCTTCCACATCCTCATCGGGGTAGAGAGGGCTATCCTGCGGCGAGGCTACTTGCATCAATTGCAGGATTTGCTCTGCTTGGTGAGTTTGTTGTTCTCGCCGCAACCATTCAGCACTAGCCCAGATTACATCTGTCTCCATGTCAGCGTCTCCTGTCTTAATTTCGGCCTTAATGTCGGCGTCTTGAACATAGCCATACCAGCGACTTAAGGGTTTGTCGGTCAAGGGGACAAAAGCCCCACGAATTACCCGTTCTCCAACCAGGTTTTTGTTGAGATCTTTTCGGATGCGCGCGATCGCCACAGCAGTAGCCAATCGCCTGAATCGCACAGGTACAACAATTAACCCGCCCGGAGATAGTTGTTCAATCCAGGTTAGGGGGAGTATATCAGCAGTTGCCCAAACAATGATGCGGTCAAAGGGTGCTTCTGTTGAGTAGCCTTCTCGACCATCTGCCGCGATCGCTTTTACATGAGCTAAATTATGCTTGGCTAATAAACTGCTGGCGCGTTTGACCAGATTTGAGTCTATGTCCAAAGAGACGACAAAGCCAAGAGAGCCAACCAAGTCAGCCAACAAAGCCGTACTGTAACCCGAACCCGTCCCCACTTCCAAAACCCTCGCACCTGGTGGCACCTCTAGAAGCCCTAATGCAGCAGCAATAACCGTCGGAGACGAACTTTGGGGAATCGGTTGCCCATCTGGCTCCAAAACATAATCATTGATCGCAACATTTCTCAACGCATAATCCACTGCATCGCTCATGTTTTTATCTCATCTTAAATATTTGACTGTATTTCTTTGAGTTCTGTAGTTTTGTGGAGTGTGTTAACGCAGTCTAATACCAAATCCGGGTTCCAAACCCCCTTTATTTTATAGCCCGCGAAGGCGGGCTTTGTTTGTGTAGCCGCGACTTTAGTCGTTCGGCTTTAGTCGTTCGGCATAAAAGGGGCGATCAAAGCGGATTTGGTGTAACGCACCGAAAAATGTTTAAGCAGCAAGGTTGAGAAGGTGCGTTAGGCGGTAGCCGTAACGCACCCTACTAGCTACTAGCTAAACGGGCGCGGCTTCGCAATGCCATAACCTTGGGCATAATTCACCCCAAGCATTCTCAGTTTATCCAGAATAGCGTCATTTTCTACAAATTCTGCGATCGTTTGAATACCCATTACTTGCCCGACTCGATTAATCGCTTCAGTCATTGCCAAATCTGTCGGATCTTCCACAATATCTTTAACGAATTGCCCATCTATTTTGAGATAATCTACTGGTAGATTTTTCAGATAGGTAAACGAAGACATACCGCTGCCAAAATCATCCAAAGAAAAATAACAGCCTAATTGCTTCAGTTCCTGAATAAATTGAACCGCTTTGCTTAAATTGGTAATTGCCACAGTTTCGGTAATTTCAAAACAAATAACTTGGGGTGGGATTTGGTACAAGGCAAACTGATCGCGGACAAACTCAATAAATTGATCGTCGTTAATACTGGAACCCGAAAGATTAATCGCATAGAGAGAGCGATCGCCTTGGCTTTGACAGCGCTCCCAAGCTTGGCGATAATGCTCTTTCTGACTAGAAAACAGCGTGGAAATAACCCAGCGATCAACCAGGTGCATAAGATTGTATCGTTCTGCCGCTGGAATAAAAAGATTGGGCGGTACTAGCTTGCCTGATTCATCGTAAAGGCGCAGCAGGACTTCGTAATGTTCCCCGTGGGAATCGGCATTAGCAACGGGAACAATGGGTTGATAGTAAAGACAAAAACGATTTTCTTCTAACGCTTTAGTAATCTGCGATGCCAACAGCATTTCTCCGCGTTGTTGAGCCAATTCGGAATCATTTGCTTGATAAATGTGAACGCGATTTCTGCCTTTATTTTTAGCAGCGAAACAAGCCGCATCGGCAGCGCTTAAAGTACTGGCTAAATCTTTACTATCCACATCGATTGCCACTAAACCGATACTAACATTAACCGTAAAGGATTTGTCTTGCCAGACAAAGCGGTAATCTGACAGATTTTGGCGCAAGGCATTGGCAACTCCCGATGCATTTTCTAGGGGACAATGATTGAGTAAAAGGCCAAATTCATCGCCGCCGAGACGAGCGAGAACATCAGTGGAACGAATATGCATTCGCAACAAACTACTCACTTGACGCAGCAGTTCATCCCCCGCTCCATGACCGCAGGTATCATTGACGATCTTGAATTGGTCGAGATCTAGATAACATAGAGAATGCTGCGTGCCATCAGTTCTGGCATCGCTCAAAGCCAACTCCAAACGGCGCTCAAACTCCCGTCGATTAACCAATCCCGTTAAATCGTCGTGACTTGCTTGCCAAGCTAAGCGTTTCTCGCTTTCCCGTAGTGCCGCTTCAGCCCGCTTGCGATCCGTAATATCGCGGACAACAATGCAAAAAGCATTTCTGCCAGCGTATCTGATTAAGTTAGCGCTCACCTCCACATCGACGATTTCGCCATTGTGACGGCGGTAGCGGCGCTCGCTGGTGAAATAGCGATCGCCGGTTAAAATATCCTCAATATCCCGGTCGATCGTCTCGCTGTCTTCTGAAACCACATCGTACAAAGTCAGTTGCAGAATTTCTGCCACCGAATAACCGAGCAAATTTTCAAACGCGGCGTTAATTTCCAGAAACCTTTTAGTATCTGCATCGAGCAAGAAAATCCCTTCCCTCGCTTGCACAACAACGGCTTTGTATCTAGCTTTACTTTCTTCCTGTTCTTGCCAAATTTGAATTAATTTTTCTGCCAATAACTGAGTTGCCACCCCTAATACTAGCCCCACCATTGTCAAAGCCACAATCAGATATTTCAAGTTGATTTGACCTTGTTGATAAATTTCTCGCGGCATATCCACCTGCACAAGCATTGCAGGCTTTCCAGAGATATCGTTGAGCAAGGTATAGCCCGAAATTAAATATTCGCTTTGAGGCTGGACAAAAATTGGTTTTGCTGCTGACAGCTTTTCGCGCACTACACGAAGTCTGGAAGGCAGTTTAATTTTGCCATCAAGTCGATGCAAGCGGATAGCCAGTCGAGTTGTGCGGGCTAATTTTTGAATCGTATTTGAGTTTAAATAGCGCCCTAAAATCAGCGTACCGCGCATCGGTGCTTTTCCTTTGCTGGTGACGATGGGGCGGGCAGTAAACATCATCGCGCCTTCAGGTAACAAAATAACTCCCGCATGGCTGCTATCAGGAAGCTTGTGCTGCAAAACCCAAGCATTTAACCGAATGTATTCTCGCAAACTGTTTGAAATACCATGAGCGCGTTGATATTGGCTGTTGTAACCTTGGCTGTAGACAATTTTTCCAACAGTATCGATCAACAAAATTGCGTTGAGATTACCTTGAGAAAATAAGCCATCGTAAAAGTTTTGATTGATAAATTCTTTGGTAGGACTTCCAACGAAGTTGTAGGTGTCGTTCCAGACAGACCAATAAAAATTAGTTAGGTTGAGTTCGTTTAAGCTGTTGGCGTAGGCTTCGAGTACTCGTTCAACGTTTTGGCGGGTGTTTTGCTCTTCCAGCTTGGCGTAGCCTTCGAGTAAAATGGTTGATGTGGCAACGTACACAATACCGATCAGACTGGTTAGCGCCCCGCCGATTGCGATCGCTGTTTTTTGACGCAAGGTTGAGGTTTGGCTCTTTTCCAGTTTATTTCGCGAATCAAACCTCATAAAGCCTGGTTTGATTGTTTTGCAAAAAGCGTGAACTTTTCCAAGTAAAACCATCGCGCTTAAATGTTGATTGACTTGTTTTCAGCACCCTATTATTTGTAATTATTTAATTAATTTACACAGTATACTTTTAATAATTGAATATGAACAGTCATAACGAAGTTCAATCCTAATCTAGCCTAGCCAAGTGTTTTCGCGGGCAACATCGGTAAAACTAAGGAAAAATTGGGTGAGAATCCGAAAAATTCAGCGTTCATCAGCAATCAAGCGATTGTTTCTCCCCCATCTCCCCCGCTGACCCCATCTCCCCTGGGCGCGTAGCTGGGCTAGGATCGAGAAAAAGCGATCGCTATGCATGATATCGACCCGTTTGAGAATCCAGACATCAACCGCTTACAGCTGTATCTGTATTTAACTCCTGGGATCGGTTTTATACCCGCGCTGTGGACGCTCTATCGCCGCACTGGAACCCCTAGACAAAAAGCAGTCAGTCGATTGGCGGTAAGTCTGGCGTTTTCCTGGCTATTGGGCTACATTTTGTTAGGAGCTTCTGCGGATGCTTCAGAATCTCTAAAATTACCCTTATTGGTAATGAATAGTTTGCTCACCTCTGGTTACTTTATCGTCAGTGTTTGGTTGATGATTCGTCTATCCCAAGGCAAACCCGTAGCCTTGTGGAAAAAACGCCATCAGTAGTACGAAGTAGGGTGCAGGTAAACCAGTGAGCAGGTGTGTAGGTAGGATCTGTAGGGGCGGATTTCACCCATCACCTTTGATAGAAGCAGACAATTCAACTAAACCCGCCCCCCTTCGCAGCAGGTGGACTCTTAAGAAGTACACTTGCTCCATGTCCCATGCTCAACTCCCAAGCCAATTAGCCGGATGAGTGTACCAAAAGGAAGGAAATACTGGTATGAGTATTCTGGTGGAAAACTCTCAGTATTTTCAAACACTCCTAATTTTTAGTGTGTGAGGAAGCCAGTGCCAACGCGAAACTTTTTTGATATGTCGTCTCTCGGGCAGTTCCTAGCCCCGCCTTTTATCAGTCAGTCTTCCAAAGCAAACCAGTTACGTTGGCTCTGGCTTGGATTTGGCTTGACTGGGGTGGCGATGTTGTCAGCAACAGCAGGCGCTTTGCTGGCAGTTTCGCTTTCCACTACTCCTTTAATGCAAAGCCATCTGACGGCTGAAGAAGCCGCTGTGTTTAATTCTGGCGGCATCTCGAAGACGAATCTGCGATTGCCAGAACTCACCCGACCTGTGAATATCTTGGTGTTAGGGGTCAAGGTTCTATCTTCAGATTTGGGGGAACAACCAGATCCAAAATTGGGATACCACGCCCTAGTCAATTCTTTTGATGGTCTTTCCGATACGATGCTGCTGCTGCGGTTTAACCCGCAAACCAAAAAGTTAACCGTACTTTCGATTCCCCGCGACACCCGCACGATGGTGGAAGGATACGGGATGACTAAAATTAATGCAGCGAATGCTTATGGCGGTCCCGCCCTCAGCGCCCAAGCAGTGAGCGACATGCTAGGCGGTGTGAGAATTGACCGCTATGTCCGCATCAACGTTCAGGGTGTGGAAAAACTGATCGATGCCTTGGGCGGGGTGACGGTTTACGTGCCTCAAGATATGAAATATACCGACAACAGCCAGCACCTATACATCGATTTGAAGGCTGGTAAGCAGCACCTCAACGGTAATAAGGCGTTGCAATTGTTGCGGTTTCGCTACGACAAGCTGGGGGATGTGGGACGGGTGCAGCGCCAGCAAATGGTGATGCGGGCTTTGATGGAACAAGCGCTCAATCCAGTCACTTTAGCTAGAGTGCCGCAAATTCTCTCGGTGATTCAGTCCCATATCGATACAAATTTAACCGTCGAGGAGTTGGTGGCTTTAGTTGGTTTTGGCGTCCAAACCAATCGCGATGACGCGCAGATGTTGCTGGTTCCGGGTGAGTATAGCGCCGCCGGTAAGTACGATGCTAGCTATTGGTTGCCGCACCGCCGCAGCATCAACGCGATGATGGCGCAGCACTTTGAGTTGACTCAAACTAACTCCAGAAGGCGCTCATCTGTTAGCTCTACCGATTTGAGTATCGCGATTCAAGATAGCACGGGCGATCGCAAAGCCGTAGAAAAGTTGGTGAGAAAACTCAAAACAGCTGGCTATCGTAACGTCTACGTGGCTGAACCTTGGACTGAACCGTTGAGTCAAACTCGCATTGTGGCGCAGGCTGGAGATGATAAGGCAGCCCAAACAATTCGCGAAGCACTCAATTTTGGAGAAGTGCGCGTAGAAAGCACCGGGCATTTAAACTCGGACATTACAATTAAGTTGGGTAGGGATTGGCTGCAACCAAAAGATACTTCTGATTAAGAACAATTATCCCAGAATGCAAAATTACGCCCAGAAACCGGGACACAGAAACCCGGTTTCTCAGATTGCTCTCTCCCTACAAACAACGCAATTTGGTGATATCTATTGATGAACGACCAATCTTTGATGATTCCCGACAACTGGCTAGATTGGCTAGCTGTTTTTGGTTATATATCCGTGACTGTTTTTATCGCGTGGCGGGTGTTTACCACCAAGTAAACGTGATATTATGTCCGTTGAATTCTCCATAATAAAAAAACTTCATTCTGTTGTTGCGTAGGGACACGGCATCAGAGATATCTCGCACAAACAGATAAATTTGATCGTGCCGTGTCCCGGCTGATGATTATGGGTAATGTTAAGGACATGATATGAATGCCAAAGTGGTAATATTAACTATTATTCGGTTCGATAGGGAGCGCGATCGCAAACTCCGATCCCTCTCCTTCGGTTGAGGTGCAAGTTAAACTTCCCCCATGTGCTTCTTCCACTATCTGACGGCTGATTGATAACCCTAACCCCGTGCCTTTACCAATAGATTTAGTCGTGAAAAAATGTTCAAATATTTTGGATTTTATTTCATCTGACATGCCTTTGCCATTATCTTTTATTTTAATTACCACGCTTGGCTCGTCTTGAGATAATTCAGTTTTGATAGCGATAATGTTAGGTGCGGCATTAATTTCGTTAAACGATTTACCTTGATTTGATTCTTCTAATGAATCGATGGCATTGACTAAAAGATTCATAAAAACTTGATTCAGTTTTCCCGGATAGCATTTGAGGAGAGGGATATCTCCATAATCTTTGAGCGTTTGAATTGCCGGACGTTCGTTATTAGCTTTGAGTCGATGCTGTAATATGGTTAAGGTACTATCGATGCCTTCGTGGATATTAGCTAATACTTTATCCCCAGTATCGCCTCGGTAGAAAGTTCGCAGAGAATTGCTAATATTACGGATGCGTTCTGCGCCCATTTTCATCGATGACAGCATGTCGGGTAAATCGCTTAAGAGATATTCTAAATCTATGTTTTCAGCATTCTGCTCGATGTCTGAACCCGGATTGGGATATTTTTCTTGATACAGTTGTAAGTGATGAATTAAATCATTTATTGCTTCAGTCGCTTGTTCGATATTACCTGAAAGGAAACCAATCGGGTTATTAATTTCGTGAGCTACACCCGCCACCAACTGGCCTAGTGTAGACATTTTTTCACTCTGAATCAATAAGAGTTGGGCTTGTTGCAACTTGTTAAGGTTTTCTCTAACTTGTTGCACCTGCTCCAGAGTTCTGAAAATGGTAATTACCAGATCTTCAAAATCTATCGGTTTGGTAATAAAATCAAAAGCGCCGCAGTGCATCGCGTTTCTAATATTTTGCCAATCGCTATAAGCAGACATGACTATGGTTTTAATCGTGGGGTCGATTTCGGCGATTTTAGCTAGTAAGGTGATGCCATCCATTTCGGGCATGTTGATATCTGTAGCTACCATTGCTACAGAGCGATCGCTCTTGAGTATCTCTAACGCTTCCTTGCCATTCGAGGCAAACAGCAACTCAAATTGATTATCCCGAATATTTTTTTTCAATCGCTGTTTGAGCAGCCGTTCTAAATCTATTTCATCATCTACAAATAAAATTTTGGCGGTTTTCATAAGCTATGGGGGTGAGAGAATTATCAATTTGTCAATGTCAGTTTTAGTATAAAGATTTTTTGATCGGCTAGCCAAAAAGATCAACTTGTGTTAGCAAATTAACAACGGCTGCACCTTCGAGGGGGGGAGAGAACAGGTAGCCTTGTCCGTATTCGCAGCCAAGCGATCGCAAGATCTCGAGTTGCTCTTGCGTCTCCACCCCTTCAGCGATCGCATCTAACTCGAGCGAGTGGGCGAGGGCGATAATAGTGCGCGTGATATCTAAGTTTTTATCTTGCTGTTCGATACCGCTAATAAAAGAACGGTCGATCTTTAAAGTATCGATGGGAAAAGATTGCAGGTACGCCAGAGAAGAATAACCCGTGCCAAAATCATCGATGGACAACTGGATCTCGCGTTGTTTCAAGTGAGCTAGCACTGCTGTAGCTTCTGATTCCTTATCCATCAAAATGCTCTCCGTAATTTCGAGCTTTAAATGCGACCCGCTCAACGACAGCGAGTTGAGAATCTCGTCAATTGACTGTAACACATCTGGATTCCATAACTGAATCCCAGACAGGTTGACGCTGATACTGAGAGGCAAAGGTTGAGCCAATTGCTCTTGCCAAACGCTTAACTGTCGGCAAGCTTCCGACAACACCCATTTACCCAGGGGGATAATCAGCCCGGTTTCTTCTGCCAAGGGAATAAACTTATCGGGGGAAACCCACCCTCTCGTAGGATGCTGCCACCGCACCAGCGCTTCAAAACCGACAATTTTACTCGTAGACAGGGAGACTATTGGCTGATAGTTGAGGTGAAACTGTTGCTGTTCAATTGCCCTTTGCAAGTCAGCTTCTAACTCGAGGCGTTCGAGAATGCTTGTCTGCATCCCCGTATCAAATACAACTATATTGGGTTTTCCAGGCATTTTGGCATAATTCATTGCCGTATCGGCTGCCCGCAAAAAGTCTTCGGGTTGATGATAATCAATAGTGCTGTTAACAATACCAATATAGATATTTGAGGACACCACAGACCCGTTGAGTTTAAATTGAGTTCTGAGCGCCTCACGCAGTTGCTCGGCCTTGGTTTCAGCATGTTTGAAGTTAGGTAAATCGGCGAGCAAGATAGCAAATTCGTCTGTGCCACAACGAGCGACTATATCTGTAGGATGGGTGTAGCTTTCTAGACGACGCGCTACTTCTATTAACAAGCGATCGCTTAAAGCATGACCTAACCCATATTTCACCGCTTTAAAGCCATCTAGACTCAAACATAAAACCGCGAATAAACTATTTTTTTGCTGTCTCGATTGGATACACTGGCGAATGCGACCGAGAAGATAATTTTGATTGGGTAAACCTGTAAGTGGGTCGTACAATGCTTCGTATCGTAGTTGCTCAAGTGCTTGTTGCAGCTTTTGCTTTTGTTCTCTAATTTGTTTGACAAAACTTAATGTTTTGTCGATAGTAATTTCTAAATCTTGAAAATCTATTGGTTTGGTGATAAAGTCAAACGCGCCTCGGTTCATTGCTACCCTAATCGTTCGTATATCCCCATAAGCAGACAGCACCACCGCTTTGAGAGTCTGGTCAATTTCAGGCAGCTTGGTCAGCAAGGTTAACCCATCCATTTCCGGCATATTGATATCGGTCAAAACCATATCAACCGCATCTTTTGTTTGTAGTTTATTTATTGCTTCTACACCATTCTTAACAAAAACAAAATCTAATTGTTTAGCTATAATTTTTTTCCTAAAGCGTTGTTTAATCAGCCGCTCCAAATCCATCTCATCATCGACCACTAATATCTTTGCTGGTTTCATAAGAAACATATAATCTAAACAAAGAAGCTTCCTATAGATTCCTATAACATTATTATGCTCCGGCGAGCGGTGATATCGATCACTTAAGCGTAATTTAAAATAGAAAAAACCAATTTAGAAAGCCGAAGTTAAATGACTACAAAGCTAACTGGATATTTTTTTCATTTTATAATTGTTGGTAAAATGATTATACTTTTGCAAAGTTGACGTTACAAGTAACAGAGAATTTTTAAGTTATACCAAATTTGGGTTATCTACCCCCTTTAGGAGCGAGGAGCATAATCAAGTTGAGGCAGAGTCAGGCAGACAAAGTAATGATAAATTCGGTATACTCTCCCAGGATGCTTTCCACGTTTAAAGTGCCGCCTGGGTGCCCTACAATAATGTCGTAGGTTAAAGATAAACCCAAGCCAGTGCCTTCTCCTGCTGGCTTAGTAGTAAAGAAAGGATGGAAAATTTTATCTATTAGATCCGGTGCAATTCCGATACCGTTATCGCGGATGCAGATTTCTACAATTTCTCCTTTGTTTTGGGTTTTTAACCAAAGTGTGGGGGTAAAGATTTCACCTTGGTTATCCATCTGCGCCTGAAAATTTTTCTGCTTCGCCTCGATGGCATAGCAGGCATTGTCGATAATATTAATGAAAGCACGGTTGAGATCGGCGGAGACTAGATTAAGTTGACCGATAGAGTCGTCATAATCTTTGTAGATCGTCACATTAAAACAGTTATTTTTAGAACGCTTGCTGTGATACGCTAGCAGCACCGCTTGATCGAGCAGAGCGTTGAGATTAGTGGGTTGGGGAGTATCGCTGTCAGTCCGCGCGTGCTGCATCATGTTGTGAATAATGCGGTCGGCTCTTTGACCGTGTTGTTGAATAAGTGCGGCATTTTCTTTAATATCAGTTAAAGTTTGTTTGGTGTAGTTTAGGGTATTGGCATCGAGAGTCTCGCCTTGGTTTTCAATTTCGGCGAGTAATTCTTCGGCTAACTCTACTGATAATTCGGCAAAATTATTCACAAAATTGAGGGGATTTTTAAGTTCGTGAGCAACTCCTGCGGTTAAAATTCCCAGAGAGGCGAGTTTTTCTTGAGCAATAATTTGCTTTTGTGCGGCTTTGAGTTCAGCAGTTCTGGCTGCAACTTTTTCTTCTAAAGTGTGGGAATATTCTGCTAATTGGGCGTATAGTCGGGCATTTTCTAGGGAAATAGCGGCTTGGGAACATAGAAGCTGAAGAACTTCGATGCGCGAGTTGGTAAATGCTCCCACAGCTAAGTTATTTTCCAGATAGAGAATCCCTTGCAGTTTAGATTGATACAAAATCGGCAAACAAAGGATGGATTTTGGTTTAAATTCTTGGATATAGACATCTGCATTAAAGGGTTCGCTAACCGTTGCGTCATTTAAAACCAGATTTTCTTGGCTCCGCTTGACGTAATTGATGACAGATAGGGGTAAATAGTCAGAGGTAGCGACGGGAATAGATTGTAAAACATTAACGACATCATCGGTAGCGGTTGCCGATGCTTCGATAAAAAGTTGGTCATCTTTTAGCAGTAGGAGAAAGCCTTTTTGAGCGCCAGCATTTTCCAGCAGGATTTTGATTAACTGGGATAGTAAATTTTCCAGGACAATTTCTCTGGTGATGGCTTGAGAAGATTTGACGAAGGTGGTTAAGTCTAGAAAATCTCCGAATCTGCTATTGGTTTTAGTTGTCGCCGTAGTGGTTTTGGGATCAAATTTCTGGGGTTCTACTGAGCAAGTTTGTGCTATTAGGAAAGGATAGTTTAATTCTAAGGCTTTGACTTTAGCGATCGCTCCCCAGCGAATATAAGCATAATAAGCTTTGGTGAGGTATGCCTGAGCAATTATCTCTTTGTCCAAAAAATGATAAAATTTCCCCGCCAATTCATAAGCTAAGGCTTCTTCATGGAGATAATTGTGCGCTGCGGCTGATTTAATTGCCAGATCGTAATTATCGATTGCTGCGAGTTTATCGCCTAAAACCCGCGCTTTTTCGGCTTCTATTAGATCGTACTTATGCTGAAAGTTCATTGGGGCATGGTACGCCCATTGCTGCATTTTTTGCTGATTCGATGCCACCTTTTCTAGATATAAGCTTTGCTGACTTGCTTCAGCCTGGGGATAGTGAGCTAAAAGCGCCAGAGACTGATAGAAATTACACTGGGCAGAAATCAACAATCCCGATACAGATTCTACGTATGATTCTGCGGTTTGGGAAAAAGCGATCGCCAATTCCGGCTGCTCGAACAAATAATGCAGCATCGCTTTAGCCAAATAAACAAAAAACAGCGTAGTTCCATTCTTTTGTTCGGTCAGAATAGGAAGCATCTCCTCCTCGTTAAATGCATCACCCATCAGCAAGACTGGCTCCTCAACTTGACCCAGTAAATTGAGGATAATTTGTCTGCTAATCTGACCATATACCACGTGGTAATCGAGCCGTTGCTTCTTGAGTTCTTCAATGTAATGGCGATGTTTCTGCTCCAGAATTTCCAGGGATTCGCCCACAAAAAAGCTGTAGGTACAATAATTTACAACCGCATAGCCCCCATATACGATTTCTCCAGATTCTAAACCGGAAGCATAAACCCGCAGCAAAGAATTTAGAGTTTCTCGAACATGTTCTTTCCACAACCTGACAAAACCATTAAACTCGCACAATACGAAAACTTGTAGTTCCTTAGCCTGAAATTGCTCCAAAACTCTCAAAGACAATTGACCATAACGATACCCTGTCTCAATATCATTCAGGTTTCCACAGAGAAGCACTCCATAGTATACATATGCAAAGGGAGCTTGCCGAGGATTCCCATATTGGAGGCAAAGATTCACTATGGTAAACACTATCGATAACAGCAACTTTGGATTAGCTACATAAGCAGCATCAGTAATCTTGCATAAAATTCCCAGAGCGGTAATTTTATTAGCATCAGTCATGGGAGGAAGATTAATTAACTCTTCAATTTCCTGAATTTGTGGCGGCTTATCTTCTAATTTTACCCCTAACATTTCCACAGCAGATATGCCAATATCCAACGCTACTTCCATTTGGATTTGGGCGATGTAAACCTCAACTTTCAGTTTGTACGCTTGAGCCTGGTCGAGGAGGTTTTTGGCTTGAGTCAAGATAACATCTAAGAGCGCATGACTTCGCTCAAATTTGGTAGTGAGATACTCGGCTTCTGCTGTGGCAAGGTGAAGATTTAAAGTTAAGTCATATTGATTCTGCCAGCTATCAGATGGGAGCAATTTCAGTCCCGTATTCAGATATTTAGCCGCAGGTTCATAGGCGGATGCTGCTTTGGCTCTCTTGCCTGCTATCCAATTCAATCGAGCTAATTCGTATTTTTCTGGGGGGTGAATAACTGTGTCAATTCCTACATTTAACTGATTGACAATATCAAAAATATTTTCTTCTAAATTTTCCTTGGGAGTATTTTCCAGAAGCAATCGACCGATTTTGAGATGGGTGGCTTTCTTCTGTTCGTTGGGAATCAGTGAATAGGCTGCTTGTTGTACTCGGTCATGCAAGAATTTATAACCCACTTTAGAGATTTTGGCTTCTATTATTTCGACTGTATTTTCTGAATCGTCAAACACTAAAGGGATTTTGTAAGCTTCACTTAAAGGTAAAATTAACCCGGCTTGTAAAGCTGAGTAAAGTTCATTTGCTGTAACTGATGGGGATTTTTCATTGACAATTGACAGAACATTTAAGGTAAACCTGTCTCCCACGCAACCTGCCAGCTTTAGTACTTCTTGGGTTGATTTTGGCAGTTTTTCAATTCGAGAAGCTACCAATTCAACTACATTTTTATCGGTAATACCAATTTCCTGAATCTGATTTAAATTCCACTGCCACGAAGCGCTATTAAAGCAAAATTTTAAAAGTTTTTCTTGATATAGTGCCTGGATTAATTGGGTCAAGAAAAAAGGATTACCCCCGGTTTTATTACAGAGTAGTTCTGCCAGTTCAATTACTCGTTGGCTGTCTTGAAGAGTATCGGCAATTAATTGAGTGACATTATCTAAATCTAAGGGTTGCAAAACAATATTATTAACAACCGTACCAACCTGTTTAATTTCCTCTACGGTTTGCATCAAAGGATGGGTGGAACTTACTTCATTATCCCGATACGCACCAATTAATAATAAATAGTTGATATCAGGGTCAGACATCAGCGATCGCATTAAGTTCAATGTTGCTGAATCCGCCCATTGTAAGTCGTCTAAAAAGATAACTAATGGATACTCTTTTTGGGTGAAAACTCGGAGAAATTCAGCAAATACCCGATTAAAGCGGTTTTGGGATTCTGTTGGCGCTAGTAGCGGCAATTCTGGCTGCTTGCCAATAATTAATTCTACTTCGGGAATGACATCAATAATGACTTGTCCGTTAACACCTAAAGCTGCTAATATTTTTTCTTGCCATTTTTGCAATTTTTCAGCAGGTTCCGTCAGTAATTGCCGCATCAAATAACTAAAGGCTTGGCTTAAAGAAGCATAGGGAATATTTCGTTTAAATTGGTCAAATTTGCCAGAAATAAAATAACCCCTTTGTCTGGTAATCGGTTTGTTAATTTCATTGACAACGGCAGATTTGCCAATGCCAGAATAACCAGAAACTAACATCAGTTCGCTGGTTCCTTCAGCAGCGCGATTAAACGCAGATAAGAGTAAATTAACCTGATTTTCTCGACCATATAATTTTTGGGGAATCAGCAACTGGCTCAAGACATCTAAGCGTCCGGGAATAAAATCAGCAATTTCGCCTTTGGTTTGCAATTGGTTGAGACAAATTTCTAAATCTGCTAAGATTCCCGCAGCACTTTGATATCGATCTTCGGCATTTTTTGCCATCAGCTTCATCGTTATTTCTGATAAGCTTTGGGGAATGTTTGGATTGATTTGCTGTGGGGGAATGGCTTGTTTGGCGATGTGGCTATAAACTAACTCTAAGGGGTCATCGCTCTCAAACGGTAATTGACCAGCGAGCATTTCATATAGAGTGACACCAAATGAATAAAAGTCTGTGCGATAGTCGAGGGTGCGATTCATTCTCCCTGTTTGTTCGGGAGACATATAAGCGAGAGTGCCTTCTACAATATTGGGATTAATAAATTGCGGGGTTTCTTTATTCAGTTGCGAGGCGATGCCGAAGTCAGTTAGTTTAACAATACCCGTTTGGGAATTAATGATAATGTTGCTGGGTTTAATATCTTTATGAATAATCTGGTTTTGATGCAAATACTCTAAGGCTTTAACGATTTGAATGGCGATGTTTAAATAGGTTGTTATAGAAAGTTTTTCTGGTTCTAAAAATTTTGACAGTGATTCGCCGCCAAAGTCTTCTAAAAGCAGTGCTAAATGATTGTTTAAGGTTTCGATACTAATAACTTTAACAATGCCTGGATGGTCTAAGTTTTTGCGGATTTGATATTCGTGTTTGATGCGGGTAATGGCTTCGAGGGTGGGATATTCGGCTTTGAGGATTTTCAGAATTCTTGGCTTTTGGTCGGTTGGGGTTAGTATTCGATAGACGATGGTTTCGCTCCCTTCGTGCAGAGTTGAGTGGACTTGGTAATTAGATATAGCCAGCATGGGAGTTACCTGGAAGTTATATTAAACATCCTTATGCTGGCATTTGACCCATGACCTAACCACAGGGAAAATACGCGATCGCTTCCGAATTGTATTACTATACCTAGAAAAGCGATCGCGTAACAGGCTTGACGACTTAAGTCGCGCCTACACAAACAAAGTCTGCCTACGCAGACTGATAAGAAAGGTGTTCTACTCTCTAGTTCCTACTACGCTCAGTTCCCGTTGATGGAACGGATGTTCTAAGCTGAGAATGAGATTATTTCTCTCTTGTTCTGATAATAGTTTATCTCCTGCTTTAGCATTGATCGCTGCTTGTTCGGGGGATTTAGCACCGGGTATGGCTACGGGTTTTACTGCATGGGAAATGGCAAAGCGCAAAGCTGTTTCAACCATATTTTCTCCAGGTGGCAATGCTGCTTTGATGCGCTCTACTGTGGCAATTTCTTGCTCGTATTTGGCCTGGGTTTTTTCTTTTTTGTGCCACTTGGAACGAATGGTATCTTTAAAAACTGTATCGGCAGAATATTTGCCAGATAGCAATCCCTTTGCCAAAGGCCCGCGCGCTAGTACGGCTATGCCATGCTCTTGGCAATAAGGCAGCATGTCTAATTCAGGCTGGCGATTTAATAGGGAATAGTCAAATTCTACGACTTTACAGGTGTTGTTAACATTGAAGCGTTTGAGGACTTCAAAATCGTTGGTCGAGATGCCGTAGGCGCGGATGTGACCTTTTTGTTTCAACATTTCAAACGCTTCTAAATAAACGCTTGGATCTTCAATATCGCCTTCATGACAAAGCGCGACATCTACCCAATCTGTCCGCAATCGATAAAGGGAAGCGTGCAAGCAAAGGCGAATTGTATCAACAGATTTCGGCAAAATTTCGCCGTTGCGTCTGCCCCAACTGCCTATTTTTGTCACTACATAAGCTTGGTCGCGAATGCCCGTTAGCGCCTTTCCTAAACGCTCTTCAGATACTCCTTGGGGAATGCCATAAGCTTCGGCAGTATCAAACAAATTCACGCCATTGTCGAAGGCGCTGCGGATGGTTGCTAAAGCGGTTGTTTCTTCGACTTCACCCCATTGATTGCCGATATTCCAAGTGCCTAAACCGATAGCTGATACTTGCCAACCTGTTTGACCAAATTCGCGATAAAGCATGGAACCTCTTTGTTGTGATTGGTAGTTGGTAATTGGTAATTGGTAATTGGTAATTGGTAATTGTGAGCTAGTAAATAACTGTTGACTTTTAGTGATTAGCTTTTGACCTATTACCTATTACCTATTACCTATTACCCAGAAATATTCATGGCTTGCAGCATGGGCGATCGCTCTGTCAAAGGATAATGGATAACACTGATGCTTCCCTGCCGCAGTTGCAAATTGCCAATTTCATCGCAATTCATGCCTAATACTTGACGTATCAGGCGCTGAATGATATAATTACTAGCCACGACTAAACCAGTTATCAATTGGCTGGAGTTGCTAGAGAGGGAGCTGCGGGTAGTAATAGCTTGTTGCCAGACTTGGGGGAAGTCGTCTCGCGTCACCTGTAGCTGCACGGTTGTGGGATGGTATGGGAGAATTGTGGTTGCGATCGCTTTCGCCTCATCATCAGTACCGCTAATGCTAAAGTCGATCGGCTCTTGTTTGAGCAACTGTGCTACCTGCCGCATCTGCGCCTCATTTCCACTCGGTACAAGCAACAAACGCAACCCTTTAGGATCTGCCTTGGTTGGGGGCAAAGTTTCGCCCAAGTGGGTGGTGAGATTCATCGCTTCTAATTGCGCTGGCGCTTGGCAACCATCGGGAAAATTGAGGATACTAATGCCGCAGTTAGATTGCTGAAGTGTGTGGAAACGTTCTGGTTTTAAACCCAGTGCTGTAGCAATTAAAGCCCGGATTGTGCCAGAATGACTGACGATTAATAGCGTTTGATTGGCATGATGGGGCAGTATTTCTTGCCAAAATTTTTGGGCGCGCGAGTACAAATCCACGACGGGAAAAGTATACACAGAATTCTCAGCGAGTGAAGTTAAGCCTTTTGGCTTAGTTTGTATAGCGGCAGCATTAATGCTGCCGCTATACAAACCAAGGTGTATCTCATCCGGTTGCAAACCGCGATATTTTTCCGGGGTAACCATGCGAAATTCGTGCGGGCGTTGTCTCCAGCAGCGATAATCTTCGGCGAATTTTTCTTGCACTTCGCGATGTAATAAACCTTGCCATGCGGGCAAATCAATTTCTCGCAAAGCATAAGTAGCGTGAATTTTATTTAGTTCAATTGCTGGTTCCATTACCTCTAACATTTCATTGGCAGTTTGTTGGGTTCGTTTCAGCGAACTGGTATAAACTGCATCAAAACTTAGTCCCCTGAGAAAGATTCCGGTTTGACGCGCCGCACGGTGACCAATTTCGGTTAAAACTGATTCATCGCTGCTACCTTGATGGCGATGTTGAGCGTTGAATGTACTCTCACCGTGGCGCACGAGAATAACGCGAGTACCGAGAGTAGAATTTACGCGCCAAGTTGGTTGCAGAAAATTGCCTGCCAGTTCGTTAGACTTCAATTGCATAGGAATCTCCTTCGGGGCGAGTGCTGTAATTAATTGCGTTTTGCATTTGGTACAAAGCTGCGTAGCGACTTCCCTGACGCATTAATTCTGTATGAGTACCGCGTTCTATGATGTTTCCTGCCTCTATGTAGAGGATCAAATCTGCATTTTCAACGGCTCTGAGATTGTGAGAAATTAGGAAGGTTGTGCGCCCTTGAGTCAGTCGATTTAGTGCTTCGCTGACAGCGCGATCGCTTGCATTATCTAGCCCAGTAGTAGGTTCGTCAAGAATTACAATTGGCGACTGGCGAATCGCAGCACGAGCGATCGCAATTCGCTGTCTTTGACCGCCGGATAAATTTGCTCCCCGCTCGCTTAAAATTGTGTCGTAACCTTCAGGCAAATCCATAATAAAATCGTGGGCATTGGCGAGGCGAGCCGCTGTTTCAATTTCTCGATTAGATGCCCCTAGTTTACCATAAGCAATATTTTCCCGGATGCTGACTGCAAACAGCATACTATCTTGCAAAACCACGCTAATTTGCTGTCTTAAAGAGTCCAGGGTATACTCGCGAATATCCTGTCCGTCGATTAAAATCCGACCCGCAACCGGATCGTAAAGGCGGAGAATTAAGCTAATTAAGGTTGATTTGCCGCTACCAGAAGGGCCAACTACCGCGACTTTTTGACCTGGTCTAATGGTCATATTAATGTCTTTTAAAATTTCCCGTTCTGGCTCGTAGCCAAAGGATACGCCTTGAAAACGCACCGCACCATAAAAAGGATGTGCTTTTTTGGCTCCAGGCAAGTCGCGGACGCGAGGTTCGTATTCTAAAATATCAACAACTCGCTCGCCGGAAGCTGTAGCTTTGGCAATTTGCCCAGCTTGTTTGGAAAGATGGCGCATCGGATCGAAGGCAGATTTGAGATAGCTGGTAAATACTAATAATTCCCCTGGAGTCAGTCCTTTTTGCAGCACGACTAGGGAACCTCGCCACACCACCAGCGCCATTACGATTGCCATTAAAACTTGCACCGTTCCTTCTAGCAAAGTTGCCAGTTTGAGAGATTTTGCCCCTTCATCTAAACTTTGGCTATTTTGCTTGTAAAAATTGTCCTCCAACATATCGTGGAGGGAAAGCGCTTGCACGACTTTAATTGCACCGATTGTTTCGCTGGTAGTATCTGCGATCGCACCTTCAGTTTTGCGATGTTTGCGCGTGACTTTGCGAATCCGAGAAACCAAATGCTTGGTGAAAAATATAAAGAAGGGAAAAATCGCAATCTCAATCAGCGTCAGTTCCCAATTGAGCCAAAACATCACCCCTACCATCCCTACTATGGTCACTATATTAGTAACGAAGGGCAAGGCAGTTTTAATCGTCACTAATCGCAGGCGTTCTATATCATAAGTGACGCGAGTAATCAAATCTCCGCTTTTATGTTTGCTGTGAAAGCAAAGCGAAAGGCGTTGCAAGTGCGAGTAAAGATGGCTGCGAACTTCTGCTAATACCTGAATCACAGCCAAAGCCATGCCGTAGGTGCTTAAATAAGAAGCGAGGCTTTTGAGGGATGCGATCGCTATAATTGCCCCAGCGACATAAGTCAGTAGCATCATGGGACTAATTCCCGCCGGTAGCGCTACATTCCAAGAATTAGCAGTTGTTCCCGGTAAGATAATCCGGTCAAACACAAACTTTAAAGGCCAAGGTTCTAATAACCCCAAAGCAGTCTCGAACAACAGTGCTAATAAGGAACCACCAATCAGAAATTTGCGTTGGCGAATGTGAGGCCAGAACTTGCGAAAAATCCTTAAAATTCCTGGTACAACTGCCTTCAGATCCTTTTCAGAGTTATTCATTCAATACCTCTCTTATTGGAGATTGCAGATTTCAGATTGCAGATTTTAGATTTAGTTAAAATCTGCAATCTGAAATCTAAAATCTAAAATTCCGATTACCCATTCGCAGATGAAGCAACCAGAGTTTTAGATTTTTCAGGTTTTTCAAATACCTTGTTCGGCTTTCTCAAACCCAAACTGTGACGAGCATATTCATGCTTGCGAGCATACATGTCACTGATAAAATTATTCAGCGGTCTTTCCACATCTTTGATAAAATCTGCAAACCAATTCCTTTGATCTTTTAAAGGAAAACGGCTAATTACAGGGCGGAGTAAAGCGCGATAGCGACGGCGTCCGAGACGATTGTAGCGCTTTTCAAAATACCAATCTTCCTGAAGTCCCCACTTTTGGCGGAAGTGATTAAAGCTGGCAAGATCCCAAGCATCGCTCCAGCGCAACATGAAATAAGTCACATCCCACCAATCTAATGTTGCCCCCGTCATGTAGGTGACAATGCTTTGGCGATCGCAGTAAACCGTACCGCCATTATGAGCCGCCATCAAACACATATCGATGTGTTCTCTCGTGCTGAGCAAACCTTCATCCATCCCGCCATGTTTTTCCAAGAATTCGGTACGCACCAACGCACAGTGCAATTCCACAAAATCACACTTAACGCGCTCCAATTCGCGGGCAATCTTGGAAACGCGCCGTCCTTCTAAATAGCTATTCTGCACCGCAAATCGTCCAGTTTTGCCATTTTCTACGCGAGTTTCAAAGTACGTTTCGCCGCCGCCATTGTGAACGACTTCATGCACGGGTTCGTCAATGCAAGTTAAAGTTCCAACCACAGTTGCATTAGTTTCTTCGGCTGTTTCTACTAAGCTTTTTAGCCAACCGCGTTTAACCAGTACGTCGTTATCAATAAACACAAGGTACTTGGTTTTAACTTCTTTCAGTCCCAAGTTTCTGGCTTTGTTAGGAGAAATAAAATGCTCGGTGCGAATCAGTTTAAAATTCTTCTCCTGGGATTGTTCTTGCAGATAGCGCTTGAGCGAGGGAGAAGAACCCCCATCAACATAAACTAATTCAAAGGGATAATCATCGGTTTCGCTGTAAATGCTTTCTAAAGACTCGCGACTATAGCTAAAACGCTCGCGCGGTACGACAACAATTGTCACAAGTGGTTTTTGCATGGTTGATTTCTCCATTTCTGATTGTTCTTGGGGTATGTTGATAGCGACGGTCATAACTACTCCTGAGAAATTAACAAAGTTTAACTGTTGCAAATTTCAAAGTTTAGGCTAGCACCTTGCATTCGAGTAATTCTTCCAGCAATTGGGCGGTTTTTTGCGCCCCTTTAAATTCAAAATTTTTCTCCGGTTTCACCACAGGTTGGTGGACATATTCGATAATTTCCTTCGCCAATTTTTCTGGGTTTAAATCATCTGGCTGAAGCAACTTAACGATTCCCAGTCGTTCCATTTTTTCGGCTCTGACTTTCTGCTCCCAATCTTTATTAGACGGCAGCATCATCGACTTCACGCCTGTCTTGAGAACATTCATGGCAGTATTGTAGCCACACAAGCTAATGGAAAGCTCTGCTCTTTCCATATAAGCCAATAACTGTGATGTGTATTTCCTCAAGGTGAGATTCGGTTTATTTTCTGCTGCTTTTTGCAGTTGTAAAAACTTTTCATTTGGAATAAAAGGCCCAGTAAATACTTGCAGGTGATGGTTGGGTAAAAACTGTTTAATTACTGAACTTGCTTCCACAATAGATTCTAGCAAATTGTGTCCTAATTGTCCACCACCTACACTGACTAAAATCGTTGGATTTTTCCGAGTCAAATCAATTAAATCTTGCGGTGGTAAGGCTGGATTTTCCGGTGCAGATTGAACTACATATCCCGTGTAACGGATATCGCATTTGATGTTTTGAATTTGGGGAAAACTTTCTTCTAGACGATGGAAAGAGGGATCGGAATGTACCAGGAGTAAATCGAAGTATTGATTTAAGCGATCGCAAGTTTTTTCCATCACTGCATCCCGATTTTCATACGCTTGAGCCATCACTACATCCCGCAGACTGCAAACAACTTTTGTTTTACGCCCTGTTGCTTGCACTTGCTCTAACAGCGGAATAGATTCAAACTCAAACTGATACTTCTTAAACGGATACCCTTCTATCGTTAAACAATCAGGTTGGAATTCATCAAACACTTTGAGCAGTAAGTTTTTTCGCGTTTCCTTGACTTCCTCAAGGTTTTGCGAACTATCTGCAACTTTTACTTGCTTGTTTTCCGACAACAGTAAAGGTAGAGTCACTACTTCAACATTGGCTGGAAAATCAAACCCCTGCACTTCGGTTCCAGCTTTGACAAAACAAACTTTAAACTCTTTAGCGAGGCTGCGAATAATTTCCGTACTCCTCACGAGATGACCCATTCCTAAATGATACTGACAGTAAAACAAAACCTTCTTCATTTTCCCCTCTACTTAAGCAGCCTCAATCAGTTGTAATTCAAGTAAATTTTGCAGCAACTCTGCCGTTTTTTCTGCACCCTGTAAGTTTAAAGTCTGGCATAAGCTTTTCACAGGTTCTTTGCTCAAACTGTTAACTATCTTTTCAGCCAGACGAGCCGGATTTAAATCTTCAGGACGAATCATTTCCAGAATTCCCATCTCTTCCAATTTTTCCGCTCTAATTGCTTGCTCGCGGTCTTTATTAGAAGGGTAGATCAACGAACGGACGCCAGTTTTGAGAACGTTCATTGTAGTATTGTAGCCACCCAGACTAATGGAAAGACTGGCTTTTTCCATGTGAGCGATTAACTGGGTAGTAAACCGCCGAATATTGATATTGCTGTAATTTGCGGCTAAATTACAAAGTTGTAAAAACTTTTCATCAGGCATCAATGGCCCTGTAAAGATTTGAATCGTATGCGGCAATTGTTTTTCCAAAATTGGAGCGGCTTCTATAACAGCATCGAGAAGTTCGTAGCCTAATTTCCCGCCACCGACACTGACTATAATCATCGGCCTTTTATTACTCAAGCTAGCAATATCTTGAGCGCTAATCTCTGTATTTTCTGGTAGATATTGGGCTACATATCCTGTGTAACATACTTGACGTTTCAGTTTTTCAGCCATAGAAAAGCTCTCTTCTAATCGATGCACCTTTGGATCGGAATGATACAGTAATAAATCGTAGTAATGATTGAAAAATTGACATCTTTCTGCTTCTAAATTAGCTCGATCTTCAAATTCTTTAACCATGAAAATGTCTCGCAAACTGCAAACGACTTTGGTAGAAGGTCTTGTCGTTTTTACTCGCTCTAGGAGTGGTATTAACTCAAAAGACAAGCTCTGTTTTTTACTGAACGGAAAACCTTCTGTAATTAAACAATCAGGCTGAAATACGTCAAACACTTTGAGCAGCATATTTTTGCGTATTTCTTTAACTTCCTCCAAGGTAAGGGAACCATCTGCAACCATGATTCTATTTTTTGACCGCAGGGTTGTAGGATCTACCTGAATGACTGGTAAATGGATTGTTTCAACACCCAGTGGAATTTCAAATCCTTGTACGGTGGTTCCCCCTTCTACCAAACAAACTTTAAAGTCTTTACTCAGGTGGCGAATAATTTCTGTTGTCCGAACTAAGTGACCCAGACCTAGAAGATTTTGGCAGTAAAACAAGATCTTTTTCATGGAACTATTACTTGGGTTGTTAAACGTTTGCTTTTGGGTGAATAAATTATCTTTAAACCGCTGTCGGTAAATAAGGATCTAAAGACTTGGAATAGTTGTAAAAAAACTCATCAGAATTAATTCCGTGCAACAGGTTATAAATGTAGCGAGTAGTCTGGGGCAGTCCATCCATATCAAGGCGGGAAAGTCCCGTCAGATGGCTGGTAGAATTGTTGAGTTGTTCTAAAATTGTTTCCATCAAATCTTGAGGTGTCAAAGAATCCGGATGAATCATTTTCACTAAACCCAATTGATTTAGACGTTCAGCGCGAATTAATTGCTCTTTAGCTGGTTTGACGCGGGGAACAATAATTGATTTCTTTCCTAAAGAAAGAATTTCTGTTACCGTGTTATAGCCACCCATAGAAACAACGATGTCAGATGCTTCCATGTAGCTCATTAAATCATCGGTAAATTCGCTAATCTGGACGTGGGGATACTTTTGCGCTGTCTGATAAAAAGCTTCTTTCTGGGATGCCTTCATCTCTGGGCCACACAGGATGACGCTTTTTAATTTGTGTGATTCAGGAAGATGCTCTAGACTGGCAAAATAGTTTTCAATCAAGTAATCGCCATCTTGACCGCCACCCGGCGTAACTAATACTAATTGTTCGTCTGCTTTGATTTGCAATTCTTGGCGGAGGATGCGAGGAGGCTTTAAACCAGGTTGTTTCCGGATATAGCCGCAAAATCGAACTTTTTTAGCAGTATGGTCGGGAAATTGGTATTCTTTTGGCAGGTCAAATACTTCTGGCATTCCCACAACCAAAATTTGGTTGTAATAAAAGTAAATCGCTTCGTGATACTCGTTAATTTTCCATTCAGAAATCGTGGTTTCTGGACTATCCAAGATATCTCTCAGCAACAGCAGGAGTTTTGTTTCTGGCAGCACGCATTGCAAATATTTTATTGTATCTTTTAGTTCTCCACCTATGCCATCAGGCTTTTTATCAACCAAGAACATATCCGGTTTGAAATTAATCGCTGTCGCCAGAATTATTTCCGAGCGAAGCTTTAACGTTTCGTCAGTTTTAGTGTTGAGATATTTAGCTGATAACTGACCGGATTCCCCCCGATTCAGACAAGGAAGTTTGACGTAGTCAAGCCCTTGAGGTAACCGAAAACTATGGAGCATGGGCGAACCAGATACAACTAAAATTGAAAGATTTGGAATCGCTTTCAACAGATAGCTACAGATGGCAAGCATTCGGCTAATATTGCCGAGACCGTATGTATCGTGAGAATAAACCATCAGTCTCATTTTCAAATGCCTCCCAACTTTTCAATGGGTGTTTGGAGCAAGTCCGCGAGGTAGTTTTGGACTGTTAAAATATGTGCGTGCAAGATTATTGGTTAGCAAAACTTAGATAATCTTGTTTAGGTTTGACTGTGCATCAATCAAAAAGTTTCTGGCTAATTTTTAGAGTTCTTTGCAGCGATTTGGCTCTGCTAGAGAACGAGCGACTGGCCTTCAACCTCGAGGCTGATAGTCAGAGGATTGCTCTATGTGTATCTTAGTAAAAATATATAAAAATTTTATGAAGTTGACATGAGAAACTTCTCATTTTTCCTGTGGAACTACTGAGACGGAGCAACGTCTGCGGGAAAGTAGAATGCGATCGCTCTCAAATATGAAACTTTTCTCATAAAAGTTTCACCTATAACTTATGCACAAATGTGAAAATTGTCAGTAATGCTACGGGTTTTTAACTGTATATGAAGGTTCATCCCTGGCACATACCAATCGCACTAGCTTTGTCAGCAGGTATTTTCAGCTTTGCTGCTTGGTCTGCACAAGCTATCCGACTTGCAGATGGCACCACCTACTTTGCCAATCCG
The DNA here is from genome assembly GCA_964463555.1 of uncultured bacterium. Classification (GTDB taxonomy): domain Bacteria; phylum Cyanobacteriota; class Cyanobacteriia; order Cyanobacteriales; family Aerosakkonemataceae; genus Microseira. The sequence continues at coordinate 81,398 of CAYXCW010000015.1, forward strand.
CCGCGATTGATGACTGCAACGACTACCCAAAAGGGGGCTAACTCTCCGGGAGCAAGGTATTATTTTACGCTGACGATACCGGAAAATGCGGGGGAACCTTTGCAGAAAGTAGCGATCGCACAACAACAAGGCATCGCGCGTCCGCGTTTCGATCTCAGTAGAACCGACGCATTTGAAGGAACTCGCAACCGTCCCGCCGCCAGATTATCCTTAAAAGAAGTCACAATCGACCCCCAAACGCGAGGAATAAAAGTCACTTTTGACCCACCCGTTCCCCCTGGAAAAACAGTCACCATCAGACTTTATGCAACTCGCAATCCCAATGTAGGAGGCGTTTATTTATACGGTGTTACTGCATTTCCCACCGGGGAAAAACCCCACGGTCAATTTTTAGGGTTTGGGCGGATTCAGATTTATGAAGGTAATAATGATGGGTCATAAATGCTAATGGCTAATGGTTAATGGTTAATCGTTAATGGTTAATCGTTAATACTATAACCGCAAAATATTCTCATGAGCAATTACCAATTACCAATTACCAATTACCAATTTTCAATTACCATTAAAAACTAAAAGTTGTCCGCAATGTACCCAGATAAATTGTGTCGTTATCGCGGTTGTGTTCGGGATTAGTAACTACTAAAAAACCCAAGGTGACGGCGATATTATCCATGACTGGATAGCGATAGAAAGCTTCGAGTTGCAACGAGGTATCGGAGTCTTCATAGTCCCTACCATCAACGGCAAAATCGTTATTAATCACCTTTGGCGGTACGCCAATCATTAAACCAGCTAAACTACCTTCTTTAATTAAATCCGTTGCTGCCAGTGTCAGCGCCCAGTTTAAAATATTGGCTTGAGGATTTTCGGGTACATCGGTGGCGGTGGCGCGGGTGAAGCCCACCCAGCCAGCAAAGGTTAAATTAGGCGCGAATTCGATACTAGATTGCACTCCTAAAGAGTCGGCAGCGATCGCTTCACTCTCGTCATCAAACGGATCGTTGGCGCGATCGCTTCCGGTTCCGGTATTGATGTTATTGTAAGACCGCACGTAGGTTAATGCGATCGCCGCGGTTTTACTGGGTTCAAAGGTGAGTTGCGCGATCGCACCATAAGCACCGCCGCTAATGCCAATTCGCGGATCGTTCCCTTCTTCTACTAAATATCCCAAACTCAAACTAACAGCATCGTTAAATTCATAAGTCATCCCCACACCGCTACCGCCTCCTTGTCTATAGATCGGATTTTTCGTAGCAAATCGCGATATTGAACCATAAGAAGGCGTACCAAACAAAGGATTGAGGGGATCGGCAATATCTCCCAATCCACCCCCGGTGGCTTCCACAGAAACGATCGCATTTTTGCCAACGGGAAAGCGATAACTCAAGCGACTTAGTTCTAATTGATTGCCGCTATCGCCTTGAAAAGATAAGCGAGCCATATCTGTTCCCGTCGCTCTTTCTAATCTGGAAATATTACTAGCTTGCAGGCGAGTTCTCAAGCGATCTTTGCCAGTAAAGCTGGTATCAAAAGTTAGTCTGGTTCTCTGACCAAATGTGACGTTATAATCAATGTCTTCCTCACTACCATCGGCTTTTTCTGTATCTCCCACTGCAACGGTAGCAAATAAAACTTCACCCGTCAGTTTAGTTGTTAAAGAAAATGGCTCTGCTGTCCGCAAGCGATTTTCAATACTCTCCAATTTTCCTTGAATTGCTGCTAACTCTCTGGAGAATTCTTCCTGTAATCGCTTGATTTCTTCTATCTCTTCTTTTGTGACTGGGCGCAGATACTCCATCGCGGCGTAAAGTGCTGCCGCAAATTCATAGCGGCTAAGGGGACGATTTCCCCGAAATGTTCCATCTGGATAACCTTGAATTACTCCGTAGCGTTCTACTAAAGATCGCAGCGCTTGATAAGCCCAGTCTGTTGGTTGAACATCGGTTAATTGCCACACTGGAGTAATGCGTTCTCTGGGTTTATTTTGTTGATTTTGCTTAGTGGGGAAAAAGGGTTTATCCCCTGGTTTTGTCTGAGCAAATGGCATCTGTAACGCGCCGGAACTTTCGCCAGAAATGAAGCTTAAATAGCTCCCCAATATAAGGCTTTGACCTAAGTTTAATAACTTGTTCAATCCGCCCTCAACCACAGTTTTCGCTCTACTACTTGGAGCAAAATTATATTATTCTTTTATAATTTTTTCATGAATCATAAATGAGAAAATTCTCACAATTGGTAATGGGCGATCGATAAAATTGGTTGTCATTACCCATTACCCATTACCCATTACCCATTACCGATTACTGCGGAGTTTATAACCGATGCCTCTGACTGTCTCGATATAGTCGCCTTTGAGCTTTTTACGCAGATATCCCACATAAACATCGACAATATTGGAACCGGGATCGTAGTCGTAACCCCAGACATGTTCTAACAAGCGATCGCGGCTCAAAACTTGCCCCGGATGGCGCAGAAACATTTCGATTAATGCGAATTCGCGCACAGATAGATCGAGAGTGCGATCGCCTTGCATCACCACCCGCTTGCGTAAGTCTAATGTCACATCTCGTACTTGTAATACCATTTCTTCGTTCGCTTTTGGTGAGCTAGCATCCCGCAACCGCAAGCGCACCCGCGCCACCAATTCTTCCAAACTAAAGGGCTTGGTCATGTAATCATCGGCACCATTTTCTAATCCGGCTACGCGATCGCTCACATCGCCCCTCGCGGTTAGAATAATAATTGGAATTTTTTCTCCCCGTCCCCGTAGTTCTTCGAGTACCTTCCAGCCATTTTTATCAGGCAGATTGATATCCAAAATCAACAGGTCAAAATCTTCGCTACAAGCTATAGAAGCGGCTTCATTACCATTAGCAACCTGAGTGGTGGAAAAGCCATTTGCTTGTAGACCTTTTTCCAGAAAATTAGCAATCCGCTGTTCGTCTTCAGCAATGAGAATTCTGTTCATTTAACAATACCTCCTGGGGGGGTTCCGGTGGTAAAATCAATGTGAAAGTAGAGCCTGCACCCGGTTTGCTCACCAGTTCGATTGAGCCGCCGTGAGCTTCTGCGATCGCGCGCACAATTGCCAATCCTAAACCCATCTCTTCCGGACGACGGCGACTCGCAGAAGCACGAGCAAACCGTTCAAAAATCCGCTTTTGGTCGGCAAGGGCAATTCCCGCACCCGTATCCCTGACCCAAAGATGAACTTTACCCTGAATTATTGCAGAACCCAAAGCAATTTCATCTCCTTGCTTGGTGTGCTGAGTGGCATTCTGCGCCAAGTTCACTATCGCCTGAGTTAACCGCTGACGATCCGCGACAATCCGTCCTTTTCCTTTGCCTTCCAAACACCACTTGCGATCGCCTAAAGCTTTTGCCTTAGCATACAATTCCTCCGTCAGCGCAGCAATATCCACCAGTTCCAAGTTTAAAAAATCCGGTTGTTCTGCTTTAGCTAGCAGCAAAAGATCGTCAACAAAACGATTCATTCGCGCCAATTCATCCGTCACCAACTCGATGGTTTCGCGTTGCTGGGGAATCTCGTGTCCCAACAATTCCAAATAACCTCGGATAATTGTAATCGGCGTTCGCAGTTCGTGTCCCACATCATCAATAAAGTTTCGCTGACTTGCAAAAGCAGTTTCCAACCGCTCCAACATTTCGTTAAAGGTATTAGATAATTCCGCAATTTCATCCTTACCTTTTGCCGGAATTCGTCTGGTCAAATCAGACTCGCTGATATCGCGAGCCGTTTCTGTAAGTTCTCGTAAAGGTTTCAACACTCTTCCAGCCGTAATCCAAGCTAACGTTGAGGCTACAGCTAAGACCAAAATTCCCACCTGAATCACAACAAAAACAGCTTCATCTACTTCTTCACGTTCGCCTGAAAGCCAATGGACAACCACAAAAACCCCTCTAACTTCCCCTTGAAAGATAACGGGTTCTGCTTTATAAAGGATCGTAGCATCTGTCGTTAAAACTTCTCCCCCACTTGGCTGCTTTAGCTGCGCCCATTGCTTGACAATGTTTGAATCTCCACGTAAAGGTGCTGGCAGCGCTCTGGGGCTATATCTGTCCAGTTCCCCATTTAAAATAGTTAGTAAAAACTCATCATCATCTGGAATATTTTGAGACAGAAATAGCTTAAATATTTTATCCACATCGCTGCCAAAAGGTTTTCCAGTTTTGGGGTCTTTCCCTTCTTTAACAAGTTGGCGAAATTCTTCTACTTCTTGAATCAGCGACTTATGAATTCTCCTTTCTAACCGCGCAAATAGAGTTTGACGAATTGCCAGAATAGATATAATGTCAGAGACAGCAATCAGCAAGATGCACCAGCCTAGAATACGTGTGCGTGTCCCAAAAAGTACTCTGCGCCATCCTGTATGCTGATTCTTCATGCGTCATTTTAATCTTATTTGACTCATTATCATATTTTATGACAATATTCTCTATAAGTTATGACTTGTTTATGACAACAATTAACGACAGCAGCGTCGCTAAATTCTCTCATAAAAGTTTTTTAGTATCAATAGTCACAAGTATTGACGCAGTTCCAGGTAAGAACTTTAGTCCAGATTGGAGTTGGCAAGGGGCATCAAATAAATCTATCATTATTTGCCGTGGAGTCAACGGGGGTAGGGACACGGCATCGGGAAAACTTTGAGCAATAGGATATGTATTGATGCCGTGTCTCTACTACTGATGCTGCAAAATCCAATCTTGTAAAATTGGATTCACTAATTCTGGTGCTTCATCTTGCGGACAATGTCCGGCTCCTTCAATAGGTATAAACTCTTTTACTTGTGGGTAATTTGCCAATTCTCGCCCTAAAGCAATTGGTTCCCAAGGGTCTTCTGTGCCCCATAACATGATGGCTCTACAGGGTAGAATAGGCAGTAAATCTTCAGGTAATGGCCCGGAAGAATAGCGCGTAAACGCCACAAATACATCCACCGCGCCCGGATTAACTGCTGGTTCCATTAGCAGATCGATAAGTTCATCGGTGACGGCTTCCGGATTTTTGTAAGCTTGCAGCAGAATTTTACGCACGGTGTTGCGATTGGCGATTTGGCTAAAAAAGAGCTGTGCAATCGGCCTAATTGACAGCAGTTGTTGGATAATTGGGGCAGCGTTGCGGCGATACCAAGGTAGGGTTGCCCGCTTGCGATCGTGCAGCAGCCGCAGAGAACAGTTGATTAGGGCCACTTCTGTGGCGATCTCTGGATAATCTACCGCCGCTTGCATCACAGCAATACAGCCAATCGAATTACCGACTAAAAAAGCGGCACCGCCAACGACTTCTTTACAGAAATCGGCGATTTGCTTTCCCCAAGTTTCAAAGGTGTAATTCATCTCGATTCCAGGGGTGGGTTTAGCCGAACCGCCAAAACCGATTAAGTCAATCGCGTAAACGCGGGCGTTTTTTGCTAAAACGGGGATATTTTTGCGCCAGTGTCCCCAGGAAGCGCCAAAGCCGTGAACTAGAACCACTGCGGCGCCTGAGTTTCCTTGCGTTTGATAGCAGATCGGAAAACCTTGCCATGTCCAAGTATGAGTAGTTCTGGTGGTGGAAGCTGTATCGATCATGGGAGTGGTAATTCACCTATGCAAGGGTGCAGCAGAATCTTGTCTTCTCTTATTGTTACAATTCTTGATAAATTATGGAATCCTGGATCTAATACCGCAAAGAAACCGGGTTGATCTGAACAATCCTGGCTCTAAAGCTAGAGATATACACAGAAATCCGTTTCCACGGTGCAGCGAGGGGCAAAAATTATGTCACGATCGAGATCGTGAATTGTTGATTGTTGGCAAAGACAGGTTGAAACCCCGTTGATGAACCCAATGCGGAAAAAATCGACCCCAGGGCGGATAACCGATTAAAATTCAATTGTTCAATCGTTTGATCCCAAATCTGAAATCCAAAATCTGAAATCTAACATTTCCCTAATATGGAAAAAACCGGCACAACCATTGGCAGCTACGCTCCTGATTTTGAACTGCCGGGAATCGATCGAGCAGTTCACCACCTGGCTCGCTATTTGGAAAAGTACCGAGCGGTTGGGGTTATTTTCATGTGCAATCATTGCCCTTACGTTAAGGGGTGTATCGACCATTTCAAACAAATTCAGGCGGATTTTGAGAGCGAAGCGTTTACCTTAATCGGCATCAACGCTAACGATGCTAGCTTGTCTCCGGAAGATAGCTTTGAGAATATGCTTGCCTTCGGTGAGGAGTATCAACTCAACTTTCCTTACTTAAGAGATCCGACTCAGGATGTAGCGAAGGGCTTTGGCGCGACGGTGACACCCCAGGCTTTTTTATTAGACAATCGAGGCGTGCTGCGTTATTGGGGCAGCGTTAACGATAATCCTCAAACACCGGAATTGGTGCAGATGGCTTATTTACGCAATGCGATCGCATCCTTACTCAAAGGAGAAGCGATCGATCCATCCGAAACCGAACCCATCGGTTGCTCTTTAATCAAATGGCGCTCCTGAAGACATCTGCCTCCTGTACTGCTATCTTAGGTTGGAGATTGTTTGATTTGATAAACAATAATTATTGTGGTGGGAATATTCTGGCGGAGGTCTAGATGGGGATAGCATACCGACGGGTATTGCTAAAGTTGAGCGGTGAAGCCTTAATGGGAAACCTGGGGTACGGAATCGATCCGGCGGTGGTTCAAGAAATCGCTCAAGAAGTGGCAGAAGTAATCAAAAGTGGCGTTCAAATCGCTATCGTTGTCGGTGGGGGTAACATCTTTCGCGGCGTCAAAGCCGCCTCAGCAGGGATGGATCGAGCAACCGCAGACTATATCGGTATGATCGCAACGGTAATGAATGCCATGACTTTGCAGGATGGGTTGGAACAAATTGGCGTTCCTACCCGCGTGCAAACGGCGATCGCCATGCAGGAAGTCGCAGAACCCTATATCCGGCGTCGTGCCATTCGTCACCTAGAAAAAGGACGAGTGGTAATTTTTGGCGCTGGCTCTGGGAATCCATTCTTTACCACCGATACCACGGCAGCGCTGAGAGCGGCTGAAATTGGTGCGGATGTGATTTTTAAAGCCACCAAAGTAGACGGGGTTTACGATAGCGATCCCCACGTCAATCCAGACGCCAAACGCTACCAAAGCTTGACCTACGGTCACGTTTTGGTTAACGATCTGCGGGTGATGGATGGGACTGCGATCGCTCTGTGTCGAGAGAACAACATCCCAATTATGGTATTTGACCTGGGAGTTCGCGGTAATATCCATCGCGCCGTTATGGGAGAACCTGTGGGAACAATTGTCGGAGGTTTTTGTGAAGTTAGCTGATGCTGAAAGTCATATGCAAAAAGCCGTTGAGTCTACTCAACGCTCGTTTAATTCTATCCGCACGGGTAGAGCCAATGCCGCACTCCTCGACCGGGTAATGGTGGAATACTACGGAACTCCAACACCTCTCAAATCCCTAGCCAACATCAATACCCCGGATGCGAGTACAATTGCGATTCAACCCTACGACCGCAGTAGTTTGAATTTAATCGAAAAAGCGATTTCCATGTCGGATATTGGCTTAACTCCTAGTAACGACGGTTCGGTGATTCGGTTGAATATTCCACCCCTCACCAGCGATCGCCGTAAAGAATTAGTCAAAGTAGCTGCTAAGTATGCCGAAGAAGGAAAAGTTTCGATTCGCAATATCCGCCGCGACACCGTAGACAATATCCGCAAGCAGGAGAAAAGCAGCGAAATTTCTGAAGATGAAGCCCGGAACCAGCAAGATAAAATTCAAAAACTCACCGACAAGTACATCGCCAGAATTGATGAACTGCTAGCCGAAAAAGAAAAAGACATTACTACGGTATAAACCAACCGATGCCCCAGCGATTAGCCTCACAGGGATTGCCATTACGGGCAACCCTACAAGGCGCTCGCTGGCTGAACAGCATGTTTTGGGCGCACAATGTAAGCAAAGTGAAGCGGATAACCGTGAACTTTATAAAGTGCATCCACATATTTAAGGGCAGTTTCCCGGTTTTGGTAAGAGCGAAGGATCCGTTCAATGCCGTTGGCGTAGCGAATGCAAACTTCCCAAATCATAAGGATCGCCTCGAGTAGGTGATAAATAAATCGTTCCGGTAGTAAGTTAACCGAAACTTCATCAATCATACTATGAGCTACACAAAAAATTTGCACACCGTGTAACTAATGAATTGTATTCTGGGTAAACTTACTTGAGTAAATTTTTGGGAAAAATTCAGTAGCCAAAATTACGGAAACGCCAATATGAACTTAATAAAGATGACAAATGAGGGATAAAAAAGTTATCAATGAGTTAAATCAATCGGCTGCGAGGGGAAAACCCTTTTTTGTCAAAATCTAAACCTGTTTTTTATTGAGGAGCAAGATTTCAGCGATATGTTTGACTGCATTATTGTCGGAGCTGGCCCTGCTGGAGGAGCCGCAGCGTATCATTTAGCGAAGCGGGGACGCTCGGTTTTAGTGGTAGAAAAAGAAAGTCTGCCACGGTACAAACCCTGTGGGGGAGGGGTATCGCCTGCGATCGCCGAGTGGTTTGATTTTGACTTTAGCCCAGCAATTTCCCTGAAGGTGAATGCAATTCGCTACACCTGGAATATGGAAGATCCCGTAGATATCAAGTTGAACAAGCTAGAACCAATTTGGATGGTCAGGCGGGATGTATTTGACCATTTTCTGATCGAGCAGGCACAGAAACAAGGAGCCGAACTGCGAGACAATACGGAAGTTAGCGGGATTCAGTTTCAGAGCGATCGCTGGCAAGTCAATACCCCCAATGGCCCGGTTGAAGGTCGCTACCTGATCGCCGCCGATGGTGCAAAAGGCCCAATGGCAAAATGGCTAGGGTTTAAAGACCGTAAAAGCCGCATCGCAGGCGGTTTAGAAGCACAAACCGCATCATCAAATGACAGCGATGTCAAGATCAACTTTGAGTTTGGCACCCTCAAAAACGGCTACATTTGGAACTTCCCCAAAGCAGACGGCTATTCTGTCGGCGTCGGCACCTTCCAAGGTGGAGAACTCCAAGACGCTAACGGTGTTTTAACTAAGTACGCCGCCCAGTTTGGCTTAAACGGCGCCAAAACCCAGCTGTTCTCCCATCCGATTTGCTTATGGCATGGCAATCAAAAATTGCATACCCAAAACGCCCTATTAGCTGGGGAAGCTGCCTGTATGGTCGATCCGTTTACGGCAGAAGGCATTCGTCCTGCTATCTTTAGCGGCGTCAAAGCAGCAGAAGCGATAGATTGCGCCATAGGCGGCGATTTAGAAGCCCTCGAACAATACACCCACGTTATTAACGAAGAATGGGGTGCGGATATGGTATGGGCGCAACGCTTAGCCGGTTTGTTCTTCCGGATGCCAAAAGTCGGCTACAAAGTCGGCGTCAAAAAACCTGTCGCTAGCCAAATTATGGCTGAAATTCTTTGCGGTAAACAGCGTTATTCCCACGTAGCAACCTATGGAATCAAACGACTAAGTACCAGTTTAATCCCCGGTTTCAAAGGTTAATTTTTCAACAGTGGACAGTGGACAGTGGATAGTTGATAGTTGATAGTTGATAGTTGATAGTTGATAGTTGACAGTGGACAGCTAGTCAAGCGGCTTGTGAGGACGAGGTTTTAAACCCAGTTTTTGGTTGATAATTGTCCACTGTCCAATAACCGAAAGCGGGACAAACCTAACCCCCCTGCCCCCCTTCCCTGCAAGCGAAGGGGGGAGTTTTTACGGAAACCCAGTTTCTTTGTGTCAACTGTCCACTGTCAACTGTCAACTGTCCACTGTCAACTGTCAACTGTCCACTGTCAACTGTCAACTGTCCACTGTC
>CAYXCW010000016.1:0-32794 GCA_964463555.1 uncultured bacterium
GACAGTGGACAGTGGACAGTGGACAGTTGACAGTGGACAGTTGACAGTTGACAGTTACCTCTCCCTCAAGCTTATAGGATTGCAAAGGAGGGAAATTAATTTTTCCTTTCGCTCTTAAAGGGGGGGCTAACAACCCATTTTTTCTGATAATGGGTAATGGGTAATGGGCCATTGGCTTTTTTGGTACCAATGACCCATTATTAATCTATGTTTGATACTAGCCCAACTTGCTAGTTATATCGTTTCCGGTTGCATCGGCATCGCGCGGGGCGCGGGTTTATGAAGACAATTCGCTTGGCAATTAGCAATTACCAATTACCAATTACCAATTACCACTTCTAATCTCTAACTTTGGGTGACGAATTCCCGTTTACCGGAGTAACTATCACCTGTTTTGGTGGGTACTTCTTGATACAATCCACTTAATAGGGAAGCAGGAGGTTGTTGGTAGGGCCAAGCGAAGGCGTGGCGGAAAGAGGCTTCCTGACACGCTTGCAATTGACGAAAATCGATTACATCCTGGGTGAGTAAATTTTCGTACTCGAAGGGCAGGCGCACGTTATGCAACCCGGCGTTATCGGTACAGATGGCGATGTCTACACCCGCTTCAAAACAGCGGTCAAAAACCAGTTTCAGTTGACGGATATCTTCTAAAGTGCCGGTTTTGAGGTAGGTAGTGGGACAAACTTCCAAACACTGACCTTTTGCGGCTAATTCGGGCAATAATTCAGGATGTTTGAGCGGAATTTGGATGCCGTGACCGATTCGCATTAAATAGGGTAACAGTTCTGGGTAACAGCCATCGACGGTTTCGTAAAGGTGTCCGGTGGTGTTGAGGTTGAGACTTCGCGCATAAGCATATAATTCCACAAATTCGTCCAACCGCTCGGCGTAATGGGCATCCCCGCCTGCCACATCCACCGCACAAACATATTCCCGGTTTTGAGCTGCCAAGTCAACGATCGCTCGATTCACCTCATAAGGTAAACGCGAGTGCATACACAAGATTTGGCTGGTAACGATGGGATATTCTGTCAGAGAACTGGCTTTGCCGACTATTTCGACAATTTCTGCCATACAGTCGATGCGCTGCGACTGATTTAAATCTTCTGGTGTCCGCAGATAAGGCGTGTACCGTAATTCTAAATAAGCCAAATTCTCAAATATATAAGCACCTCGAATTAACCGATAGATAAAGTAAGGCAGCGTTTGGGACGTTTGCACGCTTTCTACCAGGGTGTGCAATTCCAGATATTCATCTAGGGTATTGCGGGGACGGGTATAAAAGTCCTCAAACTCTGGGTATTCTGGGAAACGTTGCGCCTTCTGAGAGTCGTTACGTTGGAAATATCTCCACAGAATCCGGGGTACGACGGAACCACCTAGATGGCGGTGTAATTCAGCATACAAAGACACGGTAACCTCTTGATGTTGAGAGGGGTATCTATAAATTATGAACAATTATTGCGGAAAAGTTGGGGATGCGATCGCTCTGTCACAAAATCGATCCATTTTTGCCAAATCTGAAATTAATGAGAATAATTACTTATGACTTTTGGTGGAGCAACTATGCTTTAAAACGATAAACTAACTTAAACTTGTTGAAACTAACTGTTGAGAGCGTCAGCCTTGTTAAACCGTCTGCTGCAACTAAGACAAACTTTTATCGCCGTTAGGCAACACCAAGGTTATTTTTATAGAAATTTAGCAATTGCGATCTTGACAAATGGGATAGTAAGTGTAGTGGGGGTGGAGCAGGCGATCGCTGTCCCTTGCCAACTACCAGCCGCAGCCATCCAACAAAAAGAAAACCTGCGTCAAGCGGCAATCCGAGGCAACCGAACCGCTCAAAACCGCTACCGGGAACTTTTATCCCAACACGCGCGGCAACTCACAGCTTGTCGCCAACGCAACTGGCCTCGCAATCAAGCGATTTGGCTGCGCCTGTATCCCTGCGACATTCGACCGGGGTCGCTAGAGCGGATAATGGATCGGATTGTTAACAAAGGCTACAACCAAGTTTACGTAGAAGTCTTTGCCGACTCCAAAGTTTTGTTACCCCAGGCAGATAATCCCACGCCTTGGCAATCGGTGGTAAAAGTACAAGGAGCGCAACGAGTCGATTTATTAGCGCAAGCAATTCAAAAAGGGCGACAACGGGGTTTAAAAGTCTACGCTTGGCTGTACACGATGAACTTTGGTTCCGCCTACGCCCAACGACCTGACCGACGCGGGACATTAGCCCGCAACGGTTTCGGACACGACAATTTATCAGCTTTGTATGACGTAGCAGTTGATGAGGACTTACTCAGAAGAGAGAATGGGAAAGCATTTATTGACCCTTACAGCCCACAAGCAAGACAAGACTATCAAAAGCTGGTGCAAGCAGTCATTAAACGCAGACCAGACGGGGTGTTATTTGACTACGTGCGATATCCCCGCAGCGGGGGCGGTGCTTCCGTCGCCGCCAGGGTGCAAGATTTGTGGATTTATGGCGATGCTTCTTTGCGTACTTTATATCGACGCAGCTTCAACAACAAAGGACTGGCATTAATCTACCAATTCTTAAGTCAGGGATATATTACTGCTGGAGATATTGCTGAGATTGATGCACTCAATCCGGAAGAAGGAGAACCGCTTTGGCAGGGTCGCAATCCCAATACAACCAAATATTTGACCTTGCCACAACAGCGTCAGCCAATTTTGCAACAACAGTTGTGGTTATTAACCGTCACCCATGCAGTTCAGGGTATTTTAGAATTTCTGCAAGTGGGAATTAGACCCGTGCAACAACAAAGAATCCGCGCGGGTGCAGTATTTTTTCCCAGTGGGAATCGAGCCGTCGGTCAAGGATATGACTCCCGGATTCAGCCTTGGGATCAGTTTCCCAGTAACATCGAGTGGCATCCTATGCTTTACAAGGCTTGCCGCAATACGAGTTGCATTGTCGGAGAAATGCGAGAGGTTTTAAGCTTTGCTCAACGCCGGACGGAAATTAAACCCGCTTTAGCAGGAGTTTGGGGTAAATCTATCAGCAACCGTCCGTCTTTGGAAGCGCAAATGCAAGCAATTCGTCAATTTGCGCCCCGCATTACGACGGTGAGCCACTTCGCTTTTTCCTGGCAAGAACCTGGACTCGATCGGGAACGAAAATTTTGTCAAATGCGGTAAGCTTTCCTATGATGTCCGCTGGTATCGGCATCGCACGGGGCGGGTTTATGAACATAATTTGCTTGGTATCCAAAGTCACTGGTAAAACCCGCCCCTACAACACCATTAACCAACGGCTTTGCTGAGGGTGAATTTGCTGTAGAGCATGACCGAAAATAATGGGATACAAGCCCCGCCCTTTAACGACAGTGGAGGGCGGCTTTTTGCCGTTTCATCCGTGGTGTGAATAAACTTGTGTTTGTTTATTCACTATGATAAAGTACTTGCATGAGCATAACAGTAAACTACGAGTACAAACTTAAACCGAACGCGCAACAGGTAGAGACTTTTGAGGCGTGGCTTAATGCCTGTAAAAAAGTCTACAACTTTGCCTTGCGAGAACGTAAGGATTGGGTTAACTCTCGCAAGGGAGCTGTTAACTCATGTAGTTTAGTTTCCGAATATATAATTCCTGCGGATGCACCTAGACCAACCTACGCTTCTCAATGTAAAGCCTTAACGAGTGCCAAAAAGATATATCCCGAACTTCAGCTACCACATATTCACGTTTTGCAGCAAACTCTAAGACAATTAGAAGCCGCATTTGTGGCAATGTGGGAACGAGGCCAAGGATTCCCCAGGTTCAAAAAGAAAATGCGTTCTTTCGTCTACCCAGATGTTAAAAAGAGCGCAGTTGAGCCAGGAAGAGTTAAACTTCCTAAGATTGGTTGGGTGAAGATGAAAATGTCTCGCCCATTACCTGAAGGCTTTATCCTGAAACAGATTAGGGTGGTAAAAAGGGCAACTGGTTTCTTTGTCATGCTGACCTATCAATTAGGCGTACAAGTACCAGATGTCCCCGTCGGGGGTCATTTTTTGGGACTAGATATCGGACTAGAAAAATACCTAGCTACAAGTGATGGGGAATTAGTTTCTAGACCTCGATTTTTTAATGCACTTCACCGCGAGTTGAAATTACTGCAACGAAGATTAAAGCATAAGAAAAAGGGTTCTAGTAATTGGCTAAGACTTCAGAACAAGATAGCTAGAATTCATCAAAAAATTAACGATACCCGCAAAGACTGGCAGTTCAAATTAGCCCATCATCTTTGCGACCAAGCTGGAGCTATATTTGTTGAAGATATCAACTTCAAAGCTTGGGCAAAAGGGTTATTTAGAAAGCATACACTTGATGCTGCATACGGACAGTTTTTCAACATTTTGTCTTACGTCTGTTGGAAGCGTGATGTTTTCTTTTTTAAGGTTAATAAAGACTACACAAGTCAGATTTGCCCTAATTGCGGGACGCATACGGGCAAGAAAGATTTGAACAAAAGAATCCATCGCTGCCATAGTTGTGGCTATACAACCAATAGAGACGTGGCAGCAGCTCAAGTAATTAGAGATCGTGGTATCCTTGCGGTCGGACAGCCCGTGGGGTTGCAAATTGCTTCTGGAGGCGTACTGTCGGGGGCCATCGACAGTCTAGGTAAGTGCCTGTGAGAGAAGAATCCTCGCACTTATAGGGCGAGGAGTGTCAATTAAGTATTCCCCTATTTGAGAAATTGGCTTAGACTTTTTAAAACTAGCGTTTGAGAAGTCTGCCTTGTTCAACCCGATCTGGAAACTGAAGCAATATTTCTTAACCTTTAGGCGACGCCGGGGTTATTTCTATCGCTTTTTTTTGGTAGGAGTCTTGACAAATAGCTTGGTAAGTGGATCGATGGCGAGCCAACCATTGCCGCCTCGAACTGAAATGGCTTGTCAATTATCGCCTGAAGTCAGCCAACAGAAAGAAAGCTTACGAATAGCAGCATTAAACGGCGATCGCAACGCCGAGAACCGCTATAAATCCCTTGTAGCCGAGAATGCACGGCAATTGCAGGCATGTCGCCAAGAAAATTGGCCTCGCAATCAAGCGATATGGCTGCGTTTGTATCCCTGCGATCTGCGACCGGGGGGGCTTTCTGAAATTATGGATCGGATTGTTAATAAAGGCTATAACCAAGTTTACGTTGAAGTCTTTTATGACTCTCAAGTTTTGTTGCCGCAAGCAGAGAATAATACGCCGTGGAAATCGGTGGTAAAAACGCCAGGATTAGAAACAGCAGACTTACTGGCGCAAGCGATTCAAACGGGGCGCGATCGCGGGTTAAAAGTGTACGCTTGGTTGTTTACAATGAATTTTGGCTACGCCTACGCACAGCGACCAGATCGACAATCGGCGTTAGCCCGCAACGGTTTGGGACAAGATAATTTAGCTGCACTTTACCAAGCAGTGGCAGAAGAAGAATTAGCTAAAGGAGATGATGCGAAAGCGTTCATCGATCCTTACAACTTGCAAGCGCGGGAAGATTATAACCAGCTAGTGCAAGCGGTGGTGAAACGCAAACCCGATGGCGTGTTATTTGACTACGTGCGATACCCCCGCAGTACGGGGGAAGCTTCCGTGGCAACTAAAGTTCAAGAATTGTGGCTTTATAGCGAAGCAACGCAACAAGTTTTATTTCAACGAGCCATTAATAATAAGGGATTGGCATTGATTCGCCGCTTCTTGAATCAGGGATATATTACCGTCGCAGATCTTGCCCAAATTGACGAGATGTATCCCGAGGAAGGTGAACCGCTTTGGCAAGGGCGCAATCCCGATTTGAGTAAAAACTTACTATCGCCACAACAGCGCCAACCGATTTTACAACAAGAATTGTGGGAATTGAGCGTTGCTCATGCCGCCCAAGGGGTGTTAGATTTTTTGGCAAGTGCGATCGCTCCCGCACAGCAACAAGGAATTCCTACAGGTGCAGTATTTTTCCCCGGTGGTAATCGCGCCGTCGGACAAGGAGGTTACGATTCTCGGATTCAACCTTGGGATAGATTTCCCGCTGCGATGGAATGGCATCCAATGGTTTACAAAGCTTGCAACGATACCAGCTGTATTTTAGAAGACTTGCAACGAGTTATTAGCCTTGCACCATCGGGAACGCAAATTAGACCCGCATTAGCGGGAGATTGGGGCAGATCTGTGACCAATCGTCCTCCATTGGAACAACAAATGCAAGCGATTAAGCAATTTGCACCGCAAATTGATACGGTGAGTCATTTTGCATTTTCTTGGCAAGAACCCCAACTCGATCGAGAGCGTAAATTCTGCCAAATTAATTAAATAAAGAATCTACAAAAATGGTCATATCCTGTGCAGTGGCATCGGTAGCCTAAGCCCTTGCGGGTTTATTTAACTTTTGCGCTGCTAACAAATACCTCTCGTAATATGATTTCCGCTAGCAAAGGTTGTGTTTAATTTTTGATGCTGTAGGGGCGGGTTTTACCAGCCATTCTATGGAACCATGAGATATCTCCATAAACCCACCCCGGCTTACGCTACTACGAAACTTTTTTGACCAAAATAGGTTGGAGTAAATCTATAAGCTGTTTGGTACGATAGCGGACTCCTTTATCGTTCATGTGATAGCTGGTGTCAAAAAACAGAGCTTTATCGTACATAGAATTTCGATAAGTTCCCAGGAGAGGAACTTCAATCCTTTGATAAAAATCATTGATACTTTGAAAGAAGTCTTGAGCTTGCTGTTCCTGATAAGCTTCAAACCAGAAGGTATTGGGCCAGGTTGCTATTACTTTAATATTATCTTTTTTGCTCCAATTTACGAAATTTTTGATAGATTCCATGCCATAACTTGACTTGATATAGCCTTCGAGTTCCTTTGGTTTTAACTCTTCAAGTGCCTGAAATTCTTTTTTGGTCATAAGTGAGGCGCGATTCCCAATGTCATCGCCATATTCATTCAGGTTTTCCGATTTATAATGAGATTGCCATTGCTTGGGAGTTCCCAATTTCGCTAAGATGCCATCTTGCACGCGAGTCATAGAAATTCCGGTGATAAAACGCATTTGATCGAGAAAATTAAGGGATTTTAAATATTTCAAGTCTCTGGCTAAAACATAGTCGATTAATGCCCCATTCAATTTACCGTCATCTGTGTAAAACTCATATTCTAAGGGTAGGAGAACTGTATCTCCAGGCTTAACTAAAGAACGGCTGCGATCTAAAATGTACTCAATACCCAATCCAGCATAAGTTGCCGCATTAACGCAGGGAAAATTTGCTTCTTCGCGAATCATTTTACAGCTAATGCCCATGAGAGCATTAGAGCCAGCTACGACGACTAACTTTGGTGTTTTGATCGAATTAGCAATTTTAGTTTTAATTGTATAAATCTCGTCAGTCCAACGGGAACTTTCAGTAGGAGCGCCGAGTTGGTATAAAACTGCTATGAGAAAAATCAAACAGCTTAGTAATAGCCCAGATAAAATCGAAGATGAATATTTGGATGGTTTCATAATTATCAAAAGTCAAAGTATAAAAATTTTGTTTCTGGTGCTTCTAATATTATTTTTACCGCAATAAACATCAAAATACCAAATAGGAAGCCGAGCAATTTGTTAGGTTGCCATTGGAATTTTTGCCAAAAGCGATCGCTCCAACTTCCAGCCGTTTGTTTTTCCGGCTTTTCCAACAGAAATGGCTCATATTTACTCAACCATTGTTTAGTATTTGGCAACACCCAAATCGCCAGAAGTAAGATGAAAAATAGTCTTTTTCTTTCTGGCACAACCGAAGCTGACAAGGATATTCCATTAAATCCAAACATTGTTTTCAATATTGCCAGAGCCGACCCTATTGTTTCAGCTCTAAACAAAACCCAACCCACTACCACCGCGATAAAAGTAACAAAACAACCTAATGCTACACTCCACCAGCTAGTTTTTTTCAGATCCTGTCCTAAAAATTTACGGAACGAACGCCATTGATGATTAATTATTAAGTATGCTCCGTGCAATCCGCCCCATAAAACAAATGTCCAACCGGCTCCATGCCAAAGACCACCTAACAGCATTGTAGTCATTAAATTGACATTGCGCCTTAATTCTCCTTGACGATTGCCGCCCAGAGCAATGTAGATATAATCTCTTAAAAAGTTAGAAAGTGTTATGTGCCAACGACGCCAAAAGTCGCTGATATTCACAGCTTTGTAAGGCGAGTCAAAGTTGAGCGGTAGCTTAATTCCGAACATTCTGGCTGTACCAATTGCCATCTCAGAATAGCCACAAAAATCAAAGTAAAGCTGAAATGTGTAGGCTAAGGCTCCACTCCAAGCATCATAAAAGGTTAGAGGCGTTCCTTGAAGTGCAGCACTAAATACTGGATAAATATAAGCAAACATCTGATCGGCAATCAGGACTTTTTTGCCCAAACCAATGATAAAAATCGTTAGCCCCACGGCTAAATCTTCCTGGTTAAACCGATAAATTGATGCGCTAGCTAGTTGGGGCATCATCTCGTGGTAACGTACAATCGGGCCAGCAAAAATTTTGGGAAAAAAGCTAACGAATAAACAGTAGTCTAGAAAGTTATTTTCTGGTATTTTTCCCAGGAAAGAATCTACTAGATAGGTAATTTGCTGAAAAGTAAAAAATGATATCCCTAATGGTAAAATTATCTTGGTTAAATTAAAATTTGTTCCGGCTAAATCGTTAAAGGTGGAAATAAAGAAATTAGCATATTTAAAATAACCGAGTAAACCTAAGTTTACAGCAATCCCTATAATTAACAACAGCCTTTTACTAAAGGGGAGCTGGAGCGGCTTACTCAAGCCATAACCCAAAAAGTAGTTAAATATAATCGAGAAAATTAACAGTGATAATAGTAAAGGTTTCCACCAACTATAGAAAACAAAGGAAGCAGCCACTAAAGCAGCGATCGCTACCCGATTGTATCCCAACCTGCCCAGGGTAAAAAAGATCGCTAGAGTCACCGGCAGAAACATTAAAATAAATTCTGGCGAATTAAACAGCATGTTAAGCTTTCCGTTGTATAAACTTTACAGGACTAAGCAAACAAAGCGTTTCTAGGCTCGTCGCGGACAAATCCTGTTTTAGATGTTTGTTATCAATCTAATAGATGCACTACAGGCATCGTCTATAGCCAAACCATGCCTTGGCAATAAATTATACCATAGCAAGCAAAATTGCACCAGGTACATAGCTGAGCGATCGCATAATTTAATTGCCTGGTCAGTGTGGGTAGTTGGCGGCAAAATAGCAGTTATAACCAACCATAACTTTGTCATATGTCAGATCTGCCACAGCCCCGCACTCGCCAAGAACTTTACGAACGTATCCGCCAAACTTCCAGGGAAGAGGTAATCCTAGAAGAGATGATTCGCTTGGGATTTTGGCCTGCTCAGGGAACGCTACCGCAAGATCCGGCGGATGAAATCCGCCTGCGGGGGGAGATTTGGCGGGAACTGAACGAACTTTACCAACAAAACAGAACCTTGCACAATGAGGCGGCGCTCAAGCAACAAGTTTATCAACAGCGGTTGGCAGAGTCGCGGCGCAAGCGTCAAGAAAACAAGGAACGACGTGAAACAGAAAGACTCGAACGCGCGGAGGCTTGGAAACAGAAAAAAGCGCAGGATATTGTTTATTTAGGCGATCGCATCTCCGGCGGACTCAATTTTACTGAATGCGATCGCCCGCGCCTGCAATCCTATAATTTGCCAGAATACGGCACGGCAGAGCAAATAGCCGCCGCAATGGGGATTACCATCGGACAATTGCGCTTTCTCGCCTTTGATCGCAAAACTTCGACGGTTTCCCACTATGTGCGCTTCAGGATACCGAAAAAAACCGGAGGCGATCGCACGATTTCCGCCCCGATGCCGCGCCTCAAACAAGCACAATATTGGATATTAAGCAATATTCTCGAAAAAGTTCAACTCCATGACGCTGCCCACGGCTTTCGCCCTGGACGTTCAATTGTTAGTAATGCACAACCCCATGTGGGTGCAGAAGTTGTGATCAATTTCGATTTAAAAAACTTTTTTCCCTCGATTTCTTATCAGCGAATTAAAGGGGTTTTTCGCTCGTTTGGCTATTCAGAAGCCGCAGCAACAATTTTTGCTTTATTATGTACCGAACCCGAAATCGAAGCAGTTGAATTAGACGGAAAAACTTACTACGTCGCCCTTTCCGAACGTCACTTACCCCAAGGCGCCCCTACAAGTCCAGCCCTGACTAATATTTTATGTCGTCGTTTGGATCGTCGTTTATCTGGGATGGCGGAAAACTTGGGATTTGTTTATACTCGCTATGCCGACGATTTAACTTTTTCGGCTTCTGGGGAAAACCTGCGCCATATTTGTAATATTCTCAGGCGTACAGAGTCAATTGTTGCTCATGAAGGATTGGCAATTAATGAGGAGAAAACTAGAATCCTTCGCAAATCTCGTCAACAGGAAGTAACGGGTGTAGTTGTAAACGAGAAACCCAATGTGGCGAGAAAAACCTTAAAACGCTTTCGGGCGACGTTGTATCAAATCGAAAAAGATGGTTTAGAAGGAAAACATTGGGGAAATTCTTCCGATTTAATCGCATCAATTCAGGGTTTTGCTAACTTTGTAGCGATGATCGATCCGCAACAAGGAGCCGAATTTCAAGCGCAGATCCGAAGAATTAGGGACAAATACACGCGCCGTTGATAGGCGATAGCGATCGGATCGGACTACTTGAGATTTAAAGTAGAAGACACCGGGGAGAATAGAGGTAAATCTGTTTGCGTCGAAGCCGGGGTCTTAACTCCGAAGAAAAAGTTTACCAAAAAGGTTAAGGTAGTGGCTAAAATTAGTTTTTCCAACATTTGTCAACTCTCCCCAGACCGATTAATCTGTAACTAATGACCTATAGCTTTACTATCGATCTTGTTTGGAGAATGGATGGCGATCGCAAGCCATATAGTTAAGTGACAATAATCTGGAAATTGCGTGACTTTAGTCACAAAACCATCGGTTAGAAATGAGGAATAGAGTAGCAACCCTAGCGGTGCTACCCTAAGACTGGTAGATAACCTTTACAACTAAAAAGGCAAGCCAGGAAAGCGCAGAAATTGCAGCGCAAAACCTGCCAAGCTTTGAATGAAACTGAGAAAATCCCCGTTACCGCGTCGCAGTCTGGCTGTGCGAGGAGTTTCAAACCCTTTTATCACTTGTTGGGCTAATTGTTGACCTTGCTGATTTCCTTGGGCGATGTAGAGAGTTTCGGCTTTCTTGGTATCTTCAATTGCGGCAGTGCGATCGCCTAAATGGAAGTGTGCCAAACCGCGACTCAGATAAGCATTCGCCATATCGGGTTGCATGGTCAAGGCTTGGTTAAACAGATCGATTGCCCGGTTAAAATTATCTCGCTCGGCTTCTGCCATCCCCATGCGGTAGAAGTCCTCAGCGCTACCGGCGTAAGTTGGTATGCCGATCGCACCCAGCATATTAGTATTCCCTAACTTGGCGTTGGTTAGATTGGCGGCGATTAATTGGCTATCTCTCAAATCGGCAGCTGCCAAGTTAGCACCGCTTAAGTTAGCGCCAGTCAAGTCGGCACCAAACAAACTTGCACCTGTGAGGTTAGCACCGCTGAGATCCGCACCTGCCAGGTTAGCACGACTGAGGTTGGCTCGACTCAAGTTCGCCCC
This sequence comes from uncultured bacterium, assembly GCA_964463555.1. Lineage (GTDB taxonomy): Bacteria > Cyanobacteriota > Cyanobacteriia > Cyanobacteriales > Aerosakkonemataceae > Microseira. The sequence continues at coordinate 11,693 of CAYXCW010000016.1, forward strand.
TCTGAGATTAGCACCCGCCAAGTTAGCCATAACTAACCCGGCATTGGTTAAATCGCACCCTTCACACTGGCGCGTAGAAAGCAGCTGTCTGGTATGTTCGGGATTGGCAGCTAAAGCCGGAATTGCCAAGCTAAGGGCAGTTAGCAGGGTGGTACTCGCCAAAACTCTTAGTTTCATATACACCTCACACCCATCGGGGTGGCGATCGCTATCAACAAATTAATACAACTAATGTACTTTTTTTCCAAAGCGAAATTAATTTTTAGATAAAATTGCGGGCAGTGGGTCAACGTTGGCAGAAAGAAAAACCCTTATGCTGCAAATTCGCGGAATCGTCAAAACCGCTCAAAAAGCGCAAGATAGCCTGAAAGTCGGGTTATCGCCGCGGGAAGTTGCTGGTTTTAAAGAATTTATCACCAGTGCGGTTGAAACCATCGAGCGGTTGTGTCTGCAATACCAGATTAAACCCAGTCAATTGCCCATGCGATCGCGTCAAGCCTACTATTTCCTGAAAGCGATTGATTTGGAAAACTTACCTTTAGTTGAAACTCCCCTACCTCCCCCCACAAATCAGACAATCCGGCTTAAAAATATCAAGGTGCAAGCTAACATTATCAAAGAACAAATCGCCACCTTAACTGCCAATCCCATCCCCAACCCTGCTCTATTTCAGAATTTAACTCAAACCATAGAACGAGCGGTGACACAAATTGAAAATACTTGCACTGCTGCCCACGCTACCCCAGCCAACCTAACTAATTCCTCTCGTTCTATTTATTCATGGCTCAAGTTTTTAACAGATGCCAGCAATCTTAGACTGCACTTAGAAACAACATCCCGCACGATTGATATTGCTGAAAAAATCTGGCAGAATAACTTTGATGATTCTGTTGACATAGTTGTAGAATTTACCAATATCGCCGGGTTATACAGAAGCAGAAGGCAAGGAAATACAGTTACTTTCGCTATCTGTGAAGGATTCATTAATGCCAGCGATGAAATTTTAGCAGCACTGATAAAAAATGCCTTGCTGGGCAAAAGTCCAGAAACTACCAAAATAATTCGCGATTTTGGTAGTTCGGAAGAATACAGCGAAATTTTATTAGAACTGGACTTAATTGCCGAAGCGATCGCAGAGAATCCGATGGGCAAGCATTATAACTTGGAAGATTTATTTAAGCGAGTGCAGAGCGAATATTTTGCTGGTAACATTACTCGCCCGCGTCTCGCTTGGAGCCAAATCAATACTTACCGTAAATTCGGTCACTACGAGCCAGGAAAAGACAGAGTAGTAATCAGTTCAACCCTCGATGATGCTCGAATTCCTGAATACGTGACCGAGTTTGTATTATATCACGAAGTGTTGCACAAATATCACGGCGCTACCTGGAAAAATGGTAAAAGAATGGTTCACACCCCTGAATTTCGACGAGATGAACGCAAATTTAAATGGTACGATGAAGCATCCCAATGGTTGAAACAATTAGCATCGAGTTAATCGTTAATGATAGATAGCGTTATTATCAAAACTTACGCCTCGATCCCCCCTAGCCCCCCTTGCCAAGGGGGGAACATGAAAGTAAATCCCCCCTTGAAGGGGGGAACATGAAAGCAAATTCCCCCTTTAAGGGGGGAACTAAAAGCCCCCTTCAAGGCGTAAACTGAAAGCAAATTCCCCCTTTAAGGGGAAAACTGAAAGCCCCCCTTGGCAAGGGGGGTTGGGGGGATCGGGATCGGTGTTTGAAGCAGTAGGGGCACGGCGTCAGTAAGCTTTATCGCCAGTGAAAAGTTCCTCGATTGCCGTGCCCCTACCAATGATTCAGATAAAACCAGGTTTGATATAAATCCCTATCGTTATTATCCAGATCGAAATCTCCGGTATATTTTATGCAAAACCCATCATCTCCACAAGGAAAAGTGCGCGCCCACGTTTTTATTTCTGGAACCGTTCAGGGAGTCGGTTATCGATACTATACTGTCAATCAAGCAAACAAATTAGGTATTAGCGGTTGGGTTCGCAACTTGCCAGATAATCGCGTTGAAGCGGTTTTTGAAGGAACTGAAACACAAGTTAAAGCGATGATTCAGTGGTGTTATCAAGGCAGCCCTGCATCTGTGGTGAAACAGGTTGTAATTGATTACGAACAACCAGAAGAAATTGAAGGGTTTGATATCAAGAGATAATATCTTGCCTCGTAACTATAGTCCGCGTAGGATCGCTCGTGTTTGTGTAGCGGCACCCTTAAGGGTGCCGCTACACAAACGAAGCGATAACGCTTTCCCTCATATCATGTTCGGTAGCAACGGTAGTGCAACTGCTAATTGCTAACAGCTAATGCCTACTCTGGAGGCAATTAGCAATTAGCTATTAGCTATTAGCAATTACCAACGGGATTTAATCATGGTTTACCAGCCAATTTTGCCACAGCTTGTACTAATTGATCTGGCTCGATCGGTTTGGGGATGTGTTGTTGAAATCCGGCAGCGATCGCTTGATTTTTATCTACTTCTCCAGCATAGGCGGTGAGCGCGATCGCAGGCACTTTTCCGCCTTGATCTGGGGGTAGGGCGCGGATTTGTTGCATCAGCATGTAGCCATCCATTTCTGGCATTCCTACATCGCTGACGAGTATATCTGGTTTGCTATGAGGGAACTCGCGCAACGCTTGCAATGCTGAAGGTAAAGCGATGACTTCTGCTCCATCTTGTTCTAACAAGAAAGTGATAAACTCGCGGGAGTCGGCATCATCATCAACTACGATAATTTTTAATCCAGCTAGTGGTGAAGATTGGATCATATATTCATCTAAATCCATGTTGTTTTCATTTTCTGGTTGTTGTTTTAGCAAGGGTAATCTAACTGTAAAAGTTGCTCCATTACCTTCACCTTGACTTTCTGCAAAAACAGTGCCGCCGTGAAGTTCAACTAATTGACGCACAATTGCCAGTCCCAATCCCAAACCGCCAAATTTGCGGGTTATGGCGCTATCCTCTTGGCGGAAATGCTCGAACACATAAGGTAAAAATTCCGGTTTGATACCTTTTCCGTTGTCGATGACTTGAATTTGAGCATATTGGGTGGTAATTGGTAATTGGTAATTGGTAATTGGCGATCGCTCGTTTTCATTACCCATTACCAATGACCCATTACCAATTACCAACGACAATTTTACTTTGACTTGTCCACCTTGGGGAGTAAATTTAACTGCGTTAGATAAAAGATTCCAAACAATTTGTTGTAAGCGCGCCCCGTCGCCTGCAACCATGACTGGATTAGGGTTTAGCTCGGTCTGAATTTGAATATTTTTGGCTTGGGCGGCTAATTTGACTGTTTCCAGAGCAGCGGCGATCGCATCCGCTAAATTGACTGGCGCAACGTCTAGGGTGAGTTTACCGCGCAGGATGCGAGATACGTCGAGTAAATCTTCGATTAGTTGCGCTTGTAATTTGACGTTGCGTTCGATTGTGCTTAAAGCTTCTGCTGTTTTGGTTGCATTCACTTTGCCGGTTTGCAGCAGTCTAGTCCAGCCCAAAATTGGATTGAGTGGGGTTCGCAATTCGTGGGACAAAACGGCTAAAAACTCATCTTTAATCCGATTGGCTTGCTCTGCTTTTTCTCTAGCGATTTGTTCTTGTTGTAGCAGGCGATCGCGCTGTTGTTCGAGTTGTTTTTGATCTTCGATATCTGTCGCCGTACCAAACCATTTAACGATGCGATTTTGTTCATCTTTGAGCGCGATCGCTTGATGTAAATGCCAGCGATATACCCCATCCGCGCGTCTAATTCTACCTTCGGCTTGATAGCAAGTGCCGTCTGTTTGAGCTGCCGCCCAGTTGGCGCTGAGAATAGGTAAGTCCTCTGGATGGGCGATCGCTTCCCAGCCTTGAGTTTGGGCTTGTGCGAGGGTTAAACCCGTAAAATCTAACCAGCGTTGATTGAGATCGAGCAATGCTCCCCATGCGTTGGCTGTCCATACCAATTGGGGGATAGATTCTGTCAAATAGCGATAGCGTTGTTCGCTTTGGCGCAGGGTGATTTCTGCTTGTTTGCGATTGGTGATGTCGGTGGTAAAGCCAAGAATGCCAACGATTTGCCCAGAGCGATCGCGACGCAAACAGCCGCGCTCCCAAACATCGATCCAGCGCCCGTCGGCGTGGCGGATGCGGTACTCGCCTTCATAGCGATCGCCTAAACTCTCCAGCGACTGCATCCCTGACTCCATACGCGCGAAGTCATCGGGATGAATCCGCTCGAGCCACCATTCCCGCGTCGGCGCTGCGTCTTCTACACGCACACCAATCAGTTGATACAATCCCTCAGAGCGGTAAACTTCGCCTGTTTGCATGTTCCACTCAAACACAATGCCATCAATTGCCAGCGTCGCTAAGCGAAATCGTTCGTTCATCTGTCGCAAGGCTGCTTCTACTTGCTTGCGTGAGGTAATATCCATTGAATAGCCGATCATCCCGATTGGAATTTGTTTTTCATCCCGCAGCAGCGACAGTAAAAGCAGCGCATCCATTGTCTCTCCCGACTTGCGTTGCATTTGCACTTCTACCTCATGTTCCCCTTGACGCAGCAGCGGTTCAATTACTTGATCCTGAAGAACATCCTGCATTTGGGGAGTGGGATAAAGCAGCGAAATATGTTGTCCCAATGCTTCACTAGCCGAGTAGCCAAATAACCGTTCCGCACCTTGATTCCAATTCGTTACATAGCCATTCAAATCTGTAGAAATAACCGAATCGTGGATTTGATTAATAATTTGAGCTTGTTGGCGTAAAACTGCTTCTGTTTGCTTGCGTTCGGTAATTTCCTGCACCATGACATTAACACCGACAACCGCTCCGTTGTCATCACAAAACGGATATAAGCTCAACAGCCAACAGCGTTGAATACCAGGCTGAGCGCTATTAGTGCCGCTAAATTCCAGATTCTCAAGCGTTTCGCCCGACTCAATCACTTGTCGATAGATTGGCTCTAAATCGTCTGCTTGTTCTGGTAAAATTTCGCGTAGAGTGCGTCCGATGTGGTCGGCGACAGGGAATCCATTCATTTGGGCAAGGTGTTCGTTGATGCGGACAAACCGCAAATCGGTGTCGATAAAACAAAGTCCGATCGGCGCGGTGGCGTAGATGGCTTCGATTTCGGCTAGTTGTTGCTCGGTGGTTTTGTGGCAAGTTAATCGATCGGCGATCGCACAAAGCATCGTCATGACACCATAGGGAGTCGTACCATCGGCTTGAAACAAGGGATGGGAAGAAACTTGCAACCAAATTAACTCCCCATTGGGCTGATAAAATCCCACAGTGACGTTGAGACAGGGTTTACCCGTTCGCAAGGCTACCCGCGCCGGATGCTCCCCATCGGGGCTAGTTTGCTGCCAACGGGAATCTAACCAGGTTGTGCCAATCAATTGTGCAGCGGTGTATCCTAGCAGGTGTTCCGCCACCGGATTGCAAGCCACAACCCTACTATCAGCGGACTGAAGTACCATGCCGATGTCAGAGCCAGCATCGATTAAATTGTTCTGATGACGAACGCCAACGGGTTCCACGATTTGAGATACCGATTCTTGTGTTGATCCTGTTTTAGATTAATCTACACGAAGCTAATGCGATCGCAACTTTGCACAATCGATCAAAAGGCTACTCCCCCAACCCAAGCATCTATCTTTAGAAAGAATAATTTCCCGATCAAAAAAGCGCGATCGCGAGCGTAAAATATTTTTTTGTTTGATAGGATGTCTGCCCAATTGCCCATAATAAAAAAATCTCACAGAGTTGTTGCGTAGGGACACGGCATTATATATATCTCGGATAAACAGATAACGTTGAGCTTGCCTTGTCCTGGCTGCTAATTATGGGTAATGTTGCCCAAGGAAACGATACAATTTCTAATTCTGAATCGCTGCTCCGAAAAACTTACCCAAACCTAGCCAAACTTGTTAGCTCGAAGTGACATTTTCTTCCTGCATCAACCAAGGGTGGCGGCACCTTCTTGTCCACAGGCGTTAAGTTCAGGTCGAGCCGACCTTACTTTTTCTTCAGGGGCATGAGCCAAATTGATTGAAGCATTCAAATCCCTGTCCATCAGATGGTCACAATTTTGGCAATCAAACACCCTATCGGAGAGTTTCATCTCCTGAACGTGACCGCAACAACAACAGGTTTTAGACGAAGGAAACCATCTGTCTACTAACTTAACTGACGTGCCGTAATGGCTTTGCTTGTAAACCAATTGGCGACGCACTTCATAAAAGCAATTATCGCTAACTGCCGCAGCCAGTTTATGGTTTCCCATCATCCCCAGAATGTTCAAATCCTCAATCCGAATGCAATAAACGCGACGACTCAAATCGGTAGTCATTTTGTGAATTGTATCGCGGCGAATATTGCCGATTCTGGCATGATGCCTTGCTAACTTAACGTAATACCTCCTGGCGTTATTAGATGCCTTGATTCCTAGCCTTTTACTGCCCAAAACCTTGTGACGATTGCGCCATTGCAGCTTACCGAGCTTGGTTTTCGCCCTTTTGGTAGAAACTGGCATGGCGTAACGAGTTCCGTCAGAAACAGTAGCTAAAGTTTTTACCCCCAGATCGACCCCAACTCGTTCAATTGGATGATAAATTGGCGGAATCTTTTCGGCATCTAAAGCGAAAGAGACAAACCATTTATCCGCAGTACGAGAAACCGTAAAGGTCTGAGAACTGCAAGTAAACTCAATCTCTTCCTTGAGCCTGAACTCTTTTAACCCAGGCAACTGAATTTTCTTACCTGAATAGATTACCACTCGATTAGTGAAAGGAATAGCTGGTTTGCCTTTTTCTAGGTAAATACCAGAAGTTTTGTATACGGTAAACGAATCACCTCTCTTTTTAGTTTTCTGCTTCGGAAAATCGCTTAACCCTTGTCGCCATCGTTTGAATGCTCTTTTTAGAGCGATGAAAGCCGATTGATAAACGGTGGATGGGTACTTTTTCATCCACGCATATTCCGGCTTTTTCATGACTACTTGGGTGAATAATTGTTTGATGGCATCAATCCTTTTAGCGTCGCTAAGATTCACACCCTCAAAGCCCCAACTGGCGATTACCATCTCCAGCCCAAAGTTGTAGACAAACCTCCGAAATCCCGCCATGCCACGCATCAAAGAGGTTTCTTTTTTATTTAGTTTTAGCTCTCTTTTGATGGCGTACATTGTTAAATGCTTCTATGTCTGTCTATATCGAGCAACCGAGTTGCCAAATTCTGAGACTTTCTAAATAACTTGTTCAAGTTGGTAAACTGTAAGCAAGTTTAGCAAAGGATTTGATGATTTAGTCAAGCTCTCACTTCCTCCACAGTCAAACTCAGCGCTTCTGCAACTTGTTCTACATTCAACCCCATTGCTAATAACCGAGGTACAGCCTCCCTGCGCGCCTGCTCGGCATTTTCAGCTCGCTGGCGCTCTTGTTCGGCTCGCTGGCGCTCTTGTTCAGCTCGCTGGCGCTCTTGTTCGGCGTGCAAGCTTTCCAGTTCAGCTCGCTCTGCACCCGTTAGCAACAAATTGCCCTGTAAATCCCACCATCTTAACCAGCGTTGGGTTTGGTTTTGATAGCTGCCTTCCCAAACACCTAATTCCACACCTAATTGTGGGATAGGATAGTGACCTCGTTCGTTAGGAGAAATGGGTTGATAGCGTCCGCTAACTAGGTTGTATACCTCCAATTTGCTCTTACTAATTTCATAGATACCGTAGTAGGGAATTCGCATGATGCACTCGTATACCCAGAACTTCCCAGGTTTGGTAACCTCTCCGGTTTCAGAATAAGATAGAGGCGTGCGATCGCGTTCTTCTGTGCCATCACCGCTAGCAAATTCCAAAGCAATTAATGGAGCCAAAAATTCCCGCCATATCACGTAGGAACGACGAAATTGACCATCTAGTAGCGGGGGTACGTTAGGCACGTAAAACCAATCTGGTGCTTCTGCACCTTTTTCTGGCGGCTCGGTTTCGCGCCAGTAGATGCCGCAGTCTTGTCCAATAGCATAATGTCCATCGGGATGGAGTTGTTGCAATACCGGGCCAAGAGAATCGGTCAAAATAATACTTTGGGGATGTTCCTGGAAATTTTTCACAAAAGTGCCATCTTCCTCCGGTAATTGAGTGTGATCGGGAAATGGAGGCGGCAGTTCAACGGGAGTTAAAATTTCAGTCATCAGTCTGCTCCCTTAATGCTTAATAATTATCTATTTTCGCAAAGCTCAGAAATTTTAGCCGCAGCGTGCATGTGCCATAATATACCATCACCAAGTGCATAACAAGCTGTAGGGGCGGTACCCCCGTGTCCGCCCCCTATGTGTAGTGCATTGACGGGAAAAGAGTGTTATATCATATCGGAAGCCGGGACACGGCACGATTAACGTTATCTGTTAGTCCGGGATATCTATGATGCCGTGTCGCTACGCAACAACGGGGTAAGGTTGTTTATATTATGGGCAATTCAACGGACATGATATAAGTCAGTAGAGTTGATATTATTTCATCTCCCTATCCACCACCAACACTGCTGCACCTTGTATTTTACCGCTGCGTAATGCCGTCAAAGCTTCATTCGCTGCCGTCAGCGGAAATGCCTCTACTTCGGTGCGAATGGGAACTTTGGGGGCTAATGTTAAAAATTCTTCTCCATCTTGGCGAGTTAAATTAGCCACCGAGCGCAACACTCTTTCTGACCATAAAATTTCATAAGGAAAAGAAGGAATATCGCTCATGTGAATCCCGGCACAAACTACAACGCCGCCTTTTGCTACCGCTTTTAAAGCCGCCGGTACGAGTTGACCAACGGGAGCAAAAATAATCGCCGCGTCTAAAGGTTCTGGAGGTAATTCTTGGGAACCGCCTGCCCAAACTGCACCCAATTTTTTAGCAAATTCTTGTCCTTCCAGATCGCGATCGCGGGTAAAAGCATAAACTTGCCGCCCTTCATATTTAGCTACTTGAATTAAAATATGTGCGGCAGCGCCAAAACCATAAAATCCCAAACGTTCTGCATCGCCAGTCATTCTGTAAGAACGATAACCAATTAATCCGGCACACAATAACGGGGCGGCTTGTAAATCCGGATAACCTTCAGGAATTGGGAAGCAAAATTGCTCGTCTGCTACCGTATATTCCGCGTAACCGCCGTCAATTTGGTAACCCGTAAATTCAGCATTGTCGCAAAGATTTTCGCGTCCGGTTTGACAGTAGCGGCACTGGTTGCAAGTATGACCGAGCCAGGGGACGCCCACGCGATCGCCTAACTTAAATTTTTCCACGCGATCGCCCATCGCTACCACCGTCCCGACAATTTGATGACCGGGAATTAAAGGCAATTTGGGGTGGGTTAATTCCCCATCGACAATGTGCAAATCCGTGCGACAAACCCCGCAGGCATGGACGCGCAATAATACTTGATTTGGTTTAGCAGTTGGGATTGGTAAATCTGCAAGGCGCAGGGGTTTACCGGGTGCGTCGAGAAGCATTGCAAGCATAGGTCATGGGTAATTGGATTTTGAATGGCAGTTAGATGGCGATCGCATCTCCTAATTCTGAGGCAGAGTCGCACATTTGAGCGACACTAAACTGAGCTACACCAAATATGCTAACAAGAAAAAGCGACTGGTAAACAGTTTGGGCAACAGTTATACCAGAGTTAATCGGATCAAATCTGGTTGCGCTTTCTGGATAATTGCTAATTGCTAATTGCTAATGTGCAACTTGAGGCGATCGCACTCTTGGTATACATAAGGAGCAAATATTATGGCTGTTCCCGGAAACTGGACTCTATTCTACGATTGGAACTGCGATGGCAGTTACAGCAGAACAACAATGACCGTTAATGCCAATGGCACATTTTCTCTTGGTGAAGGTTCTGCCGGAAAATGGGTGCAAATAGGTGGTATGTTCACGTTTAAATTCAACAGCTCAGAAACGACATACGCCGGTAATCTCGCGAGCAAATCAATTACTGGCACCAGCACCACTTTCAGTGGTTTAAATGGTTGCTTCTACATGTTACAAGCGGGCGTGCCGACTTCATTCGCCGACGAGCGGGTAGCTAATAAATTGGATGCTACGGGCAATTAATCAGCTTAAAATAGCAGGAATGACTGCTCAAAATTGCATCCCTAATCTGCTTCCATAAGCCCTAAACCGGAAGTTCCCCGCAAGCGAGGACTTCCGGTTTAGCTTGTCGAATGTGGGTTGTAAGCGATCGCCAGCTAAGCAGGAACCCAACGGAAGATAGTTCCATTCCCCAGATTGACGGCGTACATATTACCATCGGGGCCTTTTTCCATATCGACTACATTAGGTAGCCCAGAATCAAACACTCGAACCCCGGTTATATTGCGATTTTGATCGAGGGTGGCTTCATAAATATTGCCTTCGCCAACATCGCCAAAAATCAGGCGATTGTTGTCATAAAAATCGCCCATAACGATTGCGATCGCTCCATTAGCATGACTGCGAGCATAAATCGGAGCCGTTACCGATTGACCGCTGGCATAAAATGCCTGAGCTTCTGGTAAATTAGCATATCCAGTCGTTTGTTGCAGGCTGACGCCATTTCCTCCCTCATAATAAGGCCAACCAAAATTCACTCCTCGGCCTCGATTAATTTCTTCCCAACTGTTCCAACCTACATCCCCAATGACTGGCAATCCAGTTACTGGATCGAAGGCAAAACGGAATGGATTTCGCAAACCATAATCGAATACTTTATCGCGATTGTTATCTGCTCCATCCGCTCCATTAAAGAATGGATTATCCGATAATCCCGCACCTGTAATTGGATCGATTCTCAGGATTTTTCCGGAAAGATTATTCAAGTCTTGAACGCGCACCGTGCGCCGATCGGCGAAGTTGTAAGAAGTGCCATCACCATTGCTGACGTACAAAGCACCATCGCTGCCAAAGTGAACTGCACCGATAGTATGGGATTCGCTATCGGTTGCTAAATAGTCGCGAATGTTGTTAGTTAGATTGCCGTTAGCGTCGCGTTCGAGCAGCGTTTGGGGCGCTACAATTGTCGAGCCATTGTTAATTCCTGAAGGCGGAATTGATGAATCATTGGTGCTATTCCCATCAGGGCGACTTGTATATTGCCAAGTGCTATTTTTACCCAGCAAAACTACTTCGCTTCCGGGGACTGCGGTAATATTACCAGTCCCATCGGTTGTTGCCGTAACGCGAAGCAATTGCGATGGACGATTCCCCGCCCCATCTCGATCGTCTAAAGTGGTTCCAGGGTTAATATTATTGGCTGCTTCTGGCGGATCGTAGGTATAGAGAAGATAAACGTAGGGATTGGTGGCAAAGTTAGGATGAATTGCCATTCCTAACAAACCGCGATCGCGTACATTGTTAACCTGCCCACTAATATTAATAAACGGTGTTGCTTGCAACGTCCCATTTCGGAATACGCGCACGACGCCATCTTTTTGGGCGATAAACATGTTATTACCATCGGGCGTCCAATCGACTACCGTAGGTTGATTGAGTCCAGATACCACCGTTTGGCGAGTAAAACTGGGATCGTTATCGACAATTGTCAGCGTCGCCGTACTGGGGGAACCAATTGTTGTCCAACGCCCTGGGTTACTGAGTGCGATGTTGAGGGTTTCGCTCGATTCGATTAGCGTGTCATTAATAATTGGAATCGAAATTGTTTTGGTAGTTTCTCCTGCTGCAAAGCTGAGAGTGCCTGAAGTTGCGGTGTAGTCTGAGGATGCGATCGCTGTACCATTGCTAGTGGCAAAATTTACCGTTGCTGGTTTGGCAAGATTACCCGAACGTTGAACGGTAATCGAAGCATTCCCACCATTTTCAGTCACGCTATAGGTAGGCTGAAGAAAGCTAACCGTAGACGGGCTATCATCATCAACAATCGTCACTGTAGCCGTTCTCGGAGTACCAACTTGACCTACTCCATTCGTTCCCAGCAGTCCTATAGTAAATGTTTCATCTGGTTCAAATACATCATCGTTGAGCAAACTAATCTCAATATTCTTGCTGGTTTCTCCATTTAAAAAAGTGACGCTTCCATTCACAATATCTACATAGTCCGATCCAGCCAAAGCTGTTTGATCGTCAACACTATAATTAACCGTTACTGTGCCACTACTTCCACCCGTTCGCACAACCGTAAGCGTTACTTTACCCGCCTCTTCACTCACAGGAGACGGAGTAGAAGTTGCCAAACTAATCGTACCCGGATTCTGTGGAATCGTGCTGAACAGCTTCGACTGGGGAATAATTTGTTTGCTTTGGCTAGGACTTGCCCAAGAAAGATTCACCCTCGCATCTGAAGTATTTTCTACATACTCTAAACGCACATCATATCTTTGACCTGCATTCAGGCGAATTGTCCCGCTAGCTTCTTGCCCTCTTCGGGTTGAATTGATGATTTGTTGCCCGTTAATCCACAGCCTAGCGCTATCATCAGGCGTGGTAAAAAATGTGTAGTTTTCCGTATAATCAGCCAGAACTTGACCCGTCCAACGAATCGAAAAACTATCTTTATCAATCGAACTAGCGGGCGATCCTTTACCCCAATTAAAGTTAATATTTGGATCGGTGCGGGTAAACCTTAAATTGGTAAAGTTATTGTTATCAAAATACTCACCCCGCAATCCATCTCCTACATCCAAAAGTCCTTGGTAAGATTGTAAAACTTGAGCTTGGAAAGCAGCAGCCGATTTAATCCGTCCAGTCTTAACTTCTAAATCCCAATCACCCCCTCGCGCGGCGCTACCCGTCAGATCGGATGAAGCTGCAATATCAGCCCCAGTTAAATCGCTCAAATCTTGGATAAACTGCTGCCCTTCTTCTCCAGCGCCGACATTACATCCGTAAACAAAAATGTCGGCATTGCGAGTCAAAGCATTAGCCCAACTTTGCAATTGTTCGCTGTAGCCGTCGAGGTTATTAGAATTAACCTCTGCATTTCCTAAGTACAATTTCCCTGCTTGCCCATTCGAGACAATATGCACGCTGGAAATGTTTTTGCGGCGAGAGAGTACCTCGGTAATTTGCTCGATTCCATCCTTTGATGAGTCGAGAGCGATCGCTTCTACCCCTGCAAACACCCCGGCTGCAAGTGTTTGATAGTTTTCTACTGCTGGATCGATAAAAACAATAGAGCCTGTACCGTTGGCAGAAAATAACCGCTGCCGATAGCTGTTACTGCTGGAATTTACAAACATTTACTAAATACCTTTAATAGAAGGATAAGTGTAATGCTTATATTACTGCTAAATAACGCCTGAAATTACCTGTAGCGCCAAATTCTCGCCTGTTTATCTGGTTTTTCCTACTTTTCCTACTTTTACCACTTTTTTATGTTAAATTTCAGTAATTTTAATTAAACAAATTAAACATTTACGGTGAGGCTTTGATACCACGGTATAAACCCAGATCGGATTGCAGATTGCAGATTTAATCAAATCTGCAATCTTAAATCTCAAATCTGCAATAATTTACATTTTGGTTCTGACAAATTTATCCAATCTTTCCATGCCTTTTTCAATAATTTCTAAACTGGTGGCATAGGAAAGACGGATGCAGTCATCGGCACCAAAAGCAATGCCGGGAATAACTGCAACTTGTTGGGATTCTAGCAATCCATCGCAGAATTCGAGGGAAGTTAGACCTGTTTTGCTAATATCAACGAACATGTAAAAAGCACCGTCGGGTTTGGCGCAACTAAGTCCTGGCATGGCGGTAAGGCGTTCTAACATCACTTGGCGACGCTGGGTAAATGCGGAAAGCATTTCTTGAACGCAATCTTGGGAACTTTCTAGGGCTGCGATCGCACCATATTGTGCAAAGGTACAAACATTCGAGGTACTGTGTCCTTGAATGTTACTTGCTGCTTTAATTAACTCTACTGGCGCTGCTAAATAACCAACTCGCCAACCCGTCATCGAATATGCTTTGGCAAAACCATTGCTAATAATTGTCCGAGCAAAGATTTCTGGGCCAAAAGCACCGATACTCACGTGTTTGGTATCTTCGTAGAGAATTTTTTCGTAAATTTCGTCAGAGACGACTAAAATATCTTTCTCTACAACTACTTCTGCCAGTGCTTTAATTTCTTCTGGGGTGTAGACAACGCCGGTGGGGTTAGAAGGAGAATTCAGAACAAACAGCCGCGTTTTGGGATTGCAAGCTTGACGCAATTGATCTGGGGTAATTTTGTAATTATTTTTGGCATCGGTATCGATAATTACCGGCACGCCTGCGGCTAACTTGACCATTTCTGGGTAGCTAACCCAGTACGGCGCCGGGATAATGACTTCATCCCCCGGATCTAATAGTGCCAGCATCAAGTTGAAGAGGGAATGCTTGCCGCCGTTGGTGACGAGGACGTTTTCGGCGCTGTAGTCCAGGTTATTATCGGTTTTAAGTTTTTGAGCGATCGCGCTCCTTAACTTCGGTTCCCCCGCCGCGGGGCCATATTTCGTCTTACCGGCGTCTAAAGCTTGTTTTGCAGCCATTTTAATATGTTCTGGCGTATCGAAGTCCGGTTCCCCAGCACTAAAACTGCAAATATCGATTCCCGACGCCTTCATAGCTTTGGCTTTGGCGTCAATAGCTAATGTGAGGGATGGCGTTACCTGACCTACTCGTGCTGCCAGTTTCATCACTATAATCCTGAATCGGTGAGTAAACAATTGGGGCAACTTTCTACTTTCTCAGATCTGTTACCCTCGATGCCTAGATTTGTGTTTTTTTTTAGTTTTGGGTTTGCCTCTCTGCCACAGCGCTTTGTGCGATCGCCAATCTACCCTAAACTCCCGCCTAGACTGCTGCTGATTATCCCATCAAGCGTCAGCCATTTAGCTAGTCATCAACTGACTCAAGTGTTTCAATATTTTCAAAACCTCGTATAATTCATTACCCCGATTGCGAATCTCGAATATATTAGACGTACCATACTGGGGCGTTTCTGCTTTGATCAATTTGATAAAAATAAAACTCCCACCATTTGTTATCATACCAAAACAAGGTTTTTCCAAGTTAGGAGCTGCTAACATATAAGCTAGAATTTGCGGCAATCCTGCTTCTATAGAGAAGCTAGCCTTTTTTGATTCAATTACCATCACCCAAAGTTGGTCTTTGAAAACTAAGGTATCGATGCTGCCCTTAACGATTGTTTCTCCATCTGTAGCGTTAATATCTATACTCTTTTCGGCTTTAAAGTAAAAAGGAGATAAATAGAATTCTCCGATAAATAGCAGGGGCGATACAATTGCCATATTGATGGGTTTTTCCAGCAAAGGTGGTTTTTTGATTAAATTGAAATAACCAGCCTTCAACTGATCTAACAGTTGCTTTTGCCAATCTGTAATCTCAGGTAAGCTTTCTTCCCACTCGCGGAAAAATTGCGCTTCTTCCACTAACTGAAGGTTAAAAAGGTTTTCTAATTCCTCTAAACTAATGTCTTGAGCTTGTATTGTTTGAACCATATTTATTGTTTGTAGTAAGGACTTCAGTCCTTAAAGCTTTATGATACAGGACTGCAATACACTGAGCTTGCCATCAATCTTTTTTAATCTCGCTCCGGGTTGGTGGTATCTTTGGGCTGAGGAGGTTGCCTTGGTATTAGCTCAATCAGCGATCGCAAAGCCTTGTTGACCGCTTCTGAATCTGGAAAGTATTTTCGCACGTCTGGCTCTAACATCACCGCCCCATCTTCCAATTTGAAATATTGCACCGTAACAGTGCCGTCGTCTCGCTGAATTTTATTTACCTCGCACGCCTTTCTTACCAGTAAAATTGTATTCAGGTTCCATATTAAAGTCTAGTATTTTTTTAGTTTTCTTCTTCTTTATATACTCGCCGCTCAGAAGCCGTAGCTTTGCGGCAACTGATAATCCGAACTATCAGAGTATTTTCGTTTTGTTCGCGTTCGGTATGAACCACGAGCAACACTCTATCACCCTTAATTAAAACTTAGATCCGGGTTGGGTTACTTTAGATCAAACCAACCCACAAAGTCTAACCAAAGCCCCCTCGCCTAGCAGGAGAGGGGGTAGGGGGGAGAGGTCACGCAATCGTCACTTGATCGGACAAATAAACATCCTGAATCGCGTGGAATAATTTCACGCCTTCTTCCATCGGACGCTGGAAGGTTTTCCGCCCAGAAATTAATCCCATACCGCCCGCGCGTTTGTTAATCACTGCGGTGCGAATCGCTTCGGCAAAGTCGCTTTTACCCGATGCTCCACCAGAGTTAATTAACCCGGCTCTCCCGCAATAGCAATTCAACACTTGATAGCGGGTTAAATCAATCGGATGGTCGGTGGTTAATTCGCTATAAACTCGCTCGTGAGTCATGCCGTATTTCTTGCCCGTGGCTTGAGAAACTGCCCCGTAGCCATTGTTATTTTCGGGCAATTTCTGTTTGATAATATCGGCTTCGATGGTGACGCCCAAATGATTGGCTTGTCCGGTTAAATCTGCGGCGATGTGATAGTCTTTATCTTGCTTGAAAACATTATTTCGCAGATAGCACCAGAGGATAGTTGCCATGCCATATTCGTGCGCTAAGGCAAAGGCTTTGCTCACTTCTTGAATTTGCCTGGTTGATTCTGGCGAGCCAAAGTAAATTGTAGCACCCACGGCTACTGCTCCCAAATTCCAAGCTTGTTCAATCGACGCAAACATTATTTGGTCGTATTGATTTGGATAGGTGAGCAGTTCGTTATGGTTAATTTTGACAATGAAGGGGATTTTGTGGGCATATTTGCGCGAAACCATGCCTAAAACGCCCAAAGTTGTAGCAACGGCGTTGCATCCAGCTTCTAGTGCCAGTTTAACGATGTTTTCCGGGTCGAAATAAATCGGATTGGGTGCAAAAGAAGCACCGGCAGAATGTTCGATGCCTTGGTCTACTGGCAATATGGAAATATATCCAGTATTGGCGAGTCTGCCGCTAGAATACAAAGATTGCAAACTGCGGAGTACTTGCGGATTGCGATCGCTTTGTGCAAATATCCTAGTCACCCAGTCTGGTCCGGGCAGGTGCAATAAATCTTTAGGTACTTTTGCTTTGTACGTCAGTAGATCTTCCGCTTCTTTACCCAGGTAAGTTTCTAGGAAACTGGGCATCGATAGGGTTGTCGTCATAGTAGCACTTTTCCTTAAACCCTCCGTCTTTTATTATCGCTATGGTCAACATTCCCTATGTCTGTCTTACAGCAGAGGATTTCTACTTTTTTGCAATTTTGCACCAAGCCACCCTAAGCACTCATACTCATATCATTTCCCTTTATGGGACAGCAGGCAACTGTCCACTGTCCACTGTCCACTGTCCACTATCCACTGTCCACTATCCACTGTCCACTGTCCACTGTCCACTATCCACTGCTTGTCATCGCATATTTTAATTCTGTGCGATCGCGTCCTTTTCTTTGCGACTGATAAAGTGCCGCTTCTGCTGCTTGTATTAACAACGATGGCGTCACTCCAATTTGCGGAATTGTTATCCCTACTCCTAAACTAACCGTCACCACTCGATCTGGCAGTCCATCTATTTGCGTGTCATGGTCAAACGCTAATTTTTTCACCTTTTTTCTGATGTTTTCCGCTATTTTTACAGCGTTATCCGCTTTTATTTGTGGTATAATTAAAGCAAATTTTTCCGCTCCATACCGCGCTGCTAAGCCATCGGGAGGCTGCACGCAGTCGCTAATTACTTTAGCAATTTGCTGCATACAATCATCTCCAGCTTCATCGCCGCGACTATAAGTGTAAATTTTAAAATAGTCTATTTCTATCAAAATTATTGACAGAGGTACTTGCTCTAGTGCCAACCTTTTCCACACCTGTTCTAACCAGATGTTAAAGTAACGTTTATTGGCTATTTTGGTCAGGTCGTCTCTATAGTCGAGCAAACAATAGCTGCAATTTTCCTGTTTTTCCCAGTAGCGCCGATTGCCTTGGGAAAATCCCCTCTGTGGTTTTGCCGTCGCCAGTTGTTCGATGCGGGTGCGAGAGATTTTAATAGCAGATTGGGGCGCGTTCGCTCCCTTAAAAAATTCTTTTCTCATTGACTGCCCTTCCTTGCTCTCAAGGCAAAATGTATTGAGCAATACTTTTCATCGCACCCCGGTCAGTCTTGACTCTACCTTTACGTGTAGAGATTCGCTTATCTTAAATATTAATATGAATCATTGAAAGAATCTCTGAAAAAAAAACTCTTAAAAAATTTTTACTTTGTGCGCCAATATAAGCTAAAAATGTAACAATTATTTACATTAAGCTGGCTCAAATGCACAGTAGAACTGGCGATTCAGTATCAGTTTTGCGTGGGTATGTTGTGTCAAACAGAGCGATCGCTTCACCTCGCTCGGTTGTATCTTTAGAGAGATTGACAAATGACTGCTAATCAGGGTTTAGGAATATAGTCGCAGAGAGAGCGATCGCTTTCCTCCAATTCGCCATTTGTGCGTAAATAATCGCGGACGCGATCGCAACCATAGGCGATAACGCGGTCAAGAGATTTCACCTGTTGCAGGTTCCATAAAATTACCTTACCGTCCTCGCCAGCAGAGGCGAGGAACTTGCCATCGGGACTGAAAGCCACCTCCCAAATGCCCCCAGTATGGGCTTTGAGGGTTGTCAGCAAGACAGGCATTTTGCCCGTTTCTAGTTGCCAGAGTTTGATTGCGCCATCGGCGCTGCCGGAAGCCAGCAGTTGTCCATCGGGACTAAACGCCACCGATCTGACACCATCGCCATGACCGACAAGGGTTTGTAGGAGCAGTGCCTCCGTGCCTACCCTCCCATCAGTTCGCCAGAGTTTCACCGTTTTGTCATCGCTGGCGCTGGCTAGCATTTGACCGTCGGGACTAAACACTACCGACCTAACTATCGTTTGATGTCCTTTTAAAGTTGTCAGTAACTTACCGTTCTGGTTCCAGAGTTTGACTGTGCCGTCGCCACTAGAGGAAGCAATAACCTGACCATCGGGGCTGAAACTGACCACCCAGAGTCCAGCTTCATGTCCCCGGAATCTGGATAGCAGAACGGGGGTTTTCCCCTCCAGATTCCACAGTCCTACAGTACCATCGGCACTCCCAGAGGCTAGCAGCTTGCCATCCGGACTAAACTTAACTTTTCTGGCTGCACCTGCGTGTCCTTTGAGGATTGCCAGCAATTTATCCTCTGCCCAAAGTTCGATCGTGCCATTCGTATTGGCAGTAGCTAACCGCTTACCATCCGGGCTGAAAGCAACTCCCATGACAGCACCATCATGCTGGAGAGTGCGTGGAGATAGGAACTTACCTTCATCGCCAATCTGCCAGAGTTTAACAGTGCGATCGGCACCAGAGGTAGCTAAAATCCCCCCATAGCCCCCCTTGGTAAGGGGGGTTGGGGGGATCGGACTAAACGCGAGTCCAAAAACCACTGCTTTATGCCCGTTGAGAGGTTTAAGTAGGGAGTTATTTGGTTTCCAGAGTTTCACTTTGTTGTCCGTACCCAGGGAAGCAAGGGTTTTGCCATCCGGACTGAAGTTTACAGCCGTAACGATCGCGCTGTGTCCGGCAAAAGTGCGTAGGAGTTCTACTTTGTCCCAAGTCGTGCCATCTCGCTGCCAAAGTTTGACTGTCTTATCCTCCGATACCGATGCCAACTGCGTACCGTCGGGACTGAAGGCGACTGCCATAACCATACCGCATATGTCCTGTGAGGGTTGTCAGCAGTCGGGGGACGTTTCCAGACAATTGCCAAAGTTTAATCGTGCCATCGATGGAGGCAGTAGCAATGGTATCTCCGACGGGACTAACGGCAACGCCAAGTGCTACAATTTCGTGTGCCTTGACGCTAGCTAGCTTTTGACCGTTAACCTGCCAAATATTCAGCATTCCCTTGGCACTACCGGCAACGATTTTCTGACTGTCTGGGGTAAAGGCAACTTGGGAATTAATCACTGTACCTGCACTTAACGTTTGCAGCAGGGTGCCATTTTTACCCCACAGCCGCACCGTTCCATCTTCACTGGCAGAAGCAATAAATTCACGATTGGGGCTAATCGCAACGCCTGATACGGCTGCCTGATGACCCTGTAAAGTGTGGAGTAAGGTGCCGTTTTTATTCCACACTCTGACGGTGCGATCGCCACTACTAGAAACAATAGTTTGACCGTCCTGGCTGATGGCTAGCCCTGACAATTGAGCTTTATGCCCTGGGAGCATTAAGAGCAACCTACCGTCTTTTGCCCACAGGTTGAGGGTATTTTCCTTCCCCGCCGCCACAATCGTCTCGCCATCCGGACTAAAAGTAACGCCCATGTTTCCAGCAGCAGGTTTTGAGAGGCGATTGTATTCATCTGCTCCCAAAATTGCTTGCTGGAGGGCTAATTCCACCTTACTTTTAGTATCCGGATCTACTTCAGTTAATGACAGCAGTTTTTTTCTGGCTCGCAGTGCTTCTATTAACGCATCTAACCGATTATTGGAGGCAAATAGCTCCAGAGAAGAAGATACCAGCGCCCGGATTTCGTTAATCTTGGCTTGCTGTTCGCTGGCACGCGCTTGGCGATACTGCCAGGAAGTGGTGATGCCTAATGCAGAGGCGATCGCTAATGCCAAAGAAAGTGCCACATTGAATATCTTTTGCCGTTGAGCAGCTTGTTTTTCCAAAGCAAGTCGGCGCTCAACTTCCTTCACTCGTTGCGCTTCTAGTTCGAGTTGGGTTTCATGGCGATCGCTTTCTTCGCTACAAGCCAAAAACTGATAGTCCAAATCGCTCAAACTCTTGCCTTGCGCCCATTTTTGAGCATCTTTTAAGGCTTGTCCCCGCAACAGTCGGGAAAAATCTGTTTGTTGGGAAGCAATCCAAGCATCAAAGGTTTGGGAATAGGGACGCAGGGAACCTAATTGTTTTTCTACCCATTCAAAATTGAATACTTCTTGATAAATTCGGTTTTTTACTTTCAGTAACCCCTGTTGCTTTTCAACTAACCCAGATAGGATGAGTTCGGTTTGCTCGCGGCTGTCATCGGTGGCGATCCCCCCTGCCCCCCTTGCCAAGGGGGGTTGACCGATCCCCCCTG
The DNA here is from genome assembly GCA_964463555.1 of uncultured bacterium. Classification (GTDB taxonomy): domain Bacteria; phylum Cyanobacteriota; class Cyanobacteriia; order Cyanobacteriales; family Aerosakkonemataceae; genus Microseira. The sequence continues at coordinate 32,788 of CAYXCW010000016.1, forward strand.
CCCCCCT
>CAYXCW010000016.1:32894-36898 GCA_964463555.1 uncultured bacterium
GGATTGCGATCGCTCTTGTCCCCCCCCTTGGCAAGGGGGGGCTAGGGGGGGATCGGATGCCCGCTCAGTGGTGAGAAGGGATTGCGATCGCTCTTGTCCCCCCCCTTGGCAAGGGGGGGCTAGGGGGGGATCGGATACCCGCTCAGTGGTGAGAAGGGGTTGCGCTTGCTCTTGTCCCCCCCCTTGGCAAGGGGGGGCTAGGGGGGGATCGGATTGTAAGATTTGCTGATAAATGCCTAGCAATCTGCCTGCGCGCTGTGAGTTACTCAGAATGCGATCGCGTATCGTCTTCAAATGTTCTGGTTCATCCTGTGATTCCCACTTTTGGATAATATATTGACGCACCAGATTCTCTACCCAAACTGCTTCATTTCCCGGAACTATCCTCAGAATGTCCCTATTTTCATCTGAAAAATTTACTTTTTTTTCTATTATGGATGTCGCTATTTGACACAGTTTTTGAGTCAGAAACGGCTGTCCACCTGTCCAAGCTAAGATTTCTTTTATTACTGCTTGAGAATTGCCGATTTTTCCTTCTAATCCTACAGCTAGCGGTTGCGCTTCGTGCAGTTGAAACCCGTGCATTTCTATAGCCTTGCCGATATTAAATGGCGTTCTTTTTTTATCTGCTATTAAATCTGAGGGCGTCGCGACGCCAAAGATCGCAAAGGTTAAACGATTGTATTCTGCATTGATAGACCGCTGATTGTAGCAGAATCTAATCCAAGCAAAAAAATCATCTATGGGAAAATTTAAACTTAGAATGCTATCAATTTCATCAATAAATATAACTATTTTATCTTGGGTAAAATTGACGAATAATACATCTTCGATAAAATTCCCTAATCTCTGGAGCAAAGAAAGATCTTCCCTGTCGCGCCACCAAGATTTTAAATTGATTTTTCCCAACAGATTAAAGCCGCGCCACAGTTCGGTGGCGATACCTTTATACCATTGTTCGGGAGAGATATTTTCGCTGCCGATGCGGCTCATATCGAGAGTGCTGCAACGATATCCTTGTTGTTGCAGCAAACCTCTGGTTCTGACTAACATAGAAGACTTGCCCATTTGCCGCGAGTTGAGGACGTAACAAAATTCTCCCGCTTTTAAGGCAGTATAAAGTTGTTCGTCAGCTTGTCTAATTACATAACTCGGAGCGTTATTGCCGAGACTGCCCCCGACTTGGTATTGGTACTGAGTCATTTGGGATTGAGTGGGCGAGCTTCACCTTAGCAGTTGAATCGAAAGATAGATTGACAAATGGCTGCTGATTAGGGTTTGGGAATATTATCGCAGAGAGTGCGATCGCTTTCCTCTAACTCTGTACTCGTGCGTAAATAATCCCGCACCCAATTGCAACCGACGGCTAAAACTTGATTTAAGTCGTTGCCTTGTTTTAAGTCCCAGAGAATGACCATTTTATCTTCCGCTACGGAGGCTAGAGTTTTGCCATCGGGACTAAAGGCAAGGGAACGAATGCCCCCAGTATGTCCAATCAAGGTAGACTGCAACTTGCCATCTCTTCCCCATAGTTGAATGATACCTTCATCGTTAGCTGTGGCAATGAATTGACCGTCAGGACTTAGTGCTGCCGTCCAAGTTTCGGCTGATGATTGGAACTCGATGCTGTGAAGTAATTCACCTTTAAGATTCCAGAATTTGAGGGTTTTGTCTCTACTTCCAGACATAATAGTTTTGCCATCATCAGTGAAAGCAAGTGTATAAATCATTTGACTGTGACCGAAAATTGTTCTGAGCAACTTCCCATCTAGTTGCCACAATCGGATGGTTTTATCTCCACTGCTTGAAGCGAGTAGCTTGCCATCAGGACTAAATGCGATCGCCCAGACTCCGGCTTGATGTCCTTTGAGGGTAGCGATTTTTGTACCGTTTAATCGCCATAGTTTAATTGTGCGATCGCTACTAGCAGAAGCGATCGTTTGACCATCTGGGCTAAAAGTTACTCGATGAATCTCCCCCTGATGTCCTCTGAGGGTGGTTAGCAAAGTCCCATCAGGGTGCCACAGTCGCACTAAGCTATCACCAGCAACAGCGATCGCATCATTATTGGGACTAAAAGCAATCCCGCCATAGGGAGAATTGCGCCCAGCCATCTTGGCTTGCAAACTGCCATCGCGCCGCCAAACAACGACTTCATCGGCGTTTACCGAAGCCAGCAGCTTGCCGTTGGCACTAAACGCTATTCCCCACACCCCAGTGTCGTGCCCTGACAAACGAACTAACAAAGGATTGCGAAATCGCCACAGCTTCACCCTACCATCCCAAGAGGCAGAAGCAAGAGTTTCGCCGTCGGAGGAGAAGGCAAGGGCAGCGATCCTGCTATCGTGGGCTTTAATACTCGTCAGCAAAGTGCGGTTACCAGTCCCCAACCAAAGATTGATAGTTTTATCCTCACCAGCCGAAGCCAGAAATTTACCTTTGGGGTGGAATGCTACTGCTGTAACTGCCCCTTTGCGATCGCTCAGGGTATCTAACAAAGTGCCATCGCGCCGCCATAATTTAATTTTCCCATTGCCCATTCCAACCGCAAAACTTTGACTGTCAGGACTAAAAGCAAAACTGGTTACAGGCACTTTTGTATCTGTCAAAGTTCTCAAAATCGTCCCATCTTGACGCCACAATCTTACCGTCCCATCGTTGCTGGTAGAGGCAATTAATCTACCGTCAGGGCTGAATGTAACTTGTTTGACACCGGCTTGATGTCCGATTAAGGTTTTGAGCAACTTACCATCAGGACGCCACAGTTTTACCGTAGAGTCATTACTAGCAGAAACCAGCAATCTGCCATCCGGGCTGAAATTCAAATCGGCAACAGTAGCTTGATGACCGACGAGGGTATGCAGTAGAGTACCATCTCGCTGCCAAAGTTTAATTTTAGAGTCTGCACCGGCAGAAGCAATTATCCGATTGTCCGGACTAATAGTAACTCTGGGGACATATCCTTGAGAACTTGCCCACTTTGCTAATAGTTTGCCGTCCAAAGCGTAAAGCTGAATCTCATTATTACCACCGATAGCGATCGTCTTGCCATCAGCGCCCAAATCCAAGCCGGTAATTCCTGCCCCTTGGACGCCAAAGCGATTGTACTCAATGGCGCTATAAATCGCCCGCCGCATTGCCAATTCCACTAAAGTTTGGGTTTCGGGGTGAGTTGTGCCTAGTTTTTGCATTTCTTTCCTGGCTCTCAGGGCAACAATCAGTGCATCTAAGCGTTGATCCAGGGTAATCAGTGCTTGGGAATATCTGACAATGCTTTGGATTTTCGCTTTGGTTTCATTGCGTTGGCTTGCCACGGCAAGGCGATACTGAGATAAAGCGATGATTGCCAATCCGCCACTAAACGTCAAGGCTATACTGAGTGCGGCAATGAAGTATTTTTGGCGTAAGGCACTTTTTCGTACTTCTAATAGCCGCGCTTCCACTTCCATCAGCCTTGCTGCTTCTAAAGCTTGCTGAGTTTCTTTTCTATCTAATTCTTCGCTAGCAGCTAAAAACTGATAATCTAAATCGCTTAAACTTTTCCCCCGCGCCCAAGTTTTGGCATCTTGCAACGCTTGTCCCCGCAACAGGCGCGAATCATCTTGTTGTTTGGCGGCTATCCAAGCATCAAATAAGTACGAGTATGGACGCAGCAAACTTAATTGTTTTTCTACCCATTCCAAGTTGAATACTTGTTGATATATCCGATTTTTAACCTTAAGTAACCCCTGGTGTTTTATGACTAACCCTGACAGGATTAATTCAGTTTGTTCTGGGCTATCATCGGAGGCGATCCCCCCTGCCCCCCTTGCCAAGGGGGGTTCTGAGTCTTGTTGTCCCTCCCTTTGGTAAGGGGGAAAAGTTTGTCCTGCTGTCGAATTGGTTGCACAAGGTTCTGAGTCTTGTTGTCCCTCCCTTTGGTAAGGGGGAAAAGTTTGTCCTGCTGTCGAATTGGTTGCACAAGGTTCTGAGTCTTGTTGTCCTTCCTTTTGGTAAGGGGGAAA
>CAYXCW010000016.1:36998-89536 GCA_964463555.1 uncultured bacterium
AATTGGTTGCACAAGGTTCTGAGTCTTGTTGTCCTTCCTTTTGGTAAGGGGGAAAAGTCTGTCCTGCTGTCGAATTGGTTGCACAAGGTTCTGACTCTTCTTGTCCCCCCCCTTGGCAAGGGGGGGTTAGGGGGGGATCGGAGCGTGAACCAGAATTGAGAAGGGATTGCGCTTGCTCTTGTCCCCCCCCTTGGCAAGGGGGGGTTAGGGGGGGATCGGATTGCAATATTTGCTGATAAATGCCTAGCAATCTGCCTGCGCGTTGTTTGTTGCAGAGAATGCGATCGCGTATCGTCTTTAAATGCTCTGGTTCGTCCTGAGTTTCCCACTTATCGATGATATAGTTACGCACCACCGACTGGACCCAAAATTCCTCGTTACCGGGGGAAATAGTTACATTATTGTTGTCTAAAAGATGCAGCAACAATTGGCACAATTTTTGGGTGAGAAACGGCTGTCCAGAAGTCCAAGCTAATATTTCTTTAACAACTGCAATAGCATTGCCAACTTTTCCCTCTAATCCTACAGTTAAGGGTTGCGCTTCTTGCAGTTGAAACCCGTGCAATTCTATGGCTTTACCAATATTAAAAGGAGTCCGCTTTTTATCGGCGATTAAATCGCTTGGCGTCGCCACCCCAAAGATCGCAAAGCTCAAGCGATTGTATTCAGGATTGATTGTCCGCCGATTATAGCAGAATCTAATCCAAGCAAAAAAATCATCTATCGAGAAATTTAAACTGAGAATACTATCAATTTCATCAATGAATATAACAATTTTATTTTCCGGGAATTTGACCAACAATACATCTTCAATAAAATTCCCCAATCTCTGAAGAAGCGAGAGGTGTTCTAACTCGCTCCACCAAGATTTTAAATTGACTTTTCCTAAAAGATTAAACCCCCGCCATAACTCAGTTACAATGCCTTTATACCATTGGTCAGGCGTAATATTTGCGCTCCCAATGCGCGTCATGTCGAGGGTGGTGCAAAGGTATCCTTCTTGTTGCAGCAAATATCTAGTGCGTACCAAAATAGAAGATTTTCCCATTTGTCGGGAGTTGAGTACATAACAAAAATCTCCCCTTTTTAAGGCATGATAAAGGTCAAAATCGGCTTGCCTGATGACGTAGGTAGGAGCATCTTTTGTGAGACTTCCCCCGACTTGGTATTGATAATTGGTCATGGCTAATTGCTAATTGGTAATTGGATGTTTTCGATTAGCAATTAGCCATTATCCATTAGCTATGTCAGAATTTAAAGTTGAGAAAACTTCTGTGCGATCGCATCCATTTCTTTTTGCTTCATAAAGCGCCTCGTTTGCTGCACGTACTAAAATCCCTGGGCTTTTTTCTAGATGAGCAATTGTGCTAGCCACTCCTAAGCTTAAACTGATAACGGAAGACGGAAAACCACCCATTTGAGATAAATTGTATGGAATTGCCAATTGTTTTACTTTTATCCGTAGCTTTTCAGCTATTTTGAAAGCATCCTTATCTTCTATCCCCGGCAAAAATATCGCAAATTCTGACCAATTATAACGAGCAATTAAACTATCTTTACTGCTGATATAATTGCGGATAACCCAAGCCACTTGTCGCAAACAGTTATCTCCTGCTGCTTGTCCTTGCCGATCGTTGTAAACTTTAAAAAAGTCAATTTCGCACAAAATTAATGACACGGGCTTCATTTGCTCGGCTAAGTTTTTCCAGGCTTGTTGCAGATTAATTTCAAAGTAGCTGCGATTGGCAACTTGGGTAAGTTGATCTTTGTGCGATACTTGCTGCAAATTTTTAATCTGTTTCTGCAATTGCTCTATTTGTTTTTCCAAATCATTTGGTTCAAATTTTTGGTTAGAAAAAAATTTAAGATACAAATTGCAAGCTAATGTTATCCTATTTCCTTCCAGTTTCACCAGTCCCATACTTTCCAATTTATAAGCCACTATGGCGTCTATTTGCGCTTTTTCTTCAAAGGCTATTACCTGTTTAAGTGCCATTGCCAATTCAGGGTATTTTTGCAAAAGCACTAAATTTGCTCGCAAATGGTCTCTATAAATGCCGTTAATATTAGGGGCTTCTTCTAACAGCGTATCTAGATTTTGATGCGAATTTACCAGGTGATAAAGCGCCAATTTTATTAAATAAGGATGTCCTCCCACCATTGCCATTAGTTTCTTAGCATCATTCCCATCTGTCCAATCAAGTCCGTAACGCCCTGCTAAACAAATCACCTGTTCTAAATTAAACTCCGGCAATTTAATCGGTAGCCCTACATTAAAAGGAGATTGATTGATACTGAAGTTAATATAAACTTCGGTCGAGTGAACCAATATTAACCGCAGTTTTTGCCAAATTTCTTGTTGTTTTGCTTCTTCATACCAAGAGCGCAGCAAAGATAAAAACTCTTCTGCTATCTTGGGATGCTCGAACATCCGATTAACTTCATTCAAAGCCAAAACTAGGGGAGTGTTTATCCGCTCCAGTATATAAGCTTGAAAATAAACCGTGCAGCTGATTTTGCTACCAATATCTTCATCCCAATATTCATCCATCATTGGTGCTAGCTGCAACTGCCGACTAACATTAGCACAAAACCAACGTAAAAATTTATCTAAACAGCTAAAAACTTCATTCTCAGCTTGCAAAAAGTCTATGTAGGCAGTACGATAATTTAATTGTTCCGCTTGATTAAGCAGCCTTAGCAGTAGGGAGCTTTTACCCATCTGTTTGGGGGCTTTAATTCTAGTCACGCTCCCTGGTTTGCTAATTTCTTGGTAAATTAGTTGTTCCATTGACGGACGTTCTATATAAAAATTAGAATCTAGAGGGACTGGGCCAGAGGGAAATTCGACAGGCATTGCTTTAGAAGATGTAGATAATGGCATCGGCGGTTGCTCAGGTTGCTTGTTGTTGAACCAGCTTTTTAGCAGCTTACAAGTAAATTATGGAGATTTTATGGATATTATACTTCCGATATTTATCTTAAAAACTTGGTTATGTTGCCAAAAATTAAGTAATTTTTAATTTTTTAATATTTACAGAAAATAAGTGCGACTCACTTGCAGCCAAAAACGATCGATACTGCAAAGCAAAATTTTACCTCTTTCTGCAACAAAGAGAATTTCAGAACTGATTACCCATAATCTATGTTTGAGGTAAATTTGTACTACTTTTTTAGGTAGTTATAAAGTATCATACCATAGATAGATGAAAAAACTTACAATTACAGGTAATAAGTGACAAATAAGAGCTTTGAATGTACCGATGCCTTTGTGACCCTGGCCTCTGTCAATGTGGAAAGGCTGGTAAAGTTTTATACCGAATTATTCGGTAAAAGTCCCCATAACTACATACCGAATTCTTATGCTGAGTTTAACCTACCTGGGTTGCGCTTGGGAATTTTTCAGCCAAGAGCAACGCACAGACAAGAGTTTGAAGCAAAAGGAGGGAGTATGAGTCTGTGTTTGGAAGTGAGGGAATTGGAGGATGCGATACGTGCGATCGCACAGGCTAGCGCCAACGCTCACCTCACCGCGATCGGATACCCACCAGGAGGTGAAATTATCGCGGCATCTCACGGCAGAGAAATTTATGCTTATGACCCCGATGGCAATCGCCTAATTTTACACCAATCCCCACGCACAGACGGCTAACAACAGCGCTACAGAAGCCAGTAAAACCACGATTCGATTCCGGTGAGATTGGGAAGATGGCAAGATTGACTCGCGCACGAAAATTGACATACTGGCTCCGATAATATAGCTACAGCACAGTACTAAATAAGGCCATTTTTGTGCGAAGAACCAAAGGGGTAATAACACCATTGCCAACAACAACATTAATCCTTCAACCAACACCGGAGGATTAGAAAAGGTTGACCTGATTAAGGTGTTATACAAAAATTGCACCTGTCGTAGCATAGAAATTTTAGATTTTAGATTTTAGATTTTAGATTTTTTGTTATTAATAGCTAATGGTAAAAAGCAATTAGCAATTAGCCATTACCAATTACCAATTACCAATTACCAATTACCAATTACCAATTAGCTATCTCCGAGTACCATTTGCTTGCACAGCTGGAGTATCTGCGGTTTCCAAACCGAAGGCGCGGTTAAAAGCTTTTTCTACTTTGTAACCAGAATCGATCGATTCTAAAGGATCTTTCCGCAGTCGGTGGCGCAAGCACAAAGTAATCACGCGGCGGATATCATCTACAGTTACTTCTGTACGACCTTCAAACGCTGCTAAAGCTTTAGCCGCGCGGTTGGTGACGATATCGCCTCGCAATCCGTCTACATTCAATTCCGAGCAAACTTCCGAAATTTTTACCCGCAGGTCATAGTCAATTTTTACCTGGGGCAATAACTTTTGGGCGTTAACTACTCGCGCTTGTAATTCTTCTTGTTGTTGCTGGTATTGTTGCAGAAACTTGGGCGGATCGGCGTCAAATTCTACTCGCTGTTCCACAATTTGCACGCGCAAAGCGGGTTCTCTAACCGTGTGAATTTCGGCGTGCATCCCGAAACGATCTAGTAGTTGGGGACGCAATTCGCCTTCTTCCGGGTTACCAGAACCGACTAAAACAAAACGTGCCGGGTGGCGGATGGAAATTCCTTCCCGTTCGACAGTGTTCCATCCAGAGGCGGCAGAGTCGAGCAAAACGTCTACCAGGTGGTCGTCAAGCAAGTTAACTTCATCGACGTAGAGGATACCGCGATTGGCTTTGGCAAGCAATCCGGGTTCAAACGCTTTCACGCCGAGAGAAAGAGCTTTTTCGATGTCGATGGTGCCGCAAACGCGGTCTTCGGTAGCGCCCAAAGGCAAGTCAATCATCGTCACTTTTTTCTTCATGACGGGAAGTTGAGCTTGCTGTGCGACCATGTCGCGCACGGTGTCGCTCATCAAGTCCGGGTCATCGGGAGCGCTATTAAAGGGGTCATCGGCTACGACTTCAATTTCTGGAAGCAAATCAGCGAGGGCGCGAATAGTGGTAGTTTTCCCCGTCCCGCGATCGCCCATAATCATCACCCCGCCGATTTTGGGGTCGATCGTGTTTAACAGCAGTGCCAGTTTCATCTCTTCTTGACCGACAATGGCGGTGAAGGGAAACACGACACGACGAGCAGTTGAAGTAGAGGTAGTTTTAGCCTGGGCAGTCAAACTCACGCGCTTTTCTTAACAATTTATTAGGAATGCTTATTTTATTGTGCCTGTTTAGGTGCCAGTTGCCCATCTTCATTACCTGCTTCATTTTGCCCATCTTTGAGATTGCCATATTCTTCTGAGTGGATGGCGTCTACTTTAATCGTGGCATCATCTGCGGTGTCAGATAGATGCAAGGTGTCTACATCTGAGTCATCGCTGGGAACTTTACGCAGATCTTCGACGCGATCGCTCAACTTGGTAGGATCGAGATGCTCGATATCCTGTAGCGCTTCGTTAGCTGACTGATAGCGTTCTACGAAATCAAATTTGACCATTTTGTCCAAAATATTAGCTAATTCGTCCCCTACGTTCGCCAGATGACGCCATGCTACATTTTCCGTTGCCGAGTTGCGCTCTTCGATCAGCTGTTGGGGAGAAATACCCGTTAATGCTTGAATCCCAATCATTCCCAGGGCGTAGATGTCGCTGTTGGGGCGCGGACGACCGTGGAATTGTTCTGGCGGCGCATAGCCCCGCGTGCCGATGGCGATGGTTTGGTCTTCGGTTTCCTGCATTTGCTTGACTGCGCCAAAGTCAATCAAAACCAACAATCCATCTTGCTTGCTTCTGATGATATTGCTCGGTTTAATATCCCGGTGAATCACGTGGTGTTTGTGGATAAACGCCAGCGCCTGCAATACATCTTTGAGCATTTCCACCACCTGCACTTCCGACATCCGCGTATCGGCTCTCAATTCTTCGCTCAGGGGTTCTCCCTCAATATATTGTTCTACTAAGTAAAATTGTTGGTTTTCTTCAAAATAAGCCAGCAATTGGGGAATTTGGCTGTGTTGCCCCAAAGCTTCTAAAATTTTGGCTTCCGTCTCGAACAACCGCCGCGCCACGGTCAAAAATTTAGCATCTTGTCTCGCGGGCATCAAATATTTCACCACGCAAGTTGGGTGTCCAGGTCGCTTGGTATCTTCTGCCAAAAAGGTTTGACCAAATCCGCCTTGACCGAGGACGCGATTGATTTTGTAGCGTCCATCTAGGGAGTTAGTGGCAATGGGCATCGGAGGAGGGCTAACCCAGGAGGCAGTGCCATCCTCTGAGCTGGTCATGGTGCGCGTTTTTTCTTCTGACCAGTTTTGGGTGGTAAAGGTTTTGGTTCCTTCTTTGAGCAGGGTGGTCAATTGCTCGATCGTTTGTTCTTGTTGTTCCGCCAGTTTGGCAACTTGTTCTTGCTGCTGTTGCATCTGGTAAGCGATGGTGACGATCGCCGCCCCTGCGGTAGCGATCGCTGCCAATGCCGGAGGCACCAGCGGTATCCACACCCCCCCAATCAACATGCCGTAGCAGACGAGCGTCAAGCTGCCCAACGTGACTACCAGAGCCAATCCCAGCCGCAAGGGATGGCGCAGTTTCCAAGCTACCAATCCCCCCACTAACGACCAGCCCCACACCCAAAGCGCTTCTCCCCACCCGTCCCAATACTGCAACAACGGTCTTTTGTCAAGTACCGCGCCGATAATTTGACTGACTATCTGGGCGTGGACGACTACCCCAGGCATTTTCCGCTGTCCCTGTCGCAGGGCATTATAAGGAGTATTGAAGGTGTCGCGGACGCTGGGGGCGGTGGTGCCGATCAATACGATGCGATCGCGCACCCATTCCGGTTTGAGTTGATTGTCTAAGATTTGGCTGAGGGTGACTTTCCGCGCTAAAGATGGGGTGGAACGGTAATTGAGCAGAATTTGATATCCCCGCGCATCGATTCCCTGATAGCTGCCGGAATTGGCGTGTATCGGTCGAAAAACTTGATTTCCCAGCTTCAGGTATTCTCCTGGTTTCTGGTTTGTGGGTTGGATGCCTTCTTTTTCCAGATACTTCCTAACCAATTGAAAGCTAAACGAAAACGGTGTCGGACACTTTCCTTCTCCTGGTTGGGCGAACAACAGCGCCCTGCGAACCAGTCCATCGGGATCTAACACCAAATCGCTGAAGCTGATTTGTTCCGGTTTTACCGTTGCTGGTGGGGCGACTCCCGGATCGTTAGCATCGGAAAGCTTGCAAATGGCGATTAAGCGATCGCTATTGGCAAACACTTGGTTTAACCGCTGATGTCCCGGTTCCATCGGCAAATCGCGGTAAATATCCAACCCAATGACGCGGGGTTGATATTGCTCGAGTTTTTGCAATAAAGTTGCCAGGACGGCGTCGGGTAGAGGAAACCGCCCGACTCGCTGAATATCTGTTTCGGTTACCTCAACGACTAAAATCCGCGGATCTGGTGCTTCTGGCGGACGGTTACGCAGCAGGTTATCATAAGCCCACAATTCCATCGGTTGCAGCACTGCCATTTGCCGCAATCCTAACAATATGCCCGTTACCCCGGCACTCGCCAACAGTACTGATACCGGGACGCGAACTGCCGCCCCAGTGACCTCGATGGCACGCCAGCGAGATAGCCAATTACGAAATGTGTGGGAGAATTTAACCAGCACGACTGCTCAATACAGAATTTGCTAATGTCCTTCAGGACAGCTTGAGTGCCACCCACTGCAACGATAGCAAGCTTGCACGCTGCCGATCGATCGAAACCATCGATCTTTGCTATTTAGTTGCTTTTGCAGCACCCATTGGCATTATCGCTTACCGTTATCGGTCATGGGAATTGGAGATTTTAGATTTTAGATTTTAGATTGAGGTTTTTTGCCTCAGTTAAGGCGGATTTATCGAAAATATTGGTGGCAATTGTAGGAACGGACTTTACAATCTAAAATCTGCAATTGCTATCACCCATTCGGGTGAAAATAGTCATAAATTTGCTGAGCTAAGTGGGGGCCAATTCCCGGCGCGCCTGTCAGTTGTTCGATGGTCGCTGCTCGGATATAATCAATCGAACGAAAATGCGCCAACAGTTGCTTTTGTCGCTGAAAGCCGAGTCCGGGAATTTCATCTAAACGCGATCGCTTCAATTTATCGCTGCGCTGTTGTCTGTGGAAACTGACGGCAAATCTGTGGGCTTCATCGCGCAACCGTCGCAATAGTTGCACGCCCGGTTGTTCGGCATCCGTCGCCAATGGTAAAGATTCTCCTGGCAAGAAAATCTCTTCCCGCTGCTTGGCTAAACTGACCACCCGCAAATCTTCTAATAAATTCATTTCTTGCAAAACTGCCACCACTGCCGATAGCTGACCTTTACCTCCATCTATCATTACTAAATCGGGCCAATCCGGATTGCCTACGCGCGGCAAATTCGGGTCTTCAGCATATTTGCGGAAGCGGCGTTGTATAACTTCTGCTAAAGAGGCAAAGTCATCCGAGTGACCAGTTGTCACGGTGGGATTTTTAATTTTGTAGTGGCGATAGTGCTGCTTTGCCGGTAACCCGTCGATAAATACCACCTGAGATCCTACGGCATTCGACCCTTGGATATGGGAAATATCGTAACCTTCGATGCGGCGCGGTAAGTCGGGTAAGTCGAGTATATCGGCTAAATCTTGCGTTGCTTGATGGTTGCGATCGCTAAATTTCTGCATTCGCGCCAATTCGTAGCCAGCATTGCGTTCTACCATTTCAATCAATTCGGCTTTAATTTGTCGCTGCGGTGCCACGATGCTAACTTTGCGCCCTCGACGTTCGGTTAAAAATTCGCTTAGCATCTCCCCATCCGGTAACTCGTGCTGCACCAAAATTTCCGCCGGGATTTCCACCGCCTCGGCGTTTTGGTAGTGTTCTTCCAACACGCGCTGTAAAATCGCTCCCGCTTCGACACCGTTTTCTGCCGACAATTGGGGCGACTCAGCGATAAATCCCAAACGCCCTACCAGGCGTCCGGCGCGAATTTGAAACAGTTGGATGCAGGCGCGTTCGTTATCGGCGGCAAGCGCGATCGCATCTTGCGATACGGTATCCTTGGGCAATGATACTTTTTGGTCGGCTGTCAGGGATTTTAACCCGTTGATTTGGTCGCGGATTCTAGCAGCTGCTTCAAAGTTAAGCGCTTCTGCTTGTTGTTCCATATTGGCGCTGAGAATATCGATCAATTCCTGGGTGCGACCTTGGAACACCATCGTCACTTTTTGTACGATCTTGCGGTATTCTGCTGGCGAGATTAATTGCTGGCAAACACCCGGACATCTTCCCAGGTCGTAATTGAGACAAGGTCGATCTTTAAATAAAGGTTGCGGTCGTTGTCTTAGGGGGAAAATACGCTTGACTATATGTAAAGTATTTCTTAACAGCCCAACATCGACATAAGGCCCGTAATACTTATCTTTTTCTTTTCCCAAACGCCGATTGCGGGTGATGAAAATACGGGGATAATCTTCTGACCAAGTAATTAACAGATAAGGATATTTTTTATCATCCTTCAGCAGTACGTTAAAATACGGTTGGTGTTGCTTGACTAAGTTAGCTTCTAGTGCTAATGCTTCCGCTTCCGTGTCGGTGACGATAAATTCAATTTCTGCTACCTGACGCACCATCATATCGATGCGGGGGCTATGTTTCGGGGTATCGCGAAAGTAAGAGCGGACGCGCGATCGCAGCTTTTTCGACTTGCCGATGTAGAGAATGCGATCGCTCTCATCTTTCATAAAATAAACACCCGGTTCCCCTGGAATTTCCTTCAACAGGATTGAAAGCCGTTCGGGATCTTTTACCAACGTCAGGGTTTTCGTTTTTGACATAAAATTTGCCAGTATCTGCTTCGGTAATTTTTACAGTTATTCAGCTGGAACGCTTGGCTTTTAGCTAATTTTATGTGTAGTAAAATTACGCAAATTTTTATCTTTATACACTATTTTAACACAGTACCTTCATGTTTTTAAAGTTTTGATGAAGTATCTAGGGTATATAATTAAATTATCAACAGAAAAATGACATATGAAATACTAGACATTAAATTAGAGAAAAGCGTTTACTCCCATAGAGTTATCTAAAGGGCATAACGTTAACTAACAAAACCAATATGGGATCGATGACTTCACAAGATCTGCAAAACCAATATCGCGAAGCCTTAGATGATACGCTCAATCAACTGCAAAGCGTAACTCTGTTAATCGCACAAATAGAAGTGAAGATGGATGATGTCAGAGCGTCGATGCAGAGTCTGTCTGCGATCGTGGAAGCAATTATCGCCACCCAGCCATCTGACTAGGTGATATGACTAACTATCAGTTTAAACTCTCGCGGGCGATTGGGCATCAGGGATTCGGTAGAGGTTCCCGCACCATCGGCTATCGGTGGCGGGATGCCTGACGCGCTACGGGATCATCCGCTACCGATATTCAATTCTTCCTGTATCGCCTGGTTCAACTGAGGGAGCTTTACAGGTTTGACAAAATAGCGTTTTGCCCCTAAATTCATCGCTCGCTCTTGATCGGCTTTAAAAGCAAATGCGGAAACGACAATCACTGGTGTATCATGCCAGTGCGAGCTTTGTTGGATTTGTTCGAGAATGGTATAACCATCAATACCAGGTAATTTCAAGTCTAGCAAAATCAGCTGAGGTTTGAATTCAGATAAGGCTGGAAATAAGTTATCCCCATCTGGCAAAGCTAGGACTTGGTAGCCTAAATAATTTAGATAATCGCTCAGCAACTGGCGATTGATATCGTTGTCTTCAATCAGCAAAATTCGCATGGTTCTAAGCAGATTAAATGCTTTAGTAGAGCTGGTTACTAAAGTTTCTACGCCTATGGGAAATAGGGAATCATTTTTGGCAGCGCGTTCCTTAAGACTTAACCGATTGCCCATAAACTAGCCCCATCGCAGCAGTTGACTATTACCAATGGTATCCGGTGCGGAACGAGGAACTGTATTCTGTCTCTGCTGTTGGAGTTGGAGGAACTATCGCGGGTGCTGTTTCGTCCCCAGCCATTGGTGAAGTTAAGTATTTTAACTCACATCTTGCACTGAGCCAACAGAAATAAATTTCTGGCTGTAGAGATGTTATTTCAGCCCCAAATTTATTTGGAGGCTGTTTATCGGGTAGGTGCAAGATGTGAGGTTGATTTATGCTGGAAAACAGAGGTGCTACCGTGAGGACGCCGCGATAATGCGACGCATCGCGATCGCGATCGCACAGCCGCAACTGACTATTGCTTGGCGTCGTCATCTATCCCGCGACAGTGAAACACCGATTTTAAGGTTGGTAATATGACTCAAATTGGCTCTGACATCACGTTTGAAGAAGCGATCGCCGCCACAGAATCTTTGCTAGAACAGGTGGAAGCCAATCAATTATCCCCCGAACAGATCCAGGAAGCGATCGCTGCTTTAGTGCAAAGCGAAAACGGTGCGAGGGGATTTTTTGTCACCTATTTAACATCAAATAGCAGTTTAGCCAACCATCCTTCAGAGGAATTGGTGCAGGCGTTACGTTCTAGTCCAGATATTGTCGCCGAATTGTTGGCGAAAAATGTCGCTATGTCTGCGGCGATGACGCTTACCCATAGCCGCAACGAGGATGAAGCAATGGCACAAAGTTCTCAACAAGTACGCGATCGCTCTGCGACTTTGATCAAACTCGTCGATCTAGAAGCAGTATACGATCGCTGTCGAAAATTATTGGAAAGTGCGGTAACGGGTGCAGGCAGCTACCAAGCTTTTTTAGACCGCTGGGGTTACGATGCAGAACAAAGACATTTAATTTGCGAGGCGTTGGAGGGTGCGATCGTGGTCGAAAAAACTAATGAAGAAAGCTCACCAGAGCAAGCAGCAGAAGCCACAGAAGTAACCGAAGAATAACAAAAAAGGAGCCGCTTGGCTCCTAAACTCTACTATGGATTCACAACTCAACCAAAGAGATTAAGCTTTTTGTGCCTTGCGCCCAGCAGCAAATAAACCACCCACAGCTACTAGACCTAAGATGGTAGAAGGTTCGGGTACAGACGCTGGCGGATTGGTTGGGGAATTCTTCGTCCAGGTGTAGATGCCGGTATGAGAGGTGCTATCGTTAATCACGTTGCGGTTGCCAGCGATCGCACCCGAATCAGTGGCGTTGAACCCGAAAGCATAACTAACTTGATCGTTGAAGGTGATTTTAGCAATTTCGCTCACTTGGAATGCTTGATTGCTGCGAAATGCTTTGGTAGCTAAAGCGATCAATGCTGAATCGAAAAAGGTATTTCCCGTAATATTACGAGCTATATCGGGGGAAAATCCTTGTCTCCGCGTAGGATCGCCAGTATATCTCCCATCAGCCGTGGAGAAATTCCCGATAAAATTTGTGTTGTTGATCAATTCTGGGTTTTGTCTGCTTCTGGGAACTTGTCTGCGAGTATCTACATATCTCCCCGCGACATCCAAGTGTCCCACTAAGTCAACTTTCAATTGACCCGTTTGGGTATTGTACGTAACATCCCCAATATTAGGATCTCCAGCCACATCGAAACCGTTGGTACGCAGATGCCCAACTATGGAATTAAAGTTAGTGTTGAAATCGTTGAGCAGATTAGAACCGGGAGTCGTAGCGATGCTTGCCATCAATCCGCTGTAATTATTGCGGAAGCCGTTTAGCCATGCCGTTGCTAATACACCATCTGCCCAATCAGCCTTAGTGACGCTTTCTACTTTGAGCGTATTCGTTCCCAGATTAGCGGTGAAGCCAACTCTTTGAGGAGTTTCGCCGCGATACCAAAGCTCAACGTTTGTTGCCGAAGAATTATCGGTTAAGGCTTGAACTGCTTTGCCGACGTTATCCCTAGTAATATCGTTCAGGACTTGTCTTTGAATCCCATTAACCGTTTCAACGGCGGGAGGATTGCTGAAAAGATAGGTTTCAATTTGGGGTAAATTGTTGTAAGTGCTGAACTGAATGTTGCTCGGTCTGAGAGTTGTGGCGACTGCTGGGGAAGAGGCGATCGCGCTCATCCCAGTTGCCAGTGTTGCACCCATCAAAAATTTTTTTATACTTGCTGTCATTTGGTATCTCCCTAAATCTTGAGGTTCTGTTTTAATCTTGCTGCTGTCTCACAAGCTGTTTCCAATTTAAATTACTGTTAGGTTCAATTGGGTAAAGCTAGCGTGAATTTTTGTATGCTTTTATCCAAAGATATCCAATCAATTTACTTTTGTTAACGATATTTCTACTGATTTAAAATTTGACTTATGGGGCTGGTACTTTTACTGGTAAATTATAACCAGCAGCGATTTTATCGTCATATTTATAGGTTGTAATAAAACCGTACTGAAGTATTTGATACAGATCGCTTCCCACTTGTGTTTTACATCACCAGCATAAATTCCGCTCCAAACAGAGACTAAGTAAGATTTTTTACGCAAAAACCGGGTTCAATGCCGATGGCGCTGGTGAAACCCGGTTTTTTAGAGAGCTTGTGTCAGTGGAAGCTGATTTGTTAGCAGTCTAATTGATATTAATTCGACTGCAAAAATACTGACATTCTTTCAACGGCTGTTGCCAAAATATCCGGATCGTGGACGAGGGCAAACCGTACATATCCTTCCCCAGATTTACCGAATCCGGCACCGGGGGAAGCCGCGACGCCTGTAGCTGCGACTAGGCGAGTGCAAAACTCTACAGAATTTTGCTGCCAAGGTGCGGGGAGTTGCGCCCAAACATACATTGTCGCTGCTGGCGTTGGCACTTGCCAGCCGATGCGGTGTAAAGCGCCAATAAAAGCATCGCGGCGCTGTTTGAATGTGGCGACGGTTTGTTGAACGCCAATTTGATCGCCAGTGAGGGCAGCGATCGCGCCGGTTAAAATTCCCCGATACTGGTTAAAGTCCACTGCTGCTTTGACTTGTCGCAAAGCGCGAATCAGCTTGGCATTGCCGATGGCATACCCGATGCGAAAACCTCCCATATTGTAGGACTTGGAGAGGGTGAAAAACTCGATGGAAACGCTTTTATCGGGATCTGCTTGCAGAATTGAAGGGGCAATAGATTGGTAATTGGTAATTGGTAATTGGTAATTTTCCTCTGAGCTTGCTTCTGAGGAAAATACTAAATCGACGTAGGGGAAATCGTGGACTAATACCAAGTCATGTTGCTGACAGAAAGCGACGGCTTGCTGGAAAAAAGATAGAGGAGCGATCGCGGTAGTAGGATTGTGAGGATAGCTCAGTACCATCATCCGTGCCTGGGATAATACTGGCGCTGGGATATCTTCGAGTACGGGCAAGAAATTATTTTCCGCCGTCAGCGGCATCGGGTAAATTTGACCGCTGGCGAGATAGACACCACCCGCATGGGAAGGATAACCCGGATCGAGCAATAAAGCGAAATCTCCGGGATTGAGAATTGCTAAAGGTAAGTGCGCCGTGCCTTCTTGGGAACCGATTAAAGGCAGCACTTCGGTTTGAGGATCGACTTGGATGCCGAATCTTTCGGTATACCAAGTTGCTGCGGCTTGGCGAAACGCTGCCGTAGCGTGAAAGAGTAAGTAGCCGTGGGTACTTGTATCTTGTAGGGAATGAGCGATCGCATCAATAACGTGCGGCGCCGCTGGCAAATCGGAAGAACCCAACGAAAGATCGATGATATCTTTACCCGCAGCCATTGCCAAAGACTTCGCCCGATCCATATCGGCGAAAACATTGGCTTGGAGGGATTGTAATCGCTTAGAGAATTGCATAATTGGTAATTGGTAATTGGTAATTGGTAATGGGTAATTGGTGGAAAAAATTTCAAATTTAACTTTTCAATCTGAAATCTGCAATCTGCTGTTTCCCAATTACCCATTACCCATTACCGATTCACAAGTTAGTTTCGAGCAAGTCAGTTACTTTTTGCTTGCTATCGATACCTTCAACCGATCCAACTAATTCACCGTTTTTAAACAGTCGCAGTGCAGGAACGCCCTCCACCTTGTACTGTGCTACAGCAATGGGGTTGGGATCTACTTCCATTTTGACAACCTTGAGGCGATCGCCGTAGGTTTGCGCTGTCGCGTTCATAATTGGCGTCATCAGTCGGCAAGGCCCGCACCAAGACGCCCAAAAGTACACTAACACCGGCTGTGTTGCTTTTAGGACTTCGGTTTCAAACTGAGAATCACCGATCGAAATCACGCTGCTCATGGCACATCCATCGACAATCATATATCAGGCGAACAAGCGATCGTTACCCCAACCCAAATGATGGAAAGGGCAGGCGAAAACGACTTCAGGTTGCATTTCCTCCTGATATTTACTACAGTACATCAACCTGAGCCACTACAAGTCATAGCGCCGGTTTGGGGTTGGCAATTTACCTAAAATTACCGATGAGGATAAGAAGGAGCCTGTGTTAGGTTCCACTCGGAGAACTTATCTGAAGGGTTTGCCGTCACGATTAATCGATCTATACGATCGCTTTTATACATCAGGATGCTATCAATCTACAGAACCCAGGGCGAGATGCCCGATCGAGCGATCGCAATGGCGCACCTGGAATTGTCTCACCACGTTTACCTATTGGAAGCTACAAGCTTTATGAAAACATCTACCACCAAAAACAGCCAAAATCGCCTCAGCTTAACCTTGGGAGCTTTAAGCGCTGTTTCCTTTGCTGCTTTGTCCCAACCAGCCGCAGCCGTTTCCTTGGGCGGTTATACCTGGAACCCTGCCAACGCCGTGACATCGGGAGTCCAAGTTTCCGGCAGTCAAAACATCGCGCAACTCGCTTCGCCATCGGCGCTGGATGCAGCTAATACCGTCGCCGGTGCGATGGGTTTGTCTGGTAACACATTAGTAGAACTGGGCAATGCCAACGGCACCGCGCGATCGATCCTTCAGCTAGACTGGGGTGGAGCGTTACTAAACAATAGATCTGGAAACGATTTAGTAGTTTACGAAAGCGGCAACTCTGGCGCACCAGAAGCTTTTGCTGTAGCAGTTCGCAGACAAGGTCAAACCGACTTCAGCAATTTTTTGTATCGATTCAGCAGTAGCTACAATGCTGAGACTGACTTATTTGCCACCGCTTTTGATTTAAGCGATTTTGGTTTGGGTGAAGGCGATGCCATTGACGCGATTCAAATTGCCAACCTGATTACAACAGATCGAGTTACCGGGGCGGATGGACAGGGTTTTTTAGGCGGTCAATATGCACCCACAACCGGGCAGCAAGGAGGAGGAGCATATTCATCAGGTCGGTTTGATGCGGATATTGCCTATGCCGTGGGATTGCACAACGTTGTTCGCCCAGTCTCTCAAACACCTGAACAAAGCGTACCCGAACCTACGTCAATTTTAGGCTTGTTGGCGTTTGCTGGGATTGGCATCAATTCGGTGCGGAAACGCAAGCAGCAACAGAAATCTCTTGATGCAATAAACTTATAGCCATTCCGTCACATCAATCGGGGCGGGTAGGGGCACGGCATGAGGTTTTGTCCCCAAGGGCAAAGTTGTTTGAATGCCGTGCCCCTACAACAATGTGGTGTTGCACCCTGGTAATATCAATTTCCCTTGATAATGCTACGCATCAACATATACCGATTGTAGGGGCGGGTTTTACCAATAACCAATGCCTTAAACAAACAATTATACTAAACCCGCCCCGTGTGTAGCGCCTTGATGGGAAAACGGTATAAGATATGCGATCGCGTTATTATTTATGCCCAAAAAATCTGCATGTTCAATACAAAACCCGGCAAAACATCTTCTCCCGATAATTCAGTTGGAGATGCCAACACTTCCACAGGTTGCCCTGGGCGATAAATTTCAACTAAGTGGGTTTTGGGGTCAATTAACCAACCTAATTTTACCCCATTTTCCATATATTCTTGCATTTTGGCTTGTGTTTCCTTCAAGCTATCAGTTGGCGACATTAACTCCAAGACAAAATCCGGGGCAATCGGGGGAAATTTCCTTTTCTCTTCGATAGTTAGAGCATCCCATCGTTCCTGTTTAATCCAGGAAACATCGGGAGAACGATTTGCTCCATTAGGAAGTTTAAAACAGGTAGAAGAATCAAATAATTTACCAAGTTTCTCCTGGCGATTCCAAAATACAAAATCTGCCGCCGTTTCAGCATTAAGATTTCCTGTTTCTCCCCCTGTGGGTGACATGATAATAATTTCCCCTTTAGCATTGCGCTCAAATTTAATATCTGGATTTTTCCGACAAAGCTGATAAAATTGCTCATCCGTCATTTTACAAACCGGCTCGAAGTTAATGGTGTAAGCAGTCATAGCACTTTTACCCCCTACCATATTTATTTCGCTGTTGACTGCCAAAATTCAACAATCAACAGCGCACTATTACCGATTACTTGTCAACTGTCAACTGTCAACTGTCAACTGTCAACTGTCAACTATCAACTGTCAACTATCAACTATCAACTATCAACTATCAACTATCAACTATCAACTATGACGTTTTTTTCTTGGTAGCAGTAGTTTTGGTTGTGGTTTTACTCGCAGCAGTTTTAGTCGTCTTCGCTTTTGATGTAGTTGATTTTTTAGCGGTCGTTGATTTACTCGACTTGCTACTGGATTTGGTAGACTTCGCCGTAGATGCCTTCGCAGCTAGCAGTTCCAGTGCTTTCTCCAGCGTCACCGCTTCCACCGATTCCCCTTCTGGGATGGAAGCATTGGTTTTGCCGTGCTTGATATAAGGGCCATAGGGGCCATTGTAGATATTGATTGGCTCTCCATCTTCTGGGTGATTGCCGAGTTCGCGCAATGCTTCCTTAGTCTTGCTGCGACTGCCGCCGCGTCCTGCTTTCGGCTGAGAAAGTAACTCTAATGCACGTTCTAGCGTAATTGTCAAGACATTATCGGTAGATTTGAGCGAGCGATAATCTTTCCCGCCTTCCTTGCCTTGGTCGTGGACGACGTAGGGGCCATAAGGGCCGAGTGCGGCTTGAATTTTGCCTCCGGTGTCTGGGTGGACGCCCAGGGTGCGGGGTAAAGCCAGCAGTCCTAGAGCCATCTCTAGGGTGACATCCTCGACTTTGGTATTTTTAGGAATTCCGGCGCGCTTGGGTTTTTTCTTGCTGCCTTCTTGGGCGTCACCGAGTTGGATGTAGTGACCGTAGCTGCCCAGTAGAATGTAAATCGGTTCTCCGGTTTCTGGGTGGATTCCCAGCTTTTCGGGGCCTTCGGTTTTTTGCCGCAGGATGGTTTCTACTTGTTCGGGGTTGATGTCCGCTGGCGTTAAATCCTTGGGAATCGAAGCGGTGACAACTCCGTCGCCGTTTTCGGCTTCGACGTAGGGGCCAAATTTACCGATGCGGATTTTGGCTTCTATGCCTTCGAGTTCGATAGTCCTGGCAACGGTGGCGTCAATTTGGCTTTCTTGTACCTTCACCTGGGTTTCTAAACCCTGCTCGCCTTGATAAAATTTCCGCAAGTAAGGCAGCCAGTCAACTCCGCCTGTGGCAATGTCGTCTAGGGTTTGTTCCATGCGGGAAGTAAATCCGGTGTCTACTAAGTCGGGAAAGTATTTTTCCAGCAATCCGGTGACGGCGAAGGCTGTAAAGGTGGGCACCAGGGCGTTACCGTTCATTTGGGCGTAACCCCGGTCAACGATGGTGCTGATGATGCTGGCGTAGGTACTGGGACGCCCGATGCCTTCGCTTTCTAAGGTTTTGACTAGAGATGCTTCGGTGTAGCGGGCGGGGGGTTGGGTTTCGTGACCGATGGCTTCGAGTTCGTTACAGTTGGGATGGTCGCCAACTTTTAAGCTTGGTAGAATGACTTCTTGGTCTTCAATTGCGGCGTTGGGATCGTCGGAACCTTCGACGTAGGCGCGCAAATATCCAGGGAAATTGATGCGCTTGCCGCTGGAACGGAAACCGGCATCTTCGACTTGAGTTTCAACGCTAATTAGGGTTTGGCGCGAGTCTGCCATTTGGGTGGCGACGGTGCGCTTCCAAATTAAGTCATACAGCCGGAATTCTCTGTCTTTGAGTCCGGTTTCTTGGGGGGTGCGGAAGCTGCTACCGGCGGGGCGAATCGCTTCGTGGGCTTCTTGGGCACCTTTGCTTTTGGTGCTGTACTGGCGCGCTTTGGGGCTGAGGTATTCTTTGCCGTACATTTGTTCGACGCAGGAACGGGCGGCTGCGATCGCTTGTTCCGACAAATGCACCGAGTCTGTACGCATGTAGGTAATATACCCCTGCTCGTACAAACTTTGCGCGGTTCGCATTGTATCTTTTGCCGATAAGCCTAATTTCCGGTTCGCTTCTTGTTGCAGCGTCGAGGTGGTAAACGGCGGGGAGGGTTTGCGCGTAATCGGTCTTTCTTCGATATTCGCCACCGTCCAAGTTTTACCCGTTAGCCGTTCCTGTAAGGCTAATGCATCGGCTTCAGAAAGTAAAACTACGTTGCGTCCGGCGGCAATTTGTCCCGTAGATTCGTCAAAATCGCTCCCCGTGGCGACTTTAATGCCTCTCAGCGTCATTAACCGCGCTTCAAATGGGTTTTTATCTTTTTCTAGAGTTGCCTTTAAATCCCAGTAAGTTCCCTGACGGAAGGCGAGGCGCTGACGTTCTCGATTCACCAACAACCGTACTGCTACCGACTGCACCCGCCCTGCTGATAAACCTCTGGCTATTTTCTTCCACAACAGCGGCGAGAGAGTATAACCCACCAACCGATCCAAAATTCGCCGCGTTTCTTGGGCGCGGACTACCTGTTCGTCGATGGTGCGGCAGTGTTTCAGGGCGTCGCGGATAGCTTCTTTGGTAATTTCGTGGAATACCATCCGCTTGATTGGCACTTTCGGTTTTAGCACTTGCAATAAATGCCAACTTATGCTTTCCCCTTCCCGGTCTTCATCCGTCGCCAGTACGAGTTCGTCAGCTTCTTTGAGGGCGTCTTTTAGCTGCTTGACGGTTTTCTCTTTTTCCTTGGGGATGATGTACAGCGGTTCAAAGTCAGCCTCTACATTGACACCGAACTGCGCCCATTTTGTCCCTTTGACTTCTGGGGGAATTTCGTCTGCGGATGAGGGGAGGTCGCGCACGTGTCCCATCGACGCTTCTACCCGGTAGTCGGAGGGTAGGTAGTTGCGGATGGTGCGCGCTTTGGTGGGTGATTCGACGATGACGAGGGTTGACATGGGAACTTCAACAATAGCAGTTAAGCTAGCTTGTCTAATTTAGAGAATTTGTGCAACTTGTCAAGAGGGATGGTGGCTTTAGAGGGATGCTGGTGCTTCCCAGAGGCGCGCGATCGCTCTTATTGTCAGGCTATCTCAATTTCTAACTTACCGTTGATCGATGTGGATCGAGGGTTGCCCGTAAGGATGCGCCGCGCTTTGATTTTTTCCTGATGATTGTGTGAAATCTTGAGATGCGCTTGCTTGAGATGGGCACACCGCGCGAGTAGCGCTAACCCAGCTTAATTCTTTTATACCGGGAAAAGTAGGGATGCGATCGCTCTCTACATTTTCTCTCCAGATTCCCTAACTACGACTCCCTACGAGACTCGCTCTTGTATTATAACTGTACTATAAATCCAGAAATGATGGTTTACAGGGAAAAGTTGAGGCAAGCGGGGTAAGCGTACCAGAGGGGAGGTGACATCAGATGGAAACATTGACGCCAGAACAAAAAGCGCAGATTGCAATTATTGTGGAGAAATGGAGAGCGATCGCTCTCTCTACCGAACCAATCGATCGGCACAAAGCTACAGAAGCAATAAGATTGGCTTACGCACTGATCGGCAAAGAAGCCCCCGAAATTGTTTTTTGTCCGAGTCCTTATGATGCTTGGAACAAACTATTTTTGAGCCACCTGGATCGGCTTGTCGATCAGATAGAACAACGAATAGCTACTAAGCTAGTAGATAAACCCGGCATTATTGCAGAGTTCAAGAAGCGACAACGAAAGCTAGTTTTTGAACATTTGTATCACATATCAAGTAATGCTAGGCAAAAAAGATTGATAAACGGTTATGAATTTTATGAGCAAATTGAAAACAACTTTGGTTCAAAAATAGTCAATTATTTTTATGGCTATTTTATAATTAACAATACCATTTTGGCTAATAATTTAGGAAGCCAACTGCAAAGTCGTATAATAAATGAACTTGAGATTCAAGCCAAACAACAAATCAATAGTAAAATAGCTAAACTAGAAAGTCAGCTAGGAGAAAGACTTTGGAATTCACTCAAGAGCCAACTAGAGGAACAAACCTGGCAGATAACGCAAAATACATATCGCCCAAGCGCATTAGGTTATGATTATTGTTGGCTTAATATTTGTGCTGCGGTTTTAAATTGTAAGGTAAATCAAAGCGTTAGGGAAGTATTGGAGTCGTTGGTGAAAGAATGCGGGCAGATTTATGCGTATGAAAAGATTTGCTTTGTATGCGATCGCCCGCGCATCATCTCGTTGGATAACCAACAGCAACTCCACGCAGAAGGCGCACCAGCGATTCAATTTGCTGATGGATATAGCCTGTACGCCTACCACGGCGTTACCATACCCGAAGCATATGGAAAACTGCACCCGCATCAGTGGCAAGCTGAATGGATTTTAGAAGAGAAGAACGCCGAATTGCGGCAAGTGTTAATTCAAGGAATTGGTTACGCCAGAATTTGTCAAGAATTGCAAGCTACTGAATTAGATATTTGGCGGGAATATACGTTATTGAAAATAGATAGAAAAATAGATGATGAGTTTATTTATCTGTTAAAAATGAATTGTCCCAGTACGAGACACATTCACGCTTTGCGCGTACCACCTGATATAGAATCAGCTAGAGAAGCAATTCGCTGGGTAAACTGGGGCATCGACCCAGAGGAATTTTCAGTACAAACTTAAAAGAATCCATACACTGTGCCAGAAACCCGGTTTTTTGAAAAAACCGGGTTTCTTGTGCCGATCCTTTAAGGTTTGAGAATGCTAAAATTGTGACCAAGATGAGCGCGAGAAATGAGACAGCATGGCAAAAATCGAAATTGAATTAGACGACGAAACGCTTGTTAGGGCTAAGGAAATGGCAGAAAAAAACCATTGTACCCTGCAAGAACTGCTGAAAGTGATGATCGAGCAACTGGCTGTGCCTCCGGTGCTAAACTACCCCTTGTTAGGTGGGTGGGAAGATGAAGCAGAATTGGTAGATGAGATACTTGCTGATATTATGAGAGATAGAGCCGCACACCCATTAAACCAAAAATTTGGAAAAAGTACTGATTGATACGGATATTCTTTCGGAAATTCGCAAGCGGATTAATCCGCGCGTTTTAGCTAGAGCTACCGCATATTTGGTCGTTTTCCGACAATACACTATTTCTAGTATTACAGTCACTGAAGTTGTTAAAGGTTGGCAAAAACTTCAGCGAGAAGATAGAATTCAGCAGTTTTTGACAGGTATTTCTCAAGCCGAAGGGCTACCAATGAACGCACAAATTGCTGAATTGACAGGACGCATTTATGGAGATTTAGAACGAACGGGACAACCAATCGGTTTAGCTGATGCTATAGTTGCCGCGACAGCAATCCACCACGATTTAATCTTAATTACGGGCAATATATCCCACTATCAACGGATTCAAGGTTTGGGTTATAGTTTAAAGCTGGATAACTGGCGCAACTAAAAGCATAAGGGTGCAAGGAGGCTTATCCCTCGAACACCTTGAGCGCAAGTAACCCAGAACACAATATTATTAATAGTGTCCGGTGACTCTATGCCTTATCCCCAATACTGGTAGGTTCTATGAGCTTTGCTGAACTCGCAGCCCAGTTAAATGCTGGAACAATTTTGCCAGAGACTATCGTCCTGATAACGATTCTGGTAGTCATACTGGGTGACTTAATTGTCGGTAGGACATCCTCGCGCTGGCTACCCTATGCAGCGATCGCAGGTCTTCTAGCCGCCGTCGTCGCCCTATACTTTCAATGGGATATTTCTAACCCGATCTCGTTTTTGGGTGGCTTTAACGGCGATGCTCTCAGCGTTGTGTTTCGCGGTATCATCGCCCTGTCTGCTGCCGTCACAATTTTGATGTCGATCCGCTACGTCGAACAAACGGGAACTTCCCTAGCGGAATTTATCGGAATATTGCTCACCGCCACGCTTGGGGGTATGTTCCTGTCGGGCGCAGATGAACTGGTGGCAATTTTTGTTTCCCTGGAAACTCTTAGTATCTCTTCTTACCTGCTCACAGGTTACACCAAGCGCGACCCCCGCTCGAACGAAGCAGCGTTGAAATACCTGCTGATCGGGGCATCGAGTTCGGCGGTGTTTCTCTACGGGGTTTCCCTGCTGTACGGGTTATCCGGCGGGGAAACTCAGTTAAGCGCGATCGCGCGCGGTATCGCTAGCGCTAACGGTACTGGTTCCCTCGGTTTGGTGATTGCATTGGTGTTTGCGATCGCGGGCATTGCGTTTAAAATCTCCGCCGTCCCCTTTCACCAATGGACTCCCGACGTATACGAAGGTTCACCTACACCCGTTGTAGCATTTTTATCCGTCGGTTCCAAAGCCGCTGGCTTCGCCCTCGCTATCCGGTTGTTAGTCACCGCTTTCCCCCTAGTCGCCGACGAGTGGCGGTTTGTCTTCACAGCCCTCGCTATCCTCAGCATGGTTTTGGGTAACGTAGTCGCCCTCGCCCAAACCAGCATGAAACGGCTGTTAGCTTATTCTTCCATCGCCCAAGCTGGTTTCGTGATGCTGGGTTTGATCGCCGGAACCGAAGCCGGATATTCCAGTATGATTTTTTACCTGCTGGTTTACCTGTTCATGAACCTGGGCGGCTTTATTTGCGTGATTCTGTTCACCTTGCGGACGGGAACCGACCAAATTAGCGAATACTCGGGTTTGTATCAAAAAGATCCCCTCCTGACTTTGGGACTCAGTATTTGTCTCTTGTCTTTAGGTGGGATTCCGCCCCTGGCTGGGTTCTTTGGTAAGCTGTACCTGTTCTGGGCAGGTTGGCAAGCTGGACTCTACGGCTTGGTGCTGTTAGGGTTGCTAACCAGCGTGGTATCGATTTACTACTACATCCGCGTCGTCAAGATGATGGTAGTCAAAGAACCCCACGAAATGTCGGATACGGTGAAGAATTATCCCGAAATTACCTGGAATTTGCCCGGAATGCGGCCTTTACAAGTCGGTTTGGTGCTGACGGTAATCGCTACTTCCATCGCGGGGATATTATCGAACCCGCTGTTTACCTTGTCGAACAGTGCGATCGCGCGTACACCCATGTTACAGAGTGCGATCGTGCAAGTCCAACCCCCAACACCAATCTCCGCAACTCAGATTTTGCAGCAGACTCACAGCAATTAATGAGTTTCTAAGCGGGATATTAGTTAAAAACGTCTGACTTTGCCGTCAGGCGTTTTTTTCCGGGTATATGGTGTAAGAAACCCGGTTTTTCTAAAAAACCGGGTTTCTGGGCAGCAAAGTGTAAGAAACCCGGTTTTTCTAAAAAACCGGGTTTCTGGGCAGTAACTATGATCGACTCAATCGAACTGACAATTTCTATGCAACAACCACCCCAACAAAAAATTTTGCGAATACTAACCTTTATCTTTCTGTTTGCAGGTAGCGCCGCACTGTTACTAGGTGCTTTAAACAATAGTTCGCAAGTTTCTCTCATTAACTGGAAAGCTGCTGAAGAAGAACAGCCACTAGAGGAAAAGCCAACCCCAACTTTAGAATTGCTACCCAATGGCAGACCTCAATTATCGCCCTTACCTGCGCCTAAACAGGTTTGGCAATGTGAAGTGATTGTAGTTGGAGGTTCTTTGGGGGGAATTGCAGCAGCATCTGTGGCAATGAAATCTAAGGCAAAAACTTGTTTGATAGAATTAACTCCTTGGTTGGGCGGACAACTTAGTTCTCAAGGTGTTGCTGCCCTCGACGAGTCGGTCACCATGATGACCAAAAATAACTTTTCCCAAAACTGGAAAGATTTTAAAGGATTAATTAAAAAGCAACCCGTTAAACTGCCTGCTTGGGCTAAACAAACTAAAAAATTATCCGTTGATGATATCAATAGTTGTTGGGTGGGAAGGCTATGCTTTCCTCCTAAAATCGGGGCAATGGCAGCAGAACAATTGCTAGAATCTGCGGCTAAATTTGCCGGGGGTAGCCGTTGGGAAACTTCTACTGCTTTTAAAGGTGCTGAATTTGATTCAACAGGTAGATTTATTACCGCGATTTATGCCGTGCAACGCATTCCCCGCAGTCCCGATTATGTTCCTAAAGGTCGCCCTTCTCAAGAGTTAGATGATTGGTATTCTTGGTCGCCAAATCCGGAATTTGAGAAAGTACCGCTGCGTTTAGAAGCACCTCCAGGAAAAAGGTTAATTGTGATCGATGCGACGGATACGGGGGAATTAATGGCATGGGCGCGGGTTCCCTATAGCTTGGGTTCGGAAGCAAAGGCAATTACGGGTGAAAAGCACGCACCGGCAAAAAGCAATCCTGAGTGTACCCAGGCTTTTACATTTCCTTTTGTACTGGCGATTAAAAATGATAACAAGGCAAGTTTAAAGACTTTAAATCAACTTAAACCTGAATATTCCAGAAACGAACATCACCGGGAATTTTATTTAAAAGGGTATTCCGTATTTGAAGGTCGTAGCTTTTTTAAGTATCGGCGCATTGTTAGCCTTGGTAACGATGGGCGGTTTGATGGCACGCCAGTACCGGGAGATATGGCAATGGTAAATTGGGTGTTCGGTAATAACTGGAATTGGATGAACCCTCCCTTGCTTTTGACTGAGGAAAGGTTGAAAAAAACCGGGCAATATCAAAATTGGATGGGGGGACTTTCTTTAAGTGCGCTGCGTCACGCGGAAGAACGGGCGCTGCTATTTTCAGAATGGGTGATGCAAACGCAAAGCAATTCTAAATTTCCCCTCGCCCATCTATCAGGTTCTGATTCGCCGATGGGTACGGTTTCTGGTTTAAGTATGATGCCTTATATCCGGGAAGGGCGGCGAATTTTAGGGCGCAGTGCTTACGGGCAAACTAATTTTATGATCCGCGAACCTGATATAAGAAATGATATGCAGGGGGGACGCAAATTTAATCCAACTGCTGTGGCGGTGACGCACTACGATGTGGATATTCAGGGTTGCATGTACCGCAATTGGCATAATCCTTGGGAAGCTGTTAGTGCGGGCGCTCAAGAAGATTTTGTCCATCCGATTTACATTCCATTAGAAGCTTTGGTACCCCAGGGAGTTGACAACTTACTAATTGGTGGTAAAGGTATTGCTGTCAGTCATATTGTTAATGCCGCTACTCGACTTCATTACGGAGAATGGACTTTTGGCTCGGCGGCGGGGGGAACTGCGGCGTGGTTAATTAAGCAACCTCAAGCAAATTTAACGCCTGCACAGATTGTGCCGAAAAAATTGATGCCGAAGTTGCAGCAGCACCTGAAGAAACAGGGGCTGCGGTTTAGTTGGGAGTAGGGATATGCTTCCGGGATGCTGCGCGATCGCACATCCATCCAGCATACATCCTTTGGTAAAGGTAAAAACACTCTAAAGGAAGAGGTACGCTCGCCAAAGCTGGGTTTCAATATAAAAACCCTTGAATAAAAATCAATTGCAAGAGGTCAAATTATGTTTAGCCTTGGCGATTACGTGTGCAATCAAAAAACTGGAGAAATTGGTGAAGTTATTGGTTTTGGACACCAAATTCTCGACAGTGGCTATACCACAACGCTGAAAGTTTTAGTCGCTAACCCTGAAGATTCTGGTAGGAAAAGAGCGATCGCTGAGGACTTGTATTCTGCTTGGACAATGCGATCAAAAAAGTAATACTTAAATCAAGTGGACAGTGGACAGTGGACAGTGGACAGTTGATAGTGGACAGTGGACAGTGGACAGTGGACAGTTACCTCTTGCTCAAGCTTTTAGGATTGCCAGGGAGGGAACTTAATTTTTCCTTTCGGCCTAAAATGGGGAGAGTTTAAAGCGATTTTTTCTGGTAAGTATCCAGAATCCCAATCAAAAATTTCACATCAAAATGCATCTA
Source organism: uncultured bacterium (assembly GCA_964463555.1). Classification (GTDB taxonomy): domain Bacteria; phylum Cyanobacteriota; class Cyanobacteriia; order Cyanobacteriales; family Aerosakkonemataceae; genus Microseira. The sequence continues at coordinate 64,048 of CAYXCW010000016.1, forward strand.
CTAAGCTTATTGGAAAAGTTAGGGGATCGACGTCCTAACTTTTGCCGCTATTCATCCCCATCGCACAAACGGTGGTGATGAATAGCGGCAAAGATACCAAATCCGGGTTCTAGACCCCCTTTATTATTTTATAGACCGCGAATGCTATTTTATAGCCCGCAAATGCTATTTTATAGCCCGCGAAGGCGGGCTTTGTTTGTGTAGCCGCGACTTTAGTCGTTCGGCATCAAAGCGGATTTGGTATTAAACCTTGGAACGATCTGTCAAAATTTCGTACCCGGTTTCGGTCACCAATACGGTATGTTCAAATTGGGCAGATAGGGAATTATCTACCGTCACTGCCGTCCAACGATCCGATAAAATGCGCGTGTGTTTAGAACCAGCGTTTAAAATCGGTTCAATTGCCAAAGTCATCCCGGCGCGCAGCTTGACGTTAGGCATTTCGCGGGTGCGGAAGTTAAATACCGAAGGTTCTTCGTGCAAGTTGCGCCCAACTCCGTGCCCGGTAAAATCTTCTACCACGACAAAGCCATTGGCTTTGACGTGATCTTCTATTGCACCGGCAAGATCGAGTAAATAGTTTCCGGCTTTCACTTGTTCGATGCCTTTATAAAGTGCTTCTTCTGCTACGCGAATTAATTTCGCTGCTTCTGGGGTTACCTCGCCCACGGGGATGGTGATGCAAGAGTCGCCGTGAAAGCCTTGGTAATATGCGCCCGTATCGACTTTTAACACATCTCCAGCGCGAATCACTTTTTTGGGGCTGGGAATGCCATGTACGACTTCGTTGTTGATGCTGGAGCAAATCGAGCCGGGGAACCCGTGGTAACCTTTGAAACTAGGGGTTGCGCCCATTTGGCGGATGCGTTTTTCTGCATGGGCATCCAAGTCGGCGGTTGTCATCCCCGGTTGTACCATCTGGGAAATTTCTTTCAACACCGTCGCCACGATCTTCGCCGCCTCGCGCATTACTTCTATTTCTCGCTGGGACTTGATTTCAACGCCTCTGCGTTTTTGTTTGCTGCGGGGAGGTTGGACGGGTTGGGTGAGTAAATTGCTCAGAATGTTCATGCTTTTACCAGATGGTGTGGGTTAGGGGTTCAACTATTTTAGGAGCCTACCGAGCGCTCGAGCGTCTCTGCTGGAGAATTCCTCAGTACGCTCCATTATCATAGGACTTACGCGCGCCGAGGCTAGAAACCGGGTTTCTTCGTAGATCTCTAGTTTCTAAACCAACGATTTTTCATAGAAACCCGGTTTCTTGGCGTAAATCCTATATCGGTAACTTTTCTCAGATATTTCTATCCTAAATTAACTTTATATAAATTTGCGTTACACTCTTTCACAGAAAGGGTGCTTGATTTTTTGTGCTTTACCAACAGAATTTACCGGCTTCAGCCATAATGAGGTATAATATTATACGCTTTTCTTAGCCGATGCAGCTTACCAGACACCTGATATATTATTACCATTTAGTAACTGGTTTAGGAATAGGACATGAGCGGATTTGACCGACAGTTGTGGAATCGATTTTGGGAGATCGCAAAGCCTTATTGGTTTTCGGAGGAAAAACGCGGAGCTAGAGGACTGCTGGCGGTTTTACTATTGTTATCGTTAGCCGTTAGCGGACTCAACGTTATCATTAGTTATATAGGCCGAGACTTTATGACGGCGCTTTCCAAGAAGGATGCTCCGGAATATTTTCGGCTTTTATGGATTTATGGCAGCGTTTTTGTTATTGGCACGCCCATTGTTGTTTTCTACCGATACATTAGAGAATTACTCGGTTTGTACTGGCGACAGTGGCTGACCAATAGTTTTTTAGATAAGTATTTTCGGAACCGCGCTTATTACGAAATTAATTTAGGCGATAAGATCGACAACCCAGACCAGCGGATTGCTGAAGATATTAGATCGTTTACAATTGATAGTCTGTTTTTTCTGTTAATTATTCTCAATTCGGTAATTAACCTATTCGCCTTCACGGGAATTCTGTGGTCAATTTCGGCTTTGCTTGCCGGTATCCTGGTAGTATACGCTGTTGTCGGGACAACGGTCACGGTAATTTTTGGTAAGCGACTGATTGGCCTTAACTTCCAGCAACTCAAAAAAGAAGCTGATTTCCGCTATGGTATGGTTCACATCCGCGATAATGCTGAATCAATCGCATTTTATCGGGGAGAAAATCAAGAATCGGGGGAAGTGAAGCGGCGGTTTGGCGATGCGATTCGCAACTACAATTTGCTGGTCGAATGGCAGAGAAATTTAGGCTTTTTTACTCAAGGATACGACTACATTATTATCATTCTGCCTGCATTGGTAATTGCACCGCGTTATTTTGCGGGAGAGGTAGAGTTTGGGGTAATTAGCCAAGCCAGTTTTGCATTTAGCATGGTTCTGAATGCAATTTCAATTATTGTGGATCAGATTTATAAGCTGAGTTCTTTTGCCGCCGGAGTTAACCGTTTAGCAAGCTTCTCAGAATCGTTAGAAGATCCGACAGAATCGCACAAACCTGGTGCTACTAGAATCGATACGGTGGAAGATGGTCGCTTATCTCTCGAACACGTGACTTTGTTGACTCCCAGATACGACCATACTTTAGTTAAAGACTTGATTGCTGAAGTTGAACCCGGTGAAGGGTTAGTAATTGTAGGTCAAAGTGGAACGGGTAAGAGTTCGTTGCTCAGAGCGATCGCTGGATTGTGGAATAATGGTACGGGTCGCATTGTCCGACCGCATTTGGAAGAGATGCTATTTTTACCCCAGCGTCCTTACATGCTTTTAGGTTCCCTCAGAAGTCAACTGCTTTATCCCAACACGAATCTAGAAGTTTCCGATGAAACACTTTACGAGGTTTTGAAACAAGTAAACTTAGCAAATCTACCGGAAAGAGTCGGTGGATTTGATGTGGTTTTAGATTGGGCGGATATTCTTTCTTTGGGCGAACAACAGCGACTCGCATTTGCGCGACTGTTACTTACTAAACCCCGCTACGCAATTTTGGATGAAGCAACCAGTGCTTTAGATATCAAAAACGAAGAACGCCTCTATCAGCAATTGCAAGAAACCGGGACAACTTTTGTTAGCGTTGGACACCGTTCTAGCTTGTTAAAGTATCACCAACAGGTTTTAGAATTGGAGGGCGAAGCCAAATGGCGTCTATGTTCGGTGAAAGATTATAATTCCGGCGTGACTGCGCTAGCCTAACACCAATAATAGGACTGGGGAGCGATCGCGTCCGCCAGTCCTATAACTAGAATACGTAATTTGCCCTATTTCCAAAGATAGAGCTTTGGCTAGTCCTAGAGAAGTGTATGTTAAGATCTCACCTGAGAAATAAATTCGGCGATCGCGTTTGTCAGTAAAACTTACAGACACCTCTCCGGATACACCTCTCTACACCATCTGATTCTGGAGAGACTTTGTGTCAATTTATGTAGGCAACTTGTCTTACGAAGTCACGCAAGACGACATTGTAAACGTATTTACTGAATATGGCACCGTAAAGCGGGTTCAAATACCCACGGATCGGGAAACGGGTAGACAGCGCGGCTTTGCTTTTGTAGAAATGGCTTCAGAAGCTGAAGAATCTGCTGCTATTGAGGCTCTCGATGGTGCAGAATGGATGGATCGCACCTTGAAAGTAAATAAGGCAAAACCCCGCGAACCAAAAAGTGGCGGACGCAGTTGGGATAACCGCGGCGGTGGCGGCGGCGATCGCAACAGGTTTTCCCGACGTTTTTAAGTTGGTAACTCGAGCCATAAACTTTAGTACCTTTAGGTAAGAATGTATAACATTTGGGTGAGAATTTCCGGTAAAAAACTACCGGAAATTCAACCTTTTAGTAATGTGTTTTTTCTGGCAATATTGGTTGTATACCAATTGCCCTGAATAATGCTAAAGCTCAACAGGTATAGATTGTAGGGGCGGGTTTTACCAAGCAGGTGAGGGAAAAACCAGCCATTTCAATCAACCCGCCCCGATCCAATTGTTTCGCCTTCACGATCAAACGGTATTATTGCTGTGCGATCGCAATCGTCCCCGTCATTCCCGCTTCGGTATGTCCCGGTATCGGACAGCGAAGAGTATAATTTCCCTTTTTCATCGGGACAAACACCCATTCTGCCACCCCTTCCGGCAATAATTCCATCTCGTGGATAGCGCCTTTTACTTCCACTTTGCCAGCTTGGACTTTTTGCGTCCAGATGGCATCGGCGAAGTCTTTGGCGGTGAAATAATGTTTTTGCGGACTGGGGTTATTGAGTACGAGTTTATACATCTTCCCGGCAACGAATTCGAGATTATTAGGGACAAACTTTAACTCGTTTGCTTCATTTCCCAAACTAACTTGAACTTCTATGGGTTTAATCGCGGTGGTAGCTGGTGCGGCGACTGCTGTTGCGGGTGCAACAATAACAAAGCACAGGATGAGCAAAAATAGCATCCATCCGCGTTGCAAGCATTTATAGGTCAAGGAAACTAAGTAAATCATAACACTTGTTACAAAAAAAATATTAGGCAATAGGCAATCGGGGACAGAGGAATAAAGTCCACCTGTGCAGAATTTAATTTTATCAGGATTGATGCAACTCTCATAGAAAGTCCGCTGCGACGATTCCCTTTTTAAATTAAGCGCCATAGACGCGCAGCGGCTTCCCGTAGGGTAGACGCCAATAATGCGGAGAAGAGGAAGATAAGAGGCGTTGTTGAACCGGATTTGATATATCATGCGATCGCACTACCAAAGCTAAACCAAAGCGATTAATCGAACTCGGATAATTAACATAGCTATTACCAGTTCATCAGCACATGGTAAACGATGTAGGATATTGAGGCAGTTAATCCACTTGCGTTTAAAGTCGATATGCAAAATTTATTACCGAAAGATTTGCTTCCCCTGCAACGGCAATTCACGCCTTACCTATTTTTACTTCCTGCTTTACTGGTTTTAGGCTTAACTGTATTTTGGCCTGCCTTGCAAGCTTTTTACCTCAGCTTTACTCGCTATGACTTATCTCAATCCCCGGAATGGATAGGGTTAGCTAATTTTCAGCGTTTGTGGAAGGATAGAGTTTTTTGGAAAACGTTAGGGAATACGCTGTTATACCTCGTCGGCGTTGTACCGATTTTGGCGATCGCACCCTTGGGAATCGCAATTTTAGTTAATCATAAACTTCGTGGCATCAACTGGTTTCGCGCGGCTTTTTATACACCCGTTGTGATTTCAATGGTTGTGGCTGGAATTGCCTGGAAATGGCTTTATGCTGAAAACGGTTTGTTGAATCAATTGCTAGCACAACTTGGCTTTAAAACTGGTATCCCTTGGCTTACCAGTCCAAGTTGGGCAATTTATAGCGTCATGGCGGTAACAATCTGGAAAGGATTGGGTTATTACATGGTAGTTTATTTAGCTGGGTTGCAATCTATCCCCGATGAACTTTATGAAGCGGCGGCGATGGATGGTTCTGATGGTATTCGCAAACATTGGGATATTACCGTGCCTTTAATGCAGCCGTATATGTTTTTAGTAGCGGTAATTTCTGCTATATCTGCCACCAAAGTTTTTGAAGAAGTTTATATCATGACTCAAGGTGGCCCGCGCAATAGTTCCAAGACGGTTGTATACTACTTGTATGAGCAAGCATTCCAAAATTTAGAAATAAGTTACGCCTGCACTATCGGGTTAGTTTTATTTTTGGTAATTTTGGTATTGTCGATTTTGCGAATAGTCTTCAGTAATTAACCCAAGTTGCTAGTTACATCAAGCCGTAATGGTTAATTGCTATTTTTCCAGATCGCAAAAGCCTATTAACTCACATCTTGCACCAAGACCAGAAATAAATTTCACACCTGAAAGCTAAAACCCGTTAAAACGGGTTAAAACGTTGATTGTAGTTAGCTTTAGCTAACTTAAGCTTTCAGCCCCAAATTTATTTGGAGGCTGTTTATCGGGTAGGTGCAAGATGTGAGTTAACCCAATTAGCCATTACCGCTTTTGGGTTAAGCGATCGCACAACCCAACCGACAAATTCTCAGCTTTTACCTGTCCGATAGTATTGGCAGTATCGCAACATTCGGTTACAATAGTTTACATTACAAAGCTTTACCAGATACAGCTAATCTAAGCATGAGCGATCGCTCTCTCAGCTTTCTACCATGCCTTGCGATATCGAGCGCTAACTGCAACTTTTTTTAACATAATCTGAGTATTTACTCAAACCGGCTCAAAGGTTTATCGGATAGCAACCTTAACAGTATCTAACTGATGCAGCAAGGGTTTTTGTAAATTTGATTGATAGTTAAGCGAATAATAGCAATCGAAAATAGTAAAGTTTAGTTTCACATGCTTGCTCCCCAAATAGAGCGGTGATACATTAAGCATAGAAGCAAAGAAAAGGCTTCTCTGGCAGATAAAACAGACAAGTGTAGTTTAGTTAAAAGGAAAAAAGCGCTGTTTCAGTTGAATCTGTCTCTTGCGAAAACAATAAATCCCAGAATGAAAGTTGATATTTCCTAAGCTGGTGGATGGGGAGTCCTGCAACTGAGATGAATGAACTTTTTGAAAAAGTTTTTGTTAGTTGCAACTCTAGATAGAATGAACCAAAATGAGGAAATCGCTCAGCAAGTCAGAGGTGGATTATTGTTGATTGTCAAATCGAAGTTGATAGCGGGTCTTGCCTACAAGACCCGCTAAACTTTGTGAGAGTAAATCTTGCCAGAAACGAGCAAAAATAAGAAACCGGGTTTCTCTGAAAAATCTTTGCTTGAGGATCTGTCTAAGAAGAAACCGGGTTTCTGGTCTAGACGAAAACGTAAAGTTTAATGTCAAAGCGTTGATCTCTAAAATCGATAGTGATACATTAACAATTGAAGCTAATAAAGCTTCTGGCAGACAAAACAGCCAAGTTCACAAAAAGTAAAGAGGTAAAAAGAGCTGTTTAATTCAAAACTGTCTGTAACCAAACACAACAACACCCAACGCGAAAATTGATATTTCCTCAGATGTTGGCTAAGGGAGTAAAGCAACCGAGAAACGAGAATTGCTAAATCGGAGCGGCTCCAACTAGGATATAACAATGAGAGGAAATCACTCAACGAGTAGAAGCTTGGGTGTTGTTGTGTTTGAGAGCGTGTAAATAACAGATCATGGCAATAATTGCCCTGCGAGCCTGGTATCTCCAGCAATACGAACCACTGAAAGAATTAGAAAAACGTCCCCACGACCTGCGCCTGAGCAAAAATAGTTTGCTAAAATCCGGCTTGCGAGCGGACTTTTTAGAAGACAGCCAAGAAGTGAAAGCCTCGGCTTGGTTTCAACGCTACCTAGATGGGGAAACGGTAGAATTTTACATCGAAGGTAGCGGCGGCTATGCGATCTCGAATATAGACTTAAGCAGTCACGAGATTTACTTCACCAAGCAGGCAGTGATGGCGAATTTGGAGCCAACGATTTTCTTTTGCTACCAAAATGAGTATGCCGCTGGGGCGGAGGCGTTGGGCGAGGGATTGGAAAAGGCGTTAGAGAAGTTGAACAAGCGATCGCGCGTCCCTCTAATATTAGAAGCATCCCAACGTCCGGCAGATGGCCCGATTCGGCTCAACAGCACGCAAATGCGGAAAATCCGCAAAAGTCTGTTAATGATAGCCGACAGTACCCCTATCACCAGTTTGGCAGCCAAGGAGACTAACCAGCTGATTCCCAGTCCCCAAGTCTGCATCGAACTAGGATATGCCCTACAATGCAAGCGCACCGAGCAAATCTTGCTGGCGCACATGGAACGCCCGGACTTAACCGGACAGTTTCCCTTTGATTTGCCCAACTATCAACGGCTATCCTTTAAAACCGCAGCAGAACTCGATAAAATGCTCCCTAAAGCGATTGAAGCTCAACTAGGGCGGTATAACTTGTTCTAATCGGTAATTGGTAATCAGTAATTGGTATAGGACTTACGCAAAGAAACCGGGTTTCTCTGAAAAATCTTTGGTTGAGAAACTGGAGGTTCACGAAGAAACCCGGTTTCTGGCCTCGGCGCCGGTAATTGGTATAGGACTTACGCAAAGAAACCGGGTTTCTCTGAAAAATCTTTGGTTGAGAAACTGGAGGTTCACGAAGAAACCCGGTTTCTGGCCTCGGCGCGCGTAATTCCTATGGTAATTGGTAATTGGTAATGAGCTTGAGAGAGATGGGGAAGACAACGGGATGAAAACGTAATATACTCTCCCCTAGTTCCCAACCTTCGTCATGCCCAATGCCCCATGACCAATTACCCATGACCAATTACCCATTACCCAATTAGAAATCAATCGTGCGTTTTGGCTCCAATCGCCGCATAATGTTTTCCGTGCAGTCAACTATAAAAATCCAGTTATGCCCAAACCTAGTGAATATGCCGTACACCTGCTAATCGATGGCGGTCATCGAGAAGAAATACGCTTTCCGACTATTCAAGATTTCCAAAAGTGGTACAGTGGCGAATTAGTACCCAAGTCTGCGTCGGACGACTTTATTAATGTCCCGATTAAGAATATTCAGGGAGAATATATGGTCATCCGTCCATCGCGGGTTTTGGCAATTCGCGTAGAACCAGTTTTTACAAGCAGTATCGACCGCTCATACTAAATGATTAAAACTCTAGTTTCTTTAACCCTCGGTCTGGGCATTGCCATCGGTACCGTTACTTTGCCAGTTTTGTCAGCGCCACTGCGACTTGTCACTGGCGAACAGATAGATGAGGCAGCGAACTCACTGGGACTCGACGAGCAACTTTGGGGGCGCGACGGCGAACCAGGAGATAAGCGATCGCTCATCACCTCCATCGACCACAGTATCGCATATCTGCAAACTCCTAAAGCTGCCGAAGTTTATCGCAATTATCCCGTCAGGGGAATCACTCGCGATCGCGTTCTACGTTCCCTCGTCCGCTTCCGCCAGCTGGTGCTGAGAGCGAATTCCCCAGCACAACTGAGGGAATCTGTCAAGCAGGAATTTGTATTTTACAAATCTGTGGGTAAAGACGGTCAAGGAAGCGTGTTTTTTACCGGATATTACGAACCAGTTTATCAAGCGAGTCGCTTTCCGACGCCAGAGTTTCGCTATCCACTGTATCGTCAGCCGCCTGGTATGGAAAGCTGGCGCAAACCTCATCCGACGCGGACAGAACTTGAAGGAGTCGATGGGTTAGGGGGAGATGGACTATTACGCGGGATGGAATTGGTTTGGTTGCGCGATCGCTTGCAAGCGTTTTTGGTACAAATCCAAGGATCGGCTCAACTACAGCTAACCGATGGTACCACGATGACGGTTGGTTATGACGCTGCCACAGATCATCCTTATACCAGCATCGGGCGGCAACTAGCTAGCGATGGAAAATTGCCTTTAGATGGGTTAACTTTACCCGTACTAATTGACTTTTTCCGCCGCAATCCTTTGGAATTGAGTAATTATATTCCCCGCAACAATCGCTTTATCTTTTTTAGAGAAACTCACGGTGCGCCTGCTATGGGTAGCATACAAGTGCCGGTGACAGCAGAGCGATCTATTGCCACGGATAAATCTTTAATGCCTCCAGGTGCTTTAGCGCTGATTCACACGCGAGTTCCCTTTCCTACCAGGGTTAAAGGACAGATGGAACAGCGTTTAGTGAGTCGCTACGTATTGGATCAAGATACTGGTAGCGCGATTCGCGGGCCAGGTCGCGTCGATTATTATATGGGGACAGGTGAAGTGGCAGGCGATCGCGCAGGCGTGGTTGGCTGGAATGGAGAGTTGTATTATCTGCTACTCAAAGAGTAGGTATATGATGGCGATCGCGCTGGGTAAGGAGTGCGATCGCTCGATACTATGGGGAATGCGATCGCAATTTAAATATGAAAACTCAATCTTCTAATTTGTAGTTAAAAGAGTAGCACTATTAGACGAATAACCGCTCGTGCAACTCTTACCTTACGATAGCTTTACCATTCAAAGCCAAGATTCACTTTCTGATGTAGTTAGGAGGCTAGAGGCTCAAATCGAAGCTAGAAAAACATTTCGATCCTATTTTTCTCGCAACCATGCGCCCTATGAAGGCAGGATAGATAGCACTGGATTTGAGATTAGTCGGATTATTCACTACCGCAACTCCTTTTTACCCAGCATCAGAGGGGAATTTGAGTCATTACCCAAGGGAACAATCATCAAGGTAACAATGAGGGTGCATCCTTTTGTTACCGCTTTTTTACTTTTTTGGTTCTTGGTATGGTACGGCGCCACAATTCCGATTTTTTTGCCTGGGGTTGTGTCTGGGAATGCCCAACCTGAAGCTTTTTTGTTTTTAGGAATGCCGATTGTCATATTATTTTCATTCTGGGTTGCGTTTTGGTACGAAGCAAATCGCAGTCGCCAGGAATTAAAACAGATAATTAATGGAGAACCGCTAAAACAGCAACCCGCTTGGAGCGGATTTAAAGTTTTTGCGATCGCTGCAATTATCCTCTTCAATGCTTGGTTCTTTTTCCAATTCCTTCAACCCAAATTCCAGCCCACCCCAGCGAAAAACTCAAAACCTCAACTAAGCTATCCATTGAATCAATAAAGCTATTGATAAATTTTTATAGACCGCGCAGGCGGTCTTTGTTTGTGTAGGCGCGACTTCAGTCGTTGGCATAAAGGGGGTAATGAAAATTAATTTCTCTTTAAGGTTAAGAGCGAGCCGTACTCCTCCGTCGTCGTGTTCTAGCTTTACCATTATGCAAAGGTAAAACTTCAGCTTCGCTACTTTCTCTCGCCACCCGAATCAATAACGCAGCAGCTACCAAACTAGCAATCATCGAATTGCCACCATAACTAAACAAAGGTAGCGGTAAACCCGTAGTCGGAAGCGCACCTGCCGCCACGCCAATATTCAACAGCGACTGTCCCACCATCAAAATCATCACGCCAATTGCCACCAGTCGGTGCAAAATATTTTGCGCCTTCATCGCCACAATTAATGCCAGCGTCGCGTAGGTCATTAATAGCAACAACAACAGTAAGCTACCTACAAACCCAAATTCTTCCGCAAATACAGCAAAAATAAAATCCGTATACTGAATAGGCAGGTAAAATAACTTTTGTTGAGATAGCCCAAAACCACTACCCCAAGTCCCGCCAGAACCAATTGCCAGCAAACTTTGCACCAACTGGTAGCCATCACCCATAGCATCAGCCCAGGGGTTCGTAAAAGACATAATCCGCCGCCGCTGATAGCTTTGCAAGCTGATACTAATAGTGGCTAGAAGTATCCCAGCAAAAGCCGTTCCTCCCAAGTATAAATAAGGTAATCCAGCTGCTAAGGCTATCAGCCAAATCGTCATACCGCAGAATGCCGTCGTACTCAAATTTGGTTGCAGCAGAATACCTACCAGCATCAGCGCGAAGATTCCCAGCCAGCTTAAGCGGACTGACCAAGTTAATCTATCCCAGTGACCGAAAACTTTTGCACTTTGCAGCACCAGGAAAGGTTTAATTAACTCAGAAGGTTGAATCGGAATCGGCCCTATAGATAGCCAGCGAGTCGCACCGCCCGCCGTCGTTCCCAATCCAGGAATCAGAGTCGCTAAAATTAAGCCTAAAAGTATGATTACCCACCAATGCGCCGTCCCCAACATCAAGCGCAAAGGGGTATTGACAATAATAGTAAATCCTATCAGCCCGACGATGCCCCAAAGAACTTGGCGCTTAAAGTAGTACAGACCATCGGCAAAATTGCTATCGGCGACGGGATAAGAAGCCGAAAACAAAACTACCAATCCCACAAACAGCCACAGCAACGTCAGCCAACGCAACAAACGCGCTTCTACTGACCATTCCTGAACTGAGGGATCGAAAAAAGGAATAAACGAGCGTAAATTCACAGGCTAAGTTCTGTATAGCAGTTTTACGACTTAAGCAGGAGCCTAGAAACCGGGTTTCTGAGTGCGATCTCTAGTTGCCAACCGACGATTTCTCCTAGAAACCCGGTTTCTGTGAGTGTACCAAAACTTTGCCGCCTTTCACCTCGTGACCGAAAAGCCCCAAGGTGAAAGACGGCATTTTGTTGTGCTTATTTGCTGGAATTATAGCAAGCCGGTATTTGCGCCAACTTTGCCAGTAGCCAGTTCAACTTTGATAATTTTGCCACCCATTTTCATAATGCGTTGCTGTTCGCGAAACCAGTTGTCGTAGGGAACCAGTTTAGTAAAATAGGTGTTTTGCAACTCGCGCTGAGTCCGAATCCGAGTTTGGCTGGGAACGCAAGCCGTTACCTTAAACATCCGCATGGTTTAATTCCTCCCGAATCGAAATATTATCTTCTTACCTTGATAGACCAAGGTCTGGGAGTCTAGAGTCAATACCAGCCGCTAAAACTTATCCGATAAGTTAGACAAGCATTTAACGCTCTAGCACTGACTCTAGACTTCCCAGACCATGCCTTTTAGAGAGTTTTGAATCTTGAGTTTTGAGTTTTGAGTTCAACCCAGGACTCACCACTCAGTAGTGACTGTCTAGCTCAAGCCAGAGCAGATGTAGTCGAAGTAAACGCCCATTTCTTTACCGGCATCAGCGCCTACGAGGCTAGCGGTAACTTCCTTCATAGCTTGGATTGCTTGCACGGTAGCAGCAACGGGTACGCCCAAGGAGTTGTAGGTTTCTTTCAAACCGTTGAGAACGCGCTCGTCGAGGATGGAGGGGTCGCCAGCCAGCATAGCGTAGGTAGCATAGCGGAGGTAGTAGTCCAAGTCGCGGATGCAAGCTGCATAGCGACGGGTGGTGTACATGTTACCACCGGGACGGGTGATGTCAGAGTACAACAGGGACTTAGCAACAGCTTCCTTAACGATCGCAGCTGCGTTAGCGCTGATAGCGGTAGCAGCGCGCACGCGCAGTTCGCCGGTAGAGAAGTAAGCTTTCAGCTTGTCGAGAGCAGAGCTGTCCAAGTACTTGCCTTGAACGTCGGAGGAATTAATAACAGCGGTAATGGCGTCTTGCATGATTGTTGTTTCCTTATTTCACCAGTCTTAATGTCAGCTAAATTTGGGAATGTTTCGTCCCAGACTATGACATAGCGCCGATCACGTAGTCGAAGTAAGAGCCAGCTTCAGCAGCGTCATCAGCAGACAGCAGCGAGGTAGCAACGCTCTTCATAGCGCGGACGCCTTCAGCAACGGCTTCGATGGGGGTACCCAGCGACTTGTACATTTCACGCACGCCGACGATACCGATTTCTTCGATAGGAGTTACGTCACCAGAAACAACTCCGTAGGTGATCAGGCGCAGGTAATAATCCAAGTCGCGCAGGCAGGTGGCGGTCATTTCTTCGCCGTAAGCGTTTCCACCAGGAGAAACTACATCGGGGCGTTTTTGGAATAATTGGTCGCCAGCTTGCTTAACGATCCGTTCGCGAGAGTCGGTCAGAACTTGAGCGATACGAACGCGACGTTCGCCAGAGGTAACGAAGTTTTTGATCCGATCTAATTCACCGGGGCTGAGGTAGCGGGCTTCAGCATCGGCATTCACGATGGACTTCGTGACGATACTCATTAAAGGATTCCTCCAAAAAAATAAACCAGAATTTGTAAACTGGCTGCTTTGCAACTCGATTGCTGAGTCTGTATCCTAAAGCTTTCTAAATTCCAAATCGAATCAAAACCGAAGCCAAACAATTATGAGTTTGCTTCAGTATTTTTCAAATTTTGGCGGAAATCAGAAGTCGCTTCGGTCTTAAACACAGCTCTCTTCCGCAAATATTTTGCGGTATTACGTTCACATTTTTACTGTGTCTGTAATAGTTTGTAATAAAACGACTCAGATTGGCAAGAGGTTAGGGGTTAGGGGTTGGGGATTAGGGGCTAGGGGTTGGGGGAAGAAGGGCTTTGGATCAAAGATTTCAGCAATTTATAAATTCCTAAATGGTTTGGCGATCGCTATAGTCCCAAAATTGATTAATTGATGTCTTGCCGCGGCGGGTGTTTTTGATTTGGTATAGCAACAGAAATTGCCTTATCCCCTTTCCAGGAGATAAGGCTGTAAAGATTGTTAGTGCGATCGCAGACTGCGCTCTTTGTCAAGCTCAGTCTGGCGAATTGGCTTACTGTTTCACGCTGCCCAGGTAATTACCCGTGGGTAAGGAAGGGAAACGATTGTAAGGCACTACATCATCACCAAAGTACTGAGCATACTCATGGCTATCGATCATCGCGTCTACAGCCGCTTTTAGCCCGTTTTGGCTCAAAATCTGGTTGTATTGCCGGATCTCGGTCTGAGTTGCCGGTGCCCGTCCCAGGAGATGGCGGAACAAGAATTCTACCGTCTTGGTGTTGGGATAAGCCGCAAAGAAGCGTTGAGTATAGATCTCAGAACTGGCTAAAGCGCGGACAAATTCGCGTACCGAGATGGCTTCGCGCTGGAGTTCGCTTTCCAGGTCAAAGCGACGGAATTCTTGGGGAACTTCGCTGCTGTAGATATCCAACACTTGACAGTATATGGCTGCGATCGCTTGTTCGGTTTCTACCAAGTTGGCACCTGAAGCTAACCGATAAATGCGAGCAGGCTTATTGCGTCCTGCTAAAGGCGCTTCGGCGTAGGCTGCACTGCTAGAGGAGCGACCTACATCCACCAGCGACCCATTCCCATTAGTCTTTGCTTGCGCCGCCATATCTGCCATTGTTTTCGCCATCATGGGCATTTTGGTATTGTCCATGCGCGACGAAACCGGCTCGAAGCTGGGTACTACCAAGTCAGCATTCTGCTTGGTTAGCTGGTTATACAGCCTTTCACTATTCGGGAAGTTAGCAGCTGGCAGGGTTGGGAAGCGACGATAGGGAACCGTATCTTCACCAAACATCTGGGCATACTCAACGCTGTTGACCATTGCGTTAACAAAGGCGCGAATACCGCCAGAAGCCAGAATCTGGTTATACTTGCGGATTTCTGCCTGGTCTTTGGGCGCGCGACCCAAGAAGTGTTTGGTACCGAGTTCGATTACCTTGGTGTTGGGGTAGGGAGTGTAGAACTCCTTAATATAAAGGTTCGATCCACCCAAAGCTTCGATGAATTCTTTCAGGTTGATTTCACCGTTGCTCAGCTTGCTTTCCAGAGCGCTGAATTCGTTCTTGACGATGTAGGGTTCAACATCGCGCTCGAAGATTTGGCGGTAAGCTGCCCGAATCAGATTTTGTACCGCTACCTTATCGCTGGTTGTAGTCAGCTTGAACACCTTGGTTTGTTCGCGCTGCTTGCTCACCCCTTGACCGATGCGGAATTGAACATCCGGTTCTGTCCGGGTTTCTGGGGGCGTACCCAGTTCGACAAAGCGAGGTGTTTCTTCCTTAACTACCTTGGCTCCCGTATCGGTGATGCTGCCAACGCGCAGATTACGCATTGCCAAACCGCCTGGAGTTAAATAGCGCTCGTAGGGAACTGTATCTTCTCCAAACGCCTCAGCGTATTCCACGCTGTCGATGATGGCGTCAATTAAGGCGTATAAACCTTTCTTGGAACAGAGGTCAAAGTAGGCGTTAATTTCTTGCCGCCCGTAGGTAGGACGTCCCAACAACCGGCGGTGGATGTATTCGATTGCTTTACAAACGTAGAGCGGCGTCCAGTACATCTTGCGGAAAGTATCCGACTTCGCCAAAGCGCGGATAAATTCGCGCATGGTGATATCGCCGTTTTCCAGCTTGATTTCTGGTACGGTTAGGCGCTGACCTTCGTAAACATCGCGACCAAATACTTGCAGGTAAGCGGCGCGGATAATTGCTTGGGTCGAGCTTTCCCCGTATTTAACGCTAACACCCTTGTTCGATACAGTACGGCGTCCTGCTGATAAGAACCCGCTGCTCTTCATTTCCATGCTGAAGCTGGGCAGCTGATCCAACTTAAACACTTTCGGGCCGAGGGTACCAGGTGCTACGCCCCGCGCCCCTGGATTGCTCACTTGGCTGTTAATACCGGGGCCGCGCGCGATTAAGATGCGGCGGGTATCCTTGCCAAAAGGAGCGGGACTGGCGCTGGGATTGCGGGTTTCTTTCGGGAAAATCGCCCCAAATTGAATTTCCAACGGGTCGTTGCCAGAACCGTAGGGGTGTTGGTCGGGTAGCGGGCGATCGTAAGCCGCAAATGTGGTGATGAATTGCGGTACTTTCCGGAAGGGAGCGCTGTAGTTAAACAGGTCTTGTTGCGGCCCCCAGTTGCGGCATTCTTGGGCTTCTTGACCCAGACCCCGGATGTAGGGTACGGTTTCTTCCCCAAAGTAATCTGAGTATTCTTGGGAATCAACCAAGGCATCTACCAAGGCTGCTAAACCGCCATTAGAGACGATGGAGAAGTATTTTTGTACTTCTTCCCGGCTGCTGGGGCCGCGTCCCAGGAAGTGACGGAAAGCCAGTTCTAGAGCGCGACTGTTAATGTATGGTTCAAAAAAGTTTTTGCGATAAAGCGGAGATTTACCCAAGCGGCGGATAAATTCTTTCATCGAGATATCACAGTTTTTCACCTTACTTTCTAGGTCAGAAATCCCTAGACTGTAGGCGCGGGTGATGTCCCGTTCAAATACTTGTCGGTAAGCTGCTTTAACTACTTCTTGCTTTTCTTTGGCGGAAAGTCCGGGTTTCATCACGAACTTAGGCCGCCGTTCTGCCGCGTTGAAGTAAATTTGAGGCAGTGCCAGACCTTGTTGGTCGCTGCTGGGACGCTGGCGCACTTTATTGGCGGGCGTTGGGCCTTTAAATTCGGTAATCAGCAAGTCCATGTATTCGGTCACAACGGCTGCCCCTTCCGCATCTTGACGGAAATAGGACAGGGCTGCGGCTTTCATTTCTTGCAGCGCCACGATGGTAGCTTCGCCAGAGCAAGCATTTTCAATAATTTCCCGCAAACCGCGAGTGTTGACGGCGATAATGTTGGGGTCGCCTGCCACGATCGCATAGGTAGCGTAGCGCAAGAACCAGCTTAAATCCCGTAAGGATTTGGTCATGTTCGCTGGGCCGTACCGCGCTACGTTAATCGGCCTAAAACCAGCGGGAGCGGGGCCGCCTCCGGCAGAGGAAAATAAACCGCGCAATCCTTCTAAGAAACCGCCTTTCGTATCTACGTAGGTAACGGTTCCTAACTTCATCCCTTCTTGCGTGTCCATCATTGTTCCCGCCATCGTCATGACGGGTGCTTCTGTTGGCTTTTCTAAGAAGGCCATCGGCGACCCACCAACGAAAATCCGGTTGGCAGCACGAGATACAATGATTTCCGAATTTTTGGTCAGGGTTTCAGCGATTTCTAACCGCTTAGCCCCCGAACGGAAATAGCTTTCCAGTTCTTTCAGTTCTCCGCTTTCCAAAAAGCGGTCTTGTTGTTCAGCTTGGGAAATGGTAGCTACGGCTACAGTTTGATATAGTTGCGGGCGCGCAACAGAGCTTCCACCACTTGCCTTAACACTCATTGAATTCCTAAAGCTCCCTTATAGAATCGTTTCTGCCTTAAGCCTGAGCGGGTTATGACTGAGATGACAAACCCAAGCGGTGGTTCCCCACCAAGAGCAGCTGGTAACAACCAGCGATCGCGAGCCACGTTTGGGTTTATCAGCTCAGCTTATAGATTAAAACTTTTCGGGATCTTCACACTCATTTGTTAAAAAGTGTATCGTTCCCTGATTGGTTCTTTCGTATGTAATCATACTGGATGGCGACTATTTACCTGAGAAACTTGATAAGTTTTGTAACTTTATGGGGTAATGGGTAATAGGTCATTGGTCATGGGCGGGAATCGGCGATCGCCCATTAGCCATTAGCCATTAGCCATTAGCCTTAATTAGCGATGAAACCCGATCCAGTCAGTTCCGCCGTTCAGCGGCTTTACGATACTTATCCCTTTCCCCCAGAACCCCTACTAGATAGCCCCCCTCCGGGCTACAATTGGCGCTGGAATTGGCAGACGGCTTATAGTTTCTGTACCGGGCAAATGCCCCAAAGGCAGGATGTCCGCATTTTGGATGCCGGGTGCGGCACGGGTGTGGGCACTGAATACCTAGTTCACCTCAATCCCCAAGCTCAAGTTGTAGCAATCGATCTGAGTTCGGGGGCGTTGGATGTAGCCAAGCAGCGCTGTCAGATGTCGGGGGCAAATCGCGTCGAGTTCCATCACCTCAGCTTGTACGACGCGGGACAGTTACCGGGTGAGTTCGATTTGATTAACTGCGTCGGGGTGCTGCATCACCTCGCCGACCCTAAACGGGGGATTCAAGCGCTGGCGAGTAAGTTAGCGCCTGGAGGCTTGATGCATATCTTTGTCTATGGCGAGTTGGGACGCTGGGAAATTCAATTGATGCAGAAAGCGATCGCTCTGCTCCAAAATACCCAACGCGGCGATTATCGCGATGGCGTCCAAGTCGGGAGACAAATCTTTGCTGCTTTACCAGAAAACAATAGACTTGTCAAGCGGGAAAAAGAGCGCTGGTCGTTGGAAAATCACCGGGATGAATGCTTTGCTGATATGTACGTTCATCCCCAGGAAATTGACTACAACATCGACACGCTGTTTGAATTAATTGATGCGTCGGGGTTGGATTTTGTCGGGTTTTCTAATCCGAAAAGTTGGCAATTAGAGCGACTTTTGGGGAAAAATCCGGAATTAATGGAAAGGGCGGGGAAGTTGAGCGATCGCGAAGTGTATCGTTTAATAGAATTATTAGACCCAGAAACCTTCACTCACTACGAGTTTTTCTTAAGTCGCCCTCCTTTGCCCAAAGCAGACTGGTCATTAGATGAAGCGCTGCTTGCTGCAATTCCCTCGCGCAATCCTTGTATGGAAGGATGGCCTAGCCAATCGTTTTTTAACCAAGATTACCAAATCGTCAAGTTATCCGAAACAGAATTTAAGTTTCTCCAAGCTTGCGATGGTAACTCGGCTATGCAGCGAAAGGTTAACGAGATTTTAGCTGAGGTAGAGATAGGATTGGAGGGAGTGCGAAGTCTATTCAATCAACAGCTAATTTTGCTTGCTCCTGGTTAATTCAAACCTCTAAAAGAGCATTTCCCCCTTGCCAAGATTCAGTCTTTATGCTTTGCCTTTGGCAGGGCAAAAATTTAGCCCATTCCGATTGAATGTAGGGGCATAGCGTCAAATAAATTTTGGTCTTTGCCAAAATATTGTATAATCCTATGCCGCTATCAATGTCCCAGATCTATTGATTAATCTCACTTAACAATGCCCTCTACCTCTAAAAGGTTTCATTATTTTTTAAGTATTGTTACTCAAGAGTGATATGATTAATTTGGCACAGAAAAGCCAAGCCCTCTAGCAGGACTTGAACTCTCGTCACGTGACTCAGTCATCCGAATCTCAGGAACCCACCCGTGGATCGGAGCAGGGTTCTCCAACCGATGCGCCCGAATCGCCAACTAGCCAATCGATGCAGGAATTCTATGGCCTGCAAAAAGAGTTGTTTACAGCCACCCTGGCCTTGACAGCGATAATTTTTTTCTCTGTCTGGATGTTTTACAACCTTAACATTGCCCTGAATTATTTGATTGGGGCGTGCACAGGTGTGGTTTACTTGAGAATGTTGGGGAAAGATGTTGAGCGGCTGAGCAACGAAAGTGCGAAGTTGAGTAAAACCCGCTTTGCTCTCTTCATTGGGTTGATTATAGTAGCATCCCAGTGGAATCAGCTAGAGATTATCCCAATTTTTTTGGGATTTCTGACATATAAAGCCGCGATCATCGTCTATATGCTGAGAACACTTCAGTCCTAGCCCGATTGATTTGGGTTAGGCGATTTTTCGACGCCTCCAAAACCTAGCTCTCTGAGTAAACAACCACATCGGAAAAATGCTCAGTGTTTTAAACGCCTTCAATTCTCTTCCCCTTGCCAGCTTGGAAGTGGGTAAACACTTCTATTGGCATTTGGGAAATCTCAAAGTCCACGGGCAGGTTTTTCTCACCACGTGGTTTGTTGCCGGATTGCTAATAACTGCTTCATTAGCAGCGACTCGGAATATCCAGAGAATTCCTGGGGGCATCCAAAATTTAATGGAATACGCCTTGGAATTTATCCGAGATTTGGCAAGAAACCAACTCGGTGAGAAAGAGTATCGCCCCTGGGTGCCATTTATTGGCACTTTGTTTTTGTTCATCTTCGTCTCCAATTGGTCGGGAGCGTTGCTGCCCTGGAAGTTAATTAAGCTACCAGAAGGTGAATTAGCAGCACCAACCAATGACATCAACACCACAGTCGCGCTGGCTTTGCTAACTTCTTTGGCATATTTTTATGCCGGATTTAGCAAGCGGGGTTTGGGCTACTTCGCTAAGTATGTCGAACCAACTCCAGTTTTATTACCGATCGCGATTTTAGAAGATTTCACCAAGCCCCTATCCCTGAGCTTCCGTTTATTTGGGAACATTCTGGCAGATGAATTGGTGGTCGCAGTATTAGTACTGTTAGTGCCTCTATTCGTACCTTTGCCAGTAATGCTGCTAGGTTTATTTACCAGTGCAATTCAAGCGTTGGTATTTGCCACACTCGCAGCAGCCTACATACACGAGGCAATGGAAGGACACGGTGGCGACGAACATCACGATTAATTTGAGGAATTTTAGATTTTAGATGCCCGTTTAAATCTAAAATCTAAAATGTAGAGCCTCAAAATTCCAGTAGTTCATCTAGTACGAAAGGGAAGAGAATCATCATGGATCCATTGATCGCTGCTGCTTCAGTTTTAGCTGCTGCTCTTGCAATTGGTTTGGCTGCAATTGGCCCTGGTATCGGTCAAGGTAACGCCGCAGGTCAAGCAGTAGAAGGTATTGCTCGTCAGCCCGAAGCAGAAGGTAAAATTCGCGGTACGCTGCTGTTAACTCTGGCGTTCATGGAATCCCTCACCATTTACGGCCTGGTTATTGCTCTAGTTCTGCTGTTTGCTAACCCCTTTTCATAGGATTGTTCGGTCGTGTAGAGACGCGACACGTCGTTGTGTAGAGACGTTACATGTAACGTCTCTGCATTAGGAAACATGTAACGTCTCTACATTACGAAAAGTGCAAGGGGAGAGAAAAAAATGTTTGATTTTGATGCAACCTTGCCATTGATGGCAGTGCAGTTTCTGATATTGGCAGCGGTATTGAATGTAGTATTTTACAAACCGCTGACCAAGGCACTCGACGAGCGCGATAATTACATCCGCAACAATCAACTAGATGCTAGCGAACGCCTGTCAAAAGCCGAAAGGTTAGCGAAGCAATACGAAGAAGAACTAGCGGCAGCCCGCCGACAAGCTCAAAAAGTAATTGCTGATGCTCAGGCGGATGCACAGAAAATTGGTGCAAGCCAAATCGCTCAAGCTCAACAAGAGGCTCAAGCAGAAAGAGAAAAGGCGGCAAGAGAAATCGAGGATCAAAAGCAACAAGCTCTGCAACAGTTAGAGCAGCAAGTAGATGCCCTCAGTCGCCAAATTTTAGACAAACTTCTTCAAGTAAGTTAGTTGTCAAGAGTTTTTTGGTAATAGGTGATGGGCAATGGGTAATCGATCGTTTGCTCGATTGCACTTGACCAATTACCATTTAACGCTGACATCTGCATCAATCGCGCGTGATGGAACAGTAGAATGCTCACTTTTATTTTGCTGGGAACGGCAGAGGCGGCAGCAGAAGCAGCGGAAGGTGGTTTCGGTCTAAACTTCGATATTTTAGAAACCAACCTGATTAACCTGTCAATTGTAATCGGCGTGTTGGTTTACTTTGGGCGGGGGTTTTTGGGGAACGTTCTAAGCGATCGCCGAGGCAAGATTGAAGAAGCCATAACAGATGCAGAGCAACGCCTGAAAACAGCACAAGGATCTTTAGCGGATCAGCAACAGAAATTAGCTCAAGCGCAAGCAGAAGCTGAAAAAATTCGCCGCAAAGCAGAAGAAGACGCTAAGGCAGCCAGGGAAGCAATATTAGCGCAAGCAACCAAAGATATCGAACGCTTGCGCGAATCAGCGGGACAAGATATGGAAACCGCAAGAGAGCGAGCGATCGCCGAATTGCGATCGCGCGTGACTAAAATGGCTTTGCAGCAAGTCGAGTCCCAACTGAGAAGCGAACTCGACGAAGGTCGCCAACAACAGTTAGTTGACCGCAGCATCGCGCTATTAGGAGGTTAATCGTGAAAGATAGTGCAGTAATGGCTGAAGTTGTCGAGCCATATGCAGAAGCGCTGATGTCGGTAGGGCAACAACATAACCTTGCCGAAGCGTTTGGCAATGATATGCGTGAGTTGCTGAATTTATTAGAAAATTCGCAAGAACTGCGCGATTTTCTAGGCAGTCCCCTGATAGCAGCAGAAAACAAAAAAGCAGTATTAGAGCAAATAGCGAGCGGTGTAAATCCACTCATGCTTAACTTTTTAAAGCTGCTGGTGGATCGGCGTCGGATTCTGTTTCTAGAAGGAATTGCCAAGCATTACTTAGCGCTGTTGCGGAAACTAAATCAGGCGGTTTTGGCAGAAGTAACCTCAGCAGTTGCGTTGAGCGAAGAGCAACAAAACGCCGTGCGGGAAAAAGTAATCGCGATGACGGGTGCTAGATCGGTAGACTTGGATCTCAAAACCGACCCCGATCTAATTGGGGGCGTCATAATCAAAGTAGGCTCCCAAATTGTAGATGCTAGTTTGCGGGGACAACTGCGCCGCATTTCTTTGCGCTTGAGTTAGTAGTTATTAGCGATCGCATCCGTTGACGTTGCTAAATGACTGATAACTAATAACTAATAACCATTAACAACTGACAACTGACAACTAACATGATCGGCATCAGACCAGACGAAATTAGCAGCATTATTCGCCAGCAAATCGAGCAATACGACCAAAAAGTTGAAGTTTCCAACGTTGGTACCGTATTGCAAGTTGGCGACGGCATTGCCCGGATTTACGGCCTCGATAAGGCGATGGCAGGCGAACTGCTGGATTTTGAAGACGGCACAGTTGGCATGGTGCTGAACCTAGAAGAAGATAACGTCGGTGCCGTGTTGATGGGCGATGGTCGCACCATTCAAGAAGGCAGCAGCGTTAAAGCCACAGGTAAAATTGCTCAAGTACCCGTAGGGGACGCAATGATCGGTCGCGTAGTAGACGCGCTAGGTCGCCCCATCGATGGTAAAGGCGATATCAACACCGGCGAAACCCGTTTGCTGGAATCGATGGCACCCGGTATCGTAGCCCGGAAATCGGTTTGCGAACCGATGCAAACCGGGATTACCGCTATCGACGCGATGATCCCCATCGGACGGGGGCAGCGGGAATTGATTATCGGTGACCGTCAAACCGGCAAAACCTCGATCGCCGTTGACACGATCCTCAACCAAAAAGAAGAAAACGTCGTCTGCGTTTACGTCGCCATCGGTCAAAAAGCTTCCACCGTCGCCAACGTAGTTAACAAACTCGAACAAGGCGGCGCAATGGCTTACACCATTGTGGTAGCAGCCAACGCTAACGACCCCGCAACGCTGCAATTCTTCGCGCCTTACACCGGCGCGACGATCGCTGAGTACTTCATGTACAAAGGTCGCCACACTTTGGTAATTTACGACGACTTGTCCAAGCAAGCCGCAGCTTATCGCCAAATGTCCTTGTTGCTGCGTCGTCCTCCCGGACGGGAAGCTTATCCTGGGGACGTATTCTACATTCACTCGCGCTTGTTGGAACGCGCCGCTAAATTAAGCGACGAACTCGGCGGCGGTAGCATGACCGCACTGCCAGTAATCGAAACCCAAGCTGGTGACGTTTCGGCATACATTCCCACCAACGTGATCTCGATCACTGACGGTCAGATCTTCTTGACCACTGACTTGTTCAACTCTGGCTTGCGTCCGGCGATCAACCCCGGTATTTCGGTATCCCGCGTGGGTTCCGCAGCGCAAACCAAAGCAATGAAGAAAGTTGCTGGTAAGTTGAAGCTGGAATTGGCCCAGTTTGACGACTTGGCAGCATTCGCTCAATTCGCTTCTGACTTGGATAAAGCTACCCAAGACCAGCTAGCACGGGGTCAGCGCCTGCGCGAACTGCTGAAACAGCCGCAATACTCGCCGCTAGCGGTTTACGAGCAAGTGGCATTGGTATATGCCGGTTTGAATGGCTACCTGGATGACATTCCGGTAGACAAAGTCACCAGCTTTACCAAAGGTCTGCGCGAGTATTTGAAGACCAGTAAAGCCGACTACGTGAATACAATTCGGGAGAAGAAAGACCTCACCCCCGAAGCTGAAACCTTGCTCAAGGAAGCGCTAACGGAATACAAGAAGACATTCTTGGCAGCCGTTTAGGTAATGGGTAATGGGTAATGGGTAATGGGTAATAGGTAATGGGTAATAGGTAAGTAGAAAAAAATCGCCTACTACCCACACCTACCACCCGCTACCCATCACCAATTACCAATTACCCATTACCAATTAGCAATTAGCAAAGAATTATGCCTAATTTAAAATCAATTCGCGATCGCATCAAGTCGGTCAAAAACACCAAAAAAATCACCGAAGCGATGCGCCTAGTGGCGGCGGCTAAAGTGCGTCGCGCCCAAGAGCAAGTCATCGCCACGCGCCCGTTTGCGGATGCTTTGGCTCAAGTATTGTACGGTTTGCAAACCCGCCTGCGGTTTGAAGAAGCCAACTTGCCATTGCTGAGACAGCGCGAAGTCAAGTCAGTGGGGATACTGGTAATTTCAGGCGATCGCGGTTTGTGCGGCGGTTATAACAGTAACGTTATCCGTCGTGCCGAAACCCGCGCCAAGGAACTCAAAGCCGAAGGCATTGACTACAAATTCGTGATTGTTGGGCGCAAAGCTTTACAATACTTCCAACGTCGCGAACAACCGATCGATGCCAGCTTTATCGGGCTAGAACAAATTCCCACAGCCGGGGAAGCTTCCAAAATTGCTGACGAACTGCTGTCTTTGTTCCTCTCCGAAAGCGTGGATCGGGTTGAGTTAGTTTATACCAAGTTTGTTTCGCTGATCAGTTCTCGTCCCGTAATTCAAACCCTGCTACCCCTCGATCCGCAAGGCTTGGATACAGATGATGAAATTTTCCGCCTGACCACAAGAGGCGGTAATTTTCAAGTAGAGCGGGAAAAAGTTACCGCCCAAGTGCGTAGTTTCCCGCAAGACATGCTGTTTGAGCAAAACCCAGTGCAAATTCTGGATGCGCTCTTACCGTTGTATCTGAATAACCAGTTACTGCGGGCGTTGCAAGAATCTGCGGCGAGCGAACTTGCGGCGCGGATGACAGCGATGAACAACGCCAGCGAAAATGCTAGCGAATTAATTGGTACGCTGACTCTGTCTTATAACAAAGCTCGACAAGCTGCTATTACTCAAGAACTCTTAGAAGTGGTAGCTGGTGCGGAAGCTTTAGGTTAGGTAAAAATTTTCATCCCCGGATTTAGCGGCGCCTGGAATTCTGGGCGCTTTTTTATTGAGTGGACAGTGGACAGTGGACAGTGGACAGTGGACAGTGGACAGTGGACAGTGG
>CAYXCW010000017.1:0-89508 GCA_964463555.1 uncultured bacterium
GACAGTGGACAGTGGACAGTGGACAGTGGACAGTGGACAGTGGACAGTGGACGGTTGATAGTTACTTCTGCGTCAAGCTGATAGGATTGCTAGGGAAAAAACTTAATTTTTACTTAGGCTAAGGAATCATTTTTTCTGGTAATGGGTAATGGAAAAAATTACCCACTATGAATCGATTTTGCTAAGACAAATACGACACCCAAGTTGGCAAAATTTCCGGGGAACCGTACCAAATTCCAGGAGATCTGGGTGAATGTCTGACACCTTCGACCACTAAATTTTCACCTCCATCTAAATGGGCGGCTTCAATTGGCACGATACCATCTCCCCAGGTATCCCCTCGTCCGCAGGTTAATTGATAGCTGCTGTAAGCTAGCCAACTGCCTCGGCGTCTAGCACCGAATATAGACTTACCGGCAACGCAGACATATCTAACTTCGGGGTAAAATGCTCCGGGATAGTTTTTGTTGACAAAATCTAGATTGCGTTTTGTCCAACGTTCTTGGCTAAAGTGAGGCGTTCCCAAGGTGATGAGGTTAGCAACGCTTTTGTGAGCATACCATAAGCATTCTGCTGCCGTTGCTTCGCCGCGAATCATGTAAGGCTTTTCTCCTATGTAGATGCGGGAAATCCAACCGCCTGCCGAATGACCGATGAGGTTAATCTGAGAACTGTTGTGTTGCTGCAACATCTGTTTAACCGTGCGGTGGAGTAGTCCCAAAATCGGTAACATCGACCTTCCTCCCACAGTAGGTAACCAATCTCGTTTCCGGAGCGGTACTATCGCCGTGGGGAAACCCAGTTCTTGGAGAGATTGTGCCAAAGAACGGTAAGCGATCGCGCCTTCCAAATAACCAGGTAAAATCACAGTCGGTAATGGCATTTCAGATTTGAGAACTAAGTTTTTGTCGCAAAGGTCGTCTGTCTTGGGCTGGTTGATCCCATATTTCTTAGTTTGATACAGATTACAGATATAAAACCTTGATACTTAGCTCTTCTTTCCCTAGCCCCTAACCGCTAGCCCCTAGCCCCCAGCTATATCTAGTTAAACTGTCACAAGTAAAGCAGAGAGCAATTTTTCAACCGCAGTAACAGATTATGGCTCGCGAACCAATTCCGACTGCCTATTTTGCCTTAGTTGTTGTTCGTTGGGAAAACCGATTTCTCATGGTTCACGAGCGCAAGCACGGTCAGTTATGGCATCTACCTGCGGGTAGAGTTGAACCAGGAGAAAGTTTGGTCGATGCAGCGAAGCGAGAAACCTTGGAAGAAACCGGGATTAAAGTCCAAATCGATGGTATTTTGCGAATTGAGCATAAACCGGCTAAATTAACCGGAACAGCTCGCTTGAGGGCGATTTTTGTCGCTCATCCCCAAGATAATACGCCTCCGAAAAGCATTCCTGATAAGGAAAGCTTGCGCGCAGCTTGGTTTTTGCCTGAAGAAATCGATTCTTTACCGTTGCGACGAGACAGGGTGCGCGAAATCGTCCATTATGTGGCAAATGGTGGTATGGTTTTCCCGCTTGATTTGCTGACTGGTGAGGGGATGCCTTTTAAGTTATAGTTTTAGGACTTACGCACGTCGATCCTAGAAACCGGGTTTCTGTGGCGATATTTCGGTTTCAAAACGACGATTTTTCATAGAAACCCGGTTTCTTTGCGTCAGTCCTGAGTTTGTATTCTTGTTTAGCGATCGCAATGTGAAAACAGGTATCCTCTACGGTATCAGCGTTGGCCCCGGCGACCCGGAGTTAATAACGCTTAAAGGACTGCGGTTGCTGCAAAGCGCCGCCGTAGTAGCCTTTCCCGCAGGAGTAGGCGGCAAACCAGGCATGGCTGAGCAAATTGTTGCCCAATGGCTCAATCCCACTCAAGTCCAACTGGGTTTAACTTTCCCTTACGTCCAGGATGATGCGGTTCTTTCTTCCGCATGGCAAGCGGCGGCAGAACAAGTCTGGCAATATCTTCAACAAGGTCATGATGTAGCTTTTGCTTGTGAAGGCGATGCTAGTTTTTACAGCACTTTCACCTATTTGGCACAAACGCTACAGCAAATACATCCCGAAGTAAAAATTCAGGTAGTTCCAGGAGTTTGTTCGCCAATGGCGGCGGCTGCTGTATTGGGACTGCCTTTAACCATGCGCGGTCAACGTTTAGCCGTTTTACCGGCGATTTATACGGTAGGGGAACTAGAAGCGGTTTTAGATTGGGCAGATGTCGTAGTATTGCTCAAAGTAAGTTCGGTATACGAGCAAGTTTGGCAAGTATTGCAGCGGCGGAATTTACTAAATCGCAGTTATGTGGTAGAAAGAGCAACGCTACCCAATCAGGCGATCTATACTAATTTGTGCGATCGCCCAAATCTCAATTTGCCCTATTTTTCTTTACTGCTGATACAAGTCAGATAAAAGAATTTTAGATTTTAGATTTTAGATTTCAGATTTCTGCCCTATGACGATGTTGGATTCCGAACCCACTCCATCTCCGCCTGACACATCACCTTTATTGGTAGTGTTGGTAACGCTGATTTCGGTGAATTTACACGGAATGCTCTGGATTTTTCAGCCCAAATTGCCCATTTCTGCCCAAGAGTCATCTGACGAACGCAGCGTCAAATTGGTGCAGTTAACCCCAGCAGAAATCAGACGCATCACCGAATTTTCTCGCCCACCGCTAACATTACCATCCCAACTGGGAACTAGCACGCCCAATACATCCCAGCGTCAGGAACCAGCGAGATCTAATATTCCCCTACCAGAACCTCCTAGCAAACCTCTTCCCTCTCCAACACCGACACTCAGACAAACTCCCACACCCACACCCACAGCAACAGCAACACCTGGACAGCAAATTCCCACACCCACAGCGACAACAACACCTGAACAACAAATTTCCACTCCCACACCCACAGCGCCGCCGGTAAGCTTTCAAGATAGCTTGCTCAAATCTCGTTACGGCTATAATCGGGCAGGCACAACTGAAGCCGAAGAAAGGGCAAAACTCGATGCCTGGTTGACAAACAATAAAAGAATTTCTCGAAGGATTACCCCTCGCCCGCCCATCCCTCATAACATTCCCTCTCCTGTGAAAGAGAAATTACCTGATATAACTCCTGCTGGTGTCGCCGTCTTGGTATCTCCAAAAGGTAAAATTACGGGTGAGCCAGAGTTAATTCGCAGTACTGGTTACGCTCAATTAGATCGGGCAGCGATAGAAGATATCAAACAGCGATCTTTTCCGGCAACTGGCGAGTACGTAGCTTACCAATATCGCATCGAAATCGAATCTAACCAGTTACCCTCGCCGCCAGCTAATTTACCTTCAAATCCCACTCCTAGCCCGAATAATTGGACTTTCCCCAGACCACAACTGAAAAATTAGGGACAAGGGGGACAAGGAAGACAAGGAGGACAAGGAAGACAAGGAGGACAAGGGGGACAAGGGAGATAAAATTTTATCTACTAAGTTTCCCCTTTTAGACTGGTAGCCAAAAATTAGATGTTTGGTGTTTCCAGTAGAGGCAACTTATCAAACCTGCTATAAGTCTCGAATACAGAGAGCGAGAGGTTTCTGGTCATGGCGAAAAAGCGATCGCATCCCACCCACCCCACAAAGCCAAAACCAGCGGTATATACCCCACCGCCAATTTCTGATGCTGAGCTATTTCAACCCCAGCCAGAAACGACACCGCTGCCAGCCGTATTGGCAACCGTAATTTCACTGACTTTACACGGATTGCTCTGGGCTGCTCCACCAATATTATCAATGTCCAGAGAAAAACCCGATCTTCAACGAACCGTTGAATTGGTACAGCTAACCCCAGAAGAAATCAGCCGCCTGCCTCAATTTTCTAATTCAGAACTTTCTTTGCCGCCTCTGCCACCATCGCTGCCTTCTACGGATGTCTTACCCCCCGCTTCTCCGCTACAGCCACCTTCTACCCAAACCTTAGAACGGCAGGAAGAATTAGTCCGTCAGCGAATAGTACAAAGGCAGCAAGAATTATTGCAAAGGAAACTGCGACAACAAGAGGAATTATTTCAAGAAAGAGTGCGGCAACAAGAAGAATTACTGAAAAAACAAAGGTTAGAACAACAACAACAATTGCAACAGGAACGCGAGGAAGAAAAGCAACGCCAAGCCCAACAGCAACGCCTTCTGCAAGAACAAGAAAAACAAAAACAGGCAGAATTAGAACGGCTGCGAGAGCAGGACAAGAAACGCCAACAGCAATTGCAACGCGAGATAGATGAACAAAATAAACGACAAGAAGCAATTAGACGGCAGCGTGAGTTAGAAGTTTTGCAGGAATGGGAGCAACAAAACAAAATTTTTGCTCAGGTTGAAAAACAAATCCAGCGTCAGCAAAGATTAGAAGGAATCAAGGCTGTATACGGTCACCAGCCATCTAACATGACGGATACCGAGAGGGAGAAAGAGGGAAGCGAAAAGTTCACTAATTGGTTTCAGGAAAAATTTACACAATTTCCAGGTATAAAGCTCAATCATGAACCGGAAATCAGAGAAATTCCGTCTACTGCTAAAGTGCAATTCAGGGATATTACCCCAGCTGCGGTTGCTGTGGTCGTCAACCCAGAGGGCAAACCAGAGGGGGAACCCCTACTAATGATGAGTACCAGTTATTCCTCGCTGAATCAGGTAGTACTTGACGATGCAAAAAAGCGCTCGTTTGAACCAACAGGGAAGTATGAGATTTACACCTATCGCGTCAAGATTGACGAAAGCAATCTACCCCTGCCTTAAGTTAAATTGCGAGATTGCTGGTTAATATAGCCACCGCCAAGGCAATTAGGGTTGATATTATGTCCAGTCTATTACCCATAATCAGCAGCCGGGACGCGGCACGATTAACGTTATCTGTGTCAGAGATATCTCTGATACCCAATCCGCTTTGATAGCTCCTTTTATGCCGAACGACTAAAGTCGCGGCTACACAAACAAAGCCCGCCTTCGCGGGCTATAACATCCAGGGGATCTAGAACCCGGATTTGGTATGATTCCTTCGTGAAAAGCTTGATTTGGCAACCTTCTTCCCCTAGTCCCGAGTCCCTAACCCCTAGCTATAATTGCTAATTGGTCATCGGTCGTGGGATACTTCTGGCTTGTCTGCTTTGCCGATCCTGAAGCTTATTTATGACTTTAGATCCTTCTTTTGCCGCTCAGCTACGCTCCAGTTGCGATCGCTTATTCGATATCCTAAACAGTTTTGCGCGATCGCGGGTGCTAGTCGTGGGTGATTTAACCTTGGATGAGTTTCTCACCGGACAAGTCGAACGCATTTCCCGCGAAGCTCCCGTATTAATTATCCGCCACGAACATACCCGACAAGTGCCGGGAGGCGGGGCAAATGCCGTCTATAACTTAGCTAAGTTGGGCGCTAAGGTAAAAGTAGCCGGATTGATTGGCAAAGACGACCAAGGGCAAGCACTGCGCGGCATTTTTGAAGCGGCGGGAATTGATACCACTGGTATGTTAATCGATCCAAATCGTCCCACGGTGACCAAAACTAGAATTTCCGGTCATGCTAGACAGTCGGTAACTCAGCAAATCGTGCGAGTAGATCGAAAATCCGACGATTTGCCAGATGAAGATTTACAGTTGCAGCTAGCAGATTATATCCGTTCCCAGGTGGGAAAAGTTGATGCGGTAGTTTGTTCGGATTATGGCGATGGGGTATTTACTGCGCCTGTAATTGAAGCGGTGTTAGCCCATTCTCGAATAATTGTAGATGCCCAAAGCGATTTGCAGCGTTATGCGGGAGCGACGCTGTTTACGCCCAATTTGCCCGAAGCAGAAAAAGCGGTAGGATATGCGATCGCATCCCCCCAATCTCTCCGCCAAGCTGGTTCTGACCTTCTCAATCTTACCCAAGCACAGCAAATCCTAATCACCCGCGGTGAAGAAGGCATGAGCTTATTTAACCGCACCGGCGAAGAAAACCACATCCCCGCGTTCAATCGCACCGATGTTTTTGATGTTACCGGCGCAGGCGATACCGTAGTAGCCGCCCTGACTTTAAGTTTGTGTGCCGGTGGTTCATTTTGGGAAGCCGCCGTTTTGGGCAATTTAGCCGCCAGCATCGTCGTCAGAATCTTTGGCACCGCCACAACAACACCCAATGAAATGAAAGCAGCATTGCAGGCATTATTGGAAATTTAGGTAATGGGTAATTGGTAATGGGTAATTGGTAAGAGAGTAAAGGCAGGTTTTACAGATACAGCGATTCTCGCTGTTATGAGGTACAGCATTACTAATACTGAGCAAGATGGCGAAGTCATTAGTTCTATCTCCAAGAGCTCCCTCAGCTCCCTCAGCTCCCCCAGCTAGTGAGTGTACCTCATAACAGCGCAACCCGCTGTAATATATGGTTCACACAGGTTGTTTAAATCAACCTCCTTCCTAACTGGGATATTGATGCCGCCACCAATTACCAATTACCAATTACCCATTACCTCTTGCCAATTTTCGTTATTTTTCCATTCGTTTCAATTTTGAGGGGAGTATTAGGAAAATCCAACTTAGTCAGATTGCGAATTAGCTGCACGCTTCCATAGCCGCGATCTGGATAAGGAATGCCTCGCCGATCCAGTTGTACGGGGATAATTCTGCCAGATTCAAAATTACCTTGCCCGTCGAGTTTAACTTCTAAAACCAGAGATTCTCCCAAATTTCCCAAAGTAGATAAAGTTCTGTATCCGATGAAATTGCCTAAAGAATAGGCAATCAATTTTCCTTTATATAATTCCATCGCTCTCGGAACGTGGGGGCCGTGTCCTAACACTAAATCTGCACCGCTGTCAATCATCGTGCGGGCAAACAGAACTTTATTGCCTCGGTTCTCGCCGTAGAACATTTCCGAACGGTTTCTTACCCGCGTCGCGTTCGATCCCTCAGCACCAGCGTGAACTGATATCACAACAATATCGGCATTTTTCTTAGCTTGTTCTACTAAGGCTTTTGCTGCGGGCAAGTTATTGATAGAATTGTGGAAATTGAGATAGCTAAATCCGATAAAAGCTACCCGCACTCCTTTGACATTAGTGTAAAGAATTTGATTTTTCTTGCCTACTGCTTTCACCCCTGCCTTTTCTAGATTTTGCATCGTGTCTTCAAAACCAGTAGGCGAGAAATCAAAAGAATGATTGTTGGCAACGCTGAGAACATCAAATCCAACCTCTTTAAACAAGTTGGCATAACTGGGAGGATTGCGAAATGCAAATACCATCGCCCGACTCGTATCTTTAGCTGGTCGGCGATAGTTGGTCATTGTACTTTCAAAATTACCAAATAAGATATCAGCGCCTTGAAGCGAAGATTTGATATTTTGAAACAGTTGTCTTTTATTCGCGGGTAGCCGATTGTTGGGATAGTTGGTTCCAGGAACGATATCGCCGACAGCTTTAATCGTAATAAATGTCGTCGCCGCTGGAGAAGCTGGGGCTAAATTTTGAGCCGGTTTCTTTTCTGGTGCAGATTGGGGTGTGGGTTGATCCGCTACTGGTATGGAATTATCCTGCGTATTATTTGCGACATTCAGCCGAGAACTCACCGCAGCGCCTAAAGCTGCCACTGCCACCCAAATCGTACCGCCCATGACGAGCAAAGGTATTCTTTTTTTCGGTTTTGTTTTAAGCTTTTTAGGGCGACTCGTAGGTTGCGGAATGGTTGCCGGAATCGGAGGTCGAGTAGAAGTGGGTGCAGTGCGAGAACGTCTCCTTAACTCAAACGCCTCAGTCCAAGCAGGCTTTCTTTTGTCAATGCGTTTACCGTAAACTCGGACAGATTCAAATCCGCCCGGTTTCAAACGCTTCATGCCATCGGCGACGAAGCGGACGCAGCTAGAGCGCTCTGGTACTCGTTCCCCCTCCAGTACAATATGCAAGCAGTTACCCTTGCTCTTGGCGATCGCTCTCATGCCGCTATTGGACAATACCTCGTTAATCAAGGCGGCGATCGCAGCAGCATCTCCCCGCTTTGCCTTTTCTAGAACGGTTTCCTCAGCCAATAGTTGCTGTACCACAATCCGTGTCCTCACACCAACAAACAAACTCCCCATATAATACGGCTGAAAATAGCTGAGATTAGCAGCAAAATTTGGGGAATCATTAAAAAGCGGTAAGGAGAGTTATAGAAATGTCTAATTCAAAGTCAACCAGGATACCTCGTCGGTTGTTAGTGACTGGGGGTGCGGGTTTTATTGGTTCTAATTACGTACTTTACTGGTGCGATCGCTATCCAGATGACCGCGTAGTAGTCCTCGACGCGCTTACCTATGCGGGAAATCGTCGGACGCTCCAATCTTTGGAGGGGAAAGAAAATTTCCGGTTTGTCCAGGGAGATATATGCGATCGCGCCTTGGTCGATAGTCTGCTAGAAGAAGAAGATGTGGATGCGATCGCTCACTTCGCCGCCGAATCTCACGTAGACCGTTCTATTTTAGGCCCAGGAGCCTTCGTTCAAACCAATGTCGTCGGTACTTTCACCCTCTTAGAAGCCTTCCGCCAACGCTGGGAAGCCAAAGGAAAACCCGATAGCGATCGCTTCCATCACGTCTCTACAGACGAAGTATACGGCAGTCTTAGCCCCACCGACCCCGCTTTTACCGAAACTACCCCTTATTCTCCCAACAGCCCCTATTCGGCTTCTAAAGCGGGTAGCGACCATTTAGTTAGAGCCTACCATCACACCTACGGCTTACCGACACTGCTAACAAATTGTTCTAATAATTACGGCCCTTATCAGTTTCCTGAAAAACTGATTCCCCTGATGTGCATCAACGCCTTAATTGGCAAACAATTACCCGTTTACGGCGACGGACAAAACGTGCGCGATTGGTTATTTGTGCTAGATCATTGCACCGCTTTAGATGTAGTTTTGCATCGGGGAACGCCAGGAGAAACTTATAACATCGGCGGCAATAACGAAGTCAACAATATTGACTTAGTGCAAACTTTGTGCCAGCTAATGGATGAATTAGCCCCCGATTTGCCCACCCGTCCTTGCAGCAAATTAATTACCTTTGTCAAAGATCGACCAGGACACGATCGCCGCTATGCAATTAATAGCAGCAAATTGCAAACAGAACTAGGTTGGAGTCCTTCTGTTACGGTTGAACAAGGTTTGCGACAAACCGTTGAATGGTATTTGACTAATCGCAGTTGGTGGGAACCATTGCTATCGGAAGAGTATCAAGCTTACTATCGGAAGGTTTATTCATAAAGCATAGATTTTGCCCATTTTAGATAGTAGGGTGCGTTAACGAAGTGTAACGCACCTGGCTAACTAAGGCTTAAACTTCAGCAGTTTCCTTATCTTGAGAATCCAGCCAGCGCTCATAAGCTTCATTATCCCCACCGAACGAATCTTTAGAAACTTGACGTTCTGGCATTGGTTTAAGAGGCGCATTAATAGGCGAGTACTTGCAATAGCAAATTACTATTACGTCAAATTCACCATTGGGAACATCAGGAGTATAGGTTTCTACTCGCGTTACCTCCCAATTCCCCGTTTTGTAATGAGTGCTGTGGGCATGAAGGTTGGGGTCGTGTTCCTCTTCAACGCGCACTAATTCAATAGGTCGATATCCCGGTTTGGGAATATCCTTATCTGAAGAATCAAAGTATGCAGCTAAAATTTTGGTCAGCGATTGAGTGTGCTGAAGTTTTCTATCTTTCCAACCAGGCATTCTAGGTTCAGCTCTAAAAATAATGTACTTATGCATCTTCTTCCTCTCTTTCTGTCTCGTAGAATGAGCGGGGAAATTCGGCTTTTCCCTTAAACTCACGCTTAAAGCAATTGCTTACCAAATTTTATTCAAATCTAAAACAAATCCAGGCAAAACTGGATTGCCGCTAATCGTTTCTGGATTATCTAAACGTTCAACTTCGCACTGGGGACGATAAATATAAACTCGTCGCCGCTTACAATCAATTAACCATCCAAGAACAGCACCGTTGTCGATATATTCCTGCATTTTAGATTGCAAAACTGGCAAACTATCGGTGCGCGATCGCAATTCCACCACAAAGTCAGGACACAGGGGAATAAACTTTTCCTGCTGTTCTTCTGTTAAAGCATTCCATCTTTCTAATTTTACCCACGAAGCATCTGGGGAACGCTCTGCACCATTGGGAAGTTTGAAGCCAGTAGAAGAGTCAAAACCAATGCCAGTACGGTCAATATCGACCCAATTTGCTAACTGTTGAATTAACTTAAAATTGCTTCCACCTGTCCTACCTCCAGTTGGCAACATAATCGATAATTCTCCTTTGGCATTGCGTTCGATGCGTAAATCCCGGTTCTGTTGACAAAAGTCAAAAAATTGATCATCTGTTACTTGAATAGCTGGATACAACTGCAATACCAAAGGAAGATTTTCCATCATCTACCAATCCCGATTAAATCTGTCCCGTCCACACTAAGGGGAAAGTTTGCCACATGAAGATGCCAAAGGCGGCGATCGCAAGTATCCCCTGAATCACTCGCCCTACAATTGTACCGACTACAATCCCTACACCGGCTTTAAATGCTTGCTCGGTTCTGGCTGTTAATTGTAACTCGCGCCGATACAGGAATTCTCCGATAAATGCTCCCAGTAAAGGCCCGATCAGGATACCCAAAATTGGCCCGCCAAAGGGTAACGCTGGTAGCAAACCTAACGTTCCTACAACTAAACCGACCATCGCACCCGTTAAACCCCAATTGCTGGCGCCAGCTTGCTTGACTCCCCAGTAAGTAGCGAGCAAGTCAATTCCGATACTGAGGATAAAAACGGCGATCGCTGCAATTAGAGGTATTTGCACCGTACTAAAACCGTGAATCGCACCCCAAACCACCACAGAAATTAAAATCAAGCTGGAACCAGGAATGCCGGGAACTACCGCACCAACGACACCCACCAACATCAAAACCACCAGCAGCCAGTAGAGAATCACCATAAATTTTCACACCTTGTTTTCTCAAAGTAATACAAAAAAAAGTTTTGCCATGCTTCACCTAAACGGATGAATGTCTAGGGAAAGACGAACAACTTCAAGACTTGCGCTAAGAAACCGGGTTTCTATGAAAAATCGTCGCTTTGGAAATAAGGATTGTAGCAAGAAACCCGGTTTCTGGGTTCGTCGTGCGTTTGGAGAAAAAATCCAGTATTTGATAACTATGTATATACTGATAAACCCACTTTCTCTATCTTGAGGTAGAGACGGTTAATTTTCTACATTCGTTCCCGTTTCCTCTGCTTGCAGCGTCACATCTAATTTGTCAGCAATTCCTGCTACCCAGTTTTCATCTTGCTTGGTATAGCTGCGGGGAGCGTTTGCGCCTAAAATTAGCACGCCTTTATTCCCTATCGGCTGGCAGATGACACCCTGGGTATTTTCCGGTAAATAATCAAATTCAATTTTGCCCGGATATAACTTTAGAGCGACTAAGTATACTGGCTTTTGTTTTTGGAGTACTCGCTTGAGAATTGGCCCAGGTTTCACTTCTTTAGATGCGCCTAAAATGCCTCGTCGCAACAAGACTTTGCCGTCATACCATACGACAATGCTGCGGGTGACGGTATTGGTGAGTAACAGACGAGATGCCCATGCCAATTCTGCTTTTACCGTTTCTGGTAAATCTGACGCGAGTTCAAACCCTTCTTCGCCGATGAGTTGAACTGCGTCAGGCGATCGCGCTTGCACTTGTTGCCACAGCAAGCCGGTTAAAATCAACAGCGCAGACAAAATGACCCCCAGCGCATCCGAACGCGCCTGAGAGTCTGTTATTTGCGGCGTCAAAAAGCGGTTGAGCATCAGCAGGGAACCCGCCAACACACCAACAACTATTGGTAACCGCCGCAATACTCTATTTGGGTCATTGGTCATTGGTCATGGGTAATTGGTAATTGGTAATTGGGCATTGGGCATTGAGCATCAGCATGGGGCAATAATAATTTGCACCTGCTCACCTGCTCATCTGCTCATCTGCTTATTTTTCATTCTCCCCTGGCTCGATGATCCGTTGGAACAAATAGCCCGTTCCTCTGGCGGTGAGAATAAGTTCTGGATTGCTAGGATCGTCTTCTAACTTTGCCCGCAACCGCGAGATGTGGACATCCACCACGCGAGTGTCAACGTGACGTTCTGGCGTGTATCCCCAAACTTCTTGCAAAATTTCCGAACGGGAAAATGCTTCCCCCGAACGACTAACTAACAATTCCAGCAAGCTGAATTCCATCCCAGTCAAACGGATGCGCTCGTCGCCTTTGTAAACTTGCCGCTTGTTGGTATCTATTTTTATATTGCTGACGTGGATCACCCCAGAACTGG
Source organism: uncultured bacterium (assembly GCA_964463555.1). Lineage (GTDB taxonomy): Bacteria > Cyanobacteriota > Cyanobacteriia > Cyanobacteriales > Aerosakkonemataceae > Microseira. Next base: position 12,335 of record CAYXCW010000017.1, read on the forward strand.
GAATGCCTCCGCCACCAGTTTTGTCTACCCGTCGCAAAACCGACCGAATGCGAGCTTCCAGTTCTTTGGGCGAAAACGGTTTAACTACGTAATCATCCGCCCCCAGTTCCAAGCCCGTAATCCGGTCGGCAACATCTCCCAGTGCTGTTAGCATGATAATCGGCACGTCCGATTCTTTGCGTAATTCCTGACAGACGCCGTAGCCATCTAGCTTGGGCATCATCACGTCCAGAACCACTAAATCCGGATCGGCGTGGCGAAATGTTTCTAAAGCTTCTTCCCCATCGGCGGCAGTTACCACATCGTAACCAATCATCGATAGGCGAGTTTCCAGAATCCGGCGAATGCTAGCTTCGTCATCTACCACCAAAATTTTTTCTTTATGACTGTCCAATTTGGTCAACACTCCTTAAGTCAAATTTCAATTCGTTAATTTTTAGCTGACTATATTAAGATCGTACTCTATCGTGTCAGTTTAAGAAGCCTGAAGTTCGCGCAGGTGCAGCCTTTCAAGGTTTCTTAATATTTAAGCTACGTGTAGATTCTTTAATCAAAATAAAGAAATGCCAAAGTCTCGAACCTCTTATGTTTGTACAGAATGCGGGGCCGAGTCTACTCAATGGTTTGGCAAGTGTCCCGCCTGCGGGACTTACAACTCGCTAGAAGAACAAATTCTACCCCAGGGAACCAGCCATGACCGTCGGACGGGTTGGCAAGGAACTACACAGCCAAACGGTAAATCATCAGCCAACACCCCTCCTAAACCCAGAATGTCGCTCAAATTTTCCCAAATTACTGAAAAACAACAAGAACGTTGGTCATCCGGTTACGGCGAACTCAATCGCGTACTCGGTGGCGGAGTCGTCCCCGGTTCTTTAGTATTAATTGGCGGAGATCCGGGTATTGGTAAATCAACGCTGCTGCTACAGGTAGCCAATCGATTGGCGATGGATTACCGCATCCTCTACGTATCGGCAGAAGAGTCAGGGCAGCAGGTTAAATTGAGGGCGTCTCGTTTAGGTGTGGGTATTGCTTTAACCGCCGATGGCGATTCTGAAGAAAAATCCGCTGACCCTGGCGAGCCGGTTGAACCCAATCTCTACGTGTTACCCGAAACCGACTTAGAACAAATTATACGCGAGTTGGAATCCCTCAAACCAAATTTAGCGGTAATTGATAGTATCCAAACGATTTATTTACCGACTATGGCGTCGGCTCCCGGTTCGGTGGCGCAGGTGCGAGAATGTACATCGGCGCTGATGCGACTTGCCAAAAGTGAAGATATTACGCTGCTGATTGTCGGACATGTTACCAAAGAAGGCGCGATCGCAGGCCCCAGAGTCCTGGAACACCTGGTCGATACCGTACTGTATTTTGAAGGCGATCGCTTTGCCTCTCACCGCCTCCTACGTAGTGTAAAAAATCGCTTCGGCGCTACCCACGAAATCGGTATTTTTGAAATGATCGATCGCGGCTTGCGGGAAGTCGCCAATCCTTCAGAATTATTCCTGGGTAACCGCGATGAAGCCGCCCCCGGTACGGCTATTGTCGTCGCTTGCGAAGGTACGCGCCCTCTAGTCGTTGAATTGCAAGCCTTAGTCAGTCCTACAAGTTACGCCTCGCCCCGCCGTTCAACCACGGGCGTGGACTATAACAGACTTTTGCAAATTTTAGCGGTATTAGAAAAACGAGTAGGCATTCCCCTATCTAAATTAGATGCTTATGTAGCTTCGGCGGGCGGTTTGAACGTGGAAGAACCGGCGGTAGATTTGGGGATAGCGATCGCTGTGGTAGCATCGTTTCGCGATCGCATTGTCGATTCCCGTACCGTTTTAATCGGCGAAGTCGGTTTGGGCGGACAAGTGCGCGCTGTGTCTCAAATGGAATTGCGCCTCAAAGAAGCTGCTAAACTCGGTTTCAAGCGCGCGATCGTGCCCAAAGGACAAAAATTCCCAGAGGATTTGGGGTTAGAAATTATACCAGTATCTAAAGTATTGGATGCGATCGTTGCCGCCATTCCCGCCCAACCTCGCTTCGGCAGCAACGACTTAGACTCTGACGAAGCAGAAACAGACCCCGAGGAATTTTAGTATGGATCTGTAGGTTGGGTTTCTTCACATCTTGCACCTTGAGGCAGAGCCTCGGTTTCTCGTTCCCAGGTTGAACCTGGGAACGAGATCCGGGAGGTATAACCTCCCGTGGTGCAAGATGTGAGTTTCGTTACCTCAACCCAACCTACAACTTTGACACTGGCACTTGTGTTCTTGATTGGTTGAAACAGGAGGCGATCGAGACGATTTTGTCTAATTGGGTTTAACGGGTTTTAGCTGCGAACGATAATTTTCTTTCTGGAATATTTTTGTTAAGATTATTAACAGCATCTTACCGACCTAGCTTTGCTAAGGATTCTTGCTCAGGCCGATCGCGATGAAAATATTCTAAACATGGCTGTACCACTTGTTAGCGTCATTATTCCAGCATACAAAGCTGAAAAGCTGATCTTAGAAACATTAATGTCAGTTAAAGCCCAGACTTACCCGGAATGGGAAGTTGTTGTAGTTGAAGATGCTTCCCAAGATCGAACTGAAGAAATTGTCCGGGATTTTGTTAATATTGCTGGTAACAAACGGGTGCAATACATTCGCCACCAGGAAAATCAAGGGCCAAGCGGTGCTAGAAATACAGGAATCCAGCAAGCGAAGGGCGAATACCTAGCCTTTTTAGATTGCGACGATATATGGAAAGAAACCCATCTAGAAGCAGCCGTTAATAAATTAGAGGAATCTCAAGCAGATTTTGCTTATTCTACAGTTCAGGTGTTTGAACACGAAACTAATAAACTTCTGAACTTATGGGGGCCTACAAGCGAAGAGTTAGAAGAATTTCCCGCCAGCCTTTTTCCCAGAAATTACATTCAGCCCTCGACAGTTGTAATGAAAAAAACAATTGTAGAAACTGTGGGTGGTTTCGATCCTAATCCCGCTCTAAGAGGTGTAGAAGATTTAGATTATTGGTTAAGAATAGCAGCAGGAGAATTCCAATTTGTCTGGGTACCAGACATACATTGTCTTTATAGAAAAGCAAAGGGTTCGCTAGCATCGAGCGTGGAAACAAATTTAGAAAGACACGCACTCGTTCAGCGGAAACACCGTAATTTAAATATTATACCCTCAGCAAATAGGGAGTATCTCGCAGTGCGATCGCATTTAGGCGTAGCCAGACGTAACTTAAGAAAAAATCCTAAAAAAGCCGCAGATTTTTTCATTTGGGCATGGAAAATAAGTCCCAGAGGTGCGATCGTGACATTGGGTGTATTTATGTTAGAAATCTTGGGTATTAAATCTCACAAATAGCCATTAAAGGACAATGAATCAACCAAAGCGAGTAGCTTTCTTACTACCACACCTCAAAGCAGGAGGCTTAGAGCGTATTGGGCTTAACTTAGTAAAAGGGATGATAGGATGTAATGTCAAGCTAGATTTAGTATTAACTTCGGCAGAAGGAGAATTTTTAAAGGATGTGCCAGCAGAAATCAGAGTTATCGATTTAAAAAGTCCGATTGGCTATGGAATTAAAACTGCTAGTAAAATCACTATACCGCTAATAAATTATTTAAAAACAGAAAATCCGGATATCGTAGTATCGCACCTGTATATATATAATGTATTTGCAGCGATCGCAAAATTAATTGCAACCAGTCCAGCTTACTTAGTCTTAGTAGAACACGCCGTTATATACAGGTCAAAAAAGGAAGCAAAAGGAATACAAGGCTGGCTGTTGCCGCTGCTGATTCGCTATCTTTACCCTCTAGCTGATGTAATAGTAGCAGTGTCTTACAGTTTAGCCAGACAATTCGAGGCAGATTTAAACCTCAGATCGGGTTTAATTAAAACAATTTATAACCCTGCCCTCGATGATAGCTTATACTTAAAAGCAAAAGAACCAGTTGAGCATCCTTGGTTTAAAGATGGAGAACCACCAGTAATTTTAGGAGTAGGTAGATTGGTGGATCAAAAAGATTTTGCCACCCTCATTCGCGCTTTTAAACTCGTGCGACGAACGCAAAGAGCGCGGTTAGTTATTTTAGGAGATGGGCCAGAAAAACGCAAACTTGAGGCTCAGGTGCGCGAATTAGGTTTAGAAAATGATGTTGCTTTACTTGGATTTACGCCAAATCCCTATGCTTACATGGCACGGGCGAAAGTATTCGTACTATCTTCAGCTTGGGAAGGTTTACCAACCGTATTAATAGAAGCAATAGCGCTGGGAACACCAGTAGTTTCTACTAACTGCAAGAGTGGGCCAGAGGAGATACTTGACGGTGGCAATTACGGTGAGTTAGTTTCAGTAGGGAATAGCGAAGCAATAGCCACGGCGATTTTAAGCATATTATCGGGTAATGCTAAGCAAGTCGATCGGGTTTGGTTAGACCAATTTACTTGGAAAACTTCGCTACAAAAATATCGCGATCTGCTAGGAATTACTTAATTCTTAAGCAATTTTACTGATAAAGAACTTACACAAGCTGAACGATGAATAAAGAGAAACGCATATCTTTTTTGCTACCAAGCCTGGAATGGGGCGGTTTACAGCGAGTAGCTCTCAATTTACTAAAAGGGATGGCTAACCAGGGTATTCCCTTAGATTTAGTATTAGCTAACGCCAAGGGGCCATTGTTAAAAGATATTCCACCTGAAGTCCGAGTTATCGATTTACAAACTCCGATTGAGCCTCGACTTAAAAGTGCTATCAAAGTCTTACTGCCACTGAAACAGTATTTACAAAAAGAACAGCCAGCAGCGTTAGTATCTCACTTGTATACCTGCAACGTCGTGGCTGCGATCGCACGCATTCTTGCCCTATCTTCTGTAAAATTAGCCTTAGTCGAACACATATCCTTACAAGAACAAAAAAATAAAACCCAGGGATTACAAGAACAGCTACTTCCGCTTTCGATGCAGTGGCTTTACCCTCATGCTGACGCAGTGGTAGCTGTGTCTAAAGGTTTAGGACAAGAGTTAGAAACCTACTTGAAACTCAAAAAAGGTTCAATCAAAACAATCTATAATCCGGTACTGGATAACAGTTTATTACTAAAAGCCAAAGAAACAGTCGATCATCCTTGGTTTCAACAGGGAGAACCGCCATTAGTCATCGGCGTAGGACGATTGACCAAGCAAAAAGATTTCCCTACTCTCATCCGTGCTTTTGCGATTGTCAGGCAAGTAAAACCAGCGCGGCTAATAATTTTTGGTGAAGGGGGAGAAAAAAAACAACTCATGGCTTTAGTGCAAGAATTAGGCATAGAAAAAGATGTAGAAATCCATCCATTTGTCAGCAATCCCTACGCTTACATAGCCAAAGCCGATGTTTTTGTTTTATCTTCTATTTTAGAAGGCTTACCTACAGTGTTGATCGAAGCAATGGCAGTCGGAACCCCGGTAGTCGCTACCAACTGCGAAAGCGGCCCAGAAGAAATACTTGATGGGGGTAAATTTGGGGATTTAGTGCCAGTAAGAGATTGTCAAGCGATCGCTGATTCCATTTTAAGTGTTTTATCTGGCAACTCCAAATTAGTTGATTCAACTTGGCTGGAGCAGTTTACTTTGGAAACTTCTACACAACAATATCTTGCTCTTCTAAGCCTGGGTATTCCTATCAGTAAAATTCAAGGTTTGTAAGAGCATATAACAATGCTTAAATTAACGCCAAGCCGTGAATGTTTTATGAGTAATCCCTCAATTCGCACCCTGTTCATTACCAAATACCCGCCTTACCCTCCTGTAGGCGGCTCTCCCTTACGCAACTGGCAGAATATCACCAGGATGATGAAGCTTGGACCAGTTGCTATTTTTTCGATTGCCTTTGATCGCCCTGCGAGTAATGCTGAGCTTCCACCAGACATAACGATATACAATTATTACAACGTTCGCGATCTCAGAAAACAGCGCTCTGTTTGGAAGAAAATTAAACATCGAATGTGGCAGCAGCGACCTTGCGGACATCCCTGGGCTGATTGGTTCGATTCAGATATTGTGGCTCAGGAACTGTCACAAGCAATAGCGAAATTTCAGCCTCATATAGTAATTTTTGAAGAGCCTTGGTTTCACCATTACTTCAATATAGTTAAGCGTCAGGGCTGCCTTACAATCTACGATGCTCACAATATAGAAACAGTTCTACAGCGCGACTTAACCAGTTCATTACCACAAGATATTTCCAAAGTTAACCCTATTTTGCTGGCTAAAAAAATTGAAATTATCGAGCGCGATTTGATCTCTAAAGTAGATCAAATTTGGGTCTGTAGTAAAGAAGATAAAATTTTGGTAGATAAATTAGGGAGCAAAATACCACCAATTCATATAGTTCCTAACGGGCTTGATGTCGCATCCTATGATAGCGTTAGGCTGCGTCAATGTCCCCCCCCAAATCAATTAGATACCGTACTTCAAAGCATAATATTTACTGCTAGATTTGGATACCCGCCTAACTCAGAAGCTGCTCAGATTCTGATAGACCAAATTTACCCTCACCTGCGAGAAACTTTTCCAAACACTCGTCTCATGCTAGTAGGCATCGAACCGACTCAATACATGCGGCAAGCTGCTAAGCAAGATTCTGGAATTGTAGTCACTGGTCCAGTTTCCGATGTCCGTCCCTATTTAGCAGCCGCCAGTGTTGTAGTGGTTCCATTATGGCAAGGTGGAGGTACTCGCCTGAAGATATTAGAAGCATTTGCCGCTGGTCGCCCTGTCGTCAGTACACCTAAAGGTGTTGAAGGCATAAAGGTTAAAGATGGGGAACAGTTACTAATCCGAGATAGCATTGAAGAGTTTGTAGCCGGAGTCAGCCAGCTTTTGTCAGAGCCTGCATTTGGGCAAAAACTGGCTGATTCTGCCTACAATCTTGTAAAGTCGAACTACGCTTGGGATAAACTCAGCCCGACAATAGAGCAGGCTGTACTAGAACTAATGGAAAAGTAAAATTTGGATAGCGATTATGCCCAAAGTTAGCGTTATCACCCCCTGCTACAACGGAGAAAAATACATCGCCAAAGCGATAGAAAGCTTGCAAGCGCAAACTTTTACTGACTGGGAACATATTGTTATAGATGATGGTAGCAGCGATGATTCTTATCAAGTTGTTTCATCGTATTTGGAAAAAGAACCGCGTTTGCGCTTGTTTAAACAGCCTAACGGTGGAGCTTGCAACGCCCGTAATAACGGCTTTAAATTCTCTTCGGCTGACAGCAAATATTTATTGTTTTTTGACGCCGATGATTGTCTGGAACCAACGATGCTCGAAGTAATGGTTAATTACCTTGATGCTCGTCCAGAGGTTGGCTTAGCATACTGCGATTATTGGCTAATTAACACTGAAGGTAAAATTCTAAAACGAGCTAAGTCCTTTCGGTATATTGCCTCGCGTTTTGCCATTCACCAATTGCCCTATGAAGAGCCAATTACACCTTTTATGTCAGTAGGGTTTGGAGCTTGTTTGGAACCTCTTTGCGTAATTCGCAGATCGGTTTATGAAAAAACTTCTGGATGGTCTGAGTGGCTGGGACAAGGACACGAAGGAATTGATTTATTTCTCCAGTTCGCGTTAATTAGTGAAATTCACTTTGTCCCGCAAAATTTATATTATTATCGCCGACATGCGAGTCAATCAATTAATGTCAATTTAGAAGTTCAAATCCAAAAACTAATTGAAAAATGGAAGTTAGGAAAAGATTTTACAGAGTCACAAAAAAGTTATTACCACAAATTGGCCTATTTTTATGAAAATAGATATTTACCTTACTTATGGATAAAAGAAGGAAGGGCAATGATGCGGAACAAAAAATATATTAAATCAATTGAGCTACACTTGAAAGCTGCCAAACGCTATTTTATGTCTTTCTTGCCATTGCCACAATAATATTAATTAAATTTAAGGATATAATAATGATTTTCAAATTCAAAAATCAGCCTCATTTCTATTTTTTATTTCCTCATGTCATTGGTTCTAACGGTGGCATTGAGGTTTACTCGGCTTTTCTGCTACAGGCATGGCAAAGTTTGTATCCAAAAGCAGAATACGATGTATTTTTTAGGTACGGTGATTCTGCTGCTTGGAAATTACGCAATTGGCAGTTTTTACCCCAAACGCGATTTCATTACTTGGAAGAAAAACTTTACAAAGAGTACCCAAAAGAGCTTAGCGAGAAGTGGCGAAAGCGTTTCACAACTAGCTTATCATCTGCGAAAATTTTGGGTTCAGCTATTAAGGATCGTCCCGCGCTGATCGTATCAACAGAGCTTTATACCTATACTACTCTGTGCGATCGCATCCAAAAATTGCTCGGAATACCCTACTGGGTATTCTTGCACGGCATAGAAGCCTGGACGCTAAAAAACCCTACCTATAAAGCTGTTTTACAACAGGCAAACCGGGTAATCTCATGCAGTAGCTACACGCGCGATCGCATTCTCAAGCAAAATTACCTATCACCGGAGCAAATTTCTATTTTACCCAATACTTTTAATCCCAGTTTATTTCAAATTCAGCCAAAGCCTGATTACTTAATCCAACGCTATAATCTATCCCCAGAACAGCCTGTAATCTTCACCGTAGGAAGGTTAGAATCAGAATTCAAAGGGTATAATAACGTCCTCAAAGCTTTACCTGAAATCCGTAAATCAATCCCTAACCTTCGCTACATTTTAGCTGGAAAAGGCGGCGACCAACCGAGAATTGAATCCCTGATTCAAAATCTAGGTTTGCAAGATTGCGTTACTTTAGCTGGATTTGTCCCAGACAAAGAACTTAACGACCACTATAACCTTTGCGATGTGTTTGCCATGCCCAGTAAAGGTGAGGGATTTGGGATTGTCTATTTGGAAGCTATGGCTTGCGGTAAGCCAGTGTTGGGCGGTAATAAAGATGGCGCAGTTGAACCCCTGGCTAATGGTGAATTGGGCTGCTTAGTCGATCCCGATGATGTGGATGCGATCGCCAACAGCCTAATTCAAATTTTACAACGTACCTATCCCAATTCTCTCATGTACCAACCAGAACAATTACGACATCAAGCAATTCAGTTATTTGGCTACGATCGATTTGGTGAAACTTTAGCCAAATTAATCCAAAATTTTTAGGGGAATATTGGCGGCAATTAAATTTATATTGATTTCGTTACCTGCCAACTGTCCACTGTCCACTGTCCACTGTCCACTGTCCACTGTTGAAAACATTGCTTTTAAAGCCGTACCGATAGCTGCCTGCGAATCGCAAAACTCAGGAGTCTTGCCGGAACTTTAGAACCTTGGAGAACTCTAACCCGGAGAAATTTTCCTGTCGCTAGACGGGCAATTCCCTTCAAACGCGCCTCAATTCTTGCGGATAACAATTTCAAATATCCGCCTTTTTCTCCCATAGCATAATGCGGTAAAAAGGCAAGTTTTCCATAAAGAACATCGGCGCGATGAGTTTTACTCAAACCGTTTTTATAATGTTCTAAATTAGGCAATCCTCCATGCTCGCCATAATTGCGGAAAGGAATGTAATTTTTCAGCTTTTTAGCGCGTAAAATCTTATCTACACCCGAATCCCAAGTCGAGTAAACTTCGCCTCCCTTCTGCTCGCGGATTTCGTCGGCAAGCTCAATTAAACACCCAGCGCCTTGCGGGGTAATAATATAGGCAACCATTGCTGTAGAAAATCCTTCAGCATAACCTTCCTCCGAAACGCTGTAAACTTGCGGCGCACAAGTATACAACCAAGAAATTCCTACGTTATTTTGATTGGTATTAAAAGGTAAAGGCAGTTGCCCAAAACCCACAACCGGAACAAAATCTGCTTCGATAATTAGAGTGGGTTTGCTCTCGACTGCGGCTTTTTCCCAAGCTCGTCGGTGGTTCATTAAACACAGATAACTGCGCGAAAAGCTTTGATCTTCTGGTTTTTGTTCCTGCCTTAGCACTTCAACATAAAAGCCTTCTTTTGTCAAGACTTCCTCAAGTAAATAGGTTGACTCTTTGTAAGCAATAATCAAAATTTTACTCAGGCAGTCAACCAGGCGGTAGGTACTGGGAGTTTGGTTGGTAACAGGAGCAATGGAATCCATGTAAGTTGGCGAGCCTCGATCAACTAAAGCGATTATATCTACAGCCAGTTTTCTTTCCTTTGCGGAAACGGGAAGTTTCTTCCCCACTTGCAAGGTTAGATCTTAGGACTTACGCGAGCCGAGGGCAGAAACCGGGTTTCTTAGTAGATCTCTAGTTTCCAAACTAACGATTTTTCATAGAAACCCGGTTTCTTTGCGAGTCCTAGATCTATCTAACGTAAGTTGCTAGTTACAACTTAAGTTATCAAGTTAATGTTGCCCATTTGCTGGCTCAGATATCACATCTATTCGGCATTGAGAAATTCTAGATAGGCGTTGCTCAATTCCTTGACTGCTAAGTCGTAAAATTGCTTCCCATGTTCCGGGGTTGCTAAGGCTGGATTTGAACCCATTCGTCCATCGGGATAGCGGCGGCGAAAGTCAGCCGCTCCATATATTTTATGACCAGAGGATACTGGCTCGGCAAGTGGAGCTTGTTTGATCGCTTCGGGATAGAGGTACTGAGTCAGAGCAACTTCGCTGGGAGTGGCGTGGGAGCCTTCTCGATCGCCGTATAATTCTTTAGCTAATTTGTATACGGAACCGCACATAAACCAGTTTCCCACTTGGCACTGCACTTGCGAGGCATGGGGAAGATTTAAATCTGCTAAATGAGCGTATGTTTCTGCAAAAGCAGCTTTCAGCGTGGCAATGTTGCCGCCATGACCGTTAATGAAGAAAAATTTAATAAATCCCGCTTTAGCCAAACAGGTAATGTATTCCCGAATCAATTGTATGAGAGTGCTGGGGCGCAGGCTAATAGTACCGGGAAAGGCTGTGTGGTGCAGCGCCATGCCGACGTTGATGGTGGGGCAAACCATTGCGTTGACAGCTTCGCCGACACCCTTGGCGATCGCTTCGGCACAAATCGCATCGGTACCAATTAATCCGGTAGGGCCATGTTGTTCCGTCGAACCAATCGGGAGAATAATACCAGTAGACTGGAGAAGATAGGCTTCGACTTCAGGCCAGGTACTAAGTTGTAACAGCATAGAGCGATCGCATAACTTTCATGGAATTTTAACGCGACTCCTCTCCAACACGGTTATTTTTGAGCCGCGGTCGAGTTATCTTGTTTGTGGCGATAGATACATAGCGAGCCATCATGTTTTCCCTTGAATCACCCCAAAAACCTCCCAAAGCAGAAATTGGGATTGCTAGCCGCATTCTCGTGGTAGAAGATGAAGAACTCATCCGGGAAATGCTGGTGATGGCGCTGGAAGAAGAAGGTTACGAAGTCGTTGCTGTTAATGACGGACAAGCGGCTTTATCCTTTTTACACGAACCCGAACCAGGAGCGGGACAATATCCCTTTGATCTGCTGATTTTGGATTTGATGCTGCCTCAAATCAACGGCTTGGACATTTGTCGCTTGCTGCGCCATCAAGGCAATCCGATTCCAATTTTGATTTTAAGCGCTAAAGGCAGCGAAACAGACCGGGTATTAGGCTTGGAAGTCGGTGCTGATGACTATCTCACCAAACCTTTCAGCATGAGGGAATTAATTGCCCGCACCCGTGCCTTGCTGCGCCGCCAACGCTTGTTAGAAAGCAACAAACCCGCTACCCCACCCCAGCCACAGGTATTGCAGTATAAAGAAATTACCCTCTATCCCTTAGAATGTCGCGCCCTCGTCCGCGGCGAAGAAGTCAGTTTAGCGCCTAAAGAATTCCGCTTGTTGGAATTATTTATGAGCTATCCCCGTCGCGTGTGGACGCGGGATCAGTTGCTCGATCAAATTTGGGGTTCGGATTTTGTTGGGGATAGTAAAACCGTAGATGTCCACATTCGCTGGATGCGTGAGAAAATCGAGCGCGACCCGTCTCATCCTGAATATATTGTCACAATTCGCGGGTTTGGTTACAGATTTGGCTGATGGCTGATGGCTAATGGCTGTTGGCATTTTTACAATTAGCTATTAGCAAAATTGCAATTAGCATGATCGTCATCGCATTTGTTTTGGGACTAGCCATAGGGATTGGGATTTGCCTCTATTGGCGAGCCTGGTTTTACAAGCAGGTAGAGCAAGTGGTGCGATCGCTGCCTGCGGGTGCATCTAATATCTCTTTGCCGCCGATTTCTCGCCTGCGTTACGGTATTTCCCTCACCAACCGCCAACAGCAAGAATTAGAAACTGAATTACGCTCCTGGCAGCAAATTTTCCAAGTAGCTCCCCTGGGCTATCTGGTTGTCGATGAAGAAAACCAGCTGCTGTGGTGCAACGAACAAGCGCAGCAACTTTTGCACCTTCACCGCTGGGAACCAGGACAAGTTCGCTTGCTTTTAGAGTTAGTCAGATCTTACGAACTCGACCAGCTGATCGAGCAAACTCGTCAGCAGGAGCAACCCCAGACGCAAGAATGGGCATTTCACCCATCATTTCCAGATGCCGAAGCGATTGGTAGAAGCGCATCGATCGCCCTGCGGGCGTCGAGTTGGCCTTTACCAGATGGGCGAGTCGGGGTTTTTTTGGAAAACCGACAAGCGCTGGCGGAAGTTTCAGCCGCACGCGATCGCTCTTTTTCCGATCTCGCCCACGAACTCAGAACTCCCCTGACTTCGATCCGTTTAGTCGCAGAAACTTTAGAAACCCGTTTAAATCCTCCTTTACTTCGGTTAGTCCAGCGGATGCTACCGGAAATTAACCGCCTGATTAACCTGGTACAAGATTGGCTAGAACTCAGCCAATTAGAAATCGATCCCAGCAGCAAACTCAACCGCAAAAGCTTGGAACTCAAGTCTTTAATTCATTCTGTCTGGCAAACTCTGGAACCGCTTGCCCGTCCCAAACAACTAAGTTTAGATTATTCTGGCCCCGATGCTGTCTGGATCGAAGCTGATGAGTCGCGCCTGTATCGGGTTTTTCTTAACATACTCGATAACAGCATTAAGTACAGTCCCAACCAAGGAATAATCCGTACCGAAATAAATCTACTCCCTCAGATAGATGATTTTTTTGGAAAAGTTGAAATTAACATCATAGACTCTGGCTCCGGATTTCCAGAATTAGATTTACCCCATGTTTTTGAGCGACTTTTCCGAGGCGACCCTTCGCGGACAAGACAGTCCTCAGATGGTATGAAACAGGGCAAAAACGACGCTAATATTGCTAGTAAGACTGGTAGTGGCTTAGGACTGGCAATCGTTAAGCAAATCGTTCTTGCTCATGGTGGTTGTGTTACAGCAAGTAACGATCCGAAAACAGGTGGCGCTTTGCTGAAAATAGAATTACCTTATTGCTAATAGTCAGCGATCGCTAAGGGTGAATTTGATTAACCATTAGATAGCAATAATCGATAATAGTTATAAACTCGCCCTCGCCAGCTGACCACTAACAATTAACTCGTACCGCAGTCTCATGGTTTTCCCACAAAGTCAGGTGAACAGTTCCCAACCGTATCCAGAACGCATCCAATTTGAGCGACGACTAAGGCGCTTAGAACGCGATGTGTTGCGGATGGGAGCCTTGGTCGAACAGTCGTTTCGCCTCTGCCACCAGTCTTTGTTTGACCGCAACCTCACTGCGGCACAAACAATTCCCGTCCTCGACAAACACATCGACCAGTTATATCGCCAAATCGAATTAGACTGCGCCACCCTGATGACGCTACAAGCACCCGTTGCTAAGGATATGCGGCTATTGAGCGCCTACATGCAACTGGTGCGAGATTTAGAGCGGATTGGCGATTACGCCAAAGATTTGGCAGAAATTGCGATTAAACTCTTTCCTTACCCCCCATCGCCTTACCTGCCCGAAATAGCGGTGATGTCGCATCAAGCCCAAGCCATGTTAGCCATGAGCTTGGTCGCTTTAGCCGATTTAGATGAGGCAGCTGGAAGGCAACTCAAGCAAGAGGACGACACCGTAGATACTGCCTACGAAACGCTTTACCAACACCTCGCCGGACAGCGCGATATCAAAGGCGTAGTCGAACCAATTCTGTTATTAGGATTGGTAATTCGTCACCTAGAACGTATGGCTGACCATGCTACGAATATCGGTCAGCGAGTTGCTTACATCGTTACGGGACATCGGTCTTAAGGACAGTTTAGAGTTATTTGGCGCGATCGCCGACCAACGATCGTGAATATTCCTTGCCGATGCGAATGATTAAATCTTGCGATCGCATGTATGACAGCAGCGCATAGATAAACAAAACAATCCCCATCATTTCGAGCAACTCTTCGACATGGGTAATCAGCGCGTAAGTCAGGTTCTTTTCGCCATATAAATCCGCGTAATATCCTCCAATCAATTCCATACCCAGAGTACCGCTGAGATAAATACCTCCAGCTATAAAAAAAAGACGCTTTGTTTTGCTCGGAAGCGAGAGCAAAAATCTCCAATACGCCAGCAAGACGATGACTACGAAAGCAAAGCCCAGAATCACCCAACTAAAGTGAAGAAAGCCCCCTGTATTGAGGCTAGAGCGCAAAGGTTCAACGGACTTTTCGTGAATGCTGGCTGCTTCGTCTATAGATAAATACAGAAAGATCAGCGATAAGGCTCTCCAATGACCAGCATAACGATGAGCGGCTATTTTTTTGGAACCAGCGATCGCAGCTAGTAAAGCTGAACAAAGCAGTAACGCGCAGGAGGAGTACCAGGTAGGAATATTTTGCTCTTCATCGACATTGAATAGCTGTACCAAGCCAAAAACTTGCCCACGCTCCAATACATAGCGCGAGTACTGTCCAGCAACACTGGCAAGCACCAGCAATATAACCACAACAGTCAAAACTTGAGCAATTTTTTTTGGAGAGATTGAGATTGTCAGTTGCATGGCTTTATGATAAGGATTTGCTTACCAATAGCTATCCAGCCGCAAGGCAATAACCTAAGTTTCCTGCGAATAGATAGCCATCTTTTCCTGATGACTTACGCTTCAAACCCGATTTCTATCAACAGCATTCGTTGTCGAAAACGATTTTAGTTTTGCCTGCAACCCCGGTTTCTACAATCGGTTTTTTGCGTAAGATCTCTTACTACAAGATTAATTATAAGTTAATCTGAGATTAACTGTAAGTTAACGTAAGTAAATTTACTTAAGCGGAAGGCAGGCGACAAAGAGAATGGTGTGGCGATAACTTAACCTTGAGATTACCAAAACCTTAACTTGCTCCTAAACTTAGAGCCGTAATATCGAGTTGGCGATAGAGCTGCCCAAAAGGCTAAACTGGCCTAGTTTCGGAATAGCGATACCGATATGAAGCTAAAACGTCGAGAATTACTGCTATTTTTGGGAGCCGGTGCGGCGACAGTAGCAGCTGGTACTTTTCTGGTAACGCGGAAAAATAATTTATTTACAGGGGCGGGTTTAGGTTTCCAGCCAGTTAAAGGGGCAATGCCTTTAGACAATGAAATAGCACCCGCGCAACAGATAAAAGACTACAGTACCCACGAAGTAATAGACGACTTGGTGCTGCCGGAAGGGTACACCTACGATATCGTCGCCGCTTGGGGCGACAAAATAGGCAATTCTCGCTTTGGTTACAATAATGATTATTTATCCTTCATCGAAACCGGAAAGGATGAAGGTTTTCTCAGCGTTAATTTTGAATACATCAGTGCCATTCCCTGGATGCAAACCTATCAGCAGGTGACGGGTAAGTCTCTGCCCTTTGCCGAAGTCCAGGCGGCGGTAAAAAAAGCTGGAAAGGCAGGAATTAATGCCTTCGCTTTGCCCCCAGAACAAGAAGCCCTCAAAGCAAAAATTCGCCAAATTTGCACCGAAGCCCTATTAGATCAGGGAATGGGAGTCGTTTCCATTCGGCGCGAGGCTGATGGCAAGTGGGTCAGAACTAATTCTAAAGCAGATCGGCGCATTAGCGGCATTTCTGGTTTAGAAGATGGTCGATATCTGAAAACAACAGGTCCAGGGGCGGCGGTGTTTCGCAAAACTCAAGGACAGGGGTATATAGATAAATTAGGCGATCGCATTATCGGCACTTTTGGTAACTGTGCTGGCGGCACCACCCCTTGGGGAACCGTACTGAGTGGGGAAGAAAACTTCCAAACCCAAGTTGCCGAACCAGTCTACGCCGATGGTACTTCGTTTGACCCCAAACAAAGACCCTTCACCATCGACGATGAAGAAATATCCGGTCAGGGCAACGTACTGGGATTAGCTGGTAACAAATATGGCTTCATTGTGGAAATCGACCCAGCTAACCCCAAGGACTACGGCACCAAACACACCTGGCTGGGAAGATACAGGCACGAAGCAGTAGGAGTTAGAGTCGTCGCGGGCAAACCGCTGGCGTTTTATTCGGGATGCGATCGCCGCGGCGGACACTTGTATAAATTCGTCAGCAAAGGCAAGGTCACCAACCCCCAAGACAAAGCCAACTCCCGCCTACTCCGGGATGGAATGCTCTACGCCGCTGAATTTAAACCAGATGGCACCGGGCGCTGGATTCCCCTAAAACCCGACACCCCAGTCAACCCAGTATTGCCGAGTACCCTGGAAGGCAACTTACTCCCCCTACCGAAACGACCCGAAGGTGGATTTTTCAGAGCCATACAAGCCGCAGAAGTCAACAATTTTAAACAAAAATTCAAAACCTTGGGCGATCTGTACGCAGGGAACCCCCAAGAAAAGCAAGGCGCTATCCTCATCGATGCCCACTACGCCGCCAATGCTGCGGGCGCTACCTCCACCGCCCGTCCTGAAGACACCGAAATAGCGCCCGATGGCTCATTGTACATTACCTACACCTCCGGTTCTGCCAGCAACGAGGGCGGCCCCGACAAGCGCATTTTCTCCGGCCCCAACGGCAAAACCCCTTGGGAATACGGCTGGATAATGCACCTAATCGAAGATAACAACGAACCTGCCGCCTTAACCTTCAAATGGAAAATGATGGCAATGGGTGGCGACCCTGCCCAAGGAGGCGCAGGTTTTTCCAACCCCGATAATCTTGTATTCGACAACCAAGGCAACCTCTGGATGGTAAACGATATGTCTACCACCAAACAGAACAATCCCAAAGACACCCAAGGAGTAGGTTGCTATGGCAACAATTCGATCTGGGTTATCCCTACATCTGGCCCCAACGCCGGAAATGCATACCTCTTCGGCATCGGCCCAATGGAGTGCGAAACCACAGGCCCATTTTTTACCCAAGACCAAAAAACCTTATTTTTAGCGATTCAACACCCAGGCGAAACCTATGGAATTCGCCAAAATTCAGCCGCAGAAACCCGCGAGTTTGAAATGAAAACCACCGACGGTCAAACCTTCAAACAAACTCGTACCGTCCCCCTTGGTTCCAACTGGCCTAGTAAAAACCCTAACGACTCGCCCAAGCCTGCGGTTGTTGCCATTCGCCGGACAAACGCGCAACCAATTATTTAATAGGTAATGGGTAATGGGTAATAGGTCATGGGTAAGAAAAACTGCCCACCTGCTACCGCCCACCTAATACCTACTACCTAATACCTACTACCTCCAAATTAGACGATTATGCCTGCTCCTCCTGCCCCAGCTTTTGCTCTTAACCAGACACGGCGAACTTTTAGCTGTAGTCAATTGCTACCTCTAGAGCCTGATATTTTGTGGAAAATAGAACGAGGAGTTGTTCGTACCTTTACCTGGAATGAAGAAGGTAGATCGATTACTTTGGGATACTGGGGAACCGGAGATATTGTCGGTCAACCATTATCGCGAATTCAACCCTATCAAATAGAATGTTTGACCAGCGCCGAAGTGAGTATTTTGCCAGCTAACGTTTGGTATCAAGCTGCTGATGCGATGATTTCCCACATTCAACGCAGCGAAGAACTACTAGCGATTATTCATAGCAGACCTGTGAACCTGCGGTTGCTGGAAATGTTAGGCTGGTTGGCGCAAAAATTTGGTCGAGAAGTCGATAAAGGAAAATTAATTGAAGTGCCATTAACCCATCAAGCACTGTCAGAAGTTATTTGTACTACGCGAGTAACGGTAACGCGGTTGCTTAACCAATTTGAACAGAAAGGTCTGATTAACAGGCACGGTCGATACTTAATTCTTTGTAGAAAATCGCCAACATTAGATTTTTAAGGAAAAACATGGTGGCTTTCAAGCTTTGAACCCAAAAACCCGGTTTTTCAAAAAAACCGGGTTTTTTATAGACCTACATAAATCAAATTGGCTCAGCCTGGTATAGGCGTAACTGGATAAATATTAGTTATAATTTACACTAATAACTCATTTAGGTAAAAAGGGGCTGATAGCTCTGTTAAGCTCTGGTTTAACCATAATATCACCAAGATTAGCAAGCTACCTCCTGAAAACAAGCCCTTGTTTATAAAAACAAGTAGACAAGTATGTGACAGTTGCATAAGTTACACATTAGCGAAAGTATCATAACGGATAGCTATAATAAAATTTATCGGACTACTGTAGTCCTCGCCAGCCCAAAATTGCGACGACTCTAGTCGTGAATAGAAACAGCATTTATGATGGATAAATAACTGGAGTTGATAAACTGGAATACGGCAAAAATAAATTGAGACAGTTTTGATACTTTCCTGTACAGTGGAGTTTGGTGTGAGGATACAACAATGTCAAGAACATTTTGGAACGCTATACGGCTAAGCCCTGCTGTACTGGGCGCAGCAATATTGGTGGGTGCTTCGGCAGCGATCGCAGCAGAAACCCCCGAAAGTAAAATCAGCTCAGAGGCAACAACCGCTGCCAGTTTAGACAGCAGCAACCTGGCTCCAAGCGCTGATGTTAATGCCCTGTTAGGCAACAACACCCAGCTAGCACAAGCAATGCCAGCCACTCAGGCTCAACCGGCCCGCTCCCTGGATCAAATTAACGAGTACGTGCAACAAGGTCAAGACATGGGACATGGCAACGTTGCTACTTCATCGGATAACTTTGGGGCGCAGCTAAACTGGCGACTGAGTCAAAACTTTGTGTTTGGCGGTTGGTTCGGATACAGCATTGCCGAAGCCCAGTCTGGCCCGGATGAAGGCGATAATGCAAATATCATGAACTACGCCGTGAGTTTAGGGTTTACAGACTTTGGTCGCAAAGGCAACTTCCTCGGTTTGACAGCAGGCGTACCGCCCAAAGTGATCGATAGCGATAACAATGCGCGGGAAGATGACGACACGACCTATCACTTGGAAGCCTTCTATCGCATCCAAGCGACGAACAATATCTCGATTACTCCAGGCGTGTTCGTGCTGCTCAATCCAGAACATAACGACAACAACAACACTATCTACGTAGGCACAATTCGGACTACGTTCTCGTTCTAACCTCTCTCCTTACCCCTCTCCTACCAGGAGAGGGGGGTCAAATCTAATGAATCAAAAGCGGATTCAAATCCCTTTGATTGCCATTCCTCCAGGCTACCGTCCCCAGGCAGAGGACACCAGCATTGAAAACGATCTGCTGACTTTTTACCTACTGAGGCAGCGAACTGCCAGCGAAAGATTAATGATGGCAGCATCGCTGACTCGTAGCGCCCGTCAGCTATCTTTGGACTGTCTGCGCCAGCAATTTGGACACTTAGATCAGACGCAGTTTGCACAAAAAATTGCCCTTGCGTGGCTGCAAGAGTACTGTCCTGGTGGCTACACCCCGACGGGAACGGAAACGATGTGGATTCAAGACTCAATCTCGCTGGCTGGCAAACTCCACCCGATATTCGAGCAGTTGTCGATTCCCTACTACATTACTGGAGGGGTAGCCGCGATCGCTTACGGAGAACCTCGCACCACTCAAGACTTAGACTTGGTATTGGCGATTTCCCCCGATTTGATCGATCGCCTTGTCACCGCACTCACCGACGCAGGATTTTACGTTCCCGGTGTTGATGATGTCAAATCCGGTAGGATGGCAACTCTGCAAATAACCGATATGGAGAGCATTTCCCGTGCCGATCTGGTAATAGCGGGAACTGAGGAATTTGATCGCCTCAAGTTTGAACGACGGCGGACATTTGAGGTTTCGGGAATGGGGATGCTCTACTTTGCTTCCCCCGAAGATGTAATTTTGAGCAAGCTGCGCTGGGGACTGCGATCGCAATCGGAAAAACAATGGCGCGACGTGCTAGGAGTAATGAAAGTACAAGCTTCTAGCCTCGACTACAACTATTTAGCAGCGATGGCAAATCAGTTAGGAATTGCTGATGCACTCAATCGAGCGATCGCCGAGGCTGGAGTTGGAGCTTAGCAGATAGCTAGACTATCTAGACCCAAAGCTATGTTTTAAGGTAATATAAAAAATTGTGAGTTTTTTTAACGCAGATGAAAGCTCAAGAGATAATCCGCTCCATAGAAGCGGAGCAGCTGAAAGCAGATTTACCCAAAATCTACGTGGGCGACACGGTGAAAGTCGGCGTGTTGATCCAAGAAGGGAACAAAGAACGGGTACAGCCATATGAAGGCGTGGTAATTGCCATGCGGAATGGCGGGATTAACGAAACAATTACCGTGCGGCGGGTGTTTCAAGGCGTTGGGGTAGAGCGGGTATTTTTACTGCACTCGCCTCGCGTAGCCAACATCAAAATATTGCGTCGCGCGAAAGTCCGTCGTGCTAAACTTTATTACCTGCGCGATCGCGTCGGTAAGGCAACTCGTCTGAAACAACGTTTCGACAGGGCACTATAATTTTTTTTCGTGCTTGGGCGTCGCGTTGCGTTATAATAAAAAAACACACCAATCCCGTGCGCTCTTAGTTCAGTTGGTAGAACGTCGGTCTCCAAAACCGGATGTCGGGGGTTCAAGTCCTCCAGGGCGCGCTGAAAATTCTTGCAACAGTTATGCCCGAAACGATTAGCGTCGCTGGTTTACCAGTAGTAACCTATATCGGTTTCGGGTAAACTGGTTTTGTGGGGGGTGTTTGAGTCAGCCGATGTGGACGGCAGGCTTGAAGCTTTCTGACAGAAAAACAGGTAACAATAAACAGGAATTGTAGGGAAATTGGGGGGAGGCACGCAACAGTGGCGAAAAAGACCGAAGAAAAAATACAAGCTGAAGAAACAAAACCTGGATTTAACATTGCGACCTTTCTCCAGGGAACAAAAGAAGAACTGGATAAAGTAGTGTGGCCTAGCCGCCAACAGCTGATCAGCGAATCGGCGGCAGTAATTTTAATGGTGACGCTGTCGGCACTGTTGATCTATCTAGTCGATAATTTCTTTAATTGGGCATCAGGAAAGGTATTCGGATGAGTTTTGCCAGCGAAGAACTGCGCGATCGCAGTACGCTAGAAGACTCGGAAGAAACGGCAGGAGCTTCGCGAGAAACCGCCCGCTGGTACGCCGTTCAGGTAGCTTCTGGCTGCGAGAAGCGCGTCAAAACCAACCTCGAACAGCGCATTCAAACCTTGGATGTCGCTGACCGGATATTTCAAGTAGAAATTCCGCAAACGCCAGCCGTCAAAATTCGCAAAGACGGCAGCAGACAAACAAGCGAAGAAAAAGTATTCCCTGGCTACGTACTCGTCCAAATGGCGATGGACGATGAAAGCTGGCAGGTTGTGAAAAACACCCCAAATGTGATTAACTTTGTGGGTGCAGAACAAAAACGCCGCTACGGACGCGGACGCGGACATGTCAAACCCATGCCGCTATCCAATTCAGAAGTAGAACGCATCTTCAAGCAAGCGCGCGAACAAGAGCCAGTGGTCAAAGTTGACATGGCTGTGGGTGACAAAATCGTCGTACTTTCAGGGCCTTTTAAAGATTTTGAAGGCGAAGTGATTGAAGTCAGTCCGGAACGGAGCAAGCTGAAAGCGTTACTCTCTATTTTTGGGCGCGATACACCAGTGGAATTGGAGTTCAATCAAGTCGAAAAACAGGGCTAAAGGTTAAATGGCCAAGAAAGTTGTTGCAATCATCAAGTTGGCACTCCCAGCAGGGAAGGCCAACCCAGCTCCTCCCGTCGGCCCAGCACTGGGTCAGCACGGGGTCAACATCATGGCGTTTTGCAAAGAGTATAACGCCAGAACGTCGGATCAAGCAGGCATGGTAGTTCCCGTAGAAATATCTGTCTACGAGGATCGCAGTTTTACGTTTGTGTTGAAAACCCCTCCCGCTTCGGTTTTAATTACCAAAGCAGCAGGGATACCAAGGGGTTCAGACCAACCAAACAAAAAGAAAGTTGGCAAAATTACCAGGGAACAACTGCGAGAAATTGCCCAAACAAAATTGCCTGACCTCAATGCCAACGATATTGACGCCGCAATGAAAATTGTGGAAGGAACCGCCCGCAATATGGGTGTAACCATCGCAGATTAGTTGATAGTTGATAGTTGATAGTTGATAGTTGACAGAAGAAAAGCAATTAGCAATTAGCAATTAGCAATTAGCAATTAGCAATTACCAATTATCGGGGGAGAAGCGAGACTTCGTAATTGACCCCAGGAGAGCAAACAATGAAAAAAGAATCGCGCAGGCTGCAAGAACTGCGGAAAAAAGTAGAAGATAGAGCTTACGAACCACTAGAAGCTCTACAGTTATTGAAAGAAACGGCAACGGCGAAGTTTCCCGAATCGGCAGAAGCTCACATTCGGTTAGGAATTGACCCCAAGTATACCGACCAACAACTGCGGACAACGGTAGTATTGCCCAAGGGAACCGGGCAAACCGTGCGGGTAGCAGTAATTGCCCGGGGGGAAAAAGTCAACGAAGCTAATAGCGCCGGTGCAGATATAGTTGGTTCGGAAGAACTAATCGACGAAATCCAAAAAGGCCGGATGGATTTTGATAAACTGATTGCCACCCCAGATGTGATGCCGCAGGTAGCGAAGCTGGGTAAGCTGTTGGGGCCGCGGGGTTTGATGCCCTCACCCAAAGGTGGTACGGTAACATTTGATCTGGCTGGTGCGATCGCGGAATTCAAAGCTGGTAAACTAGAATTCCGGGCAGACCGCACGGGGATTGTCCACATCCTATTTGGTAAGGCATCCTTCTCACCGGAAGATTTGCTGGTAAACCTCAAGGCATTGCAGGAAACAATTGACCGCAACCGACCTTCGGGAGCCAAGGGGCGCTACTGGCGTACCATGTACGTATCCGCAACAATGGGGCCATCAATCGCAGTGGATATCAGCGCCCTCAGAGATATGAAGACAACGGAGGCAGCGTAAAAGAATTTGAGATTTGAGATTTGAGATTGAATATGGCAAATCTGAAATATCAAATCTGAAATCGAAAATAGCTCAACTAAATAGCAAACGCCGAAGACAGCAGGGGCTTTAAGCTTAATTTCCTGCCGAGGTTTGCCAGCATTGCACTTGACATTAGTTACCACTTATGGTATAAGTGGCTGACCAATCAAGATGCGATCGCCAGCACCCCGGCTCCACAACCGGGGTTTTTAGTTGGGACGCCAATCTGAATCCAAAAGCTAAATCCTTGTATCGAGCAAGGATACCCAAGGAGGTGACACAAGAATGGGTAGAACTAGAGAGGATAAGCAAGCAATCATCACCGAACTCAAGCAAAGCTTGAGCGAGTCGAGTCTGGCAGTTGTTATAGACTACCAGGGGCTATCTGTTGCCGAAATCACCGATTTACGGCGGCGGCTGCGTCCCAAAGGCGCTACCTGTAAGGTGACCAAAAACACCTTAATGGGAATTGCCGTTGAGGGCGACGAGAAATGGCAAGCAATGGACGAATTTCTGAAGGGTTCTTCAGCTTTCATGCTTGTCAAAGAAGACATCGGCGGTGCTATCAAAGCTTACCAAGAATTCCAAAAAGCCAGCAAGAAGACCGAACTTCGGGGTGGCGTAATGGAAGGACGTGCTTTGAACCAAGATCAGGTCAAAGCACTGGCAGACTTACCGTCGAAGGAACAACTCATGGCACAGATTGCTGGTGCAATCAATGGTGTAGCCACCAAACTTGCCGTGGGTATCAACGAAGTTCCTGGTTCGCTGGCGCGTGCTTTGCAAGCTATTGCTGATAAGGACAAAGATCAAGGCGCTGCTGATAGCGAAGCTGCTTAATTTCGGTAATGGCTAATGGCTAATGGCTAATGGGTAATAAAAACCAAACCCATTAACAATTACCAATTACCAATTACCAATCACCAATTACCAATTACCAACTAAAGGAGTTAATCCATGTCTGCTGCAACTGATGAAATTCTCGAGAAACTTAAAACTCTGACCCTGCTGGAAGCATCCGAACTCGTCAAGCAAATTGAAGAAGCCTTTGGCGTTAGTGCAGCTGCCCCCGTTGGCGGCATGATGATGATGGCGCCCGGTGCTGGTGGTGCTGCACCTGCTGAAGAAGTGGAAGAGAAGACAGAATTTGACGTAATTCTGGAAGAAGTTCCTGCCGACAAGAAGATTGCAGTTCTGAAGGTAGTTCGTGCTTTGACAGGTTTAGGTTTGAAAGAAGCCAAAGATTTGGTCGAAGCTACGCCCAAGGCAGTTAAGGAAGGCGTTAAGAAAGAAGATGCCGAAGATACCAAGAAACAACTGGAAGAAGCCGGAGCTAAAGTTAGCATCAAGTAGGCTCTAAAGTTTGAACTCGGTTACAATTAAAGCCCCAGCGGGGCTTTTTTTTAGCCATTCATTTGATACTAAATCCGCTTCTATCATCCTTTTTACAGCAGATTGCAAGTGAGTGAAGTACAGCCTTTTGGCTTCGTTTGTGTAGCGGCAGCGTTAACGCTGCCGCTACACAAACTGGCGGTTTACCTGATGCGCCTGCAAACCGCTATATGCCTAACGACTGAAGTCGCGGCTACACAAACAAAGACCGCCTGCGCGGTCTATAAGAATATTGGGGGCGATCGCTCCGGATTTGGTATGATATCGTGTCCGTTTGTATCGGTATCGCACGGGGGCGGGTTTATTAACACCATTCGCTAGGCATCAAAAGTAACTGGTAAAACCCGCCCCTACAACACCATTAAAAATATGAGTTAGATACTACTGGACTCAATATCAATAGGCAATGCTTGGAATTCAAAGATTTTCTCATGCCGTGCCCCTTCGAGGATCTTTGACTGTAATGGCAAATATTTCAGTGTAAATTGGCATCCCAGACACCGATGTAGATGCGATCGCTTTTATTTCTCTGAATCTCGCCTTTTAAGTCGCCAACGGCAAACGAGGCATAATTCGACCGCCGTTGATACACCCGTCGCAACTTCTGTCTGATTTCTTCAGTTGCCCTACCGTCCATCATTCGATCCACAGTTGCCTGGATTTGCTCTAAATCCACCGATTGGGCAAAGGCTACCTCGGTTTGCCGAACTTCCCCAGATTCGCGGTCAAATAAATAGCCCAAACTCATCTCACCCGGTATATATTCGGCATAACTCGCCGCGAGGGTTTTGCCAAAAGCGCCTTGGGAAATTTTGGTAGGCGAACCAAGGCTTGATTCAACAACGCTGCGAGGCGTCCCTACAGGAAATGCCGGGACGATACCAGAGGTAGGGATGCGCGCCTCTGGTGTTGATGCTGGCGCGGGAATTTCAGCATTGGGCGACAACGATGGTGAAGGCGCTTCAGATTGAGGGGAAATCTCAGGATTGGGTACAGTTGTGGGTGCTGGTTGGGACGTTGACGCCGTTGGAGGCTGAACTAAAGGCGCTTCAGATTGAGGGGAAATTTCAGGAGTGACTACAGCTGTGGGTGCTGGTTGGGACGTTGACGCCGTTGGAGGTTGAACTGAAGGCGGTTCAGATGCGGGGGAAATTTCAGGTGTGCTTGCAGTTCTGCGCGTCGCTACCGGCTGTTCTGGCTGCTGTTGGCGAGGTTTGGCGAAAACAACGCCGATAACCAACGCGCCGCAGATGAGGCTGGCGGCGATCGCTGCGGATCGTTTCCATCCCCCAGAACCCGTAGCCGGAGCAACCTGTACTCGTTTAGTATATGCTCCTCCTGGAGCCACGGCGACGGTATCCGCTTGGGAAGGGGTAGGGGCGTAAGCGGATCTTGGGGCAGATGGCAAATCGTTGAGCATTTGTCGCGCCGAAGAGTAGCGTTCTGAGGGATGCGATCGCACTGCTTTATCCAATACCGCTGCCAACTTAGGATTAACTGAAGGCGCGTACTGACGCCAGATCAATTCCCCCGTCCCCCTGTCTACCCCCAGTTCTTGCGGCAATCTACCAGTCAGCAAATAAATCGCCGTCAATCCCAAACCGTACAAGTCGCTAGCGTAGGTAGGGTGACCCGATGCTTGCTCGATCGGCATAAAGCCGGGGCTACCGATGACGATCGAATGACCATTTGCCGCCGCCGTCATCACTTCCTTGACCGCGCCGAAATCGATTAGGACGGGTTTGCGATCGCTTTCTCGCCAAATAATATTGTCAGGTTTGACATCTCGGTGTATAATACCCTGACCGTGAACGTAATCGAGAACGGGTAAAAGATCGAGCAGGATATTTTGGACAGAATAATCGCTCAAAACCCCAGAGACTCGCACCAAATCGGTTAAAGTTTGACCCTGAATGAATTCTTGAACCAGGTAGAATTGTCCCGCCTCCTCAAAGTAGGCATATAACTTAGGAATTTGGTGACTCGACTCGCCCAATTTTTCCAGAATGGCAGCTTCTCGTTGGAATCTTCCTTGCACCAGTTGGAAAGTTTGGGGACTATTGTTGACGGGTTTTAATTGCTTGATAACGCAGTGGCGGCGAGAAGGCAGGTAAGTATCTTCTGCCAAAAAAGTGTGACCAAATCCACCAGTAGCTAAGTCCCGAATAATTTTATAGCGGTTGTTTAATAGCGTCGGCGTCATTTGAGTAAGTAAATCTAGTTTTTCTTGAAGGGTAACAACGCTGAGGGAGAGAAAATATATAACCTCGGATACATATCCAGGCAGATTTAAGGTAGAAATATTTTCTACCAGTAGGGGCACCGCATTTGATAATCTTTTAATCCAAACCAACAGTTATTAAAATCCCTGCCCCTACAAACTTGATGCGCTTTTGGTTATAGCAGTTTGCGGCTTCATAAAGTACACTTTGATTTTACATGAGTCAATATTCCGCGTAGGCGGACTTCGTTTGTGTAGCGGCACCCTTAAGGGTGCCGCTACACAAACGAAGCCACAAGGGCTGTATTTCACCAATCTGTAAACCGTTATAAGCTTGCGATCTTATTACTTCAAATCCAGCAAACCGCTATCTTTAAGTTTAGGATTAAAGCGGATTTCGGTTTGAACGCCACGGGCTTTTAATGCGGCAATAATTTCAGCCTCAACTCGTCGGGCGACATTTTTTAATATTTTAGATTCCGCCAATTCCTCACCCGCTGCTTGAGCATAACTCGCCTGTTCTTCAGGCGTCATCAGAGGTTGGACATTAATAGATTGCGTCCATTTCGCTTCATCGGTACTATTACCAGAGGGAGTAGAACCATTTTCAGCAATCCAAGCACCCTGGATATTTTCTAGAATTGTGCGGTTAGGACGCTCAATCGTTTGAACTTTCACCCAATAGCAGAGTTGGGGTTGACGTACCAAATGCTGTTTGAGGCTGAGATAAACATCGCGAGAATAGCCGATAAATTGCAGGATTTGGTTGCGATCGCATATCGCGTAGGCGCCTACTTTCCCTTGTAATTGTGCGGGCAGCTGCCCATTTTCGTCAATATAAGGGATAAACTCTAATCCGGCGAGAGAAGGAATAGTTTCGGTAGTCATAGGTTAGTTTTTAGCTAATTTTTCGATAGATGGCACAAAGGCGACTGGGATTAAATATCTTAGCTTTGAACATAAAATTAGGGGGTACGTTGATAATTGCGTACTCGTCGGATTGGTGATACATTTCAAATTCAGCAGGCATCCCTTTAGGCGTTGACGTACTGTAGGGAACCGGCTGAAACAGCAATGAGGTAAACTCAAGCGGCGAGCATTTAAGCTGTTCGGCGATTTGGGCGAGAAACGCATCCCCCGTCAACAAGGCGAATAGGGTGGCTTTGGCTTCTGCGTCGAGGGCGACACTGCCATCAAAGTTTTCGACTATCTTGAGCGCCATAAAGACATCGATGGGTTAACGCTTTAAGCTGGTACTTGGATCAGCGTATGAGATTGGGTGCGCGACGTGGTATAAAGAATTGTAAAATTGGCGGCAACGGCGATCGCATAGAACCGCGCGTGTTATTCTAGCTGGCTAGAGGGCGGAGCAGTTGCAGCGATCGCCTCGCTGGGATAAATTGTTGTTGGTTAAAGGTTGCTGGGGTATGAGCGATCGGATTCAAACCGAATTAGTAATTGAAGCAGGTCGCACCGAGACTCAGTATTGGAAAGATTTGTGGCGATATCGGGAGTTATTCTACTTCCTAGCATGGCGAGACATTCTGGTCAGGTACAAACAAACAGCAATTGGCATAGCCTGGGCGTTGATTCGACCTTTCCTAACAATGGTTGTTTTCACGGTAGTATTTGGCAACCTAGCCAAGTTACCATCTGAAGGAAATGCCCCCTATCCAATTTTGGTATTTGCAGCCATGTTACCCTGGCAATTTTTTGCCAACGCGCTTTCCGAATGCAGCAACAGCTTAATCGCCAATAGCAATTTGATTTCCAAAGTTTACTTCCCCCGCTTGATCGTCCCAGCAAGTGGCGTCATTGTCAGCTTTGTAGATTTCCTAATTTCTGGGATGATATTGTTAGCACTGATGGCTTGGTATAACTTTGTCCCTAATTGGCGCATCGTCACCCTACCGCTGTTTATCATAATTGCTTTTGCTGCAGCGATGGGAGCGGGACTATGGTTAGCCGCACTGAACGTAAAATATCGAGATTTTCGTTATATAGTGCCATTTATCGTGCAGTTTGGCTTGTATATCTCCCCAGTTGGTTTTAGCAGCAACATTGTACCCCAGCAGTGGCGCTTGCTCTACTCTTTAAATCCGATGGTGGGGGTCATTGATGGCTTCCGCTGGGCTATATTAGGTGGAGAATCCAAACTTTATTGGCCTGGATTTACCATATCTTTGGGATTAGTTGCGTTGTTGTTTGTCAGCGGTGTATTATACTTCCGCAAGACCGAACGCACGTTTGCAGATGTAATTTAAGCAGGAAGCGATCGCGTGTCTGATACCGTAATTCGCGTTGAAAATATAGGTAAAAAATACATTATTGGGCATCAGAAACAGGAGCCTTACACAGCATTGCGAGATGTAATAGCTGATAAAGTCAAGTATTTTGGTTCGCGACTGCTAAAACCTTTAGGAAAAAGCATTACCAATCCAGCTTATGAAGAATTTTGGGCATTGAACGATGTTTCGTTTGAAATTAAGCAAGGCGATCGGGTAGGTATAATTGGTCGCAACGGAGCAGGTAAATCAACCCTCCTCAAGATTTTAAGCCGGATCGCTGACCCGACAAAAGGTCGAATGGCAATTAAAGGAAGGGTAGCAAGTCTTTTGGAAGTAGGAACGGGCTTCCACCCTGAGCTTACAGGTAGAGAAAATATATATCTTAACGGTGCAATTCTGGGGATGAGTAAGACAGAGATTAGAAGAAAGTTTGATGATATTGTAGCCTTTGCCGAAGTAGAAAAATTCTTAGATACTCCTGTAAAACGTTATTCTTCTGGAATGTACGTAAGGCTTGCGTTTGCAGTTGCTGCTCACTTAGAGCCAGAAATTTTAGTAGTAGATGAGGTATTGTCTGTAGGGGATGCAGAATTCCAAAAAAAGTGTTTGGGAAAAATGGAGGTAGTGGGAAAAGAAGGGCGCACCGTTTTGTTTGTCAGTCACAACATGGAATCAATTATCAGACTTTGCAGTAAAGGTTTGTATCTCGAAAAAGGTCGGCTAATTGAACAAGGAGATATTCAAACCGTAACAAACTGCTACCTAAGCAAAGCTTCTATAGGAAAAGAAAGAGAAATAGACGTTTCAAAGAAAGCAAGACCTGAATACGTTGTAGCTTCATCCTTTAAGCTAAAAAAAATAAGATTAATTGGTGGCGATGAATTTATCTGTTACAAAATCGGAGAGCAGATTAAAATAGAAATCAGTTATGAATGCCAAGCTGTCATTGATGGACTCAGAATTGGAGTAGGAATTAATACATGTATGGGGCAGCGGCTTTGTACGTTTCACACCGACTCAATATCTAATTTTATTAAGCCGAATTCGGATAAAATTTACTTAGAATTTGACACGTCGCAGCTAACACCCGGTATTTACACGATCGACTTTGGCGCCAGATCGGGTAAAGTAACTTATGACGTAATATTTGAAGTTTTTTCCTTTGAAATAGCCCCGTTCAACACCCATAACTCACCTTACGATGAAGATAATATGGGGATTGTATCTATTAAACACATGTTTTACGCTTGAGCAAAAAATGAAAAGAAATCACCTGGTTCTGACAACAATTAACTATCCCAGCCTGTTGAGAGAATATTTAAATAATTTGCTGAGTCATGGAACATCTGAGACGACAAAAATTTGGATTGTGGGAGATAAAAAGACGCCGGATTTAAATGAGTTAGCTAGCGAAATAAGCTACTCTGGTTTAGAAACGGTTTACTTAGATATTGAGAAACAGGATGAATGGGGAAAGAGATTCGCTGATTTTTACAATCGAATTCCATACAATAACGAAACTAGACGCAATATTGGCTACCTTCACGCCTTAGAAGAAGGTTGTGAAAGGCTTATTTGCATTGATGATGATAATTGGTCAACGACTGATGATTTTATTCAAGGTCACGAACTCACAGGTCAAGAATGGAATCAATGTTTACTTACCGATAAGTTAGGATTTTTCAATATTTGCGAATATTTGGAAATTGAACCATCCCGTTCTATATTCCCACGGGGTTATCCCTTTGCTCTGCGGGGAACAAAGAATAATCCAGAAGAAAAACTGCGCAACTCGCCTGTTACCATTGGAGCAACATCTGGATTATGGTTGCGAGAGCCAGATATTGATGCGATCACCTGGCTGAATGGAAAAGTGGAAAGCGTCGCATACAATGGCCCAGATGTCTTTGTTTTAAGTCAAGATACTTGGAGTCCGATCAATACTCAAAATACCAGCGTGATTCGAGAATTAATTCCGGCGTTTCTTTGCATTCCGATGGGATGGGAAGTACCGGGAGGAAAAATTCAGCGTTACGGCGATATTTGGGGAGGATATTTCTTACAAGCGGTAATGAAGGGAACAAACTATCATGTCGCTTTTGGGCGTCCGATTGTAGATCATAGGAGGAACCCTCACGATTATCTTGACGATCTCAGACAAGAATTTTGGGGGATGATTCTGACTGACTGGTTAACTAAATTACTGCGAGAAAGCTTTAAGCCAACTGATTCAGATGTATGCGATCGCGTTGATCACCTGGCTGATTTTATAATGTCTGAGGGGATTAATAAACTTCCTAATTGGTGTACAAATGAAGTCCGAAGTTTTATTGAATACACAGCTGGAAATTTAAGGACTTGGTCTCAAGCTTGTCGTCAAGTAAGGTAAACAATTGTTGGGGAAGCCAATCAATTTTTTAGACTTGACCGTGGCGAAATGAGGTTTATATTTTTAGGAGCATCAATAATAATGAATTGGCCTTCTCTTTCTATAATTATTCCTTCCTTCAACCAGGGTGCATACATTGAAAGAACGATTTTAAGTATTCTCAAACAAAACTATGAAGGCGAACTAGAAATAATTGTTTCCGACGGAGGCTCGAAAGACAAAACTGTTGAAATTTTAAAAAAATATCCGCAAATTATCTGGTGGTCAAAACCAGATCGGGGATATGTTGATGCGGTTACAAAAGCAATTGCCGTGGCTAAAGGAGAGATTTTAGCGATTCAAAGTAGTGACGATTTCTATTTAAGAGATGCCTTTAAAATTTCAATCAAAGAACTGATAGATAATCCCGATGTCGCTATTATAACTGGCTGCGACGTTCAGTTAATGCCTGATATGAATTCTTACTATACTTCAGAATTAATCTCTAGCGAGGTTACACCCTACTCGATATTAACAAAACGCATGATTGGACAACATTGTACATTTTTTCGCAGAATTATTCTTGACAAAATTGGGGGTTTAAGAGAAGAAGTAGACGTGTGCGCTGATATCGATTTGTGGTATAGAGCGCTTCACTTTTTTAAAGGAAAATTTATTCCTTTTTATACAGCAGTTTATCAAAATCACCCAAATCAAAGAACTAAGATTTTAGATACTTGGTATTCTGGCTTAGTTAAAATGGTAGAGTCGTGTGAATCAGATCCTTTCTATGGCAGCCAGCTTAGGTTTAGCGAGCGAGAAAGGAAAAATATCTATGCAAGATTTGAAGTAGGATTGGGAAAACAGCCAGAACAAGAACAGTTATTGGTTAAAATGACCCAAATCTTGGAAAGCGAAGATTACACTCAAGAAACTAAAGAATTTGTTCATTCTACCCTAGCTCATAGAGGTTATCTATCGAGGCATCTAGAAAAAGAAAAAATTGCTGATAAATTAATACAAATACTGACGGATGGAAATTTAGTGAATAGAGCAAAAATTAAGTTATATCAAGCTATGGGGATTCCACAAAATTATGTTTTTAAGGGGCCGCAAATAGATATTAACTGGTGGAAAAAATAGAAGATTTTGGTTAAGGTTTAAAATGAAAAAAATATTAGTTATTGCTTATAATATTCCCCCTGAACCAACGACAACCGCGAATCGGTTAGGGAAAATTATGAAGTATTTAAAAAAAGATTGGCAAATTCACGTTCTGTCTCCTGTGGACGAGGGGAATTTAGGTGAAGGCATTATAGTAGATTCAGTAAGAACTTGGTATCCGCAAGCGATCGCCAATGCAATCCACAAACTTAAAATATTAGAAAAATTCTTTGAATGGTTTTTTCCGTTTTGGGGCGAACCGGCATTTTTTTGGGTAATGCCAGCACTCTGGCAAGCCAGAAAATTTATAAAGCAAAATAAGCCCGACTTAATTGTTGTATTTATGATGCCTTATTCCCTCGGAATCATAGGCATTATTCTTAAGTGGATAACTGGCTTACCCTTAGTATTAAACTTTGATGACTCTCCCACCTGCGATGATATGCACCCTATTTTCTATAGCTGGGTTCATTATCGCCTAACTCTGGCTATGGAAAATTTCTATATCCGTCAAGCTGATGCGGTCATTTATGTTTCACAGCGCAACTTAAACAGGGTTCGAGATCGACAACCTCAACAACATCAGTCAAAGTTTTATTTAGTTCGATATGGAGCCGATCCAGCAGACTTTACAGATGTTCCCATTAGGTCAGACGATAATTTTACTATTACCTACACAGGAGCAATGGCAGGCTGGTTTGAATTTTATCGAACACCTGAAGAACAAACATTCTTGAGAAAATTATATCAAGTATGGATTAAATTAGGCCGTTATGAAACTGCTAAACTTGACTACAGATCTGCAAGTCCAATGTTTGTAGGCAAAGCAGTACAAGAAATCTTAGCTGAAAATCCCAAATGGCAAGGAAAAATTAACGTCAATATATACGGGAATCTATTTCCTGAATATGTTGTTAAACGTGCTTTACAAAATGAAAATTTAACAGATATTGTGTCCGTTTTTAGTCCAGTACCGCTAAGTAAATCTATTGAGCTAGCCTGTCAATCTGACTTATTATTTATGACACTTCCGGCACGTCCATTCCGCTCTCTGCCTGGTGGTCGTATATCAGCTAAAACCTACGAGTATTTAATGACCGCCCGCCCCATTTTAGCCGCAGTATCAAAGGGAGAAAACTCGGATTATATGGAAGATAAGCCAGGAGTTTGGCTGGTAGAACCAACAGATATATATGCTATGAAGAAAGTTATCATTCAATTAGCTTCTACTAAGTTTTCAGGTAAGCGACTTAATTTTGACCGCAGATCTATCCATGTAGAATATAGTTATGAAAATATTGCGAAACAGTTTAATGAAGTTTTAAAATATGTGTTATAATTAATTACTGGTAATTGATTTCTGCAAAATTAAGTTGAAAAAGTCAACTTTATTAAATTAAATGATGGTTAAAAAATGTCGATAATTTTAAATTATAGTGTCAAACTAGCTCAGCGAACTCGACGTTTAGCTGTCATACTGTTGCAGAAATTGCCCCTAAGTTCTGAGATAATAGGTTCTCCGAAAGGATTTTATTCATCTACATTAGATTGGATTGATAAGTCAAATAAGCTGATTAAAACCCAAAATCAAGCCAGCTATAAAGAAATTTATGCTGGTTATAAAAATTATTATGCCCAGCCTAAAACTTTAGGGAATAATATTCATTGGAAATTTAAAAAATCTTACGAACACGAGCATCCAAAAACATTTGTTGCTGTAATACCAAGTGGCAGAGTTTGGGGCTTTAGCGGTTCCGTTATTACTCCAGACGATCGTCTTCTGGCAGATGTATCGGTGGAGTTTGTACATGATATAAAATATCATTCAATTTTAAATCAAATTAAACTAGCACCAATCCATAAAATTAATGGAACAATAGCAGTTTTATCAGCAACTGGGGGTTATGCATACTACCATTTCATGTTTGATGTGCTACCACGCATTCATTTACTACATAAGGCTGAAATAGAATTTGATAACATAGACTATTTTTTAGTGAATAGTTACCAAGCCGCATTTCATCGCGAGATGCTTGGAAAATTGGGAATTTCTGAAAAAAAAATACTGGAAAGTAGTAAATATCCTCATATAAAAGCCGATAAATTGGTACTTCCTTCTCTACCAGGTGTGATGGGTTATCCGCCTGATTGGGCTTGCCAGTTTTTGAGTAAAGAGTTTTTAAATTGCCAACAAATCACCAAGCGGCTAAATGGCGTAGAACGGATATATATCAGCCGCGAAAAAGCATCTAGGCGCAAAGTTATTAATGAAAAGGATATAGTTAATTTTCTAAGCCAATTAGGGTTTAAAACTATAATATTAGAATCTCTTCCGATTTCGGAGCAAGCATTAATTTTTTCATCAGCCAAAATTGTAGTTGCTCCTCATGGCGCCGGACTAAGTAATATAGTATTTTGCTCCCAAGGGCAAGGGGCTAAAATAGTAGAAATATTTTCACCCCTGTATGTAAATGTTATGTATTGGTGTTTAAGTAATCAAATGGGATTGGAATATTATTATATAATCGGAAAAGGTCAAGCTCCCCCAGAGTACGTCGATCCTGTGGGGATCGAGGAAGACATTGTTGTAGACTTGGAGGCTTTATCAAGTATCCTGAAAATAGCAGGTATAGAGTTAATAGAGTGAAATATTTAATGGAAAATTATTAAAGTTCCATATGTGAATAAAGTATGACTATTTTATCAGTTGGCTGCGGCAGTAAACTTCCTGAACCTAATTTAGTTAGGCTAGATAAGTCTGAAAAACTAGCACCAGATGTATTGTGGGATTTGAATAATTTTCCTTATCCATTTGCTGATTCTAGCTTTTCTGCGATTGAGTGTTTCGATGTAATTGAACACTTGGACGACATACCAAAAACAATGGAAGAGTTTCATAGAATTTTAAAGACTAATGGATTAGTGAAGATAACAACTCCTCACTTTTCTTGTGCCAATTCATTTGTAGATCCAACTCATAAATATCATTTAAGTTATTTTTCTTTTGATTACTTTGCTGAAGATCATAATTTTTCTTATTATTCGCAAGTTAGGTATAAAATAAAACGGCGTTATATCCATTTTCAAGGCAGTAGGTTTAATAGATCTATAATACGTAAGCTAGCCAACAAATTTCCCCAGGAGTATGAGCAGAGATGGGCATGGATTTTTCCGGCTTGGTTCCTTGAATTTGAATTAATAAAATTATGAAAGTAGTTCAGATATCTCCTACTTATTTTGATAACTCATCGGTGCTGGGCGGCGGTGAGCGATATCCTATGGCATTAGCTGAACACATGGCTGAAATTGTTGACACAACTTTAATTAGTTTTTCACAAAAGAGGAGTTGTTATTATAAAAACAACTTAAAAGTAGAAATATATCCAGTAAAATATTTTATTTTGAACAATAAAGTAAATCCACTAACATTTAGGCATTTACCAGCAATTTTGAATGCTGATGTAATACATTTACATCAAATTAATACATTAGTTTCTGATTTAGGAGCTATAACAGCATTTACGCTAGGTAAAAGAGCATATGTAACCGATCATGGTATGGGATTAGGTTTGACATTGAACCGATACTTGCCAGTGTTCAGATGTTATAGTAATGTAATATCTCAATCTAGTTTTACTTTAGATTTGATTCCAGAGACTCTGCGGAAAAAGGCAGTTTTAATCAAAGGAGGTGTTGATACAAATAAATTTTGTCCTTGTCCATCATTAGAAAAAGATAAAAAAATAATTTATGTAGGTCGTATTTTACCACACAAAGGCGTTAATTACTTAATTGAAGCTTTTAGGATTTTAAATCGTTTAGATTACAAGCTAAAAATTATTGGGAAAGTATATAACAATCAATTTTATCAAGACCTCAAACAGATGGCAAATGGCTTGCGTGTAGAATTTATACACGATGCAGACGATCAACAACTACTATATGAATATTGCACTGCGCTTGTGACGGTTTTACCATCGGTTCATACTAACGGCTATGGTGGCTATACTCCTGTGCCAGAGTTAATGGGATTGACATTGCTAGAATCACAAGCTTGTGGTACTCCTGTAATTTGTACGGATGCAGGAGCAATGCACGAGTTTGTAGACCACGAGCGCACTGGGTTTGTGGTTAAGCAGAATTCCGGCGAAGCGATCGCCGCCGCATTGTGTTCGCTGGTTAATTTAGCTCCGTCCGACTATGGAAACTATCGAAACCGCTGTCGTGAGTGGGTAAAAGCTTTTAGCTGGTCAACTGTTGTTCAAAAACATTTAGAAATTTATAGCAGTAATTAATAAATTATGAAAATTCTTTTCTGTAGTCCTAACCCCTTAGTTAAAGAACTGGGTGCCCCGAAAATTTGGATTGAACTCGCTGAAGAAATGGAGCAACTCGGCTGGGACTGTAAAACAATTTCTCTACAACAACTTGCAACCATACCAAAGCATCTGCAAAATCATCAACTAAGTTGGCAACTTATTTTTTCGGAAGCATTACGTCAATATTTGCGCGAACATGCTGCTGAATATGATGTCATAGACTATGACCACAGTTATCTTCCTTACCCTAGAAGCGAGTTTCACCCACGCGCCCTTTTCGTCGCTAGATCCGCACTGCTTGTCCACCATTTAGAAAAAATAACTATCCCAGAGCCAAAAACCTGGAAATCTAAAATTCGCAGTTTAATCAAAGGTAAACGCGATGCTATAGATAAGCATAAAATAGCAGATATTGCTCACAAAACTGTGGTTGAATCTGACTTAGTCAATGTGGCGAATTATGATGATAAAGATGAGTTGGTTAGGTGGGGAATACCAGCAGAAAAAATTATTGTAATTCCTTACGGGATTAGTCGCAGTCGCAGACCATTATTTAATGATATTTCCCTCGAAGTTCCAGCGGAACCAAAAGTAGTTTTTGTCGGCACGTTTGACTATCGTAAAGGAGCAAGTGACTTTCCAAGTATTGTAAAAAATATTTGCGATCGCATTCCGAATGTAACTTTTCGTTTATTAGGCACAGCTGGTTTATTGCAAACTAAAGAAAAAGTTTTATCTTTCTTTACCGATGAATTAAAAGAGCGAATTGAAGTAATTCCCAAATTTAATTCCCAAGAGTTACCAGAACTTTTAAATTCTTGCTCGGTTGGAATTTTTCCCTCTTACTTAGAATCCTTTGGATTTGGAGTTTTAGAAATGCTTGCAGCTTCTATTCCTGTAATTGCTTATAATGCACCGGGACCACCGATGATGTTACCATCAGAATATTTGGTTGCCCCTGGTGATACTGATAGTATGAGTGCAAAAGTAATTGACCTGCTAAAGGATATAAAAAAACTGGCTCAAGCACGAGTATGGGCAAAGGAGCGATCGCAAGAATTCTGTTGGCAGAAAATTGCTGAAAAAACCAGTCAAATTTATCTGGAATATTTGGGTAAAAAATAGCTTTGTTCAGCTAAACTGCCGTTCCAGCTAAATTATTCTTTTTGTTAACAATATGACCCCTCCGCTTAAAGTACTAAGTTTAAACATTTACATAATGGGACATATTACTTATCAAGATGTTCTAGAAAAAACCTTTGGCAAGCATATTCCAGAAATTGAATTTGAGTCAATTCATTTAACTGACTATTTTAAACAAGATTTCGTCGGTCGATTGGTATATTGGCTGCTGAGCCAACAGTTGCCAGGATCTGGAAAATCAGACTATCATTTTCATCGATTTCGGACTGAGTTAGCGCTTTCATTCTTTGCTCGTCGCTGTTTAGAAGGCAGATTGAAAAATTATCAACCCGATGTTCTTCACTTGCATACGCAAGGCATTGCATTCCTAGCACTTCCCTTATTTAAAAAATTTCCATCTGTAGTTTCAATTGATTACACGGCGGCTTTGTTAGCCAATCAGCATCCATACCCTAATCACGTTACCTATCAACCAATTATTGCATTTGAACAGAAATGTTTTGAAGCAGCAGCTCACATTATATCTTGGTCTGATAAAGCCAGAGAATCAGTGATTAAGGATTACAAAATCAGCTCGGAAAAAGTCACAACTATTCGCCCATCTTTACCATTAAATCTATTCAATTCAATTGCTAGGAAGCCAGCTAAAGAAGATAAAATTCGCTTGCTATTTGTGGGAAACGATTTTGCCCGTAAAGGTGGAGAGGATTTATTAGCTGTATTTTTGGAAGATTTCATGAATGTTTGCGAACTTGACATAGTTACCAATGCAAATTTAAATTTACCCAATATACCCAATCTCCGAATTCATCGAGGTATACGTCCGCTTTCTCTAGACTTAATCAACCTTTATCAAAAAGCAGATGTATTTGTGATGCCAACTTATGAAGAAGTTTATGGATTGGTATTTGGAGAAGCTATGGCAGCAGGGTTACCTTGTATAGGAACTAACATTATGGCTGTTCCGGAATTAGTGCAAAACGGACGAAATGGTTTTACAATTGCACCAGGCGATCGCCAAGCCTTGAGCCAATCTCTCCGTCAGTTGATAGACAATCCCGCTCTCAGATTATTAATGGGACAATATAGTCAAGAATTTGCTCGTAAAAAACTTGATGCTGTGGAACAATGCCAACAAATTTTGCAAATTTTTAGGGATATAGTTTGACAAGATAAAATGGGAAATCAAAAATTTTATGGAGCTAATTAAATGAAAAAGCCTATTTGTATTTGCGGCTGTCAAAAATTTAAAGTTTTAATCCAAGGCGATTATTGTTTTTTTACATTACAAGGAAAGCCTGTAGCTTTTCAAGCTTTACAATGCCTGGACTGTAGCATGGTTTTAACAAATCCACCCCCCTATATAACCGAAACCTCCAACAATGAATTAGATAGCAATTCAACTAATGATGAAGCCTCTCTTGTTGAGAGTTCAATTTATAGAATTAGCCGCCTCAAATCTTATATAAATGCTTCTACAAAAGTACTAGAGATTGGTTGCTCGACGGGGAAATTAGTCGAGATGGTTGAAAAAATGGGAGTGCAGCATTCGGTAGGAGTAGAAATATCAATGGTAGCAGCCACTAGGGGAAAAAAACTTGGCAGAAATATCAAAAATATGTATCTTCAAGATTGCAATTTTCCCTCAAATTATTTTGATGTAATTCAAGCTCATCACGTCCTTGAACATATTCCCTATTTATCAAAAACTTTGGACGAAATATATAGAATTTTGAAACCTCGGGGAATATTTTATGTAACTGTACCTCGGCATAATTCTATTTTCGTCCGTTCTCCAAACTGGATGGGTTGGTTTCCTCAAGAACATTTTTGGCATTTTACAGACCAATCTTTATGTTCAGTTTTAGCTAAACACGGGTTTGAATTGCTGCAACTTTCTTGTCCGTTACATAGCAATTTTTTGACTCAAAAAGGTAAACTATATCATATTAAGGCTGGTTTAAAATTTATTGTTAAGAAGCTAAATATGGGAGATACAGTAGAGGCATTTTTTATCAAAAAGTAGGGAAATAAGTTACCCAAATAGAGCCAATCAGTGAATGTATTATCAATTAGTAATTGCCCTTTAATTGAGTCTCAAGGATCGGGATATGTTGTCCTAAATTTCTGTCGGGGTTTGCGCGATCGCAATCACGAGGTAGACTTATTTGGGCCAGAATCTTACGAACCTCTCCAGTTTCTCAAAGGAAGAGCAACCAGTTACCGCCAAGCTATAGGGATGCTGTTTTTAACACTACGTCAGTTAGCCATAAAAAAATACGATATTATTGAATTTTATGGTGGAGAGTCTTGGCTAGCGGCTTCAATTTTAAGCAAAATTCCCAACAGAGACTTTCTCGTGGTGAGTCATTCAAATGGTTTAGAAACCCGTTACTTTAATACTTTAGTTAAATATTCTGAAACAGGGTTGATGGAAAGCCCGTTTAAAAAATGGTATCAGTTAGATCAAACTGCTTTGTTTAAAAATGCGTTTACCCAAGTAGATGGAATTGTTACTGTCAGCGAGGATGAACGTCAATATGCCATAGCTTGTAAATATAAAGACGGCTGCCACATTGTAGCTATAAATAACTCACTTTCAGATGATTATATCGATTTAAATATTGATTTTTATAGAAAACCTGTTATAGGCTATTGTGGGTCTTGGATATCGCGAAAAGGTATTCAGTTAATTCGGTCGGATATCAGCCAGTTACTCTCGGAGTTTCCCCAGTGCTTATTTAAACTAATCGGAGTCGGAGAAAATTTCCGTAAAGAAGACTATTTCCCCGCATCAGTCAGCGGACAAATTGAAATTATTCCTTTTGTATACAAAAAAGAAGATTTGCAAAAGATATACCAATCCCTTTCGGTTTTAATTGTCCCTTCTATTTACGAAAGTTTTGGATTAGTCACAGCCGAGGCAATGGCTTGTGGTTGTGCAGTTGTTGTTAGTAAAATAGGCTGGGGTGCTTCTATTACAAATCGCGAAGAAGCGCTCATTATAGAGAAATTAACTTCCCCTGAGTTGTATCAAGCAGTGAAGGAGTTACTGTTGGATGAACCTCTGCGAATAAAAATTGCTCAAGCTGGGTATCAGCTGGTGCAAAATCTCCGGTGGAATACGGCTGTGGATAAGTTGGAAAACACTTATCTAAAATGGTTGGAAGAATTTAGACAAGAAAGGCGGTAAAATTTTACAGCAAGGAGTTGCATGAGGATGGAAAAGCTAGGGAAAATAGTGGCAATTACAGGTCGAGTCCATCCTCATACTTGTGGAGTTGGTGATTACACTATTAACTTGGCAGTTGAATGTAAAAATTATCTCGATATCAACCTAGATATTATTGTTGAAAAAGGCTGCCAAGAGTCAGTTGTTCCGGTTAAAATTTTTTCTGATGTTGAGGGTTGGGATCAAGCAGGATGGCAGAAGCTTTTAGAATGGCTGGAAGCGGAGAAAGTTGAAACTGTAATTCTACAATATACTCCCTGGCTTTATGCTTCTAAAGGATACAACTTGACACTGATAGATTTTTGGCAACGGTGTCACCAAAGGTTTCAAACCTTACTAATTACTCATGAAACTTACTTTTGGTTACTCAAATATCCGGGTACGTGGGTTGTGGGTTTGTGGCAGCAGTACGTGTTGCGATCGCTCCTCCTCTCCAGTCATCACGTCTTCTGTGCTTCCGAACTTTACCTGCATCGCTTGAAAAGATTCAGTAACTCAAAATCAAAAATTCACTATCTACCAATTCCCAGCAACATTGCATTCCAACCCCTTTCTCCCTCCCAAAAACAATCGCTTCGTCAAAAATTAGGAATGGCCCCCGAACAACTGGTAATAACACTGTTTGGTTGTGGCGAGTCAATTCTGTCAAACTGGATTTCAGCATTAGATATTTACCTTAATTATAACTACTCTATTATTTGGTTATTATTAGGAAATGCCCAGTCACTAACAACCCTAAAAAATCCCGCTATCCGTCCTGGTTATCTCGCTCCGGTTGAATTGTCCCATTACTTACAAATTTCCAATTTAATGTTAATGCCTCACCGCTTCGGCGTCAGTGCTAAACGGACATCGCTCATGTCTGCTTTAGAACATGGCATACCGGTAATTGGAACGGATGGAATGCTTACAGACTCTTTCTTACGGCAACTCCCCAGCATATTTTTAGCCTCAGAACATTTTTACCCCGCTTTCGAGAAACAAGTGCTAAATAGTTTGACTCAACTCCCCAACCTTGATAACTTAGCTAAAGTAACTCAAAACTACTACGACTCAAATCTCAGTTGGAGCGTCGTAACTAAAACTTTGCTTCCTTATTTACAACAGTGAGGAAAATGTCAGGCAAAACTGCTCGCAGAATCTCAGTTTTTCTTCATTCGCTGCTGTTTTTAGCGATCGCATCCGCCGTACTGACTTACTGGTATGTATCAGAATATGCCCTAAAAGGCAACTGGCATCCGGAATATTACACAAGAGTAAGTTACATTTTGCTAGTACCGACTTGGCAAAAAGTTTTGAAAGATGGCTTTACCTTGTTACTGTTGTTGTTTAGTGCTTTATTGCCACCAACCAATACTGGCAAAAGTTTTTCTAATAATAGAGGTTTAAAAACCAGTTACGCGCTGTGTCTTTGCGTTTTGGGAATTGCTATTGCTAGAAGCGTCACTAGCGAGCTTAACTTGGTAGCAATTATATCCTGCCTTAGACCGATATTTGTTGTCTTTGCCCTGTTTTTCTTTTGTCACCGTCACCTGAACCGCTATTATCTTCGCTGGGTTTTTGAATGGGTAAATGTTTTAGCAGTTATTCAAGTTTTCTATGCAATTCGTCAGCGATTATTTGCAGTTCTATACGATGGAGTATCCTGGATAGACAATGGCACAGTCCGCTCTGTGGGAACTTTTATCGGTCCCAATACAATGGGGCTATTTTTAGCCTTAGTTTTTTACTTAAATCTTGAAATTTTACCTCGACACAGGTGGCGGTATATTCTTTTGTTATTAGGTGTAATAGGAGTTTTTTTCTCAGGCTCGCGCAGCGCCACCTTAATTGTAGTTTTACTGACTTGCTTCAGTTTATTTAATCAAATTAAGCGAGGGTTTAAAACCAACAAAGAACGCTCGTTAATGACAGCAGTGGGAGCAATATCCCTGCCTGCTGTTTTAATCCTTTTAATTTTTCAAGTCAATAGTTTAAATACCCGTGCTGCTGGCACGTCTGCGTCTAGTGGAAGATTAGAAATTCTTTTCAACTACATCGAGCGAGCCGATACTTTTTCTCTATTGTTTGGTAAACATTTAGGGTTTGGGTCAGAAATTCTTTTCACTTTACATAAAAATGGAATATTGAAAGCAGATAGCGGCAGTTTATTTTTAGCTGACTCTACTTGGGCTTCTTTGCTAGCTCAGTTTGGCTTTTTAGGAATTTTTGCTATTTTTATTACAATCTACTACCTTTGGAAAACTCCTGAATACATTATTCGTCCTTATCAACCTGCTCTAAAAAATAACTTAATCGGTCAAAGGAGCGGATTGCTGGTTTTTATCGCGATTATTTCTTCAGTATCAGTTTTACAGGAATCTTATGCCATTTTGCCAATGGTATTGGCGCTCTTATTCGCACTCAGATTAGAGCTACCCTTATATCAAATATATTATAATATCGAAAAAAATGATGCTTATGCTAACATAGAAGGCGGAGAAAATTAATGGGAATAAGCCGTTCA
Source organism: uncultured bacterium (assembly GCA_964463555.1). GTDB lineage: Bacteria > Cyanobacteriota > Cyanobacteriia > Cyanobacteriales > Aerosakkonemataceae > Microseira. Next base: position 56,230 of record CAYXCW010000017.1, read on the forward strand.
TTAATACATATTTGGTTGCCAAATTTAAATCCATACAAAAATATCAAAGGAGGAATTCAAGTTTATTCAGAGTTTCTGATTCAAGCTATGCAGAAGCTCTATCCCAAGATAGATTATGAAATTTTTTCCAAACACGATACCAGCGAACCTCCAGCAGGTTTTACCGTTAGCAATACCAGATTCAATTTTGTGGGAAATTGGCCTTTAGCTTTACGGACGGCTGTTTTTGCGCTTCAACTTTTGCTATTTGGAATTTGGCAACGTCCGCGCATAGTTTTAACAATTCATCTCAATTTTACCCCTGTAGCTTACTGGCTGAAACGCTTGACGGGGATTCCTTACTGGACGGTGGCTCACGGCGTCGATGCTTGGGATATCAAAAGTCCTAGTTTGCAGAGAGCTTTGCATCATGCCGATCGCATTTTATCAGTCAGTGGATATACCCGCGATCGCTTGCTCAAAGAACAAAATATCGACCCCAAAAAAATATCAATTTTACCCAACACATTCGACGCCAATCTATTTAAAATCGCTCCCAAACCTGTTGAATTAATCAAACGATATAACCTGACACCCGAACAACCCGTTATTTTAACCTTGGGACGATTATCAAAACTCGAACAGTACAAAGGATATGACAAAATTCTGGCAGCACTCCCTCAAATTCGGCAAACTATTCCTAACGTTCACTATATTATTGCGGGAAAAGGTGATGACCGCTCGCGAGTCGAAAATTTAATCGCAGAATTGAATTTACAAAACTGCGTCACCTTGGCAGGTTTTATTCCCGATGCAGAACTTTGTCAACACTATAATTTGTGCGATGTCTTTGCCATGCCCAGTAAAGGCGAAGGATTTGGTATCGTATATTTAGAAGCCCTTGCTTGCGGCAAACCAACATTAGGAGGCAATAAAGATGGCGCTCTTGATGCCTTGTGTCATGGAGAATTAGGAGCTTTGGTTGACCCGGATAATGTCGATGAAATTGCTCAAACTATAATTAAAATTTTACAAGGCAAATATTCACATCCGATAATGTATCAACCTGAAATATTACGAAAAAGATCGATCGAAATATTTGGATTTGAGCGATTTCAGCAAACATTAGCTGAATTAATAAAAAACTATATAGTAGGAGGAAAATAGTGAAAGTTTTGCACGTTATTTTTTCCGTTTCATCCTTGCGAGGCGGGCCGAGTCAAGCAGTATTGAGTTTGGTGAAAAATTTAATATCCTGTGGTGTTGATGCTGAAATAGCCACAACAAACGAGGCTGGTTCAACGTTGTTAGATGTACCTTTAAACCAGAAAATTGAATATGAAGGCGTGCCTGTTTGGTTTTTTGAACCCTTTTCACCGCCGAATCAAGGCGTGTCAATTACTTCAGATAAAGGGTTTATATTCTCAGCAACTTTAACGCAATGGTTGTGGCAAAATATCCGAAATTATGACATTTTAGACAACCACTATCTGTTTTCGTATCCATCGACTTGTGCGGGTGCGATCGCTCGCTGGCAAAATGTTCCCTATACCGTCCGCACCACCGGACAACTCGCCCCTGGATCGCTATCAAGAAGTCGCCGCAAAAAACAATTTTATTCCTTTCTAATTGAACGGCATAATCTAAATCGAGCAGCGGCAATTCATTGCGCTTCTTCTGGCGAAGCAGAAGATACCCGCAACTTTGGCGTCAAAGCCCCAATTATTACCCTACCATTAGGCGTTGAACAGATACAAGAGCAACCGGGAGCAAAACAACAACTCAGGCAGAATTATCAAATAGCTGCCACAACACCCATCGTGCTATTCCTGGCTCGAATTCACCCCGTAAAACGTCCCGAATTACTATTAAAAGCGCTCGCTGAATTGGCACAAAACTATGATTTTCACCTAATTTTGGCAGGAACGGGCGAAGCTAACTATCTCGACGCACTGAATAATCTAGTATCATTACTGGGTTTAAAATCTCGGATTTCCATGCCCGGTTTTGTCACGGGCGAAGCTAAAGCTTTACTATTACAAGGAGCAGATATTTTTGTGTTGCCATCGGTAATCGAAAGCTTCGGGATATCTATCGCTGAAGCAATGGCAGCCGGGTTGCCCGTAATCGTCACTGAAGATGTTAAAATTTCATCAGAAATTTTGGCAGCACAAGCAGGACTTGTGGTTCCTGGAGAAGTGGCAGCGCTTGCCCACGCCCTGGCAAAATTACTTCCAAACCCCAATCTCCGCCATCAAATGGGCGAAAATGGCAAACAATTGGCAACTCGTCGCTATAGTTGGGAAGCGATCGCCTCCCAACTTACCTCGGTTTATACTGCCATTGTTCAGCAACAACCCCTTCCCCAGTTTCCCGAAACATAGTAGCATGAGCGTCATAGACTACACTTGCTCTACCCATTAAATGCTGAACTACAACTTGCTCGAAACTCGCATCGATGAATTTGCCAAAACCTTTGCCGAAGCTAAGCCGTTTAGACACTTGATTGTTGATGAATTTTTAGAACCAGAAGTCGCCGCCGCAGCTTTCAGCGTTTTTCCCAAAATGCAAGAAATGGATACGCTGAAAGATTTTAGACAGTATAAAGCTCAAGACCCAGCTATTGATAAGTTCGATCCTATTTTTAGCCAAATTATATTTAAACACCTACAATCCCCCCGCTTCCTGGAAATTATGTCCAAAATCAGCGGCATTCCCAACCTGCTTGCGGATGGGCAGTTATATGCATCAGGGCTGGCTCAAGGGGCTAATGGCAGCTTCTTAAACGTTCATATCGATAACAGCTCTCACCCTAAAACAAAACACTATCGCAGGCTGAATCTTCTGGTTTACTTAAACAAGTATTGGACAGAAGAAAAGGGAGGAAATTTAGAACTCTGGTCAGCAGATATGTCTGATTCCGTAGCGATTCTACCTACTTTTAATCGCATGGTAATTTTTGCAACTGATAAACAGTCTTGGCACGGCCATCGCCACGTCAACACCCCAGACGGAGATACGCGCAAGTCGATTAATATCTATTATTTTACCGAAGAATCACCCAATAAAACAGATTATTACCACGTGACAAGTTTCCGAGCCAGAAAAAATGAAATCCTCAATCAAGTACTCTACCCAGTCGATAATATGGTTCGCACAATGGCTCGTAGCCTCAGGCAGACAAAAGACGAACATGCTGTTTTATTTGATAAAAATACGGATAAAAATGAACCTTAAATTGGCATAAATAACAACAATTATTTAATTAGCAAATGTCTTACTCTCAACGCATTCTTCAGCAAGGGAACCAACTTACTCGTCTCGCTCATCGCTCTAGATTTAGTGCAGTTTTAGATGCGATTGGTAGTGAAAAATATACACAGGCACTCGACTATGGCTGTGGCGATGGTTGGCTGCTTAAAAACGCTTACGATCGCGGCATCATCACCTCTGGAATTGGTGTCGATGTTGACGCGACGATGCTATCAGCTAGTCAGGAAATATTTGCCGATCTCCCCAATTTTAATTTTTTCCATGTCCGCGATATTACTGAAAAAATACCCACTCACAGTTGCGATTTAATTTTTTGCACCGAAACCCTAGAACATGTAGATAATGCAGAAAAAGCACTCTCAACAATGATATCGTGCAGTAAACCTAATGCCAAAATGATTATCTCAGTGCCAATTGAATTAGGGCCATCGCTTTTAGTCAAACAAGTTGGACGCTATTTAGCTAACCTCAAAGGTGGATACGGTTACGAACGATATAGTCCAAGCGAGTTATTTTCTGCCGCAATTCTCTGGGATACTAATAGTTTTCCCTCATCTCACTCGTTAAACGAAACCAACAAAGGTCACAAAGGATTTGATTATAGAAAACTGGAAAAATTGCTCCAGGATAAAGTAAAAATTGAGCGAAGAATTTTCTCCCCTTTTCCCTGGTTTGGCAACCTGCTGAACAGCACGGTTATTTGGATTTGTAAAAATTAAATTGTGGGTAAAAAATTATATGTATGGCCTGAAACGAAATCTTAAAAATTTGGGGAAACGCAATCTTAGAAATCTGCTTGAGTTTGGGCAAAAATTTGGATTTTCTATTCTTCCGATTCATTTTTATTCAGAAGTTCCAGATTTGAAAGAACTAAGGAAAGAAGATTATTGGAAGCAACCCCGCAGCATGTTCGGGGTCAATGGATACGATCTCGAAAGTCAGCTTTCTTTTGTCAAAGAGTGCTGTAGCGAAGAATTGCAAGACAGACTAAAGAAAGGAGATATATACCCTCATGCTTGTGCAGAAAATGGAGAACCAGGTTTTGGATTGGTAGAAGCTGATTTTTTGTTCTGCTTTATATACAGTAAGCGTCCAAAACGGATTATTCAAGTGGGTTGTGGCGTTTCTACATCTGTCATGCTGCTTGCCAGTCAGGAATCAGGCTATCAACCGGAAATAATTTGCATTGAGCCTTACCCGACTGAGTTTTTGCAAAAATCTGACAAAATGGGTAAAATAACGCTAATTCCTGAGAAAGCGCAAAAAATTTCTTTAGATATTTTAACCAACTTGGGCGATGAAGGAATGCTGTTTATCGATTCTACTCATACCGTCAAACCAGGAAGTGAGGTGAATCGGTTGATTCTTGAGGTATTGCCAAGGTTAAAACCAGGAAGTTTTGTTCACTTTCACGATATCTACTTTCCCTATGAATATAGCAGAGATATACTGAGCAAAGCTTTGTTCTTTCCCAATGAAACTGTTTTATTACATGCGTTTTTAATCAATAATAAAAATTACTGCATCAAAGCATCACTTAGTATGCTGCATTATGCAAAAAAAGAAGAAGTTCAAAAACTTCTTCCTAGCTATGAGCCAGAGGCTAACGAATATGGTCTAGAAGTATCAGATGCAAGGGGTCACTTCCCTTCATCTGCCTACCTCCAAGTTATATAGTAAATCAGACAAAAACACTGCATAAACATATAACTATAATGTTGAAATCAAAACTTAAAACTTAAAACGGATGAAATTACCGGCAAAATACTGGATACCAGGGGGAGCGATCGCTGTTTTCATCGCCACCGAAGTCACACTGCGACTGGCATTTGGCTTGGGAACTCCAGTGTTGAGCCAAGCAGATCCCCAAACCGGGTATAGATTTAAACCGAATCAAAAAGTATTTAGATTTGGTAAAAAAGTTGAATACAACCAATATTCGCAACGATCGGAACCTATTACACCCCAAAAGCCGTCGGGAACACTGAGAATTTTGATGACAGGAGACTCCGTGCTAAACGGCGGCAACCCCACCGATCAGAGTCACACGATCGCCGAACTATTTGAAGCAAAATTAGCTGCATCCGGGCAAAAAGCCGAAATTCTCAACGCCTCGGCTGGTTCTTGGGGCATCGGCAACCAATTGGGATATCTGCGAAAATTCGGTACGTTTAACGCTGATGCCGTCATCCTGCAAATCGGCACCCACGATCTAACTCAACCTACCAGCAATAGCGCTGGTATCGGGCACCACCCAGCTTTTCCCACACAAGCGCCCCTCCTGGCAGTTCAAGATGCTTGGACTCGCTATCTTTGGCCTGCGTTAGCTGGTAAATTAGGGCTTAATTCATCAGGAGCCGATTTTTCAGCTTCGCCTACATCCCAAGATCCGGATAAACAGTATCGGCAAAACATGCAGCTGCTCAAAGAGATAGTCAAGTTAGTTCGTAGCAAGAATATACCCGTTTTTGTCCTATTCACGCCGAATCGGTACGATTTGATCCCCAAGCCTAGCGTTCCCAAGTACAAATCCGAGTTTTTGCGGTTGCTGTTGAGTTTGCAGGTTCCTATCATTGACTCTCATAAAGCCTGGTCAACCTTGCCGCCAACAACGGTAGAAACTTACTTTCGAGATGAAGTGCATTTGAGTGTGGCAGGGAATGGCGCGATCGCCCTGGAGTTGTTTGGGGAACTTTGCGTTCGTCGTCGGCTACCAGCCTGCGCTACCGATGGGCGGAATCTTTCTCCAGGTAGCCGTTGAACCATCTTGAACAACGAGGGGTGTTTGGGAATGATTTAACCGCGACTAAAACGCCGATCTAGATGTATACAATCTATGCGGGTAACAATCCGGAATCTTGACGGAAGACTTTGTAGTCGCCTAAATAAAAGTTTCATTGGAGGTCACAGGCAGAACCAGAAAGCTTTTCACCAAGACTGCCTTTGCAGCCCCGATCTTTAAACTGGGGGACAGCAGCACCAGAGTTGGTTGAAAATCGTTCATCATTGGTTTCGTTTTTGACCTCGAAGAAACCTTTAGGGCATGATAATTGGGACTTTATAGTAGGGGGGTATAAATTGTACCAGTCCGCAACTCATAAGCAAGGTGGCATTGGCAATGATAAAGCTCAAAAAATACAGCCTTCGATTAGACTGTCGATTATTACCCAGTTTTATCCGCCCGATTACGCCGCTACCGGACAGCTAATCGAAGAGCTAGCCAATCAGTTAAAAAATCAAGGCGTACAGATCCACGTTTTTACAGGACAACCCGGTTATGCCTTCCAGAAAAAATCAGCGCCAACCATCGAACGAAAAGACCAACTGCTGATTAGGCGATCGCGCACCGCCAGACTTTGGCCCAAACGCATTCGCGGCAAAGCGATCAACGGCCTGTTATTTTGCCTGCGTTCCGCATTCCATTTGCTCAAAAGCTGCTGGCGGGGCGATGTTTTGCTCCTCACCACCGCACCGCCGTTTTTACCGTTGTTGGGCTATTTAGCTCACTTGATCTTTAAGCTGCCCTACGTTTGTTTGCTCTACGACTTGTATCCCGATGTGGCAGTCGAACTGCAAGTCGTCTCGGAAAACCACTGGATGGTTCGCTTTTGGAACCTGGTTAACCAAGAAATTTGGAAAAATTCCTCTGGGATCGTCGTCCTCAGCCCCAGCATGGAAAAGCGGATTGTGGCAAAATGCCCAGAGGTAGCTGACAAAATTGCCGTAATTCACAGTTGGGCCAATCCAGATTTGATCGTCCCTCTGCCTAAACAAGATAATTGGTTTGCCCACAAGCACAATTTAGTTGACAAATTTACCGTTCTCTACTCTGGCAATATGGGTCGCTGTCACGACATGGAGACGATCCTGGAAGCGGCAAATTTGCTGCGCCATGAGCCAATCCAATTTGTCTTCATCGGCGATGGTGCCAAGCGTAAAACTTGTATGGGACAAGCCGAAACTCTGGGCTTGACCAATTGTTTATTTTTGCCTTATCAAGACAAAAAATACCTTCCCTACTCGCTGACTGCTTGTGACTTATCTTTAGTCAGCATTAGTCCGGGAATGGAAGGATTGGTAGCTCCCAGCAAACTTTACGGTATCTTGGCAGCAGGGCGTCCGGTAGGGGTGATCTGTGAAGAAGATTCCTATTTACGCCAGCTGATAGACGACGCCGATTGCGGTGCGGCTTTCCAAAATGATGATGCCCAGGGGCTAGCTGAGTATATTCGCCACTTGGCTAAAGATCCCCAACTGGCGCATCAGATGGGCAAAGCGGGGCGGCGCTACCTCAAATCAAACTTCACGTTGGAAATTATTGCTAAACAATATTCCCAAATGCTTTACCAAGCATTGCGCGACAATGTAGAACCTTCTAGTTCTATCGTCGTTGAACAAGTGCAGTAGGCGAAGTACCCGCCGCTAAACGCTTCGCGTTATAGCGAGGGACTTCCCGGCGGTTTAGTGAATCAAGATTCAGGGTGCGCTATTTTGATTCGGGATTAAGGCGACTCATCTCCCAAGTTGTGTAAGTTCCAATGGGACTCCAGATTATATAAGGAACTAGCAACAAAGCCGCCCACCCAGAAATTTGCCAAACTGTTAAGGTCAGCAAGACACCCAAAATGGCACCAACTCCACCCACAATAGTGCCTGCTTGAAGACTGCGAAGCCTTAACATCACTGGGTTAAATGCGACAATGGCAATTTCAACTAAAAGGTAAAAGCCCATCAGCAGCCAGGTTCTTGTGCTGCCTGGGTCTTTTTCCCAGACAATATAAGCCGACCAAGCACCGCAAATAAAAATAATCGTCCAAATAATCGGGATGGCAGGTTCAAAAGTTAGCCACTTCGGACGCTGCAAGCGCTTGAACCACTTGACATCATTGGGCGTAATTATGTTACTACCCAGCGCCACTAAAAAAGTAACCGCCCCAATTACCATCCAAGATCTAATCATATTCCCAACCTTCGCCGCGCCACACTAACACCTCATCTGTTGCGATTGTGTCAATTTCAGGGGCGAGTTTAATCAGTCGCTAGTGGGAATTGCGATCGCACGCGCAAGAGCGATCGCCTAAAAATCGCTTTTTGAGTATGACTAATGGCGATAAAAACTTTATCTATGCATGAAAAGATACTTTCTTTTTCCTCAAAAGCCAGCCAAAACCCAACATACTTAACCCAAAAACCGTACCAGGTTCCGGCACTGAAGTTGGCGGCGGTGGAGTAGTTGGACGCCGCGAAACCGTTCCACTTCCACTCCCTATTGGAGTGGGAGGTTCAGGGTTAAAAGGCAGTTGATAAATAAAAGAAAGCCCTCTCATCCCTCCCATCAAACTGAAGAAACCGGGATAAGGAGGACCGAAAGGATTAAATGTGGAAAACGCGAAACTAACAAGTTCACCTCCTCGCGGGATAAAATAACGCGGGAAGCCAGACGGATCTAAAACGGCTTCAGCGCCCGAAAATTCTAGAGGATAGCAATATTGAATCCCAGCACGGCATCCTCCATATCGTAAATCAGATTTGGTATAAGTTTTCCCCGCAAATTCAAAATTGAATTCTGTGACGTCAAAAACAGGAACCACAGGAGCTGTGGGAGACGGAGAAGTGTCATCATAGCTGAAAAAACCACTATATTGATTGCCAAGTAACGGGCCGCTAGTGATATTTACATTGAAATCATAGGTGATAGTAGCAGCTTGAACTGAGAGAGCTTCCATCACGCCTAAGCTTAAAACTGTTCCAGCGATCGCAAATCCTAATTTTTGGTAAATGCTGTTAGCCATAATTATCTCCTTCAATTTCAGCTGATATCTGTCCCTACTAATTTCATCCTTTAGGTAGATGCCGGATGTGTGTTATGCAATCAGCGCTCAGCATTTTCTTTTATACATTCAGCACCTAGATGTCAATAGTAAAAACCCTGATATTGATTATCAAGATTTTTTCGGCATTTTCATCGAAAATTCACAAATCAGGGTGTTTTGTGAAGGAAATAAATGTAAAGCAGTGCTAAGGCAACAGCTATGATAATTTCCAACCTATTCCGTACTTACGTATTTATACCGTGATACTTTGTAAGTAGCGTTGCGATTGAAATCGCAGCTACACAAACAAAAGCAGCCTGGGCGGGTGATGGAAGCGATCGCATACCCTCCGCACTTAATTATTGATGCAAATCGAGGACTTTGTAGGACTGATTTTGGAAAGCGATCGCAAATTTAGATGATTTTTTAATCGGCACTACCCAATAGTCTATTGAATAACGAATTTGCATTTTTTTTACATCTTCATCATCCAATTTGTTATACAGATCGCGCAGTTTTCTTCTAGCCTTCAAATGATTTAGTCCATCTTCAGTAATATCTAGACCAAGTGCATTAAAACGTTCTGCCCAAACTTCTACAAATGGTCTATCCCAAAGCATGGCGGCACCATCATTCCAATTAACGAAAACTGACCGTTGCGCCAGAGCGCGAAAAAAAGTCCACTCGTCCCAATTTGGCGCATTCAGAAATACGGCATCTTTAGAAGTATTCAACTTTGCCCAATCAGTAAGTTGTTGATAAACGTATGGTTGTCTTCCAATCAGTGCATCGTTTATATTGCCAGTCTTCGCTAATTCCCTGCCAAAGTTTGTCAGCCCTATCAACAGAATTACACTTGTTATAACTAAAGACAAACTCTTACAATTTTCCATACGAAGGATAAAATAACGGATTGGTTTTAGTAAAGCGACAATCAGGAAAACTCCAATAATATAATATTTATAAGATTCAACCATAGGATGCAAAATTATAATGGTTGCAGCGAAAGCTAATACGTAAATAACCCGCCGTTGATTGCTGCGATTTTCTTCAATTCCAATTCCAAAGATAGAAACTAAGGCAGTTCCCCCGATGCAATACCAAAAATCGGTACCTCTTACCGGATGCATCACCAGCATAGACGGCGACTTTGCCACATAAGCTGCTAAGACGGCATAAACAAACCAGATTATGGCAACTACAGTCGAGATTGTGATAAATTTAAATAGCTTCTCTAGCTTGTGCTTATTTTTGTAGGCTACAGCAACAACTGTAAAAATTAAAACAGCAACTAGAGCAATGCCTTTTGGACTCCAAACATGAGGATAAAAGTGCCAGGGGTAAAATAACTTACAAGCAATTAACCACAAATTATTATTAGTTGAGGTTCGGCTAAAGGCAGATAAAGTATGGACTATAGCTGGAGAAGCTAATATTAAAAATAGCCCAAATGCAGCAAGCCACTTCTTCCATTGCTGCCGATAATTTACATCTAAAATAAAGAATAGACCGCAATAGGTTATGGCATAAACTCCATACATACTATTCAAATTAAAACCAACGGCTAACCAAATAGCCCATGCAATCGGGCGAGCCTTATAGAATGATGAAATTGCCAGTAAGAAAAACGGAATTGCTAACCCAGTTTGCTCAAGATAATTAGTTGCTATCGTGCCTTCTCCCAGGATTGGTTTTACCCCCACTGCGAACATCGCCATTGTGCCAAATGTAGCCAGCCAAGAATTTGGTACAAAGGTTTTGGCAAGGTTTCCCGCAGCGTAAAGTAATAATATTTTTTCAAACAAGAAAAGCCCGAAAAATAATGGCTCTAGCGGGATATAACGATTAGCTAGAGCCACTAAAGGCCACAATTGAGAAGAATAGTTAGGTAAGGTAGCTGCAAATGGATCGTTGGGATAAAGCGAAGGGTCGTTGAGTAAGTTTACTAGGGGAATTTGTAGGGATTGATTGGCGTAATAAATATAGTATCTGTTGATTAAAAAAGTACTTATCAGTAAGGTTACAAATGTAAATAAGTAAAAAACATTAGGGCGAAATAAAGTAATTTTCAGCTTTTCCAAAATTACTTTTGCAGGTTGCTTGCTTGGCATAATTCCCGATCATCAGCTGGGTGCTAAGTTGGACTTTCACTCACAATAGCAGATGCGCCCACTCGTTCCCCAAAGTTTGGTAAATTCACATCTTGCACCTACCCGATAAACAACCTCCAAATAAATTTGGGGCTGAAAGCTTAAGTGAGCTAAAGCTAACTAAAATTAGGTTTTAACCCGTTTCAACGGGTTTTAGCTTTCAGGTGTGAAATTTATTTCTGGGAGCTGGTGCGAGATGTGAGTAAACTCAGATCTTGCACCATTATCAACAAGCCTTCAAAAACCGGGTTTCTTGACGATAAATCTAGACTTTCAAGCTGAGCTATTTGCAAGAAACCCGGTTTTTAGTCAAGGTGCGAGATGTGAGTAAAGCAATTGTAACAGGATCTTGACGCCTGTCCCCAATGCCGCTATGCTCTCTGTTTAAGGTTGCTTTAGTTTAACGACAGCAGCCCGTGTGCCCGAAAAATCTAGTAACGCTGCCCAATGCCGCTTGCAACAGCAATGGACAGCTTGACCCCCAAACTGTAGTAGCAGTCTGGAGGCTAATTGAGAATTTTACCATTCTCCTTAGCCACCCTGCTTTGCGCTGCCTGCGGGGTGGCTAGATTTTTTGGTTTTCAATCCAAAAAACAGGAGAATCTATCATGGCAGAAGAGTTTTTGTCGGACTCTACGGGATCTTCACGTCCAAATTCCGACCCCGGAGAACCGGAACGGAAAAGATCAAATTTATGATTGTCGGTACTCGCGAAGGAGTGATGGCAGAAATCCGCAATTTTTACGTCATGGGATTTGCGGAAGTCGATGATTGGAGTCCCTTGACCCCAGAACCCAATACGGATCAGTTTATGACTATCCTGATTCGCCACCGCAAAGCAGGATCTACCGATTCATCGAGTCGGAAATCGGGACGGTAATTTGTAGGTAAAGGCACGATTCCCGGTTGTTTGGCAGATGTTGAATTTCCCATTTTTGCCAGAAACCGGGAATAGGATAAATTTACTGCGATCGCAATTCACCAATGTTTTGGTCAGTCAGCCCGCCCTGAATTAAAATTCGGGCTAATAGCTGAAGTCCGTTTTAACGGACTCTTGAAAGTCTTAACCCGTTTTAACGGGTTTTAGCTTTAAGCCTGAAATTTATTTCAAGGCTATCTTCGCGGCTGTCGTGGTTAGGTGAGCGATCGCTTTTTTAATTTGAACCACAGAGGCGCAGAGGACGCAGAGGGAAGAGAGCGCATCAAGCTGCCATTAATAATGTATCTTCTTGCCAAGTTAGTAATGGATCGAGCTTGCCTGATTCTGTAAATGTTCTAGCAGCTAGCAGGCATCGCAGCAAGTCTACACACATTTTTGCTGGATATTCGCTTTCTTGTCCGCCTACAACCAGTGCTTGTATTTCATCAGATTTTGATAAATCGACTAAAGTATAGAATTTGATGTTATCCAAGGTTACAGTAACAACATATTTCCCCGATTGACCGCCACCAATTGACATGTAAGTTTCGTCATCTGCTCCCAAGGTGACTAAAGTTTTACTTTTGCCATCTAATTCGCGAATAGCTGTTTCTATTTGATGCCAATTTGGAGTTTCGATTAACTGACCTTGATCCTTGTTACTGACCCAGTTTTCTACTGTTAAATTTGACACAAACATTCAGCCTTTCTATTTAGATCTACCAGTTTGCTCTTTTGCCTTATCATAAGCTGGATCGTGTTCGGCAAAACTGACTACGTATACCCGTTTAGGTGCTGGGGATTCGTAAACGCGATACACCAGTCGATAGGAAATCCCTCCAAAGTCTATGTCTAGGGTATGGAAATCGTTCAAACGTCCTCTGAGATTGTGATTGGGATACCCTCCGCAGTCGTAAGGATCTTCACATAGTATCGGACGATAATCTTCGCTGAAAGCAGTTCTAAGATCCTCTGGAAGTGCTGGTAAATCTTCACTCATGACTAGCGGGTGAGTCTGGAAAATATATTTAGATTTAGTAGCCAACCCGCCTCCAAAGTTAAATTAACTGGGATTGGAATCTGATTTTTGAGCCGCCAGTTTCTCAATGTTTTGATTGAACTGGGTCACTGTCATAATTTTCCAGCCTTGTTGCCTCAAAGCTTCAATCTCCGGGGCAAATTCTTCATCATCTTCAACAATGGTAATTGCTTCAGTCGGATCGTCAGGGTAGACTGTGACAGGCCAAGTTTGATCGGGAATTTGGAGTGCTGCTTCTGTAACCTTTTGGATGCGCCGCAATAAGTGTTGATGCGCTTTGCGATCGCTTGGTGCTACCTCCAATTCCATCGCCAGACTGTTGACAAGGTATTCCAAGTCTTTCAGCACAGTTTCTAGGGGATGCTGTGTTATTTTTTCTGCCTGTGGCGTGCTGATTTCTGACATATTTTGATGTCTATTACTGCTGCAACTATCTTAACCGAATCGATTGTGATGATTGTGTCTACTGTTATATTTAATACAAACATTGCTTCACACTGGCTCTTGATACAAGCTAATAACTCGTTTTATCGTTCGTGCCACGTCGTACAGCTCGTTATACTGAGGATTAGCGACTGTAAATTTTTTAGATACAGCATACTGCCGCAACTGCCGATCTAGCTTGACAAAGATATAGTCTTCACCATTCATTATCATGGCAAAAACTGGCTTGTCTGAATTGGGATTTGCCATCATGTAGGCTAAAGTCTGTGGCAATGCTTGCAGAACGCTAAAGCTGTATTGCTTCGCTTCAATTAATACTATCCAGAATATATCTTTGATTGCTAAAGCATCAATGAATCCTTCCAGTACTGTTGCTCCGTTTTCTATTTCAATTTTGACAAATTTTTCTCCTCTAATTTTGTAAGGAGAGTCGCAAAGTCCCAGCAGTTCCAGCAAGGGTGCTAAAGCAATAATTGTGACTGTTCCTTCAAGGACAAATCCATCAGCGGCGTAATAAAGATAGCGGTTCTTTATTCGATCTAAGTATAATTTTTCTGCGTCGGTGAGTTCGGGTAATTCCTCTAGCCATTCAGTGAAAAACTGGGAGTCAGCAGTTTGGCTAATATTGAATTTTTCGCAAGCATCGTTCAGGTTAGTAATGGCTTTGGTAATTGCAATTGTTTGAACCATTCTTTTTACCAAGCTAAGTTAATCAGGATGTCTGCTACTGCTGCGACTATTTTAGCTTAGAGGGAGAGCGATCGCTTTTTAATTTGAACCGCGAAGACGCGAAGGACGCAGAGGAAAGAAAGCGATATGCCAAAGGCACGCTACGCGATCGCATATAGGTAAAGGGTCTGGCGATCGCCAGCTTCTAGTGCTAGAGTTTGAGTAGATTAGGCAGCATCTCTATAACTTATGCATATTATTAGCCGTAAAAAGCTGCTGGAATTCTGCCAGAAACATGCTGATGATTTCACACCGCTTGATAACTGGTATAGAAGGGCTAAGAAAGCTGAATGGCAAAGTCTAGATGATGTTCAGCAAGTTTATCCAAGTGCTGATGCTGTCGGCAATTTTACTGTTTTCAATATTAAAGGTAATGACTATCGACTTATTGTTAGTATTGAATATGAAATCCAGATTATTTATGTCAAGTATATTTTAACTCATTCTGAATACGATAAGGAGAAGTGGAAAAATGACCCTTACTTTTGATAGAAATGCTTATGGAGCTTTGCTAGCTGAAGTTCAACCCCAAGTCATTACTAGCGAAGAGGAAAATGAGCGATATCTTGAGATTGTCGAAGAGTTAATGGCTTGCAAAAACCGTACTCCCGAACAAAATGCTCTTTTAAAGCTTTTGGTGCTTTTGATTGAAGAGTTTGAAGATGAACACTATCCACTAACCCGCGAGGGAATTAATTCCTTAGCTAATAGCTGAAGTGCGATCGCTTTTTAATTTGAACCGCGAAGACGCCAAGGACACGAAGAAGAAGGGAAGGAGGGAGAGCGATCGCTTTTTAATTTGAACCGCGAAGACGCCAAGGACACGAAGAAGAAGGGAAGGAGGGAGAGCGATCGCTTTTTTAATTGAACCGCAGAGGCGCAGACGAGGAAGAGGACAGAGAGCGATCGCACTTTATTATTTATTACTAATCATCTCCTCCATAAAATAAACTTAGAATAAAAAACCCAAATCCTATAGGTATCCAGGCAAGAGGGTTAAAACATTCGCCACTAGCAATAGTACCTAACGCGCATAACCAGGGGATTATACGCTTAGGCATTTTAGAAAAACCTTTTTTGCTATGTTCTATAAGTGGTTTAATAATGTATTCAAACACAATATCGCAAAAATTACTCTTCATATGTATGTTCCGCCAGTTTTTCAACCTTACTAATACAGTTTTAAATTACTGTTTATACTTTAAAAATATACTATTATTTTAAAACCTAAAATTAAATTTTTCCTCAGCATATTCACGTACAAATTAGCTTAATTTTAGAACAATTTCCTTGGTCAACCTGGTAATAATACAGACATAAATTATTTAAACAAGTTTCATATCAGTTGGTAGAGTGGGCAATGCCCACCCTAACGATCAACCAAACATCCCGCCAAAAAAGTCGATTGTTTCCTTTACAGGTATTCAGGTTATTTAAGCAATCTTGTTTCAGCCAACCCAATTGTTTTAGTCATTAATTATATCAATACTTGTAATTTTCCATATTCCATAAGGATTGTCTGGGCGTGCTTCGACGTATAATCGTCCAGAGTCCAATGACTGAAAAGGCACCAATAATAAAGTTAGATTACTTTTAAAATCTACAATTGATTTGAACGAGTCTGCACTATACTCAACAATTTGGTACACATTTATAGTCAAATTTATATTGACTAAGCTCGGAAGTGAATCAAAAGTGTATTTAAATGCTTGAAGCAGGTCATCTTTACTTTTAGCTGAAGAGAAAGAGCCTGAATATGAATCTGAAATTACACGACTCAGTTCCTTTAAATTTTTAGAGTCATACGCGGATTTAAACCTTTGAAATATGGATAGTATATTGCCCTCTAAACGTTCTGGATTATAACCTTTCTGATACCATATATAAATTCCTTGCACGACCATGAAAACTTCTGGGATCATAGTTTTTATGTCCAGGATAACAGTAAGTAAATTTTTCTATATTACATTTTTAAGCCAAAGAAATTATTTTACATCAGTAAATATACGATAATGTGTCTGCAACTATAAGGGGTAGAGTGGGCAATGCCCACCCTAATGATCAACCAAACATCCCACCAAAAAAGTCGATTGTTTCTTTCAACGCCGCGATAAACGCATCAATTTCTTCCCGCGTGTTGTAGAAATACAAACTCGCCCTCGCAGTTGAAGGAACGTTCAAATAACGGTGTAAAGGTTGCGTACAATGATGTCCAGAACGAATCGCAATCCCCGATTGATCTAACATAGTAGACAAGTCGTGGGGATGAACTTCTCCCGCCGTAAATGCAGCGAGTGCGGCTCTACCTTCTCCATTTTGATCTGGTTTTGGCCCGTAAATTCTGATGTCGGGAATTTGCTGCAATTTTTCGCATAAATATGCAGTCAATTCCGCTTCGTAGGCGTGGATTTTGTCCATGCCGATGTTAGTAAGATAATCTACTGCGGCACCGAGCGCGATCGCTTCCGCTATAGCAGGTGTCCCCGCTTCAAATTTGTGGGGAATATCGGCATAGGTAGATCTCTCTAAAAACACATCGGCAATCATTTCGCCACCACCCAAAAACGGTGGCATTGCCCGCAGTATATTTTGTTTTCCGTATAAGAACCCAATCCCGGTGGGGCCGCACATCTTGTGACCCGAAGCTACGAGCCAATCGCAGTCTATTTCCTGCACGTTTAGGGGCATGTGGGGTGCGGCTTGGCAGGCATCAATTAATACTTTGGCTCCGTAATGGTGAGCGATCGCGCAAATCTCTTTCACCGGGTTGATGCATCCCAAGGTGTTGGAAACATACACGGTGGCGACTAATTTTGTCTTATCGGATACCAGTTTTTTGAACTGTTCTAAATCGAATTCTTCGTTTTGATTCAGTTCGACAAATTTCAACACCGCGCCGGTTTTTTGGGCGACAAATTGCCAGGGAACTAAGTTGCTGTGATGTTCCATTACGGTGAGGATAATTTCATCTCCCCGCTGGAGGTTTGTCATTCCCCATGCATAAGCGACTAAGTTAATTGCTTCGGAAGCGTTACGGGTATATATAATTTCTTCTGTTAAAGCAGAGTTAACGAATTTAGCTACTTTTACCCGCGCAGCTTCATAAGCATCTGTCGCTTTGGCGCTGAGGGTGTGGACGCCGCGATGGACGTTGGAATTATATTCTTCGTAATAGTCTCTAATCGCATTTAGCACCGCCAATGGTTTTTGAGAGGTGGCGGCGTTGTCGAGGTAAACTAATGGTTTGCCGTTGACTTCTTGGTGCAAGATGGGGAAGTCAGCACGGACTTTTTCAGCTAAGGTTTTTTCTTTGGTAACAGTCATGGTTGGGTGATTGGTAATTGGTAATTGGTAATTGCAGATTGGAGATTTCAGATTGCAGATTGGAGATTTAATAGATTGCAGATTAGAGATTTAATTTCAATTCTTCAATTCCTCAATCTGAAATCTAAAATCTGAAATCTGCAATCTAACATTACCGTTTCATTAAGTTTACGGCAGAATACAGAGTTTCCCGTAAAGAAGCTATGGGAAGTCGATTTAAGATTTCGGCGGCGAAGGCGTTAATCAAAAGATTGCGGGAGTCGTCTTGATTTAATCCGCGACTTTGCAGGTAAAAGACTTCATCGTCTTCTAATTGACTAACGGTTGCGCCGTGGGAACATTTGACGTTATCGGCGGTAATTTCTAGTTGGGGTTTGGTATCGACTCTCGCTTTCGGGGAGAGTAACAAATTCCGACTTAATTGCGCGGCGTTGGTGAGTTGTGCCGGTTTGGGAACGAATACTTTACCGTTAAATACGCCGTGGGCTTTATCGGCGACAATGCACTTATGAATTTGGTTAGTAGTGCCGTGTGGTTTGGTAAGTTTAATCGCGCTGTGGGTATCTGCTAACTGTTCGTTAGCTATCATTGTCAAACCGTTGAGATTGGTTTCGGTTTGTTCGCCGGTTTGTAAAACTTCTAGATTGTGGCGCGATATTTTGGCGCCCAAACTAATCGCATTACAAGTATAGCGACTATCGCGGGCTTGCGCGATCGCACTCAGCCCCACGTGATACGCTTCGCCACTTTCTCGTTGCAGGCGAGTGTGGTTAACCGAAGCGTTTTCTCCCACCCAAACTTGCGTCACTGCGTTGGTAAAAGTCGCGCCTTTACCGATAACCGTATAATCTTCAACAAAGGTGATGCTGCTACCCGGTTCGGCAATTACTAAACAGTGGGGTAAAGATAGGATTGGTGTCTCTCCAGGCATCGCTACATAGAGGATGTGGATAGGCGTTTCAATTGCCTGATTTTTGGGTACGTATATTACCGCCGCATCGACTAACCCCGCCATATTTAAGCCCGCGAATACATCGTGGTATTCTTGGGATTGGGTGAGGTATTCTCGGAAGCGATCGCTATAATTTCCCGGTGCTTGGGTTAAGTTCCCAGCAAAAAATTCCATCCCCAAAGTTGGTAGTAGCGACGCCTCTACCGAGGATAGCGAGGGAACATAATAACCATTCACGAAAACAATTCGCAACGGCAGCGCATTCTTATCCCTCACAGGTAAAGTCAAATCGGATAATTTGAGGGAAGATTCGCGATTCACATCGGGAACTTGGAAAGGAATATCCAAAATTTCGGATATATCCGTAAACCGCCATTCCTCATCCCTAGTAGTAGGAAATTTACTCGCCAGGACATATTCAACAGCAGCGTCGCGCACATCTTTTAAACCGTGGGCGCAAGCTTCCCGCTTTGCCTTTCCCAGCTTGCGGCATTGATTAACTAACTCTGGCAAATAAGTATCGCTAGAAGCAACTTTTGTATTCATTACGCAGTCACCTCAGCCGCACTTTCTTGCAATACCCAATCGTAACCACGCTCTTCCAATTCCAACGCTAATTCCTTCGTTCCCGTGTGAATAATTCGCCCATCTGCCATCACGTGAACGTAATCTGGGACTATATAATTCAACAACCGCTGATAGTGGGTAATCACTAACATCGCATTCTCAGCATTTGCCAATTCATTTACCCCATTGGCAACGATTTTCAGCGCGTCGATATCTAACCCCGAATCAGTTTCATCCAAGATAGCTAACTTCGGTTCTAATAAAGCCATTTGCAGAATTTCGTTCCGCTTCTTTTCCCCACCCGAAAAGCCTTCATTTACACTTCGTCCCAAAAAGCTGGAATTCATCTTCACAACTTCCAGCTTTTGTTCAACCAAATCTTGGAAATCAAACGCATCCAATTCTTCCAATCCCTTACTCTTGCGATGGGAATTGTACGCCACCCGCAAGAAATCCAAATTGCTCACACCCGGAATTTCCAGAGGATATTGGAATGCCAAAAACACACCCGCCCTCGACCTTTCTTCCGGTTCCAATTCAAACAGATTTTGCCCTTGGAAAACCACCTCGCCACCCGTGACTTCGTAAGCAGGATGCCCCGCCAACACCTTAGACAAAGTACTCTTTCCAGAACCATTCAAACCCATAATTGCGTGGATTTCTCCCGCCTTCACTTCCAGATTCACACCTTTAAGAATCTGATTTCCATCTACATCCGCAGTGAGATCCCTCACCGATAGGATAATCTCACTATTCTCAATAATCATCTTAGTTCCTTCTTCCTTTGCGTCCTTCGCGCCTTCGTGGTTCAAATCTTTCTTCTTTCTCTTCTCTGCGGTTCGTAATCTTACCGAATTCAGGTTATTTGAGCAACATTCTGGCAGTATCAGGACTCTTGGGATTGACAATCAATCTTTCTTGCTTTGGATCGATTAAAACATCCATCGCTTGCATTGGAATTGCCCCCAGTAAAACTTCTGCCTCACCAGGAATAACCAACGCACTAACAATTGCCATCCTGTTCTCAAATCTGATTTCTACAGGGCCAACTACTTCCACATTAATGATACTTCCATCTGCCAATTCAGCTTGTTGGTCGTCCAGTTTACGCAGACGAAGTTGGTTTTTAATTGACTCAGGAATAGTTAGCATTGAAGCACCGCTGTCTACTAATGCTCTAACTATATATCGCCGAATTTGGTCTTCTTGAATATATCCTTCATCAAAAAGCGCCAAATCATCGCTGCGAATTAGTTCTATATCTGCGTAAGTGATTCCCATACTTGCTGTTTTCACTGGAAGTAACCTCCTTACTCGAAGCGAGGCAAAACCGAGGCAGAGCCTCTTGAAAGCGTTCCCAGGCTCCAGCCTGGGAACGAGGGAGTGGGGGTAGAATTAACCTACGCTGCCTTCTAGTTTCAGGCTCAACAATTTGTCAGCTTCTACGGCAAATTCCATCGGCAATTGATTGAACACATCTTTACAGAAGCCGCTAATCATCATTGAAATAGCATCTTCTGCGGAAATGCCCCGTTGAGCGAAATAGAATAGTTGCTCTTCCCCAATCTTAGAAGTAGAAGCTTCGTGTTCTACTTTACCAGTGTTGTTTTGCACTTGGATATAGGGGAAAGTATTTGCTTGGGCATTATCTCCAATCAACATCGAGTCGCATTGGGAATAATTGCGCGCGCCTTTTGCATTGGGGCCAAATTTCACCAAACCGCGATAGCTATTCTTGGAATTCCCAGCAGAAATACCCTTAGAAATAATCGTGCTGCGAGTATTTTTGCCGATGTGTACCATCTTGGTTCCGGTGTCGGCTTGTTGCTTGTTATTGGTAAGCGCAACCGAGTAGAATTCACCGACGGAATTATCGCCCACTAACACGCAACTGGGATATTTCCAAGTAATCGCAGAACCAGTTTCAACCTGCGTCCAAGAAATCTTGGAATTGACGCCTTGGCACAATCCCCGCTTGGTGACGAAGTTGTAGATTCCGCCTTTGCCGTTTTCGTCGCCTGCGTACCAGTTTTGCACCGTCGAATACTTAATTTCGGCGTTATTTAAGGCAACCAATTCTACGACGGCGGCGTGCAATTGATTCGTGTCGAACATGGGGGCGGTACAACCTTCCAAGTAAGACACGTAACTGTCATCTTCGGCGACGATTAAGGTGCGTTCAAACTGTCCCGACTCTCCCGTATTGATGCGGAAGTAGGTGGACAATTCCATCGGACAATGAACGCCTTTGGGAATGTAAACGAACGAACCATCGCTAAATACTGCCGAGTTGAGGGCGGCGAAATAATTATCCGCGATGGGGACGACGCTACCCAAATATTTCTGGATTAATTCGGGATGTTCCTGCAACGCTTCGGAGATGGAACAAAAGATTACGCCTTCCTTCGCCAGTTTCTCCTTAAACGTCGTCGCGACGGAAACGCTATCGAAGATCGCATCGACTGCTACGTTGGAGAGGCGCTTTTGTTCTGAGAGGGGAATACCCAGTTTCTCGAAGGTTTCCAGGAGAGTCGGATCTACTTCCTCGATGCTGTTGAGCTTTTTCTTTTGCTTGGGAGCAGAGTAGTAGATAATATCTTGATAGTTAATCCGGGGATAGGTGACGTGGGGCCAGGTTGGCTCGGTCATCTTCAGCCACTGGCGATAGGCTCGCAGGCGAAACTCCAGCATGAACTCCGGTTCGTTCTTTTTGGCGGAGATCAGGCGGATGACATCCTCGTTTAAGCCCTTGGGAATCGTATCGGTTTCGATATTGGTGACGAAACCGTATTTATAGGGCTGATTGACTAAAGTTTGAACCGTAGGACTCATTATCGTGTGTTCTCTCGTGTTCTAGACGATTCTCTTAAGGATGGCAGTCAGGCTGGGAGCATCTATCGCGAGCTGAGCGGATCGATGCCAACCCTTGCTAAAGAGACATTACAATAGGATTAAACAACATCTTTGTTGCTTAACTCTATTTTAAGCTACATTAGCAACAATCAAGTTGTCAAAGTCAAATAGAATTTTTTTCGTTTTGGCTCTCGATGTAGGATTTTAGGGGCGATGATGGCGACTACTCAGCAACCTTCCACCAAACAAGACATCCTGCAACACTTACTGGAGCGGGGTCAAGCGACGGCGCAGGAATTGGCAGATTCTCTCGATATTAGTCCGCAAGCGGTGCGGCGGCATTTAAAGGACTTAGAGGCGGAAGATTTAATCGAGTACCAAACGGTGCAGGTGGGGATGGGGCGCCCGCAGCATGTTTACAAGCTGAGTCGCAAGGGGCGCGATCGCTTCCCCGACAGTCACGGTAAATTCGCCGTCTCCCTCCTGGATACCCTCGCCGAAACGATGGGTTATGACCAGGTGAATACCATTCTACGCAAACAGTGGGAACGCAAAGGGATCGATTATCGCTCCCGCGTCGGTAGCGGATCGTTGAGCGATCGCGTCGCCAAATTGGTCGAACTTCGCAAAGCCGAAGGCTACATGGCAGAATACTATCCAGTAGAATCAAATAATTCCTTCATGTTCACCGAGCATAATTGCGCGATCGCCGACGTTGCTGAAACTTTCCCCAGCGTCTGCGGTCACGAATTAGAAATGTTTTCCTTGGTTCTGCCCGATTGTACTGTAGAACGTACCCATTGGTTAATTAACGGCGAACATCGCTGCGGTTATTTAATCACCAAATTAGGGACTAGGGGCTAGGGATTAGGGGTTAGGAACTAGGGAACGACGAAAATCAATCTAAAATCTGCAATTTAAAATCTGCAATTGACATGAATGCACCACAACAACCGGGAGCGCAATTTTTATCTTTGGAAGAAGCTTATAAGGTGGATGCCGCTTTGTTGGCTTCCCATGAAAAGTTTTTAACCAGAATCACCATTTCATCTCAAAAGTTATTAAAGCACATCGCTGGAGAATACGGCGTTAAAATTGAAGATTTGACCACAGATCAAATTATTGCTTGGTTTGAAAAAGATGGGAAAATTCGCCGCGAACAGGGAAGCGAAGCCGCATTTTTGAAGTGGTAAACCTTGGTTGCCCTCAAGAGTTCCAACAATCTAGAAGCATGATTTTGAATCAGTTGCAAGATTAAATTTACCGTTAACATGAACCCCATAAAGCTTCACATCGGCGGCAAACAGCCACACCCAGATTGGAAAATTTTAGATATTCAAGAACGTCCAGAAGTTGACTTTGTGTGTAATGCTAGCTGCCTCCAGCAGTTTGAGGATAATTCTATCGCAGCCATTTATGCTAGCCACGTCTTGGAACATTTCCATTACTCACTGAATGACGAACTCAGCAAAACTTTAAGCGAGTGGTATCGGGTTCTTCAACCAGGAGGAAAGCTTTTTATTAGCGTGCCAGATTTACGAGTTCTATGCTGGTTATATTTAAATCCTAACCTGTCTTTGATTGAAAAACATTACTTGATGGCTGTGATGTTTGGAGGCCAAAATGACGAGCATGATGTTCATAAAGCTGGTTTTGATTTTGATATTTTGACCTTTTATTTAGAGAAAGCTGGTTTTCAAGAATGTACTCAAGTAGAAGAATTTGGAATATTTGACGATAATAGCAGTTATCGAATATTAGATACTTTGATCAGTTTAAATACAATCGCAACTAAGTAGAAAAAATATCGCTAAAGTTAAGTAGAATTCAACTTTAAAAAACCTTAATTAAACAAAGCAAGATTAGAGCGATCGCTATGGTTACAACTCCAGTCAAAAAACTAACTTTTGCAGAATTCCTCGAACAGTATCCAGACGGTTATGGTATTTTTGAACTTGTAAATGGAGAAATTGTGAGAGTAGAACCAACTAGAGCGCATAAAAATGTAGCTAGATTTCTTGTCAAATCTTTTGACAAAGAAATCGACCGTTTGGGACTCGACTATATTGTTGACAAAGATATACTCATCAGAACTGTCACCGCCAATGGACAAGAACAAGGCAGAAACCCCGATGTGAGTGTAGTTAGGGCATCTTTGTGGAATTCAAACGTAACAGCTTATGGTGCGCTTATCGAACCAATTCAGTTAGCTGTCGAAGTAACTTCAACTAATTGGGAAGATGATTACGTTGATAAATTAGATGAGTATCAACGACTGGGTATTCGTGAATATTGGATTGTCGATTATTTAGCTATTGCTTCTAGAAGTTATCTGGGAAATCCCAAAGTTCCTACAGTTTTTGTTTATCAGTTAATTGAAGGTCAATACCAAGTCACATTATTTAGAGGTAATGACAGAATTATCTCTCCCACTTTTCCAGAGTTAGAGATAACCGTAGAGCAAGTTGTACAAAGCAGTCAGATGGGAAAACTGTAAAATTGCAGATTGTAGATTTAAGATTGCAGATTTTCTTGTAAATCTAAAATCTGCAATCTCAAATCTAAAATTCCTCTAGTCTCCCAAATAAATCCCCAATCCTCTGGCTGTTTTAACCAAAGTACCATTGGGATCTACTGCTCTATATTGCGCTATTGCTTCTCCAATTGGTACGCTGACGACTTGGCGATTTTGCCAACCTACCATATGGTCGTATTTACCGTCAGCAATTAAGTCAACTGCTGCTACTCCAAAAGCAGAAGCAACTAATCGATCTAAGGGAGAAGGAGTGCCGCCCCGTTGAATGTGTCCCAAAACAATCACTCGCGTTTCTGCACCCGTACAAGCAGAAATTCGATCTGCCAAATAATCCCCAATGCCGCCTAATCGACATTGCCCTAAACGATTGGTGCGGGTGACTGTTTCACCTGTGTCTGTACGCACTGCTTCGGATACAACTATTAAAGAATAGTTTTTTCCCCGATCTTGACGTTCAAAGAGTTTCTGACAAAGATTGTCTAGAGTATAAGGAATTTCTGGAATCAAAATTACATCCGCACCGCCAGCAATTCCGGCACTGATGGCGATGTGTCCCGCATCTCGCCCCATCACTTCTAAAATCATTACCCGACTGTGACTGGCGGCGGTAAAATGCAATCGGTCGATTGCTTCTGTGGCAATATTAACCGCAGTATCGCACCCGATAGAATGCTCGGTAATTCCCACGTCATTATCAATTGTTTTGGGAATTCCTACCAGATTGAGATTGCCTTGTTGGGCTATTTTTCGCAAAATTGCCAGACTGCCATCCCCGCCAATGCCAATCATCGCGTCTAAACCGAGTTCGTGGTAGCCTGCGATAATTTCAGAAGAGCGATCGCTTACCGTTCCATCCGGCATCGGGAAGGCAAAAGGGTTGCCTTCATTGGTTGTTCCCAATACCGTCCCCCCGGCGGTTAGCAGCGAATCTATTTTATCGATACTCAGCGGCATCACTTTTGGTGGATGGTGCATCAATCCTTGGGTAGCTTGGCGAATTCCCAACACTTCCCAACCATAGGTTCCCACAGCGCGGTGTACTACCGCTCTAATAGCAGCATTTAAGCCAGCACAGTCGCCGCCGCTGGTTAAAATACCAATGCGTTTATGTTCTCCCATATTCTTTTATCTGAATCGCGTGAAATGCGCCATCCATCAGTCAAGCAGCAAATGGTTCAAAACCCATAATTTTAATAATTTTATTGGCACATAGGTGGCCTAGTGCGGTAATCTATCTGTTGCTGTAACAGCTATACATCTATCTATGGTTCCAAGTATTTCTACCATTCCACTCATCCAACTTGCATCAGGCGATCGCATCTCCCTCCAAGTCTATAAATTCATCGGTGCTAAACCCGGTAAAAAAGCTTATTTACAAGCCAACTTACACGGCGCTGAAATCGTCGGCAATGCCGTCATTCACCAGTTAATCGAGTTCTTGACAAATGCCAACCATAATGATATCAACGGTGAAATTTGGCTAGTTCCTGTTTGCAATCCTTTTAGCACCAATCAGCGCACTCATTATTTTTCTACAGGAAGATTTAACATTTACGATGGTAAAGACTGGAACCGCATTTTTTGGGATTATGAAAAAGACTGCGAAGATTTAGAAGAATTTGCCATATCTCAGCTAAATTTGGATACAGAAACGATTAGAAAAAACTATTTAGAAAAAATTATCGCTGGCTTTAAAAAGCAAGAGGAAAAAATCAAATCACCCAAGGGAGTATCTTTGAGCGAGTATTATCGATATCACCTGCAATCTTTGTGTTTAGATGCAGATTACGTAATTGACATTCACAGTTCTAGCAATCAATCAATCGATTATATTTACGGTTTTCGCGGCAGAGAAGAAAGCGCCAAAGCTTTCTTGCTCGATTATGAAATTTTACTCAACGAATACGATGGCGATGCTTTTGATGAAGCGTTTTTGAAACCTTGGTTAGCATTAGAAGATAGTTTGGCAGACTTAGGAAAATCGATTAAGTTTGATATAGAATCCTGGACATTTGAACTTGGTTCGGGTATGGAAATGAATCCTGAATCGGTGAAAAAAGGTGTGCTGGGAATTAAAAATTATTTGGCACAAAAAGGCATACTATCTATTGCTGGATTTCCTCTGCCTGAAACCGCATCGCATGAAATCAACTTTATCTTCAAAACCAATATCAAAAAATACTATGCGCCCGCAGGCGGGATGGTGCAATCTAGAGTTGAATTGGGGAAAGAAGTTAAAGCGGGAGAACGGATTTATCAAATTATTAGCTTTAATAAAGAAGAAAAGTTACCGACTTTGATAGACGTTTGCGCTGAGAAAGCGGGGTTAGTTTTTGATGTAGCAACTAATTATTGTGTCAATCAAAGCGAGTATGTATTAACTTTGGTGGAATTTGAGGATAACTGAGCGGTAAAAACAGCGATATAATAAACAATAGACTTCTGCCATAACTACTCTCAAAGGCGGGCAGAATGCCCACCCCACAAGAGTTATTGGAGAGGTAATCGCGTAGCGTGCCGGAGGTATATCGCACTATAACGATTATTCCTGAGAATTCTCTTCATATATTGGCAAACCAAGAATTGTAGACAAAGCTTTTGCTAACTCTTCCATATAGATATCATCCAGATGACCCAAAACCCTGATAATTCTGGATTTATCTATAACTCTAATTTGTTCGCAAAGTACAACTGAATCTTGACTTAAACCTCCAACACCCGCTGGAACAAACACATGAGAAGGCAACAAAGCGCGTCGGATCTTGGATGTAAATGGAGCAATAATTGTATGAGGACTGACAGCATTAGCACGATCGATTTGTAGAACAACTACAGGTCTAATTCCGGCTTGCTCTGTACCGATAACCGGATTAAGATCGCATAAAACTACATCCCCGCGCGTTACTGTTACCACTGGATTTCTCCCCGCGCTAAACGATCTTCATAATCTTCCAAATTAGTCAAATAGTCAGCAAAATCCGATTCGGCAATTTCCAGCGACTCAGCAAACTGCGTCCATAATTGCCAGCGTTGGCTGTTGTGTTTCATCAGTAAGAAATCTACAAGGTCACTTACTTCCTGCACAAGAGAATCTGGCAGTTGGCGAATCTTAGCTATGGTTTCATCACGCACGTTCATCTGCGTTCCTCGCATTTTTTCTGTCATTATTATGACAGTTTAGCAATATTTTTGGATAGCGCGATCGCACCCGTTTTCGCCTGCGATGCGATCGCGCTATACTAGCCGTGCATCTTCAGGTTGAAGTCGTTTAAAATCAAGACATGAAAATTTATGAGTTAATTTGGAGTGAGGATCGCATCGACCACATTGCAGACACAGCGTAACACCAGAAGAAGTTGAAGATGCTTGTTTTGGAGTTGCTTTAGTTCTACGCGCTAAGTCTGAAGGTGAAAATCCCGTCTACTATGTACTTGGTCAAACTGCGGCTGGACGATATTTATTCTGTGTTGTAATCCAGTTTCCTGATGGCAGAGGATACCCAGTTACAGCACGATCTATGACTGAGAAGGAAAAACAGCGATACAAGCAATGGAGAAACCGATGAATGTGCAAAAAATTCCCCAAACAGATTCTATACAAGAATTGGCTCATTTCTGGGATACTCACGACCTGACTGAGTTTGAAGATCAGCTACAAGAAGTCACAGAGCCAGTTTTTGAGCGGGAAACCGCGATCCAAATTCGCTTGCAACCTCAACAAATAGAAGCTGTAAAAGAAGTTGCTAGATTGAGAGGAATAAATTACGTTGATTTGATTCAACAATGGATTTTAGAAAAAGTCTACACAGCATAATTGTCCATCTGTGGAAGCGCGATCGCACCCATCTCAGTAAGATGCGATCGCTCAACCCCAACTTGTTAAACTACATCTTGGATTTCACCCTCTGAGTAGTCGAACACCCCAGCACCGCATCCGCATTAAAGGTAATCGTGAATTGAGCATTGGGGATTAACTGTCGAATTATCTGCATATACCCCTCTGCATCAGAGCGATTGTAGAATTGCGCTACAGTAATCCGCTGCATATTCGGAAGCAAACGAACGATCAGCCACCTGTTGAGGTAGTCCCGGTAAGGCATAATTAAATTTGTCTCCGTTTAGTGTCGAATTTGTCTGCACGACAATTGGAGCTAGAGCCAGTCCAATGCTTGTCTAGGGCGGGGGCTGGCTTCTAACTATTGGCGTGTATATCTACACTAAAGCATTAACTACATATAGTCAACTGAATATAGTCAACTGAGGAGAGCCACGGGACAGATAATGACGCTGGGACAAAAGATTAGAGAAAGACGCGAAAGTTTAGGATTGACGCGCAGACAAGTTGCTTTAGCCTGTAATGTGGTCGAGTCTACCGTTATCAACTGGGAAACAGATAGGCACGTACCCAAACTCTACCCAGCGCAGATGAAAGCATTGTGTGACTTGCTGAATTTCACGCTAGAAGATTTAGTAGATATTTAAAAGGGTGATGCGAAGAGATAACTGTCAACTGTCAACTGTCAACTGTCAACTGTCAACTGTTAATTGGCATACTCAAACCTTTCAAAGGACGCGCCTTCTGATCTGCGGTTAAACCCTTACTTTGAATTAATACTCCAAAACCGCCCAATCCCATCGGGTTCATCAATTGATGTAACGCCTCGCGACGTTGTAAAACTTGATGGATTGCTTGAGGATTTGTCGCATTGATGGAAGAAAGGGAAGCCATGCGATCGCCCAATCCCAACGCCATCAAAAAAAATTCCTGCTTCACAAAACCAACCTTCTCCAACCCGCACAATTCACCCCAGCGTTGCAACGCGGTAAAATCCACGTGAGCGGTAATATCTTGCCTACCGATATTCACGTAAGGATTATTGTGATGGCGGTGTCGATAGTAACACTGCAATGTCCCTTGATTTCGCCCTGGAGCGTAATATTTATCGGCAGTATAGCCATAATCAATTGTGAGCAAATATCCCCGCTTGAGTTTATTTGATACCATACTCAGCCAGTCTAATGCTCCCAGATTTACCTCGCTGCGATATCCATCCGGATAAGCACTCGATGCTAATTCAATCCCAACCAATTTAAAATACTCGGCAAGTTTGGGGGTTGAAGGTTCGCCCGTTACCTCTACAAACCCGATTTTCTCAGAAGATTGAGTTAAATTTAAAGGAATAGCTCGATCGGGCGATACCATATCTAGGGTGTAAGAGGGTGGCGGTATAACTAGGGGATCGATTCCGATCAAGGACTGAGAAACATAAATTTCTTGCAGTTTATTTTTTTCAATTACAAACAGATGAACCGGAAAAGCATCTACCAATTCATTAGAAAAGAAACAACCGATAATTTCATTATTTAGTAATTCTTCTAACCCAAACCAACTTATAGGAAACTCTTGTAACCGCTGCTGCTGTTCTCGTCTGAGGGCAACAGATTTTTCAACTATGATATATTTTAAAACTTTGAAAAAATCTGGTTGTTGCCGTTGCAGATATTGCAGAATATCAGCCGCTAAAAGTCCCTGTCCCGCGCCCATTTCCACCAGGGTAAAAGGCGAAGGTTTGCCCATAATTTCCCACATATTGACAAATTGCTCTGCTAGCAACTCGCCAAAATCAGCACCAAGGTGGGGAGAGGTGAAAAAGTCACCTTGCGGCCCGATGTGGGCGGCGTTGGTAGCATAATAGCCGTGTTGGGGATGGTATAATACCAAATCCATGTATTCGGCAAAGGTAATTTTTTGGTTTGGATGTTCGGCAATATAGAGAGCGATCGCATCGCACAAAGCACGATTGCTGTCATTAAAATCGGATTGCTGGACTACCATAGGACACTTGCTCTCTTGCTCTATTGCGATCGCGTCTGATTAATCTAACATTTTACCTATTTAATTCGTTCCCGTGCGGCTTGTACACAAGTTCGTATTCAGGACTTTAGTCCTCATCTGTCCATAAAAAATAGAGCAGCCGCATCTTAACGCAACTGCTCCTATTTAAACTTACCTGTCAACAGTCAACTGTTAACTATCAACTATCAACTATCAACTATCAACTATCAACTACCGATCTACCGACCCCATGATGATGTCAATACTGCCCAAAATTGCCACAATATCGGCAACCTTTACACCCTTGAGTAAGTGAGGGAAGATTTGCAGGTTATTGAAATCTGCTGCCCGAATTTTCCAACGCCAAGGGAAGACATTATCATCCCCAATAATATAAATTCCCAACTCACCTTTGCCGCTTTCCATGCGGACATAGTGTTCGCCTTTGGGAATCTTAAAAGTTGGGGCAACTTTCTTGCTAATGAACTGGTAATCAAAACCAGTCCATTCAGATTTTGGCCCTTCTTGCATCCGCTTAGCTTCCAGGTTCTCATAAGGGCCGCCGGGAAGTCCTTTCAAAGCTTGGCGGAGAATTTTCACCGACTCGCGCATTTCGCGAATCCGTACTAGGTAGCGGGCGAAACAATCTCCCGCAGTTTCCCACTGTACTTCCCAATCAAAATCGTCGTAGCATTCGTAGTGGTCAACTTTCCGCAAGTCCCACTTAACGCCAGACGCGCGCAGCATTGGTCCGGAAAGCGCCCAGTTGATCGCTTCTTCGCGCGTAATAGTGCCGATACCTTCAACCCGACGGCGGAAAATCGGGTTATCGGTAATCAAGCGCTCGTATTCGTCTACTTTGGGATCGAAGTAGTCGCAGAAGTCTTCGCACTTGTCCACCCAACCATAAGGCAAATCGGCTGCAACGCCGCCGATGCGGAAGTAGTTGTTATTGACGAGGCGATAACCCGTCGCCGCTTCCCACAAGTCGTAAATCAGTTCCCGCTCGCGGAAAATGTAGAAAAAGGGAGTTTGCGCGCCCACATCCGCCAAAAATGGCCCCAACCACAGCAAGTGATTCGCGATGCGGTTCAATTCCAGCATGATGACGCGGATATAGCTGGCGCGTTTGGGGACGGGAATATCTGCTAGTTTTTCCGGCGCGTTGACGGTAATAGCTTCGTTAAACATCCCCGCCGCGTAGTCCCAGCGGCTGACGTAGGGGACATACATAATATTGGTGCGGTTCTCGGCAATTTTTTCCATGCCGCGATGCAGATAGCCAATCACCGGCTCGCAATCGATCACATCTTCCCCATCCAGGGTGACGATTAACCGCAACACCCCGTGCATCGAGGGATGGTGCGGCCCCATGTTGAGAATCATGGGTTCGGTTCTGGTTTCAATTCTTGCCATAGAACAGCAATTTTAACTTTTGTTTCGCTCTTTAAATTATATTGGTTTATGCCTGCACAGCTGAGCGATCGCTGACGAGAGTAGCTATAGCAAATTCTTTAGCTAAAGATTGGTTATTCTTGAGCCTTCTATCTGTTTTTGCTTCAGTACCACCAAAGTAATATCATCAAAAACTTTCTGCTTGCCGGTTAGAAGATTATCTATCATTGTTTTTGATCTAAAATTTGGCGATCGCAATCCGCTATATATCCAGGATGAAACATGAAAACTAACTCTCAACCCTCAATAGAGACAGAAGAACCCACATTTGTCCACGTTTCCGTCCTGAGTCGGGAGTTAATTGCCGGATTGGAAATTATTCCAGGTGGACATTACCTAGATGCAACGGTAGGCGGTGGCGGACACAGTCGCTTAATTCTTGAAGCTGCACCCGATACTAAAGTAACGGCAATTGACCGCGATGAAGATGCTCTAGCCGCTGCCAAAATTAATTTATCCGAGTTTGGCTCGCGCATCCAATTCCATCATGTTAATTTTTCTGAATATAAACCAAACAATCTTCAATTTGATGGTATAATAGCCGACCTTGGCGTTAGTTCGTTCCAATTCGATACAGCAGAAAGAGGCTTTAGCTTTAGACAAGAAGCAGCTTTAGATATGCGGATGGATCGGCGACAATCCCTCACAGCCAGTGAAATAATAAACCATTGGGAAGAAAAAGAGTTAGCAGATATCTTCTATAAATACGGAGAAGAAAGGCTATCGAGGCGGATTGCCAAAGCAATTGTCGAACGGCGTCCGTTTCAGACTACAACCGAATTAGCGGAAGCGATCGCGCAAAACGTCCCCCGCCAATACCGCTACGGTAGAATACACCCAGCTACCCGCGTATTTCAAGCATTGCGAATCGTAGTTAATCAAGAACTCGCATCTTTAGAAACATTCTTAGAACTAGCGCCAAACTGGCTAAAAATT
The DNA here is from genome assembly GCA_964463555.1 of uncultured bacterium. Taxonomy (GTDB): domain Bacteria; phylum Cyanobacteriota; class Cyanobacteriia; order Cyanobacteriales; family Aerosakkonemataceae; genus Microseira. Next base: position 89,034 of record CAYXCW010000017.1, read on the forward strand.
GGCGGCAAAATTGGTATTATCAGCTTTCATAGTTTAGAAGACAGAATCGTCAAACACAGCTTAAGAAATTCGCCCATACTGCGAGTAATAACCAAAAAGCCAATTATACCCCAAGATGACGAACTCGCAAACAATCCCCGCTCGCGTTCTGCCAAACTAAGAATAGCCGAAAAAGCGGTCATTTAACAGTTGACAGTTAACACTTAACAGTTGCCTCTCCCTACGATCAATTACCTTTCCGTGGACGGTGGAAAGTAAACTTAGAGCAAGCAGGACTAAAGCTGCGTGTCACAATCGGTGGTTGGTGCGTGACGCTACAAGTCTCATTGCTACGTTTAAATATTCTCGCAGCGTCACGCACCCTACAAAAAAATATGCCAGTTGCATAAGTCCTGGCAAATTTATTTTAGGACGGTTGGTTAACTATCAACTATCAACTATCAACTATCAACTATCAACTATCAACTATCAACTA